>CAVTKQ010000019.1:0-198945 GCA_963735315.1 uncultured Actinomycetota bacterium
GGCCGGTGCTTGCTGAAAATTTGCAACTGCAAGCAGGCGAGTTAGCATGGAGCTGTGGCGAACATGAACAGCATCGGGGACTACATCAGGCAGCAGCGGGAGCAGGCGAAGATCTCGCTGCGGCAGCTGGCCGACCAGGCCGGGGTCTCGAACCCCTACCTGAGCCAGATCGAGCGCGGGCTCCGCAAGCCAAGCGCGGAGATCCTGCAGCAGATCGCCAAGGGGCTGCGCATCTCCGCCGAGGCGCTCTACGTGCAGGCCGGCATCCTCGAGGACCGCCCGGGCGATTCCGGCGTCCGGGCGGCCCTGCTGACCGACCCGCAGCTCACCGAGCGGCAGAAGCAGGTCCTGATCGAGATCTACGAGTCGTTCCGCAGGGAAAGCCAGAAGCCGCCGACGGCCGAGGTCGTCGCGGTGGTTCGCGACCGTCCCGCGCCGGAGGACACCCGCGGCGGCGGATGACGCCCGGGCAGCGGACGACGCCCGCCGGCCTCAGACGCCGCCCGCGGCCGAGGCGGGCGAGCCGTCCGACCCTGCCGAGCCCGCGTAGTTGCCGGGGCGAGGTAGCTTAGATTCGTGGTCACAGTACTAGGCAACGGGGCGTACACCCCGCTCAATTACTTCTTCGTGGCGCTCGCGGTCGCGGCGTTCGTCGTTGAGGCGTGGGCGTTCGTCGACGCCATCATGAGGCCCAAGGCGGCGTTCGCGGCGGCGGCGACCATGAGCGCAACGCGGCGGGACGGCTGACCAAGCCGATCTGGCTGATCATCCTGGGCGTCGCCTTCGTGCTCGGGCTGTACTCGGCCGCCTACGGCGGGGCCATCGGCTTCCTGTCGGTCCTCGCGTTCGTCGCCGCGGCGATCTACCTGGCCGACGTGCGGCCCAAGGTCCGGGAGTTCAGCAAGCGCGGCAGCCGCTCCTCCCGGGCCCGTACGGTCCCTGGTAGTACCGCGGCTACGGGATCACCAGCAGCAGCAAGGGGACCGCTACCAGCGCGGCGCCGCCAGGACGACACCGGCCTGGACGGCACGCGGCAGCGGCGGCTGCGGGACCAGGATGCGGTTGACCCGCGCGGTGAGCTCGCCCTCGGCGGCGGCCAGCGCGCCGGCGGGGGCGCAGTCGCTGCCCGCCG
This sequence comes from uncultured Actinomycetota bacterium, assembly GCA_963735315.1. Taxonomy (GTDB): domain Bacteria; phylum Actinomycetota; class Actinomycetes; order Streptosporangiales; family Streptosporangiaceae; genus Trebonia. The sequence goes on from CAVTKQ010000019.1 coordinate 1,133, forward strand.
TGCCGAAGCGCAGCAGCGCCAGTGGCCAGTTCCCTCGCCAGCAGGCCGCGGACCCGCAGCGCGCGGTCGTCGGCCATCATCTCGACGAGCAGCGCGACCGTGCGGTAGGCCTGGGCGATCACCCCGGGACCTGGGGAACACGCGGCGCAGCGAGGTGAACGGGATCAGCACCAGGTCGTGCCGGGCGCGCAGGTGGGCGCGCTCGTGGGCGAGGACGGCGGTGAGCTCCGCCGGGGCGAGCAGGTCGAGCGTGCCGACGCTCACGACGATCTGGGAGCGGATGCCGGGCAGGCAGTAGGCGGCTGCCGCCGGATAGTCGATCACGAGCGCGCCCGGGACCTTGGGGTCGCCGTGCGCGAGCAGGGCGAGGAGCTCCCGCTGCCGGCGCCGTGCGCCGACGGCGTCGGCGAACGCCATCACGAGCATCCAGCAGAGCACGGTGAACAGGGCGAGCCCGGCGGTGAGCGCGGCCAGCCTGGCCGCGGTGAGCACCACCGGCTGGTGCGGGGCGATCAGCTCGCCTGACGCCAGCCGCCCGCCACGACGGTCAGCCCGCCGAGGACTCCCGCCCGCGTCCCGGGACCGCTGACGCCGACCGCGAGCAGCGCGCCGACGGCGGCGAGGCCGCCGGCCAGGCCAAGAGCCTGCCACAGCAAAATCGCGGCCGCCGGGGACCTGCGCGGCCAAGTGACGCGCAGCATCGCATGCGCGCATCGCACGCTTCCCACGGCGACCGCGGCGAGAAGTACCGCGTCGGCCAGTGCCCCCATAATCCGACCCCGCTGTCTCCTTCTGTCCCGTCCTCCTGGTGCTCCCGCTCGAGGCCCGACAGGGCCTCGCGGAGCACTTCCGCCTCGGCACCGGACACGCTCTGCGCGAACCTGGCGAGAGCCGCGTCCCGGTCGCCGGTCTGCGCCAGCGCGGTCAGCATCAGCTCGGCCACGTAGGCCTCGCGGGTCGCGGCCGGGCGGTACCGCCAGGCGCGGCCGTCCCGTTCCCTGCGCGCGAACCCCTTTTTCGCCAGCCGGTCAAGCACAGTCATCACTGTGGTGTGAGCCAGGCTCTGGGGGAGCCCGTTGCTGACCTGTCTGACGGTCAGCGCCGAATCAGTCTGCCAGAGGACTTCCATAATGGCACGCTCGAGGTCGCCCAGCCTGTTCACAAGGATAAGAGTACCGTTGACGCGGTTTCCGTGACCAGACCTGAGGTCTCTGCGGCTAGTGGGGACTTTGCGATCTGCACGCAGCCCACGATGATCGCCGCGAGCGCGATGATCTCCGGCACCAGCCACCAGCCGACGCGCAGCTGCTCGCTGTAGAGGGTCACGCCGTAGCTGATGCTGATCAGCGCGTCGCCGACGGTGAGCATCGGCTGCGACGCCACCAGGCTGCCCGCCTGGAGCGCGTTCTGCAGCAGGAACAGCGATCCCACGCCCGCGACGGCGATGCGCGTAGATGTGCCAGCTGGTGAAGAACTGACCGCCCCCTCGTCGAGGTCGGCCATCGCGTTCTTCATCAGCGCCGCGGTCAGCGCGTAGCCGCAGGCGGCGGCCAGCCCGAGCAGCGCCGCCCGCGGCTCGCCCCTGGTGCCGGGCCGGCGATGATCAGCACCGTCTCGAAGGCGCGCGGTGGCGATCAGCACGAGGACCCAGCTGGTGTCCTGGGCGGAGTCGATGGCACCGCTTGGCTGGGCGACCGCGAGCCCGGCGCCGAGGGCGGCCGTGGTGAGCGCGATGGCGGCCCACGGCAGTCGCCTGAGCGCGGCGCGGTTGTGATAGGCGAGCGCGGCGAGCACCAGCGTGACCGGCAGCTCGATGATGAAGATCGGCTGCACGAGCGCGATCGGGCCGGTCGCGAGCGCGGCGGCCTGGGCCACCGCCGCCACGATGACCATGCCGATGCCGGCCAGCCACACCCGGCGCTTGACGAGGTCGGCGATCAGCGAGATGTGCATGGACTCGCTCGGGCGGCACCTGGGCCGCCGCCTTGCGCTGCAGGACCGCGGCGCAGGCGTTGCTGCCCGCGGTGAGCAGCGCGAAGAGGACGCAGAGCATCGTGTGCACCCCGATGGTATGCAGGTGCACGTGGAGGCTGGCCTCGTCCAGGGTGGTCACGCCGGGCTCTTCTTCTGCTTGTCGCGGTCTTCTGTGGCGTTAACGAGATCTGCGAACGGGCGCAGATTGGCCAGGCTCTCCCCTCGCTTCTCGCGCCATGCCCATTCCCGCAGGATGGCAGAGGCGAAACCGATCCTGAGCGCCTCGTTGAACGTCTCGTCAGAGTAAGCGAGAACGCAGCCGAGCAGCGTGTCGATCTCGGCCTCTGAGGTCGCGGACAGCGGCAGGCGGCCGGTCAGGTAGACGTCGCCGGTCCGGTCGAGAGCGAAGTGCACCCCGTACATCCGGGCGTTGCGCTCGAGCAGGAACCGGTAGAAGGCCGCGTGGTTCTCGTCCGGCTGGCGGCAGAAGAAGGCCTCTACCTGGAGGCTATGCTCCCCGGCGATCAGCCAGGTCAGCGTGGCGAGCTTGTGCTCACCCTCAAGGCGCACCAGGTAAGCGCCGGGCTCCGGGTGCTCATAGCGTGAGGCCAAGGCCGTCCAGGGCAGCCTTGATCGCGTCGCAGGCGGGAGCGTCGTCGGCGGCCATGACCGTTACGCCCCGACCCGCGCTGCTACCTCGTCCATGGCACCGGTATACACCCTGGCCAGCCGGTCCACTGTCGCGGACCAGCCGAAAGCGGACGCGTGCCGGCGCGCGCCCGCGGAAAGCGCCTGCAGCCGCCTGGGCGCCCGGACCAGGCACTTGATGACCCGGGCCCAGTCAGCGGGGTCGTGGCCGTCCACCAGGACGCCCGAGTCGCCGTCCTTGACGACCGTGCGCAGCCCCCCGACGCTCGCCGCGACCACGGGAGTGCCGCAGGCCTGCGCCTCCAGGGCCACCAGGCCGAACGACTCGGAGTGCGACGGGGTGAGCATCACCGTCGCCGCCCGGTACCACCGCGCGAGCTCGGCCTGCGGGCACGGGGGCTCGAACCGGACGATGTCGCTGATCCCGAGCTGGGCGGCCAGTTCGCGCATCCGGTCCGGGTCGGCGCGCTCCTGCCGGCCGCTCGGGCCGCCGACGATGACGACCTGCAGGGTGCCCCGCAGGTCGGGGTCGATCTCAAGCAGCCTGGCCGCGGCCTTGAGCACGACGTCAGGTCCCTTGAGCGGCTGCACCCGGCCCACGAAGAGCAGCACTACCGCGTCCGGCGCGATCCCGAGCTGGCGACGCGCCTCCGCCCTGCCCCGCGGGCCGCCGGGCTGGAAGACGCTCAGGTCCGCGCCCGGGTTGACGGTCTGCACCTTGGCCGGGTCCGCGCCGTACAGGTCGGTCAGCTGGCGTGCCTCCTCGGCCGTGTTGGCGATCAGCCGGTCCGCCGCGGCCACCACCTCGAGCTCGCCGCGGATCCGCTCGTCTGGCTCGGCGGCGTCGCCCGTCGCGAGGGCCGCGTTCTTCACCTTGCCCAGGGTGTGCATCGACTGCACGAGCGGGACGCCCCAGCGCTCCTTGGCGGCCGCGCCGACCTTGCCGGACAGCCAGTAGTGCGCGTGCACCAGGTCATACCGGCCAGGCTCGGACGCGGCCTCGGCGCGCAGCACCTCGAGCGTGAACTGGCATACCTGCGCGGGCAGGTCGTGCTTGTCGAGCTCCTCGAACGGGCCGGCCGACGACGCTGCGGACGAGCACGCCGGGGGCGAGCTCGGCCAGCGGCGGCGTGTCCCGGCAGACCGCGCGGGTGAAGATCTCCACCTCGGTGCCGCGGGCCGCGAGCCGCTTGGCGACCTGGACGACGTAAACGTTCAGACCGCCGGCGTCGCCAGTGCCCGGCTGGTCGAGCGGGGACGTGTGGACGCTGAGCGTGGCGATCCGTCGCGGAAGGCCATTCGGCAGGCTGGACACAGCTGTAACCAACCGCGCCGGCGTTGTTCGTGTTCCCGTGCGGCCTTCTGCGGCTACGTGGCCAGTGCCGCTATGTGCGGCGACGGGGCTGCCAGCTAGGCTGACCCGCATGGGAACCCTTGTGCTGCTGCGTCATGGTGAAAGCGAATGGAACTCCAAGGGCCTGTTCACCGGCTGGGTGGACGTCGGCCTGGCCGAGAAGGGACGCCAGGAGGCGGCGGCCGCCGGGCGGATGCTCGTCGACGCCGGGCTTCGCCCCGAGGTCGTGCACACGTCGGTTCTCACCCGCGCCATCTCGACCGCCAACGGCGCGCTTGAGGCGGCCGGCCTCGGCTGGCTGCCGGTCAGCCGCTCGTGGCGGCTGAACGAGCGGCACTACGGCGCGCTGCAGGGGAAGGACAAGGCCCAGACGCGCGAGGAGTTCGGCGACGAGCAGTTCATGACCTGGCGCCGTTCCTACGACGTGCCGCCGCCGCCGCTCGCCGACGACGACCCGCTCTCCCAGGTCGGCGACCCGCGGTACGCCACGCTGCCGCCCGAGCTCATGCCGCGCACCGAGTGCCTGCGCGACGTCGTGGCGCGGATGCTTCCCTACTGGTACGACGCGATCGTCCCGGATCTCGCGGCCGGCCGGACGGTGTTCGTGGTGGCGCACGGCAACTCGCTGCGCGCGCTGGTCAAGCACCTGGACGGGATCAGCGACGCGGCGATCGCCGAGCTCAACATCCCGACGGGCATACCGCTGCTGTACGAGCTTGACCACACGTTCACGCCCGACGGTGCCCGGCGGGCGCTACCTGGACCCGGAGGCGGCCATCGCCGCAGCCGAGGCCGTTAAGAACCAGGGCCGCTGAAGCGAGCGGCGTGGTGAATGAATCGCATTGACGCAGATGTCCGCTGATAAGCGGAAAGGTGAACATCCGGAAAAGAGTGAAATTTCCCGCAACCTCCCGATTGTGGACGCCCCGGAAGGTCCGCATACCATCAGATATGTGAGTATGGACTGGTCACGCCCGTGTGCGCCGTTGCGGCGGCGCACATCTTCCCTGGTCCTGGACGCGGCATGGCGATAAGGACACGCGCGGGGAACGGGGTCAGGCAGCCGAGGAGCGCGCGGCTCCGGTCCGCGCAGCAGCCCGCGAAGCTGCCGCCCGGGATCGCGTCGGTCCTTTCCGTACTTTCGTCTTCCGCCGTCGTCGTGGACAGCGAGGACCGCGTGCTGCGCGCCAGCGCCGCCGCCCGCGCCTTCGGGATCGTCAAGGGCGACCGGCTCATGGTGAGCGAGCTCGCCGCCCTGGCCCGGCAGGTTCGCAGGGACGGGGAGATCCGCGAGGCCGAGTTCGAGGTGCCGGTGCCGCGCTTCGGCGGCCGGACCACCACCTTCGCGGTCCGGGTCGCGCCGCTCTCCGGCACCGTCGGCGGCGGCGGGCTCGTGCTCGTGCTCGCCGAAGACCAGACCGACCGGCACCGGGTGGAAGAGGTCCGCAGGGACTTCGTGGCCAACGTGAGCCACGAGCTCAAGACCCCGGTCGGCGCGCTCGCCCTGCTGGCGGAGACGATCGAGGACGCGGCCGACGACGCGGAGGCGGTGCGCAGGTTCGCCGGCCGGATGCGGCAGGAGGCGGCCCGGCTGACGTTCCTCGTCCAGGACCTGATCACCCTCTCCCGGATCCAGGCCGCCGAGCCGGTCCCCGATCCGGCGCCGGTGGCCATCGACGCGGTGGTCGCCGAGGCGCTCGACCGGTGCCGGATGAAGGCGAACGCGCGCGGCATCACGCTCGCGTCGATCGGCGTCCGCGGGCTCAGCGTGCTCGGCGAGGAAGACCTGCTGGTGACCGCGGTGCGGAACCTGCTTGAGAACGCTGTCGTCTACAGCCCGGAACGCACCAGGGTCGTGGTGTGCGTAAAGAAGCCGGGGGACGGCGGCGTCGAGATCAGCGTGACCGACCAGGGCATCGGCATCCCCGAGCGTGACCTTGAGCGGATCTTCGAGCGCTTCTACCGCGTCGACCCGGCCCGCTCGCGGGCCACCGGCGGCACCGGACTCGGGCTCGCCATCGTGAAGCACGTGACGGCCGCGCATGGCGGCCGGGTCACGGTGCGGAGCGTGGAGGGCGCGGGCTCCACCTTCACCCTGTGGCTACCACTGCGGAGCGACAATGACGGCACAAGCGCCGATCGGACGCGCGCCTAGTTTCCCCACCCGATCCCGCCCCTCCCGCTCGACCCCGTCAGGAGGGGGACTTCAGTGACACGCGTGCTCGTGGTCGAGGACGAGGAGTCGTTCAGCGACGCGATCTCCTACATGCTCCGCAAGGAGGGGTTCGAGGTGGCGGTCTGCGCGACGGGCCCGGACGCGCTCGACACCTTCGACCGCACCGGCGCCGACCTGGTGCTGCTCGACCTGATGCTGCCCGGGCTGCCGGGCAGCGAGGTGTGCCGCTCGCTGCGCGAGCGGTCAAGCGTGCCCGTCATCATGCTGACCGCCAAGGACAGCGAGATCGACAAGGTGGTCGGCCTTGAGCTCGGCGCCGACGACTACGTGACCAAGCCGTTCTCGTCGCGGGAACTGGTGGCCCGGATGCGGGCCGTGCTCCGGCGGCGCGGCGACGTCGAGGAAGTGGCCGACGCGACGCTCGAAGCCGGGCCGGTGCGCATGGACGTGGAGCGGCACGTGGTCAGCGTCCGCGGCGAGCAGGTCCAGCTGCCGCTGAAGGAGTTCGAGCTGCTGCAGGTGCTGCTGCGCAACGCCGACCGGGTCCTCACCCGGATGCAGCTCATCGACCGGGTGTGGGGCGCCGACTACGTGGGCGACACCAAGACCCTGGACGTGCACATCAAGCGGCTGCGCGCCAAGATCGAGATCGACCCCGCCAAGCCGCGGCACATCGTGACCGTCCGCGGGCTCGGGTACAAGTTCGAGTCGGCGGGCTGAGGAAGCCCCGAGGAGACCCAGCAGCGACGCAGGGGCCCGCTACGCCAGTCAGCTGGCGTAGCGGGCCCCTGCCTTTGCCTTATCGCGCTGCAAAGCAGTGCCGTTGCCCGGCGGTAACCGCGTCACGGGGTCGCGGTCGGCGTCGCGCTCGCGGCTGCCGCGACGGGCTCGTGACCGGCGTCGCGGTCGACGTCGACACCGCTGCCCCGGCCGGGACCGACGCGGGCGCGGAGAAGGTCGCCCACTGGAAGGACTGCGCCTCAACCGGCACCTGGAGGGTCACCGCGCCGGCGTGCTGGAAGTCGAAGGTGCACCGGGATGGTGCTCCCGCCGGGAGCGGCTTGGCCAGGTTCTCAAGCACGACCTTCGGCTCCGGGCCGGTCAGGTTGACGGGGGCGGAGTTCGCCGGGAGGGGCACCGTCCCGCCGGACAGGGAAATGCTCGCGGCCGACCCCGGTGCCGTGGCGCTCAGCAGGGTGTCGGAGCTGTCGCCGCCGTTGTAGAGCGAGACGAACAGGCTGGCCGACGATCCGCTCGGCACCGTCGAGCCGACCGGCGCGCCGAGCACGAAGGCGTTGGTGATCTTGATCCCGTTGAAGACGGTCTGCGCCCCGGAGGCCGCGGCGTGGAACTCAAGCGTCGGGGCATCCGCCCCGGCTTCGCACCCGGCGATGGCCGGGATCAGCAAGGCCAGGACGCCAGCACCGAGCAGCAGGCGGCCAGCAGCGGTCTTCCCGGAGCGTGCGCGGATCACGGCGAATGCCTCCTCGTTCAGGGATACGGGAGGTGGAACTCACTCCCGTTACGGCCAGGTGGCCTGACGGTCCACTACAGGCCGTAGAAATGCGTATCGGTCCCCGGAACGACCGATACGCCGGGGAGGCGATTTCGCCCGGCCGGCTTAGGACGCGGCCGGCTGGCTGGCGCTGAGGCTGGCGCCGGCCAGCTCAGCTCACGGAGGGTCGGCGCCAGCTGGAAGTTCGCCGGCAGGTCCCGCAGGACCTCGGCGGTGGCGTCCCTGAAGACCAGCAGCACGGTCAGCCCGGCCGGGCGGTACGCGACGCTGAGCACGCTGTCGTTGTCCGCCGTCGCGACCGCCGCGCCGTCGCCGTAGCGGGCGACGAGGGCAGGCAGCTGCGCGATCACCTGGCCGGCGCCGGCGAAGTACAGGCTCACGTGCGCCCCGACCGCCTGCCCCGCGAGGCGGCCAAGCGCGGCGCCGCAGCCGCAGTTGGCCGGGACGAGCGCGATCGTCGAGGTCACCAGCGACCGTACCGGCACCGTGCGCCCGTTGAGCTGGACGGTGCCCGCCGGCAGCTCGGTCAGGTCGCCGGGCGGCACGGCGGCGGGCTGACCGGATGCGCGCGGGGCGCTCAGCGTAGGCGCCGCCGCCGGGCTCATCGTCACGACCGACAGCAGCGCCCCGCCGACTAGGGAGATCGCGAGGCAGGCCGCGATCAGCGGGAGTATCGCCGCGTGACCGCCGAACTCGGGACGTCCGGAACGGCCGGAGAAGCCGCATGAGCCGCTGCCGCCGTCGCTTGGCGCGCAGCTCGCGACGGTAGGCGAGCACGTCGCGGTCGAGCTCCCTGGCGTCGTCAGGGATCACGACGTTTACCGGGGGCAGGTTGCCGTCATCCCGCCCTGGCTCGCTGGCGAAGCTCACTGGCACCTCTTCTGGCGGTGGCCGCGGCCACTGACCCTTTCACTCAAGTATGGGCCAGCGCGGGCGCGCGTGCCGACTCGCGCGGGGTGATTTACGAAGGCGAGGTGGATCCCTCAGGTAGACTAGGTATCTATCGTCAGCGGCGACGTACCAGACCGTGACCTAGGTATCCCGTGGCGAGGACTGTGCCGGCTGCCGCAGATGTCTGTCGAGCACACTGCCGTGTGCTCGAAATTAGCGTATTGACCTGCATATTTGCCGGCAAGGGCATTTTATCGGTGGTCTAGGCCGTGGTAAGATAGCCTTCAGCGGAAGGGGTACTTGCCAGATGTCTTTTAAGGTCGGCGATACCGTCGTTTACCCCCATCATGGGGCTGCTCGCATCGAAGCCGTTGAGACTCGCACGATCAAGGGCGAGGAGAAGACCTATCTGGTCCTGAAGGTCGACAAGGGAGACCTGACCGTGCGTGTCCCCGCGGACAACGCGGAGCTTGTCGGTGTGCGGGACGTGGTAGGCGCTGAAGGGCTTGAACGAGTGTTCGAGGTGCTACGCGCACCGCACACCGAGGAGCCCACGAACTGGTCGCGTCGGTACAAGGCCAACCTGGAGAAGCTTGCCTCCGGTGACGTGAACAAGGTCGCCGAGGTGGTCAGGGACCTGTGGCGCAGGGACAAGGAGCGCGGGCTCTCCGCCGGCGAGAAGCGGATGCTCGCCAAGGCCAGGCAGATCCTCGTCAGCGAGCTGGCGCTCGCGGAGAAGACCAACGAGGACAAGGCCGAGGCTCTTCTCGACGAGGTTCTTACGAGCTAGGGGTTTTACCTCAAGTCAAAAGCCAAGGTGGTGACTTGGGCGCCGGGGAGATTTCTCGCGGCACTCCTTCGGAAGACCGCGAGGAAATCCCCCGGCGCCCGCCGTCTCCAGGCTGAAGAAAACCGCTGCGAGGCCTTCGGCCGCGCCTCAGGCTGCCGCTCGCGTTTCGCCTTGCTATGACTCTTCAAGGGCTGACGCGGGCCCGTGCCTCATGGTGACTCCATTGGCGGCTGGCGCGGGCTGTAGGGTGCTGCGCGTGGAGACAGATGCCGCGGGTGGGGCTTGGGGTGGATGTGCACCCGTTTGAGGCGGGGCGGACGCTGTTTCTTGCCGGGCTTGAGTGGCCCGGGGAGACTGGGCTTGCCGGGCATTCTGACGGGGATGCCGCCGCTCACGCGGCCTGCGACGCGCTGCTGTCGGCGGCCGGGCTCGGGGATCTCGGGGCGCACTTCGGGACCTCGCGGCCTGAGTGGGCCGGGGCGCCCGGGGTCGCGCTGCTGCGGGAGACCGCGCGCCTGGTTGGCGAGGCCGGGTACGTCATCGGGAACGTCGCCGTCTACGTGATCGGTAACCGGCCCAAGATCGGGCCGCGGCGGGCCGAGGCGGTCGCCGTGCTCAGCGAGGCGCTGTCCGGCGCCTCCGTGTCCCTCTCGGCGACCACGACCGACGGCCTGGGCCTCACCGGCCGCGGCGAGGGCATCGCGGCGATGGCCACCGCCCTGGTCGTCAAGGGCTGAACCGAGCGCCGGGCTACTCGTCCTCGTCCGCCGGCGGGGTAGGCGTCGAGCGGACCCGGTTCAGCCGGGGAACCGACGCGAACGGGGCCGTCGCGAACGGCGGGGCGTCATCGTCGAGCTCCGGAGGATCCTTACGCGGGGCAGCCTCGTCGGCTTCCGTGTCATCGACGCCATCGGCCGGCTGGCCTCGGAGCCGTCAGGGTCTCCGGCGTCATCGCGGTCCGCCGTGCACCGGGTCGCCGTGTCACCGAGGTCCGCGCGGTCCTCGCGGGCCGGGTAGACCAGGCCCGCGAACTGCCCCGCCTCCTCGGCGTCCCAGTAGTCCGCGTTCGGCGGCGCGTCATCCTCGGCTGCCTGCTTGCCCGGCCATGCCGGGGACGCCGCTGCCCGCGTACCTGATGCCTTGCGGCCCGCGCGCCGGCGGCGCCTCCGGCCTCGCTGGCAGCGCCGGAACCTGCACCGTCGGCGGGCGCGAACTCGCCCCGCACCGCCGCCGCCTCCGGGGGCGGCGCTTGCGCGGCCGCTGATTCCGGCGACGCCGGCGGGCGCCGCCGCGGCGGCGATGACCTCATTCGGCTCGGTTCCCGGGTGCGCCGCGGCGCTGACGCCGGCGGCTCCGGCTCCAGTGGCTCTGATGACGCGCGGCGTCCGGCGCCGCGTCGGCCAGCACCGCGTTCAGCTCGGTCGCGGCGTGCGCCGGCACCGGTGTCGCGAGCTCCGGTGCCGGCCCCGGGCGCTTCCCCGCAGGTGCACGCGGCGCCTCGGCGATGACGGGATCCTCGCGGGTCGGCGCCACGTCGGGCACTGGCAGGACGCCGGGCCCGGCACGACCTCAGGCATCGGGATAGTCCCGACCGCGGGCATGCCCTCAGCCGGAGCCGTCGCGGGGGCGACGGGGGCTACCGGGGCGGCGGGCAAGGCGATGGGCGGCGCGGAGACCGCGGCCGGCAGCGCCGGGAGATCGAGCGGCGCCGGCCCGGCCGGCGCGACGGCCTGCGTCCGTGACTGGCGGAGCAGCGTGAGCAGCAGGCTGAACGCGAGCAGCACCGCCACCACCGGCGCGGCGGCGACGACGCCCTCGGTCACCCGGTGCCGCAGCGTGAAGTTCATGGCGTGCAGCACGTCGGTCGTCCCGATCGCGGCGAGGATGACGATGGTCGACCACCCAGGCCCACAGGCGCGCCCACCAGCGCCCGTCGCGGAGCATGACGGCGGCGACGCAGGCGATCACCAGCACGGCGTCGAACAGCCCCGGGTAGTACCGCGCGAGCTGCCCGGACATGCCGCCGAGCAGCGCGATCGCGTGCACTCCGTCGTAGGAGAAGACGAAGGTCGCCGCGGCGACGGCGATGACCACGAGCGCGACCAGCAGGTTCACCAGGCGGCGGGTCCAGTTGCGGCGCTGCGCCGGCCCGGATGCCGGTAGAGGACTGTTCATCGGGGTTTCGTTCCACTTGCCAGGAGGGACCCTGCCGGGGGCCTTCGCGAGTAATTTCCCAGTTACGCGATGCCCACGGTATCGGTGTTAGTGCTGGATTGGAACGATTTCGCGGCGGTTGGCCGGGTGTGTCGTCGAACGCGAGGGCCGAGCTTCGCCCGGGCGGCCGGATACCGTACGCTAACGAAGGTGACGCTCCGCCTGTTCGATACGGCATCCCGGGCAGTGCGTGAGTTCCGGCCAGTCACGCAGGGGAAGGCGTCCGTCTACCTGTGCGGCGCGACGGTCCAGGGAGCTCCGCACCTCGGCCACCTGCGCTCGGCGGTGTGCTTCGACATCCTGGTGCGCTGGCTTGAAGCGTCCGGCCAGCAGGTGACCTACTGCAGGAACGTCACCGACATCGACGACAAGATCCTGCGCGCGGCGGCCGCCGAGGAGATCCCGTGGTGGGCGCTCGCCGAGCGGAACCACCGGGAGTTCACCGGCGCGTACGCGCTGCTCGGCTGCCGGCCGCCGGACGTGGAGCCGCGTGGCCACCGGGCACATCCCCGACATGATCGCGCTCATCGAGCGGCTGCTGGCCGAGCGGGCACGCCTACGCCACCGGCGGCGACGTGTACTTCGACGTGGCCAGCGACCCGGACTACGGCACGCTGTCCAGGCAGCCGTCGTCCGGCCAGCTGCCCGCCCTGACCGAGGACGCGGAGGGAGCCGGCCAACCCGCTGGCGCAGCAAGCGGGACCCGCGGGACTTCGTCCTGTGGAAAGGCGCGAAGCCGGGCGAGCCCGCCTGGCGGACCCCCTGGGGTCCCGGCCGTCCCGGATGGCACATCGAGTGCTCGGCGATGGCCGCCGGCTACCTCGGGTCCACGTTCGACATCCACGGCGGCGGCCAGGACCTGATCTTCCCGCACCACGAGAACGAGCGCGCCCAGTCGCGGGCGGCCGGGGACGAGTTCGCCAGGTACTGGGTCCACCACGGCCTGGTCACGGTCGTCGGCGCGAAGATGAGCAAGACGACGGGGAACGCGCTGGCCGTCGCGGACGCGCTGCAGCGGGTCCGCCCGCAGGAGCTGCGCTACTACCTCGGCCAGGCCCACTACCGCTCGACGATCGAGTACTCAGGCGAAGCGCTCGAGGACGCCGCGGCCGCCTACCAGCGGATCGAGCGGTTCGTCACCCGCGCGCAGCACGCCGTCGGGCTACGCCGCCGCCGCCGCCGGGGCTGCCGATCTCCTTCACCGCCGCGCTCGACGACGACCTCAGCGTTCCCTCCGCGCTCGCCGCCGTGCACGCCACAGTGCGCGATGGCAACTACGCTCTAAGCCGAGGGGACCAGGAGAACGCCGCGACCTGCCTGGCGCAGGCACGGGCCATGCTCGCGGTCCTCGGTCTCGACCCGCTCACGCCGGCCTGGCAGGCCGGCGAGTGCGGACGACCGCCTGCGCGCGGTGGTGGACGCGCTGGTCGCGCTCGCTCTCAGGCAGCGGGAAGCGGCGCGGGCGCGAGGCGATTATGCTTCGGCGGACTCCATCAGGGACACCCTGGAGGCCTCCGGGGTCGTGGTCGAGGACACGCCGGAAGGCACCCGATGGGAACTGGCGCGATAAGCGCGCCGGACGATGATGAACGTGATGAACGTTGCGGAGCATGTAGATGAGCGGGCAGAAAAAGGGCGGCCAGGACGGCAGGGCGCCGGGCGGCGGCGGCTACAGCAAGCGCGGCAAGCCCCGCCCGGGCACGGGCGGGTACCGCCGCGACAAGCTTGAGGGCAAGGGCCCGACGCCGCCCGCTTACCATGCGCCCGGGGCATCCCGCGCAGCGGGCGGCGGCCAAGGCGGCCAGGGGCGCCGGGCGGCCGGGCCCGGGCCAGCGGGGCAATGAGCGGAGCGGAGACAGCCGCAACCGTTCGGAATTCTCGCGATGAGAACCCGGCAGCACGGGGCAGCGGCGAGGGACCGGAGATGGTCGCCGGCCGTAACTCCGTCGTTGAGTCACTGCGCGCGGGGATTCCGGCGATGGCCCTGTACGTCGCGGGCCGGGCGCAGGAGGACGAGCGGGTCGCGGAGTCCGTGCAGCTGGCGGCGGAGGCGGGGATCGCGGTCCTCGAGGCCGGGCTGTCCGAGCTCGACCGGCTGACGGGCGGCGCGATCCACCAGGGGGTCGCGCTCCGGGTGCGCCCCTACGAGTACGCGCACCCAGAAGATTTTTCCGAACGAATGGGGCCGACTCCGCCGCTCATCGTGGCCCTTGACGGCGTGACCGACCCGCGGAACCTGGGGGCCGTGATCCGGTCGGCCGCCGCGTTCGGCGCGACCGGCGTGGTCGTGCCGACCCGCCGGTCCGCGGGCGTGACCGCGGGCGCGTGGAAGGCCTCGGCCGGGGCGCTCGCCCGGCTGCCGGTGGCGCAGGCGGTCAACCTGACCCGGGCGATCGAGGGCGTACAAGAAGGCCGGCTTCTTCGTCGCCGGGCTGGACGCCGAGGGAACGACCGGCCTGCGCGACATGTCGATCGCGGACGGGCCGATGGTCCTCGTCGTGGGCTCCGAGGGGCGCGGGCTGTCCCGTGTCGTCGCCAACGCCTGCGACATGCTGGTGTCGATCCCGATGGTCTCCGGCAACGAGTCGCTCAACGCGGGCATCGCCGCGTCGATCGCCCTGTACGAGATCGCCGGGGTGCGCGCCCGGAGGGGCTGACCCGGTAACACGTCCGCGATGGACTTGAGGCCGGCGAGTGTCCCCTTGCGCTCGGCCGCGGTCATGCCGCCGGTCAGCGACTTGTCGACCTGCTCGACGATGCCGGCCGCCTTCAGGTAGCCGTCGCGGCCCTTGCCGGTGATCTCCAGCAGGATGGACCGGCCGCGCCCCCTGGCCTGGCTCTCGGTCACCCAGCCGATCTTGCGCAGGTGGCCGACGGCGAGCGCCGCGCCCTGCGGCGTGATGCCGATGACCCGGGCCAGGTCGGCGACCGCCCGTGGGCCGCGCACCATGAGCTCGCCGGCCAGCCCGACCTGGGCCATGGTCACGTCAAGCTCGGCGAGACCGTCGTCGAACGCGCGCCTGAAGACCAGGTAGGAACGCCAGATCAGGTAGCCGACGCTGTCACCGGGCCAGGCGTGCGCGGGAGCGGGCGGGTCGCTCGCCAGGGTCTGCCTGGCCTCTCTCTCGGCCATGGGCAGGAGGGTATCACCAGTCTTTCTAAAACAAGCACTTGTCAATGACTTGTGAAGCACTTGGCTTGCTCCTAGCATGATGGGCATGCCCAGTCTTGAAGACGCGATCAACGCCGCGGGCGGGCCGCTGGCGCTGCTGCGCAGCGGATCCGGCGGATTCCCGCTCCCGATCAAGTCCGAGTTCACCAACTGGCGGGACGAGCAGGAGAGCTGGCGGACCACCGCCGCGCTGATGGACCTGTCCCACCACATGTCCGACCTGACCGTCCAGGGGCCCGACGCCTACCGGCTGCTCGCCGACCTCGGCGCGAACGGCTTCAAGGGCTTCGGCCCGATGAAGGCCAAGCAGTTCGTCGCGGTCAGCTACGACGGCTACATGATCGGCGACTGCATCCTGTTCTGCCTGGCGGACAACCACGTGCGGCTGGTCGGGCGGCCGCCCGCGCTGAACTGGGTGCAGTACCACGCCGAGACTGGCGGCTACGACGTGACCGTGCGGCTCGACCCGCGGACCGCGAACAACCCGAAGGGGCGCGAGATGTTCCGCCTCCAGCTGCAGGGGCCGTTCGCCGCGGAGATCTTCGAGAAGGTAAACGACGGCCCGATGCCCGAGATCCCGTTCTTCCACATGGGCCGGTTCAACGTCGGCAAGCACGAGGTGACCGCGCTCAATCACCGCATGTCCGGGTTCCCCGGCCTGGAGTTCTTCGGGCCGTACGCGGAGTTCGAGAGCGTGCGCGACACGCTGCTCGAGGCCGGCGCGACCTGCGGCATGCGCCAGGTGGGGGCGCGCGCGTACGCTTCGGTGGCGACCGAGTCGGGCTGGGTCGCCAACACGGTCCCCGCGATCTACACGGGGGCGAAGATGAAGGCGTTCCGTGAGTGGCTCCCGCAGCGGGGCTTCGAGGCGAACCTGGCGCTCGCGGGAAGCTACCGGCCCGAGCGGACCGAGGACCTCTACGTCACCCCGTGGGACCTCGGCTACGGGAAGGTACTCAGGTTCGACCACGAGTTCATCGGCCGTGAGGCGCTTGAGGCGCCTGGCACCGCGGCCGCACCGGCAGAAGGTCTGGCTGCTCTGGCACCGCGACGACGTCGCCAAGGTCTTCGCCAGCATGTACGAGCAGGGCGACAAGCGGTTCAAGTACATCGAGATGCCCGCCGCGTTCTACGGCGGCGCCCACGTCGACCGGGTCGATTCCGGCGGCAGGCTCGTCGGCGTGTCGCCGCTCGCCATTTACTCGTCGAACGTCAGGAGCTGGATCTCGCTGGCCATGATCAACGAGGCCGACCTGGAGTTCGGCTCGGAGGTCGAGCTGACCTGGGGCGAGCCGGACGGCGGCTCCGCCAACCCGCTGGTGGAACGGCACACGCAGACCACGATCCGCGCGGTCGTGTCCCGGCGCCCGTTCCCCGTGGACTGAGCGTACCAGCCGACTCCGCCGGCCCGCGATGCACGTCGAGCAGCGCGGGCCGGCGAGAGTAAGCCGCTTCCGTTCGGGATAGCTCCTGTCTTTCGAAGCCCGCGGACTTCGCGACGCGTGACGCGGACCTCGCCGCCGTCGCCCACCGGCTGCGGCGCCGCGCCGTGACCTCCGCGGCGGGGACCACGGTCAGCTCCGTGGCGAGCGTTTCCCCGGCGATGAACGCCGCGTGCGCGCGGACCGCGTCGGCCACCGCGCCGTCCGCGCCGACCACCAGGGTGATCCGGTCGGAGACGTCGAGGCCGGCGTCCTTGCGGGCCTGCTGGATGACGCGGACGACGTCGCGGGCGGTGCCCTCCGCGACGAGCTCGGGAGTCACCGCGTGTCCAGCGCGATGAGGCCGTTGCTCCCGGGCAGCGCCGTCGTCGAGTCCGGGTCGGCGGCGGTCAGCTTCAGCTCGTACTCGCCGGGCCGCAGCTCGACGCCGGCCGCCGTGACGACGTCGCCGGCCTGGGTCCACTGGCCGGCCTTGACCGCCCTGATGACCTCCTGCACCTGCTTGCCGAGGCGCGGGCCGAGGACCCGCGGGTTGACCGTCAGCTGGAACTCGCCGAGGGTCGCCGGGTCGCTGTTCAGCACCAGGTCCTTGACGTTGACCTCGTCCTTGATGATGTCCGCGAACTCGCGCAGCGCCGGCGCCGCCTCGTGCGCGACCGCCAGCGACGCGAGCGGCAGGCGGACCCGCAGCTGGCGGGCCTTGCGCAGGCTCAGGGCGGCGCTGCACACGTTCCTGGTCAGGTCCATGGTCTCGGCGAGCGCGTCGTCCGACGGCCAGCCGGCGACGTCCGGCCAGTCTTCGAGGTGAACGCTGGCTCCCCCGGTGAGGCCGCGCCAGATCGTCTCCGCGGTCATCGGCAGCAGCGGCGCGGCGGCCCTGGTCACCGTCTCGAGGACGGTCCACAGCGTGTCGAGCGCGTCGGCGTCGCCTTCCCAGAACCGCGACCGCGACCGGCGGATGTACCAGTTCGTCAGCAGCTCCAGGTAGTCGCGGAGCGTCTGGCAGGCGCCCGCGACGCCGTAGACGTCGAGCTGCTCGCCGATCTCCTCGACCGCGGCCTTGGTCTTGGCGAGGATGTAGCGGTCGAGCACGTTGGCGCTGTCGGTCGTCGGGCTCGGCCTGGTAGTTCTCCGCGTTCGCGTACAGCGCGAAGAAGTAGTACGAGTTCCACAGCGGCAGCAGCGCCTGCCTGACGCCCTCGCGGATGCCCTGCTCGGTGACGACCAGGTTGCCGCCGCGCAGGATCGGGCTGGCCATCAGGAACCAGCGCATCGCGTCGGACCCGTAGGAGTCGAAGACCTCGTTCACGTCCGGGTAGTTGCGCAGCGACTTCGACATCTTGCGGCCGTCGTTGCCGAGCACGATGCCGTGGCTGACGCAGCTGCGTGAAGCTCGGCCGGTCGAACAGCGCCGTCGCCAGGACGTGCAGCGTGTAGAACCAGCCCCGGGTCTGCCCGATGTACTCGACGATGAAGTCGCCCGGGTAGTGGCTGTCGAACCAGTCGCGGTTCTCGAACGGGTAGTGCACCTGGGCGAACGGCATCGAGCCGGACTCGAACCAGCAGTCAAGCACCTCGGGGACGCGCCGCATCGTCGACTGGCCCGTCGGGTCGTCGGGGTTGGGGCGCGTCAGGTTGTCGATGCCCGGGCGGTGCAGGTCGTCGGGCCTGTACCCCGAAGTCCCGCTCCAGCTCGTCCAGGCTCCCGTACACGTCGGTGCGCGGGTAGTTCGGGTCGTCGCTCTGCCAGACCGGGATCGGCGAGCCCCAGAACCGGTTGCGGCTGATCGACCAGTCGCGCGCGTTGGACAGCCACTTGCCGAACTGCCCGTGCTTCACGTGCTCCGGCACCCAGGTGATCTGCTCGTTCAGCTCGACCATGCGGTCGCGGAACTTCGTCACCTCGACGAACCAGCTGGAGACGGCCTTGTAGATGAGCGGGTTGCGGCACCGCCAGCAGTGCGGGTAGGAGTGCGTGTAGTCCTGTCGCCTGACGAGGGCGCCGTCTTCCCTGAGGCGCTTGTGATGATCGGCTTGTTCGCCTCGAAGACGTGCTCGCCCGCCCAGTCGGTGACGAGCGGCAGGTACTTGCCCTGCTCGTCGACGGTGAGCACGATCGGGATGCCGGCCGCCTGGCAGGCGGCGGCGTCGGCCTCGCCGTAGGCGGGCGCCATGTGCACCACGCCGGTGCCGTCCTCGGTGGTCACCTCGTCGCTCGGCGATGACCTGCCAGGCGTTGCCTGTGCCGTACTTCTCCGTGTCGGTGAGGTAGTCGAAGAGCGGCGTGGTAGCGGCGGCCGAGCAGGTCGCTGCCCTTGACGCTCGCTCGACTGTCCTGGCGCCGGCCAGCTCCTTCTCGTAGGCCTTGAGCCGGTCCTTGGCGAGGACGTAGCGCTCGCCGTCCTCCGCTTCCACGGTCACGTACGTGATGTCCGGGCCGACCGCGACGGCCAGGTTGGACGGCAGCGTCCACGGCGTGGTGGTCCAGGCGAGGATCCACTCGCCGGTCTCCAGCTTGAACCGGACGGTGACGCTCGGGTCGGTCCGGTCGGTGTAGACGTCGTCGTCCATCCGCAGCTCGTGGTTGGACAGCGGGGTCTCGCACCGCCAGCAGTAGGGCAGCACCTTGAAGCCCTGGTAGATCAGGCCCTTGTCGTGCAGCTGCTTGAACGCCCACATGACGCTCTCCATGTAGGGGAGGTCGAGCGTCTTGTAGTCGTTCTCGAAGTCGACCCAGCGGGCCTGCCTGGTGACGTACTCCTCCCACTCCCTGGTGTAGCGGAGCACGGAGTCGCGGCAGGCCTCGTTGAAGGTCTCGATGCCCATCTTGAGGATGTCGGCCTTGCCGGAGATGCCGAGCAGCCGTTCGGCCTCGACCTCGGCGGGCAGGCCGTGGCAGTCCCAGCCGAACCGCCGGTCCACCTTGCTGCCGCGCATGGTCTTGTAGCGCGGCACGATGTCCTTGACGTAGCCGGTCAGCAGGTGGCCGTAGTGGGGGAGCCCGTTGGCGAACGGCGGGCCGTCGTAGAAGACGAACTCGCTGTCGTTGTCGCGGTTCCTGATCGACTCTGCTTGAACGTGTCGTGCGCGTTCCAGTAGGCGAGCGCCCGCTGCTCAAGCTCGGGAAAGTCCGGCTGGGCGGGTACTTCGGACGCGCCCGCGCGCGGGTAGGTGGCCATGATCTCCTCGGGCCTCGTGTGCGCCTTACTGCTAAGGCTTCGTGGGACACGTGCCGCGAGGGCGACGCGCCCGCTCCCGTGCGGGCACACCGCGGTACCACCTCGCTTGCCGTCCTGCCTCGCGTCCTGCGTTCCTGGAGCTTTGGACTCGGGCTGGGCGGCCGCTCATTGTCCGGCTGTGACGGGCCGGACCCGCCCGGTTCTACTGGGGCGCTGGCGCCTGTTCTTCCGGGGGCTCACCGGTGATAGCCGGGTCATCGCCTTGGTGCTTTCAGTGTATGGGCTTGGGTAACCACGGGTCGCCCGAATATCTTCCGCGTGCTGCGGTTCTTTACTTGCGTCGCTTTGGGTTACTGGCCGTCCCGCTGCCGCCTGCGCCGGGCGAGCACGACGACCGGTTCGGTGGCGTACGCGGTCGCTGCCAGCAGGCCGGTCGCGAGCAGGACGTCTTCCAGCCACGGGGGCATTCCGCTCAAGCGGGATCAGGATGTCGGCGGTAGGGCGGTGGGTTTGCGTCGCTCTCGGGGTTGGCGATACCGCGGGCCGACGTGACCGGGGCTGGCTTGGTGGTGTCGGCCTTTTCCGGCTTTGCCGCCTTGCCCGTCGTGTCCTCCGGTGCCCGGAGCCGGCGCTTGGGACGTGGTTGCTGCGGTCGGCGCTGTCGCGGTGGAAGTCGGCGCTGCCGTCGACCTGACCGGCGCCGGAGCCTGCCTGGTCCCTGACGCGGTCGGCGTGACGGACACGGTCGGGGTGGCGGCGCCGCTGGGTGCGGCCGCGGACTGGTGGCGGTCGGGCTGGACGGCGTCGCGGTGACGGTGGGCGACGCTTGGCCTTGCTGGCTGGGGGAGCTTCCGCGGCTGCTTGCGCTCGCGGTCGGCGTGGCCTGCTTCGTGGGCACTGGTGCCTGGGCGGCGTGATGCTGCCCCGGCTGTGCTGGTCACGGGATCGGTTACGGAGCTGACGATGGACCCGAGAAGGCCGGTGACGGGGTCGGTAACCGCCTGGAGGCCGTCCGAGACGCCCGACGTGAGCCCGGAGAGCAACGATGGCTGGCTAACCAGTCGCGGCGTGAGCCTGCTCTGCCGGGAGGCGACAGGAGCACGCAGATCCCGCCACCGCGCGCAATCGTCGCTCGGAGAATGACGCGGCGCGTGTTCGGTTTCGACATCGACAGCTCCCAGTCGCCGGCGAACTCTCGCCTGCCATGCGGATGCCTGGCCCGTGCGGGGGACCCGGGTCAGGCTCGCAGCGGTCGCGGGCGAGCGTTCTGTACGGTCACCACCGTACAGTCGTATGGGCGTTGATCACCACCGGTCGCCCCGAATATCTTCCGCGTGCGTGCTAGGTCTCGCTGCCGCGTGGCCTTTGGGCGGCCTGGTGAGCTCTCGCGAGCTGTTCCGCGAGCTTTTCTGCGAAGCGGTGCATCTCCGGGTCGTAGGCGTCGGCCGGCCAGTCTCGCTGCTCATCGAGGTGGAACCAGCGGACGTCCTTGAACTCTCGCGGGTCCGGGTTGAGCTGCGCCTTGCGCGGGACGCGGAGGACGAACCACAGGGACACGTCGAGATGGCTGTTCGCCCCGTTGGTCGGCGTGACCGTCAGGAAGAACGGCTTGTCGTCGGCGAACTCGGCGGGTATCCCGAGCTCCTCCCGCGTCTCGCGGATGACCGCCTGGCGCGGGTCCTCGCCATCCTCGACATGACCGCCCGGCGGCAGCCACAGCCCGGACTTGCGGTGATCGCCAAGCAGCAGGCACCGGTTCGCCGCGTCCACCGGGATGAAGTACACGACGAGGTGCTTGGGCGGCGTGTCCGGCGGGACCGTCCGGAAGATCTGCTGGCCCGATGCGACCCACTTCAGGATGTCGGCCTGGTCGGCGGCTTCCCGCTCATCGAACGGGTGCACGCCCGCCACGAGATCCGAGACCAGGCCGCGAACGTCGCCGTCATCACGCACGCGGCGAGTGTAACGCGCGCACGGATAGCCGTTGGCTGGCACCTAACCTTGTCTGGCCGGTAACCCCTTGGCCGGCCGTCGGCCGAGGTGGCACGATTGCCAGCCGTGGAGCAACCGGGTGGTGAAGGCAACGTCCACGCCGCGTGGCGGATGGCGGTGGCCAGGCGGGTCGCCGGGACATACGCGGGAAACCCCAACGTCGCCGCGCTGGCGGTGGCCGGCTCGGTCGGCGCTGGCCTGGCCGACCGGTTCTCTGACCTGGAGCTCGACTGCTACTGGGTCCGCCCGCCAACCGACGCTGACCGCCTGCGCCCGGTCGAGGCGGTGGGCGGCTCGCTGCTGGCCTTGTGGGACTTTGACGAGGACGACGAGGAGTGGAGCGAGGACTACCGCGTCGGCGAGCTCGACATCACCGTGAGCAACTTCCTCGTGAGTTCCGTCGACCGGTTCCTGGACGACGTCGTCCTCGCGGCGAGCACCGAGCCGGTCAGGCACATGCGCCTTGCCGCCATCCAGCGCTCGCGCCCGCTGATCGGCGCGGACCTGATGGCGTCCTGGCGGGCCCGGGCCGGCGCCTTCCCTGACGAGCTGGTCACGGCCCTGGTGGAGCAGGCACTCACCCCGGAGGCACTGCGCGGCTGGGCCGCGCGCGAGGCGCTGGTCAGCCGGGGCGACGACCTCGCCGTCACCGACCTGCTGGCCAGGACGGGGCACGCGGTGGTCCGCGCCGTACTCGCGCTCAACCGCGTCTACCTGCCGCACGGTCAGCTCAAGTGGCAGCGCCACCTGGTCACGGGGCTTCGCCTGGCGCCCGACCGGCTCGCGGAGCGCCTCGGCTCGCTGTCCACCGCCCGGCCCGCGACGGCGCTGCGGACCGCCGAAACCTTGCTGGCGGAGACCGCGGCCCTGGCCGAGGCGCACTCCGGCGCCGACCTCGGTGCCTTTCGTGAGGAGCTGTCGGAACGCCGCGCGGCGATCGACCCGCCCGGACCGGTCGCCGTGGCCGAGGCTGGGCCTGGCATCGCGCGGCGCTCGGCGCGGGCGATCATCATCGACGACCGCGCGCGGCTGGTGCTGATCAAGCGGACCAAGCCGGGCCTGGCGCCGTACTGGACGACGGCGGGCGGCGGCGTCGAGGAATCCGACGCGTCCGTCGAGGCCGCGATGCGGCGCGAGATCTTCGAGGAGCTCGGCGCCGAGGCAGCCGAGGCCGCGCAGGTGTTCCTGGTGTCCGAGCAGCGGCGGGCCGGCGTGCAAGTACAGCACTTCTTCGTGACCCGGCTCGTCCGCCTTGACCTGGCCGTGCGGACCGGCCCGGAGTTCCTTGACCCCTCGCGGGGCGCCTACGACGTCGACTACGTGGACCTGCGCGCGGACGCCCTGGCTGACATCGACCTGAAGCCAGCGGAACTGAAGGAGTTCATCCTGGCGAACCGGGTCGCCCTGCTGGCCGAGGTTGGCCTCGTACCCTGAGCCGCACCGGGCCGGTATCCGCGGCGCTGCGGTCTTCCTGGTCGAACACGCCTTCAGACACGGTAGATGCGCGCCTGGCTGGCGCGAGTTGCGGCATGATGCTGCGCAGGGCGGCGAGGCGCTTGCAGCCGTTGGGCATCAAGGAGGCGCATTGTCGCGGTACCGCGTGGTGGAGATCTGCGCCGGTGCCGGCGGGCAGTCGCTCGGGCTTGAGCTCGCGGGATTCGAGCACGACCTCTCCGTCGAACTGGACCCGAACGCCGCCGCCACCCTCCGGCACAACCGGCCGCACTGGAAGGTCGCGGTCGGGGACGTGGCCAGTCCCGATGTCTGGGACCCGGCCGACTACGCCGGGGTGGACCTGCTCGCGGGCGGGGTGCCGTGCCCGCCGTTCACGATCGCGGGCAAGCAGCTCGGCGCCACTGACGAGCGTGACCTGTTCGCCTGGGCGATCGAGCTGTGCGGCATCGTCCAGCCGCGCGCGCTGCTGCTCGAGAACGTCCGCGGCCTGTCGCTGCCCCGGTTCGCCGCCTACCGGCAGCACGTGCTCGACCGGCTGGCCTCGCTCGGCTACGCCGCCGACTGGCGGCTGCTGCACGCCTCGGACTACGGCGTGCCGCAGCTGCGGCCCCGGTTCGTCCTGGTGGCGATGCGGCCCGAGGACTTCGCCTACTTCACCTGGCCTTCGCCTCGCCCGGGAGACACCCCGACCGTGGGCGAGACGCTGCTCGACCTCATGGCCGCGAACGGCTGGCCGGGCGCCGCGGCGTGGGCCGCGAAGGCGAACGACATCGCGCCGACCATCGTCGGCGGGTCCAAGAAGCACGGCGGCGCCGACCTCGGACCGACACGGGCCAAGCGCGCCTGGCGCGAGCTGGGCGTGGACGCGCTGGGAGTCGCCGACGCCGCGCCGTCGGCGGATGACCCGGTGACCCTGCTGCCCAAGCTCACCTGCGAGATGGTCGCCCGGATCCAGGGCTGGGACGGCCCCGAGTACCAGTGGGAGTTCACCGGCCGGAAGACCTCGAACTACCGGCAGATCGGCAACGCCTTCCCGCCGCCGGTCGCCCGCGCGATCGGCGAGCAGATCCGGCGCGCGCTGGACCACGAGGGCACGGCACGCAGCCTGGTCGAGCAGTCTCCCACCGCGCACGACCCGGTGTACGCGGTGCTGCGCGATGACGGCGGCTTCCTGACCATGGACCAGATCCTGCGCCGCCTGCCCGTCTCGCTGGAGGTCCCCGCGTTCGAACGGCACCTGGCGCACCTCGGCGCGACTTCCACATCGAGGTCCAGCCCCGCAAGACGGGCGACGCCTACAAGCTGGGCCCCTTCAAGGCCTTCACCGGCCAGGACGACCACCTCCGCCACGAGGCGTTCCTGCACCCCACCAAGATCAGCTGACGCGCGGCCGGGGTTATGCCATTCGTCGATGCCGCGGGTCTGTCGCAGCCGCAACCTGTTAGCCGGGACACGGCGCAACCTGTACCCTGGCAGGGATTCCGCGTCCAGTCGGCGCGGAGGTCACCAGCCGGTGTAGCTCAGTTGGCAGAGCATCCGCCTTGTAAGCGGACGGTCAGCGGTTCGAATCCGCTCACCGGCTCCATCCCGCACTTCCAGCGTCAGCCCTCCTGCCTGCGGAAACGCAGGAAGCGAGGAAGAGAAGACGACGCTGGCACCGGCTGCGATCTTCAAGATCCCCACAGAATCCCCACAACTAGCCCGGGGCAGGGCCGCTAACCGCGCCCTCAAACTGGTTGCCGCGCAGCCGAGGGCAGGCCGCCGGGTTGCCACCCGGGGCGACGGGGAAGTCATCGAGCTGGAACTCGGGATCACCGTGTACCCGCCCACTTCCATGGCTGGATGGCCGCCAACTCCGCTTCGAATTCGCCTGACCCAGGGCCGAAGTACCGCTGCGGAAATCGGCATTGGAAGCTAGCGGGCGGCTTCAGCCGTAACGATGCCAGGTCGTCGAAATCGCCTGCCTTGACGCCGGCGATGAATTGCTTCCATTGTCCGATCCGCAGTCACCAACACGGCGCCAGTAGGCAGCAGCGTTGCCGTTACCGGCGGACTGGAGGCCGCAGTCCATCCATTAGGAGGTTCAACAGGCGACTGGCAAGAACTTCTCGCTGGGGCTTGGGGGCCACCGTGAAGATGCCGATAAGACTCGCGGCGATGTCTTCGGCGGTGACGTCTCGGCGGAGGTCATCCACCGCGCGGCCGGCGTCGAGGATTGTGGTGATGGCCGCTAGCAGCTCGGTTCGGGTCTGGCCGTGGGCGATCTCGCCTGTCTCGATCATCGCCAGCAGTGTGTCGAGCATGCCGTTCTTGGTCGCGATCCAGTCGCCGAACAGGTCCATCCAGCGCCGCATCGCCGCGGCCGGCGGCAGTTGGTCGAGCAGCTCGCGGGCGCCGGTCGTCAGCCGCACGACCTGGCTCCGGTAGACCGCATCGACCAGCGACTCTCTGGTGGGGAAGTGCCGGTAGAGCGTGGCGATGCCGACCCCGGCCTCGCGGGCGATCGCACGCATCGACGGCTCGGTGTCAGCCGACGCGAACACGCGGGTCGCCACCGCGAGCAACTGATCGCGGTTACGGGTTGCGTCCGCCCGTAGCGCGCGGATCTCCGCCTCAGTCAAAACGGATCACGCTCCGCTTGTGTTACAGTCGCCCATGTAAACGGAGCATAGTCCGTTTCAGTGCGTTCCTTCATTACTAAGGAGACAGGCGAGCATGCAGGAGCGGAGCGATCAACTGCCGACGAGCAGGAGCCGGGCGGTCCGGCTCGATTCATTCGGCGGCCCCGAAGTCCTGGACATCCGTGAGGTTCCCGCTCCGCAGGCCGGACCGGGACAGGTCCGTGTCCGGGTCACCGCGGCCGGGCTGAACCCGATGGACTGGTTCATGACCGCTGATGCGGACACCGCCGTCCGGTTCGGCTTGAGCCTGCCGGCCGGGTTCGGGACCGACTACGCGGGAGTAGTCGACCAGGTCGGTGACGGGGTGACCGGCTTCGCACCTGGCGACCGGGTGTTCGGCGGCGCCCTGTCCCGCGCGGTCGCCGACTTCGTGGTGATCGACCCGACCGGGGGCATCGCGGCGAACGAGGCCCATCACACCCCCGACGGCGTCGACGACCGCACCGCCGCCACCCTCACGATCGCCGGACGCACGGCATCCGCCGCCCTGGCCGTGGTCGAACCCGGGCCGGACGACACCGTGCTGATCGGCGGCGCGGCGGGCGGAGTCGGGGTGTTCGCCGTCCAGCTGGCCCGGATCGCAGGGGCGCGCGTGATCGGGACGGGATCGGCGACATCGGCTGATTTCCTGCGCGATCTCGGAGCCGAGCCGGTCGCCTACGGCGACGGCCTGGCGGACCGGGTCCGTGCCCTCGCTCCCCGCGGTATCACCGCTGCGATCGACCTCTATGGAACGGAGACAGCGCACGCCGCAAGGGCACTCGGCGTCCCTGACACGCGCATCACCACCATCGCCACCCAGGTCGACGGGATCACACCGGCCAACGGCGCCAACGCCGCCCCCGGCGCCCTGGAAAAGCTCGCTCGCCTGATCGCGACCGGCCGACTCCGGGTGCCCATCGCCGCAAGCTTCCCGGTCGAGCAAATCCGCACCGCGGTCGAGCTCCAGGCCGGCCGGCACGTGAAGGGCAAGGTCGTCATCGACCTCTAGGAAAACGGCCTGCTCATCTCACCCGTTCCCGTGAACGGTGATCTCAGTCCCAAGGGGGCTTACAGGCCGGATCGGCCCCATGCCGCTTGTACAGCCGGGTTGCCTGCACGATCACGACTCACTCCCGTGTCGACTAGTATGCTGCGCCCGTATGCGTGGCCCGCGCCATTGGAAGGTCAGAACGAATGCTGATCGATACGTCATTCGATTTCCGGGTCGACGCGGGCGGGAAGGACCCGGACAGTCACAGTCCCACGCTCCGGAAGTACCACAAGCACCTGTGGAGTCGGCCCCTCCCGGGCGGCGTTCCCTTCGAGTTGCGCGACACCACTCCTGGCGTCTACCTGCACCACCGTTCCGGCCTCGGAGAGTTTCAGCTCTCCAGCGATGCCGTGCTCGCGACCTTCACCAGGTACGCGGCAACGGCGCGGCTCATGGAGCAGGTCCCTCAAGCGGACAGCGATGAGTTCTACCGGATCGGGTACACGATGGGCGGCATGATGGTCTTCCCTGGCAACCGGGTGGACGGCAAGCCGACGATCAACGTAGCGCGGGGGTTCAACCGCAAGATCTCCGACCGGATGGACCTGACCTTGGAGTGCATCCGCCGCTACTACCGGCACGAGGACAGCCCCCTCGCCCCGGCCCTCGGCCGCTACGCAGGCTTCTTTGCCCTGTTCGAAGATTTCCAGGGCTACGTTGATTTCTTCCTGCTGCAGGACCTCGTCAGCAGTGACTACGAAGCCGTCAGGTTCTTCATGCCCTTCAACGACTTCAACCCTCCGGCCATCCCCGGGGACCTGGACGCCTACCTCGAGTTCCGGCGTTTGAGCATCGAGTTCGCTGAGGCCAGGAACCGGCGTATCGATCAACTGGCGCTGGACGTGGACTGACTGCACACGTATGACCCCCTCAAGCGCTGTGCTGGTGCCCATGGGCTGTTTGAGCCCTATGCAGCAGGCGCCCCGTGAGGTTCGCTGGGTATTACGGTGATTCGTCCTACTTGACGCGGAGTTCGCATGCGATCTGATGATCCCGCAGCCGCCCGTGTCCAGGAGCTGATCGACGGCTTCTGGCCAGTCCACGTCCTGGCTGCCCTGGCGCAGCTGGAGCTTCCGGAAGCGCTGGCCGGCGGCCCGGCCGCCGTCGGCGACCTCGCGCAGCGGCTGGGGCTGGATGAGTTCCAGCTGTTTCGCCTGCTGCGCGCGGGCAGCGCGCTCGGCGTGTGCCGGGATCTCGGCGGCCGCCGGTTCGCGCTCACCGGTGCCGGGGCCCTGCTGCGCGCAGACGCGGAGGGTTCGCTGCGCGGGGAGGTGCTGTTCTACCGCGACATGAGCACGGGGGGCTTCGCCGATATCCCCGAGATCGTGCGGAGCGGCCGGGCCGGTCACTCGGTCACGCTGGGGCCAGAAGGCTTCGACGTGCTCGCCGAGCACCCCGACCAGCTCGACGCCATGCACCGGACCATGGTTGGCAGCAGCCGCGACGTCGCCGGCGACTTGTGCCGCATCTACGACTTCAGCGCCCATCGCACGGTGGTCGACGCCGGCGGCGGCTACGGTGGCCTGCTGGCCGCCGTGCTTCAGTCCTGCGCGCACCTGACGGGATCGGTGTTCGACCTGCCGTCGGTGGAGCGCGGGGCGCTGGCGTACCTGGAGGGCCAGGGGCTGGCTGGCCGCGCTGGCTTCGTGCCTGGCAGCTTCTTCGACGGCCCGCCGCCGTCGGCGGACTGCTACCTGCTCAAGTACATCATCCACGACTGGGACGACGCCCGCGCCCGCCAGATCCTCGCCAGCTGCCGCGACGGCATGGGCGCCGACGGCGTGCTCCTGCTGATCGACCGGCTGCTGCCCGACCGCTTCGCCGACACCCCCGGCCACCGCCGGATGGCCCGCGCCGACCTGACGATGATGGGCTACGGCGGCCAGGAGCGCAGCGAGCGGGAAATGTTCACGCTGCTGCACTCGGCCGGGCTGCGCCCCGCCCGGATCGTCGGCCAGGCCTGGACGCTCAGTGTCGTCGAGGTCCGGGCCGCGTGACCGAGAGAGCACCGGCCAGACCTAGCACACGATGATCGCCCGCCAGCTGCTCACAGGCACGGGCGCCGGCGTCCTTGCCGTGGGACGCGAGGACCAGGCCATCAGTCGGGTACCGGATGGCCGTGACCGATGCCCCGGCCCTCGCCTGGATCCAGCCTGACCCGGACTCCGACGACGTGCGGCGTCAGTTCGTGGTCATCGGCATCCGCGCCGGCGGCAACGACGGCGAACGCGTCGTGCAGGAGGTCATGCTCGGCGCCTACCAGGCCGACGAGGACACGCACGCTGTTCTTCCCCACGACCTGGCCTGCGAGATCACTCCCATGGAGGGTGCCGTCACCGTCCCCCACCCCGAGGGGCTGGCCGAGCTCGCGCCGAGCGTCGTCGTGATCGACTTCGAACATGGCGACAGACCCGAGGACGTGCTGGCGGCGGTAAGAGACGGGGAGACCGCGTACACACTCGTCGGCCCCAGCACCGCAGCCGCCCCCTGACGCCGGACTAACCCGGCCCGCCTCACGGCCCTGGCCCGATAGAACTCCGAGCGGTTCGCCGCCAGCGCTGCCTGCAGGCCCTCGAAGGCGGCCCGGGGCACGTCGGCGGGATTGGCGTCGGTCTGCAGGACCGAGGGGGTCACCGCGCTGACCAGGACCACCTTCGCCACGCGCCGGGACGTTCGTGCTGACATGCGCCGAGACGGGTATGAGGTCAGTTCGACGCGGCATCACGACACGGTGAGGGTGACAGGCCATGGACGAAGGCACCCGCGGCGAGCTCCTTGACCGGCTGGCCGGGGCGATCGAGTCCGTCACGACCTCGCACCCGCTGCGGGTCGCCGTCGACGGGCCTCCCGCCGCCGGCAAGACCACGCTGGCCGACGAGCTCGCGCTGCTCCTTCGCTCCCGGGGCCGGGAGGTCATCCGCGCCTCGACCGAGAGCTTCCACCTGCCCCGGGCGCAGCGCTACCGGCGCGGCGAATTCTCGCCCGAAGCCAACTACCACGACTCCTTCGACTACGACACGCTCCGCCGGGTCCTGCTCGACCCGCTGGGCCCGGACGGCGACCGGCGCTACCAGCACGCGGTCTACGACCTCGACACGGACACCGCTCTGTCCCCGCCGGCGACGACGGCCGCCGCGGACGCGGTGCTGCTCCTTGACGGGGTGTTCCTCCTGCGCCCGGAGCTGATCGACCGGTGGGACCTGAGCATCTTCGTGTCCGCCGCGTTCGAGCAGATACTGGACCGCGCCCGGATCCGGGACCTGGCGCGACTCGGATCCACCGCCGAGGTCGAGCGGCGCTTCCGCACCCGCTACATCCCCGCCCAGAAGCTCTACTTCGCCACGGCCCGCCCGGCCGATCACGCCGACATCATCGTGCACAACGATGAGCCCCGGCGACCCGCCTGGGAAGTCCGATCGCGCTGACCAGCACGCAAGACCCACGCTTCGGCGCGCGTCCGGGTCTTGGTAGGCGATGCTTAGGCGAAGACCCACGCATGACGGAAGCCAGCCCGCTAGCCGCTAGCGGGCTGGCTTCCTCGTCTTGTCCGGAGGGACTACCGCAGCGACGCGGCAAACCGCTTCCATGCTTCGGCGCTGAAGGTCAGCGTCCCGCCGTCGCGGTTGGTGGTGTCGCGGACGAGCACGCCGTCGGTGCTGGCCACCTCGACGCAGGCGTTCGATCCGCCGTTGCTGTAGCTGGACTTACGCCACTGCGTCATGCTCGTGTCTTCCATTGGCTCTCCATCTCTAGCGTGAACTTTAGAGAGTCAGCGCGTGGCAGTGCCGCGCCGAGTATCCGCTCGAACGCCTGCGTAGCGTCGTCTGCCAGGTCCGTTGCGGTACTGCTGACATCCCGAAGCGTTGTGAGGTTCACCGTCGCCATGCCATCCCGTGAGGCAATATCGAACGCACCCCACAGGCCTACGTTCGCCCCTTCCGGCACCACGTGCAATGCGATTTTCGGATGTTCCGCCACCGCCGCCAGGTGTGCGCACTGTTCCGCCATGATCTCGGGCGACCCCATGCAGCGTTGCAGCACGTGATGATCAATGACCGCGGTGACGTACGCCCGGCCCAGCACCTGCCGACGTTCCATGCGCGCGGCCACCAGTTCCGCCAGCCGTTCAGGGGTGTACGGCTCAACGGACAGCACCGCCCGCGCGTAGGCCTCGGTCTGCAGCACCCCTGGCAGCAGCAGCGGACACCAGTAACGCAGCATGCTGGCGGCTGACTCGGCGGCCAGGTACGGCATGAACCAGTCAGGGGTGCCTGACTTCGCGCGGTGGGCAAGGTCCGTCAGCGGGTCGAGGGGCGCGCCCGTCATGCCCGCCCACGCCGCCAGCAGGGCATCGGACGGCACCGGCTGCGCCGGGTTCTCCGCCTTGCTGACAACCGGCCGCGAAACGTTAAGACGCTTCGCCAACGCACCGTGAGAGTCAAAACCGGCGTCAATCCGCGACTGCTTGAGGATGCTGGCGAGCTGTTCTCGGGGAGTAGGCATGGTGCGCCCCTTCCATTACTGGCGTTCGGGGGTGATCGGCAAAGCCGAAATGTATATCCGACTTTACGCCTGGTCCGTCACGCTAAGTACTACATTCGCCGTCGTCGCGGCGTGTCGACCGACAGCGACCGTGCACGGCGGCGGGACACACAAGACCTCCAACCGAAGGCAGGAAGCATGAGTGACAGTGACGACTTCGCATCCATGGACGACTCCGCGCTGCTCAGCAGGCGGGCGGAGATGCGAGCCGAGTTGGAGCGGCTCCCGCCGGGCTCGCCCGGTCACGATGCCCTGACGGCCTTGTACGACGAGTCCACCGAAGAGGTCAACGAGCGCGCGCGCGAGGCGTGGTCCACGGCGAACTAGGGAGACAGCACCATGAACGATCCCGTTGACGAGGCCAGCGCCGCAGCGGTAATCAGGACACTGCCCCCGCGAGCGGCCAAGATGCTCGCCGTCGAAGTCCTCCTCGCCGACCCGGAGTCACTCGGCGATGACGTCTTGGAGTCGTGCCTGTATATCTTGCGCGGGCGGCTGACGGAGGAGTAAACGCGCGTTGGTCTTGACGGCAGCCATTCGTGCGCTGATGCTGTCTGTTGCGCCTTCGCAGGAGCGAGTTAGCCCGGCATTGGTACGTGTACCGTAACCGCCACACCAACCTCCCCGAGGAGTCCCCCGGATGAAGGTCAAGCGGCTGGCTGTCGCCGCCGTCGCCGTCGCCCTCGCGGCTGCCGTCGCCGCGTCGGGCACGGCCCACGCCGCGCCCGTCCACGGCTACCCGAACGCCACCGCGTACGCCGAGGCGGTCAAGCTGTCCCACCTCAAGACGGTCGGCACCTGCGCGGGGTACGCCCGTAGCAAGTTCCCGGACAATGAGCCGTCCGATGTCTCGTCCGGGCACAAGCTGGACGGCAAGAGCCTGAGTCTCCGCTACTACGTCATCGCGCTGGACTCTTCCGGCGCGCACATCCCGGCGGGCGAGTCCGAGTCGTACATGACCGGCACCCTGCACAACGAGTACACCGGTACCACCATCGCGCTCAAGCACGGCCCGGACACCACGGCCATCCAGGTAGACCACGTCGTCGCCCTGGGGGATGCCTGGAAGGTGGGGGCGTGCCACTGGTCGTCGTCCAAGCGCAAGTCGTTCGCCATCGATGTCGCCGAGCTGCGGGCCGTGGACACCCACGACAACGAGGTCAAGTCGGACAAGGACGCTGCCCAGTGGCTCCCCCCGGCGAACCGTACCTGGTACGTCGAGACCCAGATCAACATCAAGGTGAAGTACGGCCTGGGCGTCACCGCCGCTGAGCGCAGCGCCATGACGAGGGTGCTCAAGACCGGGAAGTGACACGGCTTGCCCGTCCGCACCGGGACGGCGGTCAGCCGAGGCCGAGGCCGCGCCGTCCCGTTTCGTTGAGCTCGTCGAGGTGGAAGCGGTCGGGCCAGGTGCGCTCGTAGTGCTCGTCCGGGAAGTCGCTCGGGCTGGAGCCGGTGAGGAACGCCTCGCGGACGCTGGCGGCGTACTCCTCGTTGCGCGGGCACCAGGGCGCGGCCGGGATGTACATGACGTTGCCCCAGCCCTGCTGGCTGGCGACCGGCGCGACGCTGTGGATCATGTCGCAGTGCCACCAGACGGAGTCGCCGGCCTGGACGTCGGGGATGCCGCTGAGCGCCTGCATGAGCAGCGGGTGCCACTGCTCGCTGGCGGGGAAGACCTGGTTGACGGTGACGCCGCACATGTCGTCGTCGGGGACGTCGGACAGCAGCGGGCGCAGCATCAGGTAGGCCATGCGCTCCGGGGATCGGCACGGTGTGCAGCACGCCCTGGTCGTGGGCCATGTCGGACAGCGCGGTCCAGCCCTGGAAGGTGCGGAACGCCGAGCACATGGTCGTGCCGGGGTACTGCGGGCCGGCGGTGCGGTGGGCGGCGTCCCACGGGTCGTACTGCTCGACGGTGCCGTCGAACAGGTGCCGGAACGCCTGCTGGTAGGCCTCGGTCATCCACAGGTCGAGCGTGCCGGGGTCGAGGTGGGTGCCCAGGCCGCCGGAGTTGGCGCCCTGCGGCCGGCGGCGGATGCGGTCCGGGTACAGCGAGTCGCGGTCCGGGTCGAACCACTGCATGCCGTCGGACTCGTGCTTCCACTGGCGGTTGAGGAACGACTGCACGCGGGCCATCCGGTCGCTCTGGCGGGCCTGCATCTGCGCCGGCGACCAGTAGACCGGGTAGATCTCGGGCTTGGAGCCGACGCTGCCGAAGAAGTCGTCGCCGGGGCCGCGGTAGTTCTCGAAGAAGTGGTTGCGCTCGACGTAGTCGACGATGTCGCGGTCCCAGCCGAGGGCCTGCTCGCGGTCGAAGTGGCCGCGCACGACGAGGCAGCCGCGGCGGCTGCAGCAGCGCCAGGGCCTCGCGCGGGACGGTGCCGGCCGCGATGTCGGCGTAGTCGATGACCGGCCAGATCGTCTCGCCGCGCTGCCGGGCGGCGGCGATCTCGCTCGACCTCTGCCTGGATGCGCCGCTCGACGACGGCGAAGACCTCCTCGACGGTGCGGCCGGAGGCCTCGATCCGGGCCCGGAGCGCGGCCTTGATCTCGCGGATCGCGGCCTGCAGGTCGTCCGGCGTCCTCTCCCAGTGCGGCAGCGGCGGGCAGCTGGGCGGTGCGGGACAGGCGATGCTGGCGGTGACATGGCGCCTCCTTCTAGTGAAGGACTCCTTACTTGAAACGACGGTACGCGTGCCGTCCGCTTCTAGGCAAGAGTCCTGACTAGAATCGGGCGGGTGGCACCACGAAGCCGTCGCTCGAGCTGCTGCGGTCGCTGACCGACGAGCACGTGCTGCGCGCCCTGATGCGGCACCGGCGGCTGACCCGCGCCGAGCTCGCCGCCGAGACCGGGCATCTCCAAGCCGACCGTCGGGGAGAGCGTGCGCCGGCTGACCGAGGCCGGGCTCGTGGCCGACACCGGCGAGCGCACCGCGGGCGGCCGGGCCGCGGGCCGGGTCGGCTCCTACTACGCCCTGGCCGCACGCCGGGGTCGCGCTGGTCGTGAGCATCGCGCCGGAGGGGATCGTCGCCGAGCGGGTCGACGTCTACGGCGACACGGTGTCGCGGACGGAACGGGGCATCGGCCGCCCGGCCCGCCCGGATCAGGTTGCCGCCGCACTGCGCGCCGCGGTCACCGGCGTCCCAGCAGGGGAGCGGCCGTGCGTGCCCCGGCTCGCCGTCGTCAGCGCCGCCGACCCGGTGGACCGCAGGACGCGGACGGCTCGTCCAGCTGCCGGACGCGCCGTTCCTGCTCGGCGAGCTCGACCCGGTCGCGGTTCTCGCCCCGCACGTCGACGGCCCGGTCATCGTCGACAACGACGTGAACTGGGCCGCCCGGGCCGAACGGGACGGCGCGCCCGCCGGCGCGCTGCGCGACTTCGTCTACCTCTACCTCGACGAGGGCCTCGGCTGCGCGGTCGTCAGCGACGGCGAGGTCCGGCGCGGATCCGGCGGCCTGGCCGGCGAGATCGCCCACCTCGTCACGCGTCGGCCCGCAGGGCCAGGCGATGCGGCTCATCGACGTCTTCGGCGAGCTCGGCCTCCGGCGGCCCGGCTCGACCGCGATCGACGTCGGCCGCCTGCTTGCCGCGGTCAGCGACGGGCAGCCGCAGGCGCACGCCGTCCGCCACGCGCTGGGTCAGGCCATCAGCGGGGTCCTCGCCGCCGTCGTGGCACTCTCCGACCCGGAACTCATCGTCATCGGCGGCTCATGGGGCACCCATCCGCTCATTCTCGAGGCGATTACCACGGCCTTCACCCGCATGCCCCGCCATGTCCCCGTCCGCGCGGCTAAGCGAAGGGCGAGCCGTCGCTCGCCGGAGCCCGGGCTGACGCACTTACCCGGCTTCGCCTGGCCATCGTCTCCGCTGCGCACCCAACGGGAGTCGACTCCTAGTGTCTAGCCTCAGGGTCGCGGTTCCGCCGACTCGGGGTTCTGGCGCTCGCCGAAGGTGACGTCGATGTTCTCGAAGCTCTTGTGCCGTTCGGTCTTCGCGTAGGAGGTGTAGGCACGCCGGTCCGCGGGGGTGAGGTCCGTGCTGTCGGTGAACGGCGCGAGCAGGCTGCGCGGCCACAGCTTCCCGACGCGCACCGCGTTGAACTCCGCGCAGAGGATCGTGGTGAGCGCGCCGACGTAAATCCAGGCGAGCGTGCCCAGGACGAGCGCGAACAGGCCGTAGGTGGCGGTCGCGCCCTTGATCTCCCGCCCCAGCAGCAGCGTGCCGGCCCACTGGAGGGCCTGCCAGCTCACCGCGGCGGCGACCGCGCCAGCGAGGATCTGCCTGACGGCGACGTGGCGCGCGGTCAGCATCCGAAACGCCACAACGAACAGCGTCACGTTCAGCGCGATCGCCGCCGCGCTCGCGAGCGCCCGCACACTGTCGCCCAGGCCCCTGCCGTAGGCGTCCCCGGCGGAGGCCAGCGCGGACAGCACCGTGGTAACGATGACGCTGGCGCCACCGAAGGCCAGCAGCAGCAGGCTCCGCAGCCGGGCCCTGATCGGGTTCGGGCGGGAGTCGCGCGGCACCCCCCACACCTTGTTCAGCATGGTCTGGACGGACTGGACAATGCCCAGGCCGCCGTAGACGCAGCCCAGCATGCCGATGACCAGGCCGGGAATGCTGCCGTGGAAGGACTGGATGTTCGCGGTTATCTGACCGCCGATGACGGGGAACTGGGCCAGCGCGGAATCCAGCACGTGGCGCTGCAGTTGCGGGTTCCCGTGCAGCACGTAGCCCAGGATCGTGGCCAGGAGCAGCAGCAGCGGGAACGCCGCGATGAACCCGTAGTAGGTGATCTGCGCGGCGAGGTAGGTTCCCTGGTCGTCGCCGAACTTGTACAGCACCGCCACCGGAAGCCCCGCCCAGCGGTGCTGTCGCTGGTAGGCGTCGGCCCGGCTGACCATGCTCATCGTGGCTCCTTGACGCCTCTGTCCTGCCTGGTCCGAGCAGGCAGGACCGGGCCTGTACCAGCTAAGCACGCGCGGGTCGGCTTAACGGGACATTTTGAACTAGTTTTCCCGGCGACGGGGCTACTGGCTTATGTCCTGATCCATCCAGGCGGCCAGGAGGCCGCGATGCGACCCATGCGCCGGCAGAACAGCCGGCCGTCCTCGGCGGCGGGTGGTTCCTCCAGGCTGAGCAGGAACCGCTTGCGGGTGAGGCCGCCTGCGTAGCCAGTAAGGCTCCCGCTGGTGCCGACTACCCGGTGGCAGGGCACGATGATGCTGATCGGGTTCCAGCCGTTGGCGTTCCCGACCGCCTGCGCGCCGTGGGGATCGCCGAGTTCGGCCGCCAGCTGCCCGTAGGTACGAGTCTCGCCGTACGGGATTTTCGTCAGCAGCGCCCAGACCTCCCGCTCGAAGTCCGAGCCGCGCGGCGCGAGCTCAAGGTCGAACTCGCGCCTGGTGCCCGCGAAGTACTCGCCGAGCTGCCGGGTCGCCGCGTCGAAGCCGCCGTCCGCCCGCGGCCCGAGATCGGTGAGGCGGGGCGTCCGGAGGTGGCCGTCGAAGTACAGCCCGATGAGCGCGGCCCCGTCCCCGACCAGGGTCAACGGCCCGACCGGGGAGTCGACGATGGTGTGCCGGACGCTCATGACCTGCCGCTTCCCCCTCAGGATGGCTCAAGTGCCGGGAGCCACTCATCGTCACCACTCGTTATGGAGACTTGCTGGGAAATTCGTTGTTGAATTCTCCGAAAGACAGGGCGTCTTCCAAGTCAGCGTAGCTATTCTCGCCGATCAGCCGCTGCGCCACCCGCTGAGCGTAGGTGTAGGCGGACTGGAACAGGGCGGTGCCGACGCTGACGCGCGCTACGCCCGCCTTGAACAGTTCCGCGGGACTGGGCGCTCCGGGTAGCCACATCGCGTTCAGCGCGAGATCTGTTGCCTGGCTGATCCGGCTGAGCACGTCCAGGTCAAGCAAGCCGGGCACGAACAGGCCGTCGGCGCCGGCGGCGCGGTAGGCCTGCGCCCGGGCGACGACGTCGTCGTAACGGCCTGCTTCGGGGCCAACGCCGAACAGGTACACGTCGGTGCGCACGTTGATGAACAGCCGGACACCCGCGCTTTGCGCCGCCGCGCGGGCCGCGGCGATGCGCGCCGCCTGGTCGGCCGCGGTGTAGAGAGGAGCGGCGGGGGACTCGGCCGGCGCCCCGGAGTCCTCGAGGTTGATCCCGGCCACGCCGGCGTCGATCACGGCGGCCACCGAAGCCCCCACGCCCTCGGGAGCCTGGGCGTAGCCGCCCTCGATATCCGCGGTGACCGGCAGGTCGCCGGCCGCGGAGACTATCTCCCGCAAAGCCGCGCAGACGGTGCCGAGGTCGAGGTTGCCGCCGTCGCGCACGCCGTGCGCCCACGACACGGCCCCGCTTGACGTGGCGACCGCCTTCGCGCCGGCCATGGCCACCATGCGCGCGCTGGCCGCGTCCCAGACGTTCGCCAAGATGAGCGGACTTCCCGTCTGGTGAAGCTGCCGAAGGCTCTCTGCCCGCTGAGCTTGCCCTGCGCCGTTCACACTCATTCTCCAATGCAGGCCGGTAAGTCTGACGGCGCACAAGCTACCCGGATAGAGACCGTTCGTGCTATCAGAATATTTAGCTACCATTCGCGAGAATCTTCAGACGGCCGCCGTCGATTTCATGTGGAAATTAACGAATGCGGGCTGAGCGCTGAAACGCCGATGGCGTCTGCCCGTAGGCCTGCTTGAAGGCGGCGCTGAAGTGACTGTGGCTGGAGAACCCGAGCTCGAGCGCCAGGCTGGTCAGGTCGTCGTATTCGCCCAGCAAGGCAAGCGCCCTGGCCAGCCGTAGTTGCAGCTGGTAGCGATACAGCGGCATTTCCTCGAGCCGCTGGAACATCTGGGTCAGGTAGACGGGCGAGCCGCCGACCGCGGACGCGATTTCGGCCAGTGTCCACCGGCGGCTCAGGTCCGAGACGAGGGCCAGCTTGGCCCGGTCTACCAGCTTCCGGGGGCCCGGGCCGCCGGGCGCGCCGTGCGCGGCGCGCGCACCGAGAGCGCTCCGCAACAGCGTGAGGGTCAGGCTCTCGGCTTCGAGGCGCTCGATGGCCCCGCGGTCCAGGCGGTGACGCAGCAGTGCGGTGCGCGCTTGGGTATCCGCGCCGATACGCAAGCGCGACCGATTGAACGCCGCCTGCTCATTACGGCGGAGATATTCTTTCGGCGCCAGTTCAAGCAGCGTGGCCTTACTCACGCCAATTGATAGCGCGGAGTCTCCGCCGTCAACCGGGTGGCTGACCCGGTAAGGCTCGTCTTCGTTGATAAAGATCACCTGGTTGGCTTCCGCGACGGACTCCGCGCGTCCTACGTGGTGCACGTAGACCCCCCGGTAGGGGAACACCAGGTGCGTCCCGGCCGCGCATTCCTCGTCACTCTCGTGCTTGCGCGCGCCCGGGCACACCACGTCCCACACCGCCACGGTGTCACTGATCACCAGGGGACGCGCGTCGAAGTCAGCCATGCGGGCTCCACCAGCCGCCTCCCCGGTGCCCGGCACTCAGTCGGTCCAGTTGAGGACGTGGCGGGCCGAGCCGCCGAGGAGCCACTCTTTCTCGGTCCGCGAGAGCTGGTCGGAGTCGAGCAGGTAGTACAGGCACTGCGCCCAGCTGTTGGCGTTCTGGTCGCGCGCGACGGTGTAGTCGCTGGCCCACATGACGCGCTCGGCTCCGAAGGCGTCGAGCGCCTGGCGCAGCAGCGGCATCACGTCCCGGTAGGGGTAGTCCTCCTCGGACAGCAGGCCCGGCGCGTGGCACCACTTCAGGGCCACGTTCGGGTACTGCGCCATGCCGCAGACGCGCTCAAGCTCGGCCAGGCGGTCCTCGCGCGACCTGGTCAGTGAGCTTTGCATCGTCACCGGCAGCTCGCCTGCTCGCAGGGGAGCGACGCCGACGCCGCAGTGGTCGACGATGAACCGCAGGCCCGGGAACCGCTGGATGTAGGGCAGCAAGAGGTGAGCCCGCCCGGGTACCCAGGCGAACACCGGCACCTGGTAGCGCTCGGCGGCGGCGAACAGCTCGTTGAACTCGCCGTGCTCGAGGCTGTCCACGGCGCCGGTCTGCGGCACCGGCACGATGCGCATCGAGTTCGCGCCGGGGCGGGCCTGGACTTCCGCGGTCAGGCGGTCGAGCTCCGGATCGCGGAAGTCGACGACGACGTGATAGGCGAAGCGCGCGGGGTGCAGCTCGACCGCGCGCTCAGAGAAGGGGTAAGAGGAGCGGACGGCGCCGTTCGGCAGCTCCTCGCCCAGCGGCCGGAACTGCGAGTCGAACCCGCGGGCCTCGCCGATCAGCACCCGGTCGATGCCGACCGCGTTCATCGCCTCAATGCCCGTGGCGATGACCGAGTCGAGCGGAGGCAGTCCGCCAGTTCGCGCCGAGCTGGTTCAGGTGAACTTGCGCGTCGATGATCTCGATCCCTGCCGCCATGACGACCATCCTCCTCCCGGCCGCGAGCCGGCTCAAGGACCTCGGCCTCAGCACGCGCAACCGGCTGATCCGGGCACGCTTGTACCTCACGGATCACTGAGATAGGCGCGCACGCCGGCGACGCCTCCGCGTCATGTTCCGGGTTGAGATGCGAAGCGGTGAGGTACGAGCCCGGCGGCAGTGCACCGAGCAGGGTGTCGATGATCCGCACCTCCGGTCCTTCGCCTAGCAAGCCGGTCTGAAAAACATTTGGATCGCCGGGCGCGGCAGTGTCCATCTCGGGAGATTCCGTTCGTCGTCCGAGTGGACGAGCCGAAAGGGCGGCTCGCGAGAACTTCCACCGGATGGAGGAGCGATGGTTTACACGCTGTCGTACCAGATGTACAAGTACGAGCACGGCCTTACTGCCGCCGAGCAGCGGGCCGCGGACGTACGCGCGGGTGAGGCCGCCGCCGCGCTGCGGGACCTGCGGCTCCAGCCTCGGGCGCACCTTCCGCCCGAGGCACCGCGTGCGGTCGGCCCGCGGGACGGCGGACGCGGCGACCGCGCCGGTACGGGTCCTGTCGAGTGTTCGGTAGAGGAGGGGCAATGCGTTACATGCTGATCCACGCGGCCGACCCGGACCTGGCCTCGGAGTGGGACGACGAGGCCCAGGCCGCGTTTTCCTCCTGGATTGAGGAGACGATCCGCTCCGGGGTCAACCTGCAGGGGAGCCGCCTGCGGCCGACGGCGGATGCCACCACGGTCAAGATCCGGGACGGCGAGCTCATCATCACCGACGGGCCGTACGCGGAGACCAAGGAGCAGGTGGCCGGCTACGACGTGCTCGAGTGCGCCAGCCTGGACGAGGCGGTGCGGTGGGCCGGCAGGCACCCCAGCTCCTGGGCGGGGGCGATCGAGGTGCGCGCCCTGCCGGACAGCGCCCCGGCCGTGCCCCTGCCCGAGCCGGGTGAAGGCAAGATCCAGGTACGTGATGCTCGTCTGCACCGACCCGGCGGTCGACCCCCGGGAGTTCGACCGCATCGAACCGGTCGATCCCTGGGTAGCCGAGATGGACGGCCGGGGCGTTCGCCTGTACGGCAGCGAACTGGAGCCGCCCGGCAGCGCCCGCACGGTACGGGTGAGGGAGAAGCACGCCATCGTGACAGACGGCCCGTTCGCCGAGACGAAGGAGCAGATCGCCGGCTTCGACGTGCTTGAGTGCGCCGACCTCGACGAAGCCATCGAGGTCGCGTCCAGGCACCCGATGGCCCGCCTCGGCATCCTGGAGGTGAGGCCGTTCTGGCCGTTCGAGGAGGACTAGCCGGACCCGACGGCCAGCCCCCGGAGCCGGCAGGCGGCGCGGGCGAGGCACCGGCCGCGCGCCACCGCGACCAGCGTCGTGGGGACGGTCGTGGCCGATGCCTTCCGCCAGGAGTGGGGCCGCATCACCGCGGCCCTGATCCACCAGACGGGTGACTGGGACCTGGCCGAGGAATGCGCCCAGGACGCCTTTGCCCAGGCGCTGCGGCGCTGGCCACGCGACGGCGTGCCGAACCGTCCGGGGGCGTGGCTGATGACGGTGGCCCGCAACGGGGCCATCGACCGCCTGCGGCGCAGCAGCACCTACCGTGCCAAGGTCGAGGAGTTGGCCGTGATGGCAACCAGGGAGACGGGAACCGGACAACCCGGAGCCAGGCGCTGACGACAGCGGCGTTCCGGACGAACGGCTCCGGCTGATCTTCACCTGCTGCCATCCCGCGCTGGCGATGGAGGCACGGGTCGCCCTGACGCTCCGCACCCTGACCGGGCTGAGCACCGCCGAGATCGCCCGTGCCTTCCTGGTGCCGGAGGCCACGATGGCCAAGCGGCTCGTCCGGGCCAAGCACAAGATCGCCAACGCGCGCATCCCCTACCGGGTACCGCCGGCCAGCGCCCTGCCGCAGCGGGTACCGGGCGTCCTGGCGGTGCTCTACCTGGTATTCAACGAGGGATACTCGGCCAGCGCCGGGGACGACCTCATCCGGCGGGACCTGTGCGACCAGGCCGTCGCCCTGACCCAGGTGCTGGCGGAACTGCTGCCAGAAGAACCGGAAGCCAAGGGGCTGCTCGCCCTCATGCTGTTCCACCGCGCGCGGCAGGCGGCGCGGGTGAACGACCGCGGGGACCTGGTGACCCTGGAGGACCAGGACCGCACCCGCTGGGACCAGGCCCAGATAGGCCTCGCCCGCCGGCACCTCGAAGAGGCCCTCGCCGGCCGGCGGCCCGGCCAGTACCAGATCCAGGCGGCCATCGCCGGCTGCCACGCCGCCGCCCCGACGGCGCAGGCCACCGACTGGCCGCGGATCGCCCGGCTCTACCAGCACCTGGCGGACATGACCGGCTCGCCGGTCGTCGAGCTGAACCGCGCGGTCGCGGTGGCCATGGCCGACGGCCCCGCGGCAGGGCTGGCGCTGCTGCGGCGCCTGGAGGCCGACGGCGCCCTCGCCGGCTACTACCTGCTGCCCGCGACCCGGGCTGACTTCCTGCGCCGCCTTGGCCGGAACGAGGAAGCCGCCAGCGCCTACGAGGAGGCGGCAGCCCTGGCCGGCACCGGCCCCGAGCGCCGGTTCCTGAACGCACGGCTGGCAGAAGTCAGGGCGAAGCACACCTGAACCAGGCCGGAAATAACCACCAGCCGAGCGCGCTACATCGACACCGAGCATCAGCCCGTCGCGCTAAGCGCGCTCGCTGCGGGCAGGCGTG
Organism: uncultured Actinomycetota bacterium; assembly: GCA_963735315.1. Classification (GTDB taxonomy): domain Bacteria; phylum Actinomycetota; class Actinomycetes; order Streptosporangiales; family Streptosporangiaceae; genus Trebonia. The sequence continues at coordinate 43,361 of CAVTKQ010000019.1, forward strand.
CGTAAGCTGCCGCAAAGGTCGAGATCGGCGGCGCCTGGAGCACTTCAGTGAATGGCTGGCCGAGTAGCCGCACTGGCCGGAGATACCGGCGATGCGCAAGTCATGGCCTGACGAGGGCTGCGGCCGACGGCTGCCCCGGCGTCGCTAAGGTGCTGGATGATCTGGCGGAATGACTCGACGAAGTTTTCTTCGCTGTAGCCGAGGTCGGCCGCTGCGCAGAAGTCCCTGACCAGGCCCTGGGCTCGGCGCAGGTTGGGCCGGGGCATGGACGGGAACAGGTGGTGCTCGATTTGGTAGTTAAGGCCGCCGAGCATGAAGGTGGTGAGCCGGCCGCCGCTGATGTTCCGGGCGGTGACCACCTGTCGGCGGGCGAAGCCGGCCGTCGTGGCGGAGTCGATGACCGGCATCCCCTTGTGGTTCGGCGCGAAACTGACGCCCAGGTACAGCGAGAACACCGCCTGCTGCACGACGGCGAAGGCGAGTGCTTTGAGCGGGGAGAGCACCCACAGCACCACCGTCAGGTACAGCACGGCGTGCAGCAGGATGAGGGAGGCTTCCACGGCCGAGGCACGGTCTCGCCGCCGCGCGAGCCGGCTGATCCCGAGTACGTGCATGCCGCCGCTTCGCAGCAGCATGAGGGGGAAGAAGAGCGGCGCCTGCCAGCGCGCCAGCCACGATGCGAGAGGGCCGCGCCCGCTTCCCGCCGCGTCAGATGACGGCGGGGCAGTTCCCTCGCCGATATCGGGGTCACGGCCCGGCTCGTTGGGATGCGCGTGGTGAGCGTTGTGCTTGGGGACCCACCAGCCGAAGCTCAGCCCGATGAGCGCGTTGCCCACGGCGAGGCCGAGCAGGCGGTTGCGCCGGCGCGTGCGGAAAACCTGGTTGTGTCCCGCGTCGTGGCCGATGAAGCCCAGCTGGGTGAACGTCATCCCCAGCAGCGGGGCGACGGCGAGGGCCGCCCACGAGTTCCCGACGATGACGAGCAGGGCCCATCCGGCGAAGAAGGCGAAGACCGTCAGGCTGATCTTCACCCGGTAATAGCCCGGCTCCCGGTTGAGCAGGCCCGTCGCCCGCACCTGCAGCGCCAGTGCGCGGAAGCTGGCTGACGAGGGATCGACGGCAACGGGCGGCCCGTGCCCGGCGGTGGCGCGGCCGGACGGCAGGACAGGAAGGTCGGGTGCTGCGCTCATTGTCGCTCTGTCCTCTTGGGCGTCCTGCGAGCAAACCGCTCAGGGCTTACACCGCCAAGGTCTGGAGCAACGAGACCGCGGTCAGCGCTTACCCGGCACGACCGCGCATGCCCAACAGTAACCCCCGCCGGACACCGCTGCCAGTCCGCCCGCGAGGCGAGATCGGCACAGTCGCTGGCGTTCTGGTCCAACCCCCATTCGAGGTCGCGGGCAGGGGCCGCGGCCGCGGGCCTTCGCGCGGGGCGGTCGTGAGGTCACGCCCCGTGGGCGGCGAGGACGGCGTCAACGATGCGGTCGACGTAGGCGGGGGTGACCGGCTTGGCCGTGACCAGGGTGCGCAGGAACAGCGGCGCGACCAGCATCTCGATCAGCAGCTCGGCGTCGGCCTCCGGGGCCAGCTCGCCCCGGCCGACGGCCCGGCGGACCATGGTTGCCGCGAGCGCGAATCGCTCGTCCCAGAAGGCCCGGGCCACCAGTTCGATGCCCGCCGCCCGCCCGGCTTCAGAAACGTAGGTCCGCAGCAGCGCCAGGGCGACCGGCGAGGCCAGGTTGGCCGCGACGGCCTGGGCGAAGGCACGCAGGTCGCCGCGAAGCGATCCCGTGTCCGGCGTGGGCACGTCGCGCGCCGCCGAGGCCAGGACGGCATCGACGATGAGCTCGTCCTTGGTGGCCCACCGGCGGTAGATGGTGGAGCGGTGCACTCCAGCGCGAACGGCGACGGCGTCAAGGGTAAGCGCGGCGTAGCCGACCTCGGCCAGCGCGCCCAGCGCTGCGTCGAGGATCGCCTGGCTTGTCTGCGCCGTGCGGCCGCCCGGCCGTCGCACCGTATCCGCTGCACCTCGTCGACGCGGCGTGACCATGGCCGGTGAGTCTACTCGGGCACGGCATGCGCTAGGCAAATGCCTTGACCCGCCCCCGCGATTGTGTAACATGGCTATGGCGACAAGATGTCGCCATAGCTGGAGATGGGGGAATTGTGAAGAATCCAGACGAAGCAGCCGCGCCGCGGCCAGCGCGGGTTCGGGTCGGCCAGGCCCTGATGGCCCTCGCGGCCGTGAGCGCGTTCGTCGCCGCGCTGTCCGACATCGGCACAGTCGTGAACGCGCCCGCGTCGACCACGGTCGTGGAAACCTGGCGGCTGTGCGGGTTCGCTTTGTTCACCGGGCTGTTCGCGCTGCTGGCGGCGCGCCCCAGCGGGTACCGGGGGCTGTGGGAGCTCGCCATCGCCAACAAGCTCGCGCTCACCGCCGCCGCGGTCGGCTTCGCGGCCCACGGGCACATAACGGGAACCTCCCAGGTGCTGCTCTGGGACGGCTCGCTTACGGTCTTGCTGGTCGTCGCCTACATCGCCTGCCAGCCGTGGCGAAAGGTCCCGTACGCCCCGGTGGCTGACGGGCCGGGGCCGGCCCGCGTCGCAAGTGGTCAGGTGGCCGGGCACGTCCGCGTCCGGTAGGCCACGCGCGGGTCCTCTTATCCCGTCGGGTAGGCGCGGGTACCTGCCCGCTGGGCGACGTGCTCAGGGACGGCGGCACCAGGCGGGAGCGCCGGGTCGGGGACTGGCTGCTGCCAGGTAGCAACGAGCGGCAGCTCGCCTGCCCACAGGCCAAGGGCGACGTCCGGGGAGTCGCCGTCGTCGGGCGGCCCGGTGCGGATCTTCACCGACGCCTCGTCAAGCGGAAGCGCCAGCAGCCGGGTCGCCGCGAGCTCCTTGCGGTTCGGCTGGCGGGCGTAGTCCCACTGGCCGGGGGCCATGTGCTCGGACAGCAGCCGCAAGCCCGTGTTTACCTCGTCGGGGTCGGTGACGATCCGCGGGTAGCCGTAGATCATCGCGCAGCGGTAGTTGACCGCGTGCTCGAACACCGAACGGGCCAGCACCAGGCCGTCAGCCAGCGTGATCGTGACGCACACCGGGCTGTCCGCGCGCAAGCTGACACTGGCCACGGAGCCGTGCAGGTAGAGGCTGGTGTCGTCGAACCCGTAGCTGGTCGGTATCACCATCGGCCAGCCGTCGCTGACCACGCCAAGGTGGGCGACCAGGCCGGCGGCCAGCACCGCGAGCAGTTCGCCGCGGTCGGCCCGGCCCTGCTCGCGGAGCCTGCGATGCTTGGTGCGCTCGGTACTGGACAGCGGGGTAGTCACACACAGGTCATACCACGCGCCGGGAATGCGACTGGCACTCCCCGGCGTTATCGGCTACAGTAACGGAATCGGCCTGGTGCCCATCTGAGTGGCCCGGCCAGCATTCCAGGCGCCAAATCTCATCGGCGCGAGCGAAGATCCGGAGTCTTTCCCAGAGATCTTCACCTCCAAACATCGGCGCAGCTCAGCGGCTGTTCTGCCGCTCTTTTGAGCCTGCGCGAATTCACTCTCCATCGAGAGGAGATCTCATGACCGCAATCGCGGAAGAAACAACAAGAACAGAACCAGCAGGAAACCGCTGCCGTGATATCCGGGGTCGTCGACCTCGACGACGGCCGCGGATTCCTGCGGACGGCGGGATACCGCCGGTCCGCCGAAGACATCCCCATCACCCCGGCTCAGGTCCGCCAGTACGGGCTGCGCGCCGGCGACCTCATTCGAGGGCACCGCGGCGGAACGGCAAAGCCGGACCCAGCAGGCCAAGGCCCAGCAGGCCAAGGCCCAGCAAAGCAGGACCAGGCAAGACAAGGCCCTGCTCACCGTCGAGTCCGTCAACGGCCTGCCCGCGGCCGAAGCCAGGCTCCGGCCTGACTTCGACGACCTGACCCCCATCTACCCCAACCAGCGGTTCCGCCTCGAGGACGGCGACCCGTCCCGCACCGCGCGGATCATCGACCTGGTCTCCCCGATCGGCAAGGGCCAGCGCGGCCTCATCGTCGCCCCGCCCAAGGCAGGGAAGACCACGGTGCTGAAGACGATCGCCCACGCGATCGCCGTCGGCCTACCCGGAGGTGCACCTCATGCTGGTGCTCGTCGGGGAGCGGCCAGAAGAGGTCACCGACCTGCGCCGCACGGTACGCGGCGAGGTCATCGCCTCCACCTTCGACCAGTCCCCGAGCGACCACATCAAGGCCGCCGAGCTCGCCATCGAGCGGGCCAAGCGGCTCGCGGAGCTCGGCCGGGACGTGGTCGTCATGCTCGACTCGCTCACCCGGCTCGGCCGGGCCTACAACCTCGCGGCGCCCGCGAGCAGCCGCACCCTCACCGGCGGCGTGGCCGTCTCCGCGCTCCAGCCGCCCCGCCAGTTCCTCGGCGCGGCCCGCTGCCTCGAAGAGGGCGGCTCGCTGACCATCCTGTCCACCGCCCTGATCGACACCGGCTCCCAGCTCGACAACGTGCTGTTCGAAGAGTTCAAGGGAACCGGGAACATGGAGCTGCGGCTGCGCCGCGACCTGGCGGAGAAGCGGCTGTTCCCGGCGATCGACCCGGTGCCTTCCGGCACCCGCCGCGAGGACCTGCTGATGGACCCCGCCGAGCACGCCGCCGTCGTCAGCCTGCGCCGCGCGCTCGCCGCGCTGGACAGCCAGCACGCGCTTGAGCTGCTGCTCGACAAGACCGCGGCCCCGAACGAGCAGTTCCTCCGCCAGGTCAGCGCCGCAAGGTAACGCCGAGCGGGATCAGGCGGCGCCGCGCGATCAACAGACAGAGGATTAGCTGTAAATATCCTGAATATTGCGTCTGCCTGGACTGATGAGCATAAATATCGCTAGTTATGCATAACGGCGCGTCGCGGCGGGAAGGGTTGTGTCCGGGTCCGCGGATCAAGCCCGATCGGTGTGGTGACGTATGCGCAGTGCGCTCTCGAAGGTCGCGCGGTGGCTACGGCACTGGCCGCGCCGGAAGATCCTCATCTGGGGCTCGGCCAGCCTCGCCCTGCTGCTCGTCGCGGTGACCGGCACCGGCTACGTGATGCTCAAGCACTTCAACGCGAACCTCCAGCAGGACGACATCCGCGGCCTGCTCGGCGCCCAGCCGGTGAACCTGCACCCGCAGGCGGAGAACATCATGGTCCTCGGGTCCGACTCGCGGCAAGGGCTGAGCAAGGCGTACGGCAGCGGCCTGGTCACCGACCAGTCGGACACCCTGATGATCATCCACATCCCGGCCGACAGGAAGTGGGCCGAGGTGATGTCGATCCCGCGTGACTCCTGGGTGAACATCCCGGCCTGCAAGATGGGCAACGGCCAGATGTCCGCGCCGCAGCAGTTCAAGATCAACGAGGCGTTCGCGATCGGCAACCTGGACGGGAACCACACCGCGCTCGGCGTCGCCTGCACGGTGAAGACCGTCGAGCAGGACACCGGCATCTACATCAACCACTTCATCGTGGTCAACTTCACCGGGTTCAAGGACATGGTCGCCGCGCTCGGCGGCGTCTACGAGTGCAACCCGACCCCGATCAACGACCCGAACTCGAACCTGCACCTGGCCGCGGGCACCCACCTGCTGACCCCGGCCCAGGCGCTCGGCTACGTCCGCGCCAGGTACACCCTCGGCGACGGCAGCGACCTGGAGCGGATCGGCCGCCAGCAGGCGTTCATGTCGTCGCTGGTCAGCCGGGTGAAGAGCGAGCTACTCAACCCGATCGCGATCTACAAGTTCCTCGACGCGACCACCAAGGTCGCTGACGATCGACAGCCAGCTCGGCGGTATCACCGGCCTGTACAACCTGGGAGAGTCGCTGCGCGGCATCCCGTCGAGCAAGATCGCCTTCTTCACCATCCCGAACTTCCCGCGCGGCGACGTCGTCCCAGGCGACACCGCGAACGTGCTGTGGACGCAGCCGGAAGACAACCAGATCTTCGCCTCGTTCCGCAACGACGTGCCCGCGAGCAGCACGCTGTTCGCCCCGGCCACGTCGGGCGAAGACGAGCATCGCCGCCGGCCTGTCACGGACGGCCAGCGCCTGGAGAGCCCGCCAAGCACGCCCAAGAGCACCGCGCACCGCGACGCCGTCGACGAAGGCAACCGCCGAGCAGCTCCGCCACGGCGAAGCCGACCCCGTCGGCCAGTCCGACGTCGAAGCCCGTCACCATTCAGGCGCGCACCGCCAACCAGTCCATCTGCGCGGGCTGAGCTCCGGCGACCGCGCGCGCCGCGTGCGGCTACCGTTGATCCGGGTGAAGAGGCGTGGGTGGCTCGCGGCCGCCGGCACGGCGCTGTGCGCCGCGCTCGCGGTGCCGCTGCTCGCCGTCCTCGGCCCGCAGGCGCGCGCCGCGGGCACGCCCAGTCCGCGCAGGCTCAGCGCCCGCGCACGGCCCGGCACGTGGTGATCGTCGGCATCTCCGGCCTCACCTGGAACATCGTGACCCAGGCGGCCACGCCGGGAACTGTGGCGCCTGGCCGCCGCGGGCTCGGTCGGCTCGCTGGTCGACTACGCGCAGGAACCGCTCGCCTGCCCCGCCGACGGCTGGCTGACGCTGAACTCCGCCGCCCGCGCCCAGGGCCCGCGCCCGTGCACGTCGCTGCCCGCGGTGACCACGGCCGGCGCGGGCGCCAGGGTCCCGGCGATGCCGCAGATCATCCAGGACAACAAGCAATTTCACGAGTCGCCCGACTGGGGCCTGCTCGGCACTCTCGCGAGCTGCGCGACCGCCGTCGGCCCCGGCGCGGCCCTCGCGCTCGCCTCCCCGGCCGGCACCGTCTCCTCCTACCTGCCGTCTCCCGGGGACCTGTCGCCGTCGGTGCTGGCCCGCTGCCCGCTGACCGTGGTCGACCTGGGACAGATCGCGGCCACAGAACGGGGGCGTGTCTCCGCCATCGACCGCCAGCTAGCTCAGATCGCCGCCGAGCTGCCCCCGGGCACCCTGCTTCTCGTCACCGCTCCCGGCGCGGCCGCGGTAGCGGGCCAGGGCCAGGCCCAGGCCGGCCCGCCGCATCTCATGTCGGTGCTGGTCAACGGGCCAGGCTTCGCCGACGGCCTGCTCGACTCCGCGGCCACGAGGCGCCCGGGGATCGTGACGCTCACCGACCTGACCCCGACGGTGGCCGGCTGGCTCGGTCGCCCGGTCCCGGCCGGAACGGTCGGCGCGCGGATCGGCCGGGCGGACCGGGGCAACCTGGACTCGACGGTCACCGGGCTGACGGGCGCGAGACACCGCCGAGCAGGTGTGGATCTCCACGCACGGCTGGTTCTTCGTCGGCTACGCGGCCGCCGACGCGCTGGCGTTCGGCCTCCCCGCGCTGCTCCTGTGGGGCTCAGGCCAGGAACGCCGCCGCCGCCGCGCCCAGTGCTGGCGGATCGCGGGCACGGTGGCCGCCGCCGTCCCGCTCGCCTCGTACCTGGCGAACCTGGCTCCCTGGTGGTACTGGGCGCACCCGGCCTGGTGGCTGTACGGGATGACGATCGCCTGGACGCTGGTGGTGGCGGCGGCCGCGCTCGCCGGGCCGTGGCGGCGCGACGCGCTCGGCCCGTTCGGGGCGATCTGCGCGGCCACGCTGCTGTTGCTCGCCGTGGACGTGATCGCCGGCTCGCGGCTGCAGCTCGACGCGCCCTTCGGGCTCTCCCTCCTGGTCAGCGGCCGGTTCTACGGCATCGGCAACGACGCGCTCGGCGTCTACTGCGTCAGCACGCTCGTCGCCGCCGCATGGCTCGCGAGCATCATCGGCGGCCGGATGCCCCCTGCGTCGCTGTCAGCACACACGTGTTCTGTCCCTGTGGGCCCAGGGCCAAAGGCATTCGCGGGGGCCCAGGGACGCTGATGCCGATTTGGCCCCTGGGGTCCCGAGCGGACACGACTGTCCAGGGCCCGGGGGCACCGAGGGGGCGCGGCGGCGCGACGTGTGGCCTCCGGCGCGGGAGCGGGCGCATCCGACAGGCACTTATACGCAGTATAATAAACTTCATAATACTGCGCCGGGCGGTGCTGGCGGTGGGGGCGGTCGGGCTGCTTGCCGTGGTCGCCTCCGGGTGGCCGGGGTTCGGGGCGAAGGTGGGCGGGACGATCGCGCTCGTCCCCTGCCTGCTGCTGCTCGGCGCCTGGCTGGCCGGGGTGCGGGTGGGCGGGCGGTGGGCGGTTCCCGTCGCGGTCAGCGGGCTTGTCGTGTTCCTCGCGTTCGCCGTGGCCAGCTACCTCCTCCCGGGCGCCGGCGGTGTCCGACATGGGGACGTTCGCCGGGAACCTGCTGCACGGCCGGGGCGGCGACCTGCTCCAGCGGAAGGTCAGCGCCAACGTGGGATCTCTCACGCTGAACGTCTTCAGCTGGCTGATCCCGGTCGCGGCGGCGCTGGCCGCCGCCGCGCTGTGGCGGCCCGCCGCGCTGCGGCTGCGGACCCTCGCGGCCGCGTTCGCGGCCCTTCCCCTGCTGCGCGTGCTGGCCTGGCTCACCTGGCTGGTCCTGGTGATCGGATGGTTCGCCGATGACTCAGGGGTCATCGTGCCCGCCGCCGCGCTCCCGTTCGTGGTGCCGCTGACGATCGCCATGGCCGCCGCGGCGAACATCTGACCAGCCACGAGCATCGGATGAACGGGTTCAGTTTCTGATGCGGCTGCTGGGGCAGGATATTTTGGTAGCGCCTTCGCCGGGCCATCCGTCGCAGGCAGACCCCCGAGGTAGAGGACGCCGGAGTGCAATATCAGCTTTCGCGTGTCGTCATGGGCCCGGCTCTGTACGTGCTCGGCCGCCCCAGGGTGACGGGGCTTGAGTACGTCCCCGCGAGCGGTCCGGCGATCCTCGCGTCCAACCACCTGTCGTTCATCGACTCGATGTACCTGCCGCTGGTGATCCCCCGGCCGGTGGTGTTCCCGGCCAAGGCGGAGTACTTCTCGGCGAAGGGGCCGCTCGGCCGGCTCTGGGCCGCCTACCTGCGCTCCACCAACCAGCTTGAGATCGACCGGAGCGACTCGAAGTCCGCGCAGGCCACCCTGGAGGCGGCCGCGGAGATCCTCCGGGCGGGCGACCTGTTCGGGTTCTACCCGGAGGGCACGAGGTCGCCCGACGGCCGGCTGTACCGGGGCCGGGCGGGGCTCGGCTGGCTGGCGCTGAACACCGGCGCCCCGGTCATCCCCGTGGCCATGCTCGGCACCAGGAAGATGCTGCCGCCCGGCGCGCCGCTGCCCCGTCCGACCAGGATCGAGATCAAGATCGGCAAGCCGCTTGAGTTCGGTCACCTGGCCAGCGACCCGCCCGCGAAGGCGCGCCGCACGATCGCCGACGAGGTGATGCACGCGATCGCGGACCTCTCCGGCCAGGAGTACGTCCACGAGTACGCGTCCGACGTCAAGGCCCGCCTGGGCGCCTAGTCGCCTTCCTCGTCGTCGTTGCCGATGCGGCGATCGGGCCGGTGGCGGCCGGGTTCCACACGTACATCGGGCCGGTGTTGGAAACCGGCCACGGGTGCATGGTCGTCCACCGCGGGCGCGGCGGCGAAGTCCGCCGGTGACTGCTCCCACGGGGCGAGCGGCTGCCTCGGCCGGCTCCAGGGCCGGCTGCGCGGGCAGCATCTCGGGAAGTGCCCCGGGCTCCGCGGCGGCGCGGCGGGCTGCCAGGGCGGGTTTCCCGCTGGCCGCGGCCGGCGGTAGGCCCCGCCGTCGGCCTCCCGAGGGTGCCCGGTGCCTGGGATGAGTCGCTCGCCCCGCGGCGGGCAGGGCCGGCGTGCTTGGCCAGATGACGACGCGGGCGGGGACAGGCGCGGTACGCGCGGCCGGCTGGCCCCTGGCATGGCGGGCGCGGGCGGCGTGGCCCGGCCTGCCCGCCGTCGCGACGTCCGCGGACCTGGCGGCGCGCGCGCGGCGGCGGAGCCTGGTCAGCGTTATCGCGACGACCAGGCACGCGATCAGCACGCCCGCGGCGACCGCGAGGTCGACGACGAGCGAGCGGAGCAGGCGGCCCGGGTCGGACGGGCCTGGCGCCGCCCGGTGAGCGGTCGCCGGGCTGGCCGGCTGCGGTGGCAGGCGCGCTGGCTGGCGGGGCGGACGGCGCGGGGGCCGGGTGCGCGGCGGCGATAGCGGCGGCGGAGCCAAGCGCCGCCGCGGCGTCGAGTCCGCCGTGCCCCCACCCGGCCGCGGCCGATGGGCGGCGCCGCCGGGCGGCGGGGTCACGCCGTGCTCGAGTGCCTGCGTGACCTCCGCCACGGTCAGCCACGGGTAGCGGGAGCGGATGAGGGCCGCGACGCCCGCGGTCAGCGCGGCGGACATGTCGGAAGAAGCCAGCGACTCGTACCCGCCGTCAGGGGCGGCGACCATCAGGCCCGCCGCCGGATTGGCCGTCATGCCGCTCGGAGGCCGCCGGGTCTGGCGTGGTGCCGGAACCGGGCGCGGTCAGCGTGACGTACGAGCGCGTGCTCGTGAACGGCGCGAGCTGGCCGTTCCGCGCGGTCGCGCCCACGGCGATGACCCCCGGGTAGGCGGCCGGGTAGTTGACCGAGTTGGTGCCCGCGCCGTTGTCGCCGGCCGGCGCGACGAGCAGGACGTTACGGGCGAGCGCGAAGCTGACGGCCGCCCGCTCGGCCGCGCTGCCGCCCGCGGCCGGGATCTCCGGTCGGGGCCGCGTCCAAGCGTGCCCGGGTCGAGCGGGAGGGCGATGACGGTGGCGCCGTGGCCGACCGCGTACCTGATGCCCGCCGCGATGGCGGCGGGCAGGCGCCGGGTGATCGCCGCGTCTGAGTTCAGCGGGTCGTCGTACTCCAGGGTCACCTGAAGCGACAGGATCCGGGCGCCAGGCGCGACCCCGGTGATGCCCGCGCTGCCGCCGGAGCCGTGCCCGTGCCCGGCGATGAGGCTGGCGACCGCCGTGCCCTCCGCGCCCCAGTACGACCCGCCGGGCGCGCGTCCGGTCTTGCTGAGGTCCGGGCCCTCGGTCACGGTGCCGGCCAGGTCCTGGTGCTTGGCGTCGACTCCGGTGGAAAGCACCGCGACCGTCACGCCCTTGCCCGCCTCGGGCGCCGCCCGCAGCGCGGCGGGGACGTGCAGCGCGGTGAGCCACCACTGGTCGGCGCGGGTGACGGCCTGGGGGGTCACGGGCGACACGGCAGCGGCGGCGGGCAGCGCGGCAGCCGTCGCGGCGGCAGACGCCGCCAGGAGAGGCAGCAGGCCCCGCAGCAGACGAGCCACGTTGGTCACGCGTACTCCAGATCGGACCAAAAGGGAAAGCTCACGCATGTGGCTATATGCCGAAAAATCGTCCCTAATGTTGTCATGCGGCTATGCGGCTGTGGAACGTACCGTCCGCTAACTATTTCATGACGTTAGTGCCACTGGAGGCGCATTGTGGCTCTTAGGTCACGGTGAGCGTCATCCTCGTTCCCGGCCGCAGGCCGAAGCGCCGCGCCGCGTCGCCGCCGGCCACCGCGATGGCGACCCAGTCGCCGCCGTCCCGGTAGCAGAGCGGCTCGCCCGGCGCGACCTCGCCGAAGGTCGTGACGAACGGCACCGTGACCTCCCGGCCGTCCCAGGCCAGCGTGACGCGTCGCCCCCGGGATCAGCCCGGCCCGCGGCGCGTCGGCGCCGGGCAGGGAGAGCTGGACGTTGCCGAACCCGTCCACGGTGACCACCTCAACCTGCGCTCCGTCCCCGGTTATCCGGCACTCCGGCGGCGGCAGCGTGACGAGGCTGGTCACCGCGACCGGGTCGCCCGCCTCGTCGAGCGGCAGTCCGGCCGCCAGCCGCGCCGCGACCGGCATGAAGATGTCGCGGCCGTGGAACGTGGCGGCCGTGGTGTCCCGCCACAGCGCCCGGTTGGTGAGCGAGACGGCGCGCGCCGCGCCGCCGGCCGCCGCCACGGCGACGGACAGCAGGCCGTTGTCCGGGCCGACGAAGAGCGAGCCGCCGGCCTCGACCGCGACGCCCGCGCCGCGCCGTCCCCACTCCCGGGTCCACGACCGCCACGTGCACGGCGGGCGGAAAGTAGGGTACGGCCTGGGCGAGGACCGTGGCGCCGCGCCGGATGTCGCCAAGCGGGATCAGATGTGTTATGTCAGTAATCTGTAGATCTGGCGCGATCTGGGAGGCCACCCCGTGGCAAACCGCCACGAACGCGTCTTCTAGCCCGTAGTCGGTCAGGAACGTGAGACAGTGAAACTGGACCACGCAACGGAGCCTAGGCGAGCAGGGGCGAGCGGATGCCGGCGTTGTCCGAGCGTGACGTGCGCGTCCTCGCCTTCGAGCGCGGGACCTGGCGCACCCCCGGCGCCAAGGAGCAGGCCATCGCCGAGGTGCTCGGCATCACCGCGACGCGGTACTACCAGCTGCTCAACGAGCTGATCGACAGCCCGGAGGCGCTGAAGTTCGATCCGGTGCTCGTCAAGCGGCTGCGCGCGCAGCGAGCGCGCCGCCAGCGCATACGTTCGCCCCACCCGGGTACCAAGTAGCGGTGCCGCTGCCCCGCGCGAGGACCGCTGACGGCCAGGCCGGCCTGGCCGCGATGGCGGCCGACCCGGCGCACGCGCTGTTCGCCACCGACTACGACGGCACCCTCGCCCCGATCGTCGACGACCCGGCCGCGGCGGTGCCCGCGCCCGGTGCGGTCGCGGCGCTGACCAGGCTGGCGGGCCGGTCGGCACCGTGGCGATCATCACCGGCAGGGCCGCCGCGGACGCGGTCTCGCTCGGCGGCCTCGCCGACGTGCCCGGCCTCATCGTTCTCGGGCACTACGGCGCGCAGCGCTGGCAGGCGGGCGTGCTCAGCGCGCCTCCCGTGCCGCCGGGCGTCCAGGCCGCGCGCGAGGCGCTGCCCGGGCTGCTCGCCGAGCGTGGCCGCGCCCGCGGGAACCGCCGTGGAAGACAAGGGCACCGCGCTCGCCGTGCACACCAGGCGGACGGCTGACCCGGCGGCGGCGCTCGCGCTGCTGCGCGAGCCGCTCGGCAGGCTCGCCGACAGCGCCGCGCTGACGCTCGAACCCGGCAGGCTGGTGCTCGAGCTACGGCCGCCGGGCACGGACAAGGGAACCGCCCTGCGCGGCCTGGCCGCGGAGCGCGGCGCCCGCTCCGCGGTGTTCTGCGGCGATGACCTCGGAGACCTCACGGCCTTCGCCGCGATCCGCCAGCTGCGCGCCGAGGGCATCCCCGGCTGCGCCGTCGCCAGCGAGAGCGCGGAGACACCGCAGGTGGCCGAGGCCGCCGACCTCGTCGTCGACGGCCCGCCTGGCATCGTGGCGTTCCTGTCGGCCCTGGCCGACGCCCTGTTACCGGCGCCGGGTTACCTGCTGCCGCGGTTACCTACGGGCGGCCGGGGACCAGCACGGTCCAGCCGGCGGCCCGCCACGCGGCGGCGTCGAGCGTGCAGCGGCCGTCGATCAGGACCGGGTTCGCGACGATCGAGCGGAGCGCTTCCGGGTCGATGGCCCGGTAGTCGGTCCATTCGGTGAGGTGAAGAACGAGGTCGGCGCCCTCGGCCGCGTCGTGGACCGAGTCCGCGTAGCGAAGGTCCGGGCGGACCCGCGCGGCGTTGGGCATGGCCACCGGGTCGTGGACGGCGACGATCGCGCCCTCGTCGGCGAGGCGGCCGGAGATCGCGAGGCTGGGCGAGTCGCGGATGTCGTCGCTGTTGGGCTTGAACGCGGCACCGAGCACGGCGACTCGCTTGCCGGACAGGACGCCGCCGAGGGCCTGGCGCGCGAGGGTGATGACCCGCTCGCGGCGGCCCAGGTTGATGGTGTCCACGGTGGTCAGCAGGTTCACGAGCGACTCAACGCCCCGCTCGGACGCGGTGGCGCGGAAGGCGCGGATGTCCTTGGGAAGGCAGCCGCCGCCGAAGCCGAGGCCGGGGGAGAGGAACTTGCGGCCGATCCGCTCGTCGATGCCGATCGCGTCTGCGAGCTTGATCACATCCGCGCCCGAGGCCTCGCACATCTCCGCCATCACGTTGATAAAGGAGATCTTGGTCGCGAGGAACGAGTTGGCCGCGACCTTCACCAGCTCGGCCGTTTCCAGGTCCATGGTCAGCCCGGGGATGCCGGAGGCGAGCGGTATCGCGTAGACCGCGCGCATCAGCTGGTCCGCCGCATCGGCCGTGACGCCGAACACGATCCGGTCCGGGGTCAGGCTGTCCTGCACCGCGAAGCCCTCGCGCAGGAACTCGGGATTGAACGCGTAGTCGACCAGGTCGCCGGCGGGGGCCGCCGCGTGCAGGCGCGCGATGATCTCTCGTGACGTCCCGACCGGCACCGTGGACTTGCCCACGACCAGGGTGGCCCGGTTCAGGTGCGGCGCGAGCGCCTCCGCGGCGCTGAACACGTAGCTAAGGTCGGCGTTCCCGCTGCCGTCCTTCACCTGCGGCGTGCCGACGCAGATGAAGTGCACGTCACCGAACTCGCCGACCTCGGCGAAGGAATCGGTGAACCGCAGCCGGCCCGCGTCAAGGTTCTTTCGCAGCAGCGGCTCTAGCCCCGGCTCGAAAAACGGTGTCTCGCCCCGCGCCGCCTTGGCGATCTTCTCGGCGTCCACGTCAATGGCAAGCACCTGGTGGCCAAGGTCCGCCATGCAGACGGCGTGGGTGAGGCCCAGGTACCCGGTACCGATGACGCTGATCCGCAGGATCTGTCCGTTGCGACCCATTGTGAGTCCTCAGCTTCTACTTGTGGTGACTACCGCCCTTTGTGGGGATCACCGAGTTTAAGGCAACAAGCTCAGGCAGGCCCGGCGGCTACTGTGAATGACGACGTGATATTTATTGCGTAGCCCGTCCGCGCCGGATACCCTACCTGACCTTGCCGCACGGGATTGTCACAAACCACCACTCGTGCACAAACGTATATGGCGAGGCGTGAGCAGCACGGCAAGCCCCGGCGGCGGGAAGCAGGCGGACAGCCCCAGGGCCCGTGCGCGCCCTCCCACCGTACCGCCTCGAAACGCGGCGGCTCAGAGTCCTCGCTGGTCCTTAAGGATTGGTGGCTATTGTGAGAGCCACGTTTCTTTAGGCCCGCGCGCGGAATGTGCACAGAGGACGGACTTTTGCGATGACATGGCAGACCAAGGCGGATGCGCCGTCGCCGCTCGCGGGCGGCGGCGCCCTGTCCTGGCTCTCCGGCCTGCCTGAATGGCTCCGCTCGAACCTGTTCCGGCAGTCGTCAGGCGCGCGCCTGACGTGGCGGCGCGTCCTGGCCGGCGTCCTGTTCGTCGTCGCGGGCGCGGCCGTGAGCCTGGCGCGCACCTCGGGCCCCGGCGCGCTGAACACGACCTGGATCGAGGACGCCGGCAACTTCCTGCAGGACGCGCTCAACCAGCCGGTGCTGACGACGCTCACCTCGCCGGTGAACGGCTACTACGAAGTGGTGCCGCGCGCGGTCACCGCCGTCGCGGTGGCGTTCCCGGTCGCGTGGGCGCCGGGGATCATGTCGGCCGTCGCCGCGGCGCGAGTACGCGCTGTTCGGGCTGATCGCCTACATCGCCAGCGGGCCGCACCTGCGCAGCCCGTGGCTCCGCCTGCTCGTCGCCGTCGCCGGCGTGCGTCGTGCCGCTCGGCTACACGCAGGTGAACAACGACCTCGCCACCGTGCAGTTCGTCGCGCTCTACGGGCTCTTCTGGCTGCTGCTCTGGCGGCCGGCGACGACGGCGGGCCGGATCTGCGCGCCGCTCGTCATGCTCGGCGCCACGCTGACCAGCATCCTCCCTGTCTTCTTCGCGCCCCTGGTGGCGGCACGGCTGGTCGCCGACCGGTCGAAGACCGCGATCGCCGTCGCCGTGTGCTGGGCGGCTGGCCTGCTCGCGCAGTGGAGCGTTCAGTTGCGCGGGATGAGCAACCGGTCGAACGACCTGTTCACCAGCCCGCTGTGGATCCTGGGCAACTACGTGACCCGGGTCGTGCCGCGAGCGATCTTCGGCGAACTGGCCCTCGGCGGCCCCGGCACCAACTACCGGGGCTCTCCGATCCCGCTGAGCATTCCCAATATGGCCGTACATGAGGCCCTGATCTGGGGAGCGTGCGCTATCGTTGTGGCGGTTGTTGTCATCGCGCTCGGGAGGCTGACCGCGCCGCACTGGCCGCTCGCGGTCACCGCCCTGGTGTTCAGCGTCCTGCTGTTCGTTGGCGAGATCGTCGACAACTGGCCGATCGTGCAGCCCCGGTACGTCATCGCGCCAGCGCTGCTGCTGTACACGGCGATCGTCGCCATGCTGCGTCCGCGCGGCGTGACGGACGACGCGTCCTCGGCTGGCGAGCCGGCTGGCGGTGACGCGCCTGCCACCGCCGCGTCGGCGCGGCGCTCGTGGCCCGTGCGTCGCGGCGTGGACTCCGGTCACCGTGTTCGCCCTGCTTTTGGCCGTTGTCGTTGGATTCAACTTCCGCGTCGTCAATACCCGTTCGGAGAGCCCGCCATGGAGCGCCGTCGTCGCAGCCGCCAGGAACACGTGCATGAAGCCCGGCATGGCTGACTACGAATACAGCCACCTCTGGTGGCACGTACAAATCCCGTGCAGTAGGGTCTGACCGTCGTGAACCCGATAACCGCCCGCCCCGCGTCAGACGTGGCCGCGCCCGAGCAGGCGACCCCGCGTCGCCCGCGCCGTGGCCTACCTGACCTGGGCCGTGCCCGCCGTGGTGACCGCCGCGCTCGGGCTGTATCGAGATCGGCGTACCGCAGCTGTGGCGCGACGAGCTCGCGAGCTGGTCGGCCGCGAGCCGTACCCTGCCGCAGCTGTGGGCCATGCTGCACAACATCGACGCGGTGCTCGGCATCTACTACTTCGGGCTGCACCTGTGGATGGCGGTCTTCGGTGACTCCGCCACGGCCATGCGCCTCCCGTCGGTCATCGCGATGACCGGCGGCCGCCGCGGTGGTCGCGCTCATCGGGCGGCGGCTTGGCGGCGGCGTCGCCGGCCTCGCGAGCGGGCTTGTCTTCGCGCGTGATCCCGAGCGTGTCCCGCTACGCGCAGGAGGCCAGGCCGTACGCGTTCGCGACGTTCTTCGCGGCGCTCGCCACCCTCATGTTCCTGCGCGCCATGGAGCGGCCGCGCTGGTCCCGCTGGGCCATCTACGCGGTGGTGCTCGCGGCCGCGGGCGCGAGCCAACCTCATCGCGGTGTGCGTCGCCGCCGGGCACCTGGTCATCGTGCTCTGGGACTTCTGCCAGCGCACGGTGCGCGTCGGCGGCGACGGCACGGCCGACAGCGGCAGGGCACTGCCCGGCGGCCGGCTCGCGCCCGAGGGCTCGCCGCTGCTGCTGGTGAAGCGGTTCTGCGCGGCCGCGATCGTCGGCGCCATCCTCGTCTCGCCGCTGGTGATCGCGGGGCACGCGCAGCAGGGCTGGCAGATCGGCCAGCAGGCGTCACCGCACGTCGCCCAGCTCATCGGCGTCAACGGCGGCCTCTGGCAGGAGCTGTTCGCCTCGGTGCCCGTCGCCGTCGCGGTCATGCTGCTCGCCGTCGTGTCCCTGGTGGCGGCGCCCGACGCGCGCCGCCGGTCCATCGCCGGGTACGCCCTGGCGTTCGCGATCGTCCCGGTCGTCGCGGTCTGGCTCATCTCGCGCGGCCCGACCTCCTACTGGACCTTCCGGTACATGCTGTTCAGCATCGCGGGCTGGTCGGTCGGGGCCGGGCTCGGCATCGCCTACCTCGCCGAGCGTTTCAAGCAGGCGCGGCTGGCGCGGCTCACCGGCGCCCTGTCGCCCCGCTTCACCGTGGCGGCCGTCCTCGTCGCGGTCGTGGGCCTGCTCGGGATCCACGACCAGCTGGCGATCCGCCAGAACGAGGCCCACAACCTGTGGGCCTACCCGGAGATGCCGTCGAACGGGCAGCCGGTGGACTACCAGGCGGCCGCGGCCGTCATCGCGGCCAACGAGCGGCCGGGAGACGGCATCGTCTACCAGATCAGCGACCAGAACCACTACCAGGTCGACACCGCCATGGCCTACTACCTGCGGCGGCAAGGCTGCCGATGCCGGTCTTCCAGGCCGCAGACGCAGGTCCAGTCGAACAGCCTGCAGCCGGTCGAGTGCGACGACCCGTCGGCCGCTGCATCACGGGCACGCCGCGGATCTGGGTGGTCTTCGTCGACCACCTGGCCCCCGACCCGTTCTCGGCGCTGCCGACGGGACCGAGGACGTCCGCTGCTGCAGATCCTCGGCTACCAGGCGCAGTCGCAGTGGCAGGAGAACGGGATCACGGTCGCCCTGCTGACCGTCGTAGCAGAGCCTGGCACAGCTAGCGAGCGGGCCGGGGCCACCGCGGGTGGCCCCGGCTCGTCAGCGTGTCGCTCAGCGCGTGCTCGCGCGGAGCACGTCCTGGTACGCGGTGCAGTCCTCGTAGCGGGGCAGCTGCCCGGCCCGCAGGGCCTCCTCCAGCGTCGGCGCGGCGGCGTCCTTGTCCGACAGCACCGGCGCCCAGCCCTCGTCCGCCGGCCAGGCGATCCCGATCGCCGGGTCGAGCGGGTGCACGCCGTGCTCGCGTCCCGGGGCGTACGGCGTCGAGCACAGGTAGAGCGCGGTCGCGTCGTCGGTCAGGGCCGTGAAGGCGTGCCCGAGGCCCTCCGCGAGGAACACCGCGCGGCGGCGTGTCGGCGTCGAGCCTGACGGCTTCCCACTTGCCGAAGGACGGCGAGTCGGCCCGCAGGTCCACGATCACGTCGAGGATCGCCCCGGCCACGCAGGTCACGTACTTGGCCTGCCCCGGCGGCACGTCGGCGTAGTGAATGCCCCTGATCACCCCGCGCCGGGACACCGAGCAGTTGACTTGCGCGACGTCCAGCCGGTAGCCGAGGTCGGCGGCGAACTCCGCGCCGCGGAATGCCTCGGCGAAACTGCCCCTGTCGTCGTCATGCACCCGCGGTTCGTAAACCCAGGCGCCCTCGATCCCAAGTGGTTGCACGCCAAGACCCTATCAACGCGCACGCGGAAACGAATCGGCCTGGCTCCCGAGGGGAGCCAGGCCGATTACACCGGCATAACCCGGCGAATCCAGGGCTTCGATCGAAGCCAGAGATCTTAGGAGACGATTACGACCCTCTCGGCCTGCTGTCCCCGGTCGCTCTGCGTGATCTCGAACTCGACCCGCTGGCCCTCTTCGAGGCTGCGGTACCCGTCCGCCTGGATCGCTGAGAAGTGGACGAAGACGTCCTTGCCACCGTCGACGGCGATAAAGCCGTAGCCCTTGTCCGGGTTGAACCACTTGACGGTGCCCTGAGCCATTCCAAACAACTCCCTAACTGCTGCTCGGGCTTCGAGCCCCGCCCTTGCAACCGCGGAACCCGTCGATCGCGACTCGACGAGACGTGCCAACGCACGCTCTCACGCTCGCACTATGCCTTGCCGACAGCGACCAGAAACGACCTTACCGCGTGCGCGGCGCTCATGACGCCAGATAGCCGCCAATCGCGTCAACGCGCACCGCAATGATCACCGGCGGTATTAGGGCGAGGCGTCGGCCGGCCTATCGGTACTGGTCGGTACTACTTGTCAGTACTGCGCCTGGAATGCCTCGAGGGTGGGCTTGATCGCCGTCGGGAACCGTCACCGAGGGGGCAACCGCGGAAAGGGTCTTGAGGCCGTCACCGGAGTTGATGATGACCGTTTCCGCGTCCGGGTCGAGCTGGCCGGCGGCGAGCAGCTTGCGCAGCACGCCGACGGTGACCCCGCCCGCGGTCTCGCCGAAGACGCCCTGGGAGCGGGCGAGCAGCCGCATCGAGTCCACGACCTCGGCGTCGGAGACGTCGGCCACCGCGCCGCCGGTCCTGCGCACCACGTCGAGCACGTACGGGCCGTCCGCCGGGTTGCCGATCGCCAGCGACTTCGCGATCGTGTCCGGCTTGACCGGGCGCACCACGTCCCAGCCCTTCGCGAACGCCTCGGACACCGGCGAGCACCCGGTCGCCTGCGCGCCGAACACCTTCCACGGCTTGGACTCGACCAGGCCGAGCTCGGTGAGCTCGCTGAACCCCTTGTCGATCTTGACGAGCTGGGCGCCGGACGCGACCGGGACCACGATCTGGTCGGGCAGCCGCCAGCCGAGCTGCTCGGCGATCTCGAAGCCGAGGGTCTTCGAGCCCTCCGCGTAGTACGGGCGCACGTTCACGTTGACGAACGCCCAGTCCTCGTGCTCGCCCGGCCAGCTCGGAGGCCAGCCGGTTGACGTCGTCGTAGTTCCCGTCCACCGTCACGAACGTGCCGCCGTACACGGCGGTGGTGAGGATCTTCTGCTCCTCGAGGTTCGCCGGGACCATGACCACGGACCTGATGCCGGCCCTGGCGGCCGCCGCGGCGACCGCGTTGGCCAGGTTGCCGGTCGACGGGCAGGCGAGGACCTTGAAGCCCATCTCGGTCGCCGCCGCGAGCGCCACGGCGACCACCCGGTCCTTGAAGGAGTGGGTCGGGTTGCCGCTGTCGTCCTTGATCCACAGCCGCCGCATCCCGAGCTCGGCGGCGAGCCCGTCGGCGCGGATCGAGCCTGGTGTAGCCGGGCTCGGTGGTCGGCCGCGTCGCGATGTCCTGCGGTACCGGCAGCAGCGGCGGCGTAGCGCCAGATGTTCTGCGGGCCCGCCTCGATGTCGGCCCTGGTCAGCCGCGGGAAGTCGTAACCGACCTCCAGCGGCCCGAAACACTCGGAACACGCGTAGAACGGGCCGAGCTCGACCGGTGGCGCCGCACTCCCGGCAGGTCAGGCCGGTGGCGTTGCCGAGGCGGAGGGTGCCCTGGCCGTCAACACGGGGCGCGTCGGTCTGAGCGGTCATGGGGCGAGGCCTCTCTCTCCCATCTTTCCCAGCGGTCACCTTGACCACGGGCCGGACTTGGCACCAGGTCGCGCGCTTGCCTCGCCTTTCTTCGGGGTGGGGCGTCCCCACGATACAAACGGCTGGGAAGGTGGCGAGGCCACAGCAGCGTCTGCACTGAGGTGCGTTACCGCGATGGTTGCCGGGGCTTCACAGGGCCGATCCCTCCACCCCTCTGGATGAGGTATTCAGTTGTGCGACTCGCTAGTAACTAGCGCGTCGGTAACACTGTAACCGATCAAGCGCCTGCCCCAGCAACCGGGCTAATGAGGGATTCATCTACGCTTGTTCCATATGACTAACGACCCGAGTCGGCTACTCATTGTTGCCTCGAACCGTGGGCCCGTCTCGTACAGTCATGCCGAGGACGGGTCGCTGTCCGCTAAACGCGGCGGCGGCGGCATGGTGTCGGGACTGACGTCAGGACTTGGCGCGGTGGCCGCGGACGGCGGCGCGCTCTGGCTGTGCGCCGCGCTCAGCGAGGCCGACAGGGAGGCCGCCCGCCAGCCCGAGCTCGCGTCGGGCGGGCCTGGCGAGGTCCCGGTGCGGATGCTCGATATCCCGGCCGACGTGTTCGACGCCGCGTACAACCGCATCTCCAACTCGGTCTTGTGGTTCGTGCACCACCTGCTCTTCGACACGCCGAACCAGCCGCGGTTCGACATGGCGTTCCGGGCCGACTGGGCCGCCTACGTCGCCTACAACGAGGCGTTCGCGGCGGCCCTCGCGCAGGAGTGCGGGCCGGGAACCCGCGTGCTGATCCAGGACTACCACCTGTCGCTCGCGCCGCGGCTGCTGCGCGACCGCTACCCCGCGGCGCGGATCGCCCACTTCGAGCACACCCCGTGGGCGCCGCCCGAGTACTACCAGATGCTGCCGGACGACGTGGCCGTCGCGATCCTCGACGGGATGCTCGGCGCCGACCACGCGGGTTTCCTGGCCGAGCGCTGGGCCGACGCCTTCCTTGACTGCTGCGAGACGGTGCTCGGGGCGCGAGGTCACCCGCACCCGCCGCGGCGCCGGCCAGGTCGCCTACCGGAACCGCGTCACCGAGGTGGCGGTGCACCCCCTGGGCGTCGACGCCGAGGAACTGCGCGCCAGGGGCCGCGAGGAGGACGTGCGGGGCACGCGCCGGCGCCATCAGGGAGATAGCCCAGGGCAGGCAGCTGATCGTCCGGGTGGATCGCACCGAGCTGTCCAAGAACATCGTGCGCGGCCTGGCCGCCTACCGTGAGCTGCTGGTCACGCCGGCCGGAGTGGCGCGGCCGGGTGACGCATCTCGCGTTCGCCTACCCGTCGCGCTCCGGGCTCGCCGAGTACCAGGCCTACACGGCGCGCGTGCACGAGCTGGCCGCGGAGATCAACGCCGAGTTCGGGACGCCGGACTGGGAACCCCTTATCCTTGACGTCAGGGACGATTACCCGCGCTCGCTGGCGGCGTGCGGGCTCGCCGACGTGCTCCTGGTCAACCCGATACGGGACGGCATGAACCTCGTAGCCGAGGAAGGGCCGATCCTCAGCGAGCGCGGCTGCGCGCTCGTGCTCTCCAGGGAAGCGGGTGCCGCCGCCCTGGTTGGTGAGGCCGCACTGCTCGTCAACCCGTATGATGTCACCGCTACCGCTGACGCCTTGCATGCTGGCCTGATCATGCCGGCCGCCGAGCGGCAACGACGCACTGCGACGATCGCGGGCGCCGCGGCTGCGCGAGCACCGCGGCGCTGGCTTGCGGAGCAGGTTGAGGCGCTCGGTTAACCGTTAGCCACAACAGTGTTACGCTCCGTGTCTGATCTATCCGGTTACGGGTAGAAGAGGATTGCGGAGGTAGTGGTCCGGAAGGATCGGACCTGTCGGGAACAAGCACGTATAGGCTCAACACCTTTCTATAATTCAGACGCCTACGGGGTACGCCAGGTTGCCTGGGTACCGAGCACGAGACTGGGATCAGCCCAGAGCAGATGGGTTCCTTCATTGACCGTTGACAGCAAGCCTTCCGCCGTCCGGCGAAGCGCCTCGGCTCCGCTTGACCTGGCGGAGCGCGATCCCAGGGACTCTGCCGGGCTGCTCCTCGGGCGGCTGACCGTGCTGCCCGCCCTGGTGCTCCTGCCGTTCCTGCTGACCAGCTTCCCGCTGCTGCTGATCGGGTACTTCAAGCCCGTCCCGGTGATCGTGCTCTGGCTGGCGCTTACCGCGGCGATCGTCCCGTACGTCTGGCGGCGCATCCCCTCGGTGACCGGGGCGGCCGACTGGGGCACCGCTGACGCGGGCCAGGCGACCCCGACGCCGCGCTGGGTGCTGTGGTCGCTGGTGGCGATCGCCGTCGTGTTCGCCGCCTTCCAGGCGGTCTACCACTCCCAGTTCGTCGTCGACCAGCTCGACGCGGCGTCGTACATGAACTTCGCCACCTGGATCTCCAAGCACGGGTCGCTGCCGATCCCGCAGGACGCCGCGGCCTTCGGCAACGCGCCGGGGATCACCTTCAACAGCGCCGCGTTCTACAGCGGCGCGATCTACCACACCGGCAACTCCATCGTGCCCCAGTTCATGGCCGGGCTGCCGATGCTGCTGTCGCTCGGCTTCTGGGCCGGCGGCGCGCGGCTCGCGCGTCTTCTGGGCGCCGGTGCTCGGCGCGCTCGGCGTGTTCACCTTCGGCGGCCTGGTGGCGCGGCTGGTCGGCCCCCGGTGGGCGCCGCTCGGCGCGCTGGTCATGGCGATCGGGATCCCCGAGGCGTACGTCAGCCGCGAACACCTACAGCGAGACGCTCGCGCAGATCCTGCTGCTCGGCGGGCTGTCGCTGTGGATCGACGTGCAGCGCACGCGACCGGGGCGCGGAAGACGCCGGGCGGTGGCGGGGCAACTGGCGGCATCACGCGCGGTCCGCCTCGCACGTGCTCGCGGGGGTCACCGGGCTGATGTTCGGCATCACGCTCCTGGTGCGCATCGACGGGCCGGCCGACGTCCTGTTCGTCGTTCCGTACTGCGGCCTGCTGGTGCTGCGGCGCCAGCGCCAGGTCATCGCGCTGGTCGCCGGCATGCTCGTCGGCCTGGTCTACGGCACGGTTGACGCGCTGTTCCTGACCCGGCCGTACCTGCAGACCAACAGCCAGTCGGTCAAGGCGATGGTCGCCGCGTTCGTGCTGGTCACCGTGGTCACCGTGGTGGCGGTCTGGTGGCTGCGGCGGCGCGGCTCCGAGCTGCGCACCCCGCCGGGGCCGCGGCTTGTCAAGGCGGTCACGGCGCTGCCGTTCGTGGTGATCGCCGTCTTCATCATCCGGCCCTACGTGGAGCGGAACTGGCACGCGCTGCAGTACGCCCCGCTCAGCCTGCACTGGATCTACTGGTACACCGGCGCCGCCACCATCGCGTTCGCGATGATCGCCACCGCCATGCTCGGCAAGCGGTGCGTCAAGGGCGAGGCGCCCGTCTGGGTGCTGCCGCTGCTGACCTTCGCCTGGGCGATCATCTGGTTCCTGCTCCGGCCCGCGATCACCGCGCACCAGCCGTACGCCAGCCGCCGGCTGGTCCCCGCCGTGCTGCCCGGCCTGGTCCTGCTCGCGGTGTGGCTGTCCGCCTGGCTCGGCCGCAAGTCGCGGGCCATCCACCTGGTGAACGTGCCCGACTACCTCAAGCGGTCGCCCCGGGTGCTCGTGATCGCCTGCTGCGCGGGCGCCATGTTCCTGCCGCCGATGATCGGGAACTTCGGCCTCGGCCTGAAGTCAGGCGGCCCGGTCGGCGTCATGCCCTACTCCAACGGGCTCGCGCTGCAACGGGCCTACGTCGGCGAGATCGCCGCGATCGACAAGATCTGCGAGGCCATCCCGCCGAACTCGTCGGTGCTAATCGCCGATTTCATGATGTACTGGCAATTCGAACAGAATATCAGGGGAACGTGCGACGTCCCGGTGGCCGGCGTGGTGACCGAAGACCCGACTGCGAACACCCCGCCGGGCAGTAATATCGCCCCGGCCACCGTGCTCGCCGACGTGCGCGCCATCGAGAAGGCCGGACGTCACCCCATCGTTCTCGCGCCCACCAGCGCGGAGCTGTCCCACCTTGGTAACGGCTCCGTGAAATTGGTGATGGCCCAGAATACGAGCATCGATGAGCACGTAGTCTTCGGTACGCCGCGGAACACTCTTCCGCAGAGGTTCACGGTCTACAGTTGGGAGCCGGCTAAGTGATTGCCGAACAGGAAGAGACAGCGCGGGAAGCAGCAGGCCGCGCCCTATGTCACGATTGTCCTGCCTTGCTATAACGAGGAAGGGCACGTGATCGCCGAGATCGAGCGGATCTCGGCGGCGATGGAGGCCAGCGGCTACGAGTACGAGCTGATGTGCGTGAACGACGCGTCGACCGACGACACGCTCGCCAAGCTGTACGAGGCCGCGCCGCGTTTCCCGAAGATGGAAATCGTCAACTTCCACCGCAACAGCGGTTCCGGCACCGTGCGCCGGATCGGCACCCAGCGGGCCAGGGGCGAGATCGTCGTGTGGACCGACGCCGACATGACGTACCCGAACGAGCGGATCCCCGAGCTGGTCCAGATCCTGGAGAAGGACCCGACGATCGACCAGGTCGTCGGCGCGCGGACGAGCGAGCAGGGCACGTACAAGCTGCTCCGGGTGCCCGCCAAGTGGTTCATCAGGAAGTTTGCCGAGCGGCTGACCGGGGCGAAGATCCCCGACCTGAACTCGGGCCTGCGGGCCTTCAGGCGCGAGGTGTCGCTGCCCTACCTGCGGCTGCTGCCCGCCGGGTTCTCCTGCGTCACCACGATCACCGTGTCGTTCCTGGCGAACAACCACGAGATGTACTTCCTGCCGATCGACTACTACAAGCGGGCAGGCAAGTCGAAGTTCAAGTTCGGCAAGGACGCCTACCGGTACATCCTCCAGGTGCTCCGGATGACGATGTACTTCAACCCGCTCAAGGTGCTCATGCCGCTGGCGCTGACCCTGCTCGGCATCGGCATCGTCAAGGCCATCTACGACGTGGCCGCGCACCCGGTGAAGATCGCCACCGACACGGTGCTCATCTTCGTCACCGGCCTGCTCATCGCGTCCCTGGCCCTGCTCGCCGACCTGATAGTCCGGTCCAGGGACAGCTAGGCCCGCCGGACGTGCGGCGGCAAGCAAGCCGGTCTGTCAGCGGCCCGACCACCTGCTCCGGAGTGAACCGCTCGGCGGCGAGCTGGCGGGCCGCGTGGCGCAGCTTCAGCAGCGCCTCGCGGTCACTGGCCAGCCGGAGCAGCGCGTCGGCCAGCGCCGCCGGGTCACCCGGCGGCACGAGGACGGCGGCGTCGCCGAGCACCCGGCGCTGCGGCGCGGTGTCGGACGTGATCACCGCGCACCCGGCGGCGGCCCCCTGGAACACCTTGTTGGGGACCACGCGCAGCGCCTTGTCGCCGGTGCCGAAGATGCCGAGGCAGACGTCATGCGAGGCCACCAGCGCGGGAAGCTCCGCGGCGGGCACCCAGTCAAGCCAGCGCACCGACTGGTTGGCCGCGGCGGCCCGCTTGGTCTCCGCCTCGTCCTGGCCGCGGCCGATCATCGTCACCTCGATCGGCGCCCCGGCGATGCGGCCGAGGGCCTCGCCGATGACCGGCGTGCCCTGCAGCGGCGTGTAGAGGCCGTAGAAGACGACCTTCAGCGGCCCGCTGCAGTGGCGGCGTGGCGAGACGCGGCTCCTGGGCGGCCTCGTGCCATGGCGTCGGCGCGCCCACGGGCACGACGACGGCCTTCGGCCGGTACTTCTCCGGCACGATCTCCAGGTGCTCCTCGGTGTCCACCACCACGATGTCGGCGGCGCGGAGCGCGGCGGCGTCGATCAGTCGCAGCACCTTCGTCTTCAGGCCCGCCGTCGAGCCGGCGGTCCTTGGCGGTGTTGGCCGCGCTGATCAGGTGGTCGAGCACGATCGGCACCTTGCCGCGGCGGTACAGCAGCCGCGCGAGGTGCACGTCGAAGTGGCCGAGGTAGCCAACGACGACAGCGTCCGGCCGGCCAAGACGGCGGGCCTTCGCCGCGAGCCCGAACCAGCGGCTAGCGAGCCGGGCGACAAGGCCGCCGGCCTTCCACGGCTTGGCCAGCATGTCAACGCGGTCCGCCGTGGTCAGGCCGAGCGGGATGTTGCACTCGGTCACGTCGAATCCCGCGGGCGGCCAGGCCCTCGGCAATGGTCGCGATGCGCGGGTGCATCGCGGTGTCGTAAGTACCGAAGATTATTGTGCGCATGATGTCCGTAGCCTAGGGCATGGCGCACCTGTGCAATGGACTGGACGGCGATGATGAGGCTCGTTAAACGCTTGCTCGGGAGCCGGTGGCTCAAGTGGGCGGTGGTCGTCATCGCGGTCGGCATCGGCGCCTACGAGATCGACGTGGAGTGGAACCAGGTCCACCATGCGCTCGGCGAGATCGGCCTGCTGTCCTCGTTCGAGGCGCTGCTGGCGCTGCTGGTGATGCAGTACGCCACCCTCCGCGCGTGGCAGGTGCTGCTGGCCGGGCTCGGCTCGCCGCTGAGCAGCACGACGGCCGGCCGGATCCTGTTCATCGGGCAACTCGGCAAGTACATCCCCGGCTCGCTCTGGCCGATCCTGACCCAGATGGAACTTGGCGCCAGAGCCAAGGTGCCCCGCACGCGGTCGGCGAGCGCCTCGGTCCTGACGATGGTCGTGTCCCTGGCCAGCGGGCTGCTCGTCGCCGCCGCGACGCTGCCCTTCGCCCACTACTCCGCCGGTTACGACTGGGTCTTCATCCTCGTCCCGGTGATCTTGGTCTGCCTGTACCCGAAGGTGCTCAACCCGCTGCTGAACCGGCTCTTCAAGCTGATCAAGCGGCCGGGCCTGGACCAGCCGGTCACGCTCACGGTGCTGAGCAAGGCGCTTGCCTGGTCGCTCCTCGCCTGGGTCGCCAACGGCGCGCAGATCTGGATCCTCGCCGACAAGCTGGGCGCCCCGGTCGGCCGGACCATCCTGATCGCCCTCGGCGGCTACGCGTTCGCCTGGTGCGTGGGCTTCGTCATCGTCTTCGCCCCGGCCGGCGTGGGAGCGCGCGACGTGCTGCTGATCCTCGCCCTCAGCCCGCTCGTCGGCCACGACGCGGCGGTGGCGGTGGCCCTCGTCTCCCGCGCGGTCAACACCATCAGCGACCTGCTCGTCGCGGGCGCGGCCGCGTTTCGCCTGCCGCGACTCTCTTCGCCAGATTCAGCGAAGACGTTGCCGCAGCCTCCACCGCAGCCTCCACCGCCGGAGCCGGTCTCCTCGGACTGAGTTAGCTCGGTCGAAATCGGCGGTCGAAGTCGGCGGTCAAAGTCAACTTCAAAGTCAAAAGCCGGGCGACTGGCTTGGCCACCGGGGAGATTACCCGCGGCGCTCCTTCGGAAGGCCGCGGGCTAATCTCCCCGGCGTCCCGCGCCTGTTTCCCGGCCCGTGGCTGAAGTCAAATTCCAAGTCAAAGTCAAAGTCAGCAAGGCCAGACCCAAAGGCCAGACCCAAAGTCAAAGTCCAAAGCTCGCAAGGCCAAAAGCAAGCAAAGCAAGGGCAAAAGTCAAGAGCGTGCCGATACCGAACGAGGGCGGCCGACTCTTGTAAGGCTCAGCTATTACTCTCCCTGCGACGTATGGCCGGGGCGGCCTGCGCCCTCGCCCGTCATGATCCGACGCCGCTTTGGCCTCGAGTTGAGCATGCTGGCGGTCGTTCGCGGGCAAGGTATACCGAGGTAGCGTCACGCGCCGCCCTGATTTTCGCCGTTTTGTGCCCGCCGAAATCGGTATACCTCTTGGAAGGGCAGTCGACGGTAGGGACCGAGAGCGTCGCACCGGTTTCCGCCGAGTCGGGCGGCTTGAGGCGGAACATGCTAAGTGAAATTGCGCGATGATCGCGAATGATCCGGGCATTGCGTAAGTTTCGGTGCGTGATAGCACACCTCTTTCTTCGCGATGCCCGGATCTTACGCAATAACCGCCGGGCGGGGATGATGCGAGGGCGGCGCCAAGGCGGAGCGGGACGGGGTGGCGGGGCTGCGCCTAAGGCGGTGCTGGCCGGGGTGGCGGGGCTGCGCCGAGGCGGAGCGGGCCGGGGCGGCGCGCAAGGCGGAGCGCCAGGCCCAATGGCAATGGGCCCGGCGCGGCGGCCGCACTTAGTGAGTCATCTTCGCGTCCGAGACTTCCGGGCGGTCATGGCCCGCGTGGTGTGGCCCGGGTGGCGTGGCCCGGGTGGCGTGGCCCGGGTGGTGTGGCCCGCGTCACCAGAGGTCGTGACGTTCGCCGTTATAGAGCGTGAGCCTGCCTAAAGGGCGTGAATGGGTGTGGTCCGGGCTCAGGCGTCGGCCTTGGCCAGGATTTCGGGGAAGGCGCGGTGCAGGGCGTCTTTCCAGTCGCTGATTGGCTGCGATGCCTGCCGCGTGCCAGGCGTCGTGGCCGAGGACGCTGTAGGCGGGCCGTTTCGCCGGCGTCGGGTAGTCGGCCGTGGTGATCGGCCGGGGAGTCAGCCGCACTCGTTCTGAATTGTCGATTTGGTGCTGAATTTCGGCTTGGTCCTGGTACAGGGCGAAGATTTCCTCGGCGAAGGCGAACCACGTTGCCTGGCCCGAGCTTGTCGCGTGGTAGACGCCGGGCGGGGCGGCGTTCGCGATCAGCGCGTAGACCTGCGCGGCCACGTCGGCCGTCCAGGTGGGCTGGCCGTGCTGGTCGGCGACCACGCCGGGGGCGGTGCCGTTCCCGGCCAGGCGGAGCATCGTCTTGACGAAGTTCTTGCCGTGGGCGCCGTACAGCCAGGCGGTGCGGACGATGTAGCTCGCGTCCGGGAGCGCGGCGCGCACCGCCTGCTCGCCGGCCAGCTTGGTGCGGCCGTAGGCGCCGGCGGGGGCGGTCGGCGCGTCTTCGGCGTACGGGGCGCGCGCGTGGCCGTCGAAGACGTAGTCCGTCGAGGGGTGGACGAGCAGGGCGCCCGTGCTGGCGCAGGCGGCGGCCAGGTTGCCCGCGCCGTGGCCGTTGACCGCCAGGGCCTCGGCCTCGTGGTCCTCGGCGGCGTCCACGGCGGTCCAGGCGGCGCAGTTGACGACGACGTCGGGCTTGACCGACGAGACCGCCGCCGTGACCGAGCCGGCGTCGGTGAGGTCGAGGTCGGCGCGGGCGAGGGCGGTGAACTCCTCGTTCCGCGCGGCGAGCAGCGCCGTCAGGTCACGGCCGAGCATCCCGGCCGCGCCGGTCACGAGCCAGCGGGTCATGCCAGCACCCTCATGAGCTGATCTGCACCTTACTGTGGTCGCCGAGGACGAGCCGGTGCGCCCGCGGGACCCGGGGCGCGGGGGTTACCTCCGCGTCGTGGCCGATCAGCGAGGCCTCGATCCGGCGGACGCCGCGGATGGAGGCGCGCGACAGCACGATGGAGTACTCGATCTCGCTGTCGTCGACCGAGCAGCCCTCGTCGATGGCCGTGAACGGGCCGATGTAGGAGCCGGTGACCGTGCTGCCGGCGCCGATGATCACCGGGCCGACGATCCGCGAGCCCGTTACCGTCGCGCCGGGCTCGACGACGACGCGGCCGATGATCTCGGAGTCGTCACTTACCGCGCCGTCGAGCCGTGGCTCAAGGCCCTCAAGGACCAGGCGGTTCACCTCGAGCATGTCGGTGACGTTGCCGGTGTCCTTCCAGTACCCGGTGATCGTGGTGGAGTTGACCGTGCGGCCGTTGTCCAGCAGCCACTGGATGGCCTCGGTGATCTCCAGCTCGCCGCGCCAGGACGGGGTGAGGCTGGCGACCGCCCTCGTGGATCGCCGTGGTGAACAGGTAGACGCCGACCAGGGCCAGGTCGCTCTTGGGCTCCTTCGGCTTCTCCTCCAGGTTCTTGACCCGGCCGGTCACGTCGTCAAGCTCGGCCACGCCGAACGACCGCGGGTCGCTCACCCGGGCCAGCATGATCCGCGCGTCCGGGCGGGTGGCGGTGAACTCTTCCACCAGGCTGGTGATCCCGCCGACGATGAAGTTGTCGCCGAGGTACATGACGAAGTCGTCGTCGCCGAGGAACTCCCTGGCGACCAGGACCGCGTGCGCGAGGCCGAGGGGCGCCTGCTGCCTGATGTAGGTGACCTTGATGCCGAACTTCGAGCCGTCGCCCACGGCGGCCTCGATCGCGGGCGCGGTGTCGCCGACGATGATGCCGACTTCGGTTACCCCGGCGTCGGCGATCGCCTCAAGCCCGTAGAACAGCACCGGCTTGTTCGCCACCGGGACTAGCTGCTTCGCTGAGGTATGCGTGATCGGGCGCAGGCGCGTGCCGGAGCCGCCGGATAGGACGAGAGCTTTCATGGCGGAAAAGTAACAAACCCTCTCGAAGGGGCGGGCGGTTACCCGAGCTGTTCTGTGCGTAGTTCACTGTACGCGTTCGCGGGGCGGGGCCGTGCCGAATGGGCGAACGCCCAGCACGAGGCCCTAGCGTTTGCACTCTCCCTATGAGAGTGCTAAACATGGGACTTGGCACTCTCCCCGTGAGAGTGACAACCACAACGGCGGGATCGGGCGATGAGGTACCGCTAGGCGGCAGGAAAGGACTGCCGTGTGGCGTGCCGTCCGTCGCGGGCGTCGGCCGGTCCTAACGTACGCCACGGAGGACTGGAACTAATGGCAGCGAAGATGATCGCGTTTGACGAGGACGCCAGGCGCGGCCTCGAGCGCGGCATGAACCAGCTTGCCGACGCCGTGAAGGTAACCCTCGGCCCCAAGGGCCGGAACGTGGTACTCGAGAAGAAGTGGGGAGCCCCCACGATCACCAACGATGGCGTGTCCATCGCTAAGGAGATCGAGCTCGAGGACCCGTGGGAGAAGATCGGTGCCGAGCTAGTCAAGGAAGTAGCGAAGAAGACCGACGACGTTGCCGGTGACGGCACGACGACGGCGACCGTGCTCGCCCAGGCGCTGGTGCGCGAGGGCCTGCGGAACGTCGCCGCCGGCGCCAACCCGATGTCGCTCAAGCGCGGCATCGAGGCGGCCGTCGAGGCCGTGAGCGAGCAGCTGTCGCAGCTCGCCAAGGACGTGGAGACCAAGGAGCAGATCGCCTCCACCGCGTCCATCTCGGCCGGGGACCCGGCGATCGGCGAGATGATCGCCGAGGCCATGGACAAGGTCGGCAAGGAAGGCGTCATCACCGTCGAGGAGAGCAACACCTTCGGCCTTGAGCTTGAGCTCACCGAGGGCATGCGCTTCGACAAGGGCTACATCGCGCCTTACTTCGTCACCGACCCGGAGCGTCTCGAGGCGGTCCTCGAGGACCCGTACATCCTCGTGGTCAACTCGAAGGTCTCGGCCAACAAGGACCTGCTCCCGCTGCTCGACAAGGTCGTGCAGTCCGGCAAGCCCCTGCTGATCATCGCCGAGGACGTCGACGGCGAGGCCCTGGCGACCCTGGTGGTCAACAAGATGCGCGGGCTCTTCCGGTCCGTCGCGGTCAAGGCCCCTGGCTTCGGCGACCGCCGCAAGGCCATGCTCGGTGACATCGCCATCCTCACCGGTGGCCAGGTCATCAGCGAAGAGGTCGGCCTCAAGCTGGACAGCGTCGACCTGAACGTGCTCGGCCGGGCGCGCAAGGTCGTCGTGACCAAGGACGAGACCACGATCGTCGACGGCGCCGGTGACGCGGACCAGATCGCGGGCCGGGTCAACCAGATCCGCACCGAGATCGACAACACCGACTCCGACTACGACCGCGAGAAGCTGCAGGAGCGGCTGGCCAAGCTGGCCGGCGGCGTGGCCGTCATCAAGGCGGGCGCGGCGACCGAGGTCGAGCTCAAGGAGCGCAAGCACCGCATCGAGGACGCGGTGCGCAACGCCAAGGCCGCGGTCGAGGAGGGTGTCGTGCCCGGCGGCGGCGTCGCGCTGCTGCAGGCCGCCCGCACCGCCTTCGACAAGCTGGACCTGTCGGGCGACGAGGCGACCGGCGCGCAGATCGTGCGCGTCGCCGTCGAGGCGCCGCTGAAGCAGATCGCGGTCAACGCCGGCCTTGAGGGCGGCGTCGTGGTCGAGAAGGTGAAGACCCTGCCCGCGGGCCAGGGCCTGAACGCGGCGACCGGCGAGTACGTCGACATGTTCGCGGCCGGCATCATCGACCCCGCGAAGGTCACCCGCTCGGCGCTGCAGAACGCGGCGTCCATCGCGGCGCTGTTCCTCACCACCGAGGCGGTCATCGCGGAGAAGCCCGAGAAGGCTGCTCCGGCTGCTGCCCCCGGTGGCGGCGGGGACATGGACTTCTAAGTCCAGTCTTCTCGCTTCGAGAACGCGAAACGGCCCGGGTAACGCGTGACCCGGGCCGTTTTCGCGTCTCATTCGCGTCCCCGGCGTAACCAAGGTAAAGGGCCGGTTCAGTACGATCATCCCGTGTTGCAGCCCCCCGTGATCCAGGTCAGTGACCACCTGGAGCGCCGAATCCGGAAGCCGGTGGACGCGCTGCGCTGCGTCATCACCTGTTTCTGGATCGTCGTGCTGGCCGTGGCCGCCGTCGCCGCCAGCGCCACCACGACGGGGGTGGAGACCGACATCGTCGGCGCCAGCAAGCGGCTGCCGCCTGCCCTGCTCACCGTTGCCCCGCCGATCGCGCTGTTCGCGCTGTTCATCTTGCCGGTGGGCCTCGCCGTCAGCCTGCTCGTCCGGCGCCAGGCGCGCCGTCTCATCGAGGCGGCGGCGACCGGCCTGGTGGCCGGCGCGGCCGCCGAGGTCGCCAACATCCTGCTCCGGCGCCCCGCCGCCGGGCGGCTCTACTACGCGATCATCATGTCGCACTCCCGGCGCCAGCCACGCCAACGCCCTCGACCCTTACCTGGTCGGCCTGGTCGCCTTCATCACGATGGTCGGGCTGACCGGCCGGCCGGGCTGGCGGAACGCGCTGAGCCTGGCGATCGGCGTGTACGCGGTCGTGCAGCTCGCCGTCCTGAACATCACCGGGCTCTCCATCCTGATCACGCTGCTGGCCGGCCGGGCCATCGGCCTGGCCGTCCGGTACGGCGCGGGCTCGGCGTCGCAGCGGCCGCCGGCGCTCGAGATCGCCACGGCCCTGTCCGCCGGGGACCTGGCGGTGACGGCCATCAAGCGGGTGTCCCAGTCCAGCGCCGGCGTGGCCGGGTCCAGGCACTACGCGGTGGCGACGCGGGACGGCGGCGCAGCTCGACGTGGTGGTGTTCGACCGGGACCAGCAGGCGGCCGGCACGTTCTACCGGCTCTACCGCCTGGTCCGGGTGCGAGGACAGGTGGCGCGCGGCGTGCCGCTGTCCGTCGACCGGACGGTCGAGCGCCAGGCGCTGCTCTCCTACGCGACGCAGGACGCGAACGTGCCCACGCCGCGGCTGCGGACCGTGGTGCGGGTCGGATCCGAGGCCGCCGTGCTGGCGTACGAGCACTGCGAGGGGACCACGCTGGCGGAGCGGGCCCAGTGCACCGACGACGGAGCTCAGCTGCGTCTGGGACACGGTGACCCAGCTGCACGCCTGCCACGTCGCCCACCGCGGGCTCACCGCCGACCGCATCATGTTCACGCCCGACGGGCAGGTCATGCTGCTTGACCCGGGCGACGGCGACGTGGCCGCCAGCGAGCTGCAGATACGCCTGGACCTGGCCCAGCTCATCCTTGAGCTCGCGCTGCACGTGGGACCGGAGAAGTCCGCGCAGCTGGCGGTCGAGAAGCTCGACGAGAACGGGCTGGCCGCCGTGCTCCCGCTGCTGCAGCCGGTCGCGCTGGTCCGCTCCACCCGGCACGCGCTGCGCCGCCACCGCGACGTGCTGCCGGCCCTGCGCAAGGCACTGCAGGCGGCCGTGCCCAGCGGCGATGTCGTGCCCGTCCAGCTGGAGCGCATCCGCGCGCGCACCCTGGTGACGCTGGTGGCGAGCGTCGCCGCCGTCTACCTGCTCGCCGGCGAGCTCGCCCACACCAGCCTCCGGCGGCTACTCGAATCGGCGGACTGGCGCTGGGGCATCGCGGCGCTGGCGCTGTCCGCGCTGACGTACGCGGGCGCGACGCTGTCCGTGTCCGGGTTCGTCGCCGAGCGGCTGGGCTTCACCCGCACCCTCCTCGTCCAGCTGGCCAGGCTCCTTCGTCACGCTGGTGACGCCTGCCGCCGTCGGGGGCGTCGCGCTGAACGTCCGGTTCCTGCAGCGCAGGAAGATCCCGTCACCGGTCGCGGTGGCCAGCATCGCCGTCTCCCAGGTGGTGGCGCTCGCCCTGCACATCCTGCTGCTCGCCACCTTCGGCGCGATCGCGGGACGGGAGACAAGAGCCCGATCAGGCCGCCGACGTGGTCGTACTTCGTGGTAGCGGGCCTGCTGCTGCTCGCGGGCGCGGTCCTCGCCCTTCCGGCCGGACGGCGCCTGGTGCGCGCGCGCGTGGCGCCGACCTTCGGCCAGGTGCTGCCGCGGCTGGTTGAGGTCGCGCAGGATCCGCGCAAGCTCATCGAGGGAGTCGGCGGCGCGCTCCTGCTCAGCCTCGCCTACATCGCGTGCCTGGCCGCGTGCGTCGCGGCGTTCGGCGGCTCGGTGCCCATCGCGAAGATCGGCGTCGTGTACCTGACCGGGAGCGCGCTCGGCTCGATCATCCCCACCCCGGGCGGCCTCGGCGCGGTGGAGGCCGCGCTGACCGCGGGGCTCACCGCCGCGGGCGTGCCCGGCGGGGTCGCGGTCAGCGCCGTCCTGCTGTTCCGCCTGATCACCTTCTGGCTCCCGGTGCCCGCTCGGCTGGGCGGCACTGAGCTACCTGGAACGCAAGCACGACCTTTAGCGGAGTGCCTGGAATCCCTAGGAAGGCATTTCGGCGACGCCCTGGGCGACGGCGCAGGGCGCGCACAGCGGCAGGTCCGTGTCGCCTAGCCGCCGGGTCATGACGGCGCTGTGGTCGCAGACGCCCTTGTCCTCGGGGTGCGCGGTAACGCACGGGCACTGGCAGGCGCCCCAGTCGCCGGCGAGCGCCGCGCGCAAGGCGTCCACGGCGGCGCGGGCCACCGGGTCGAGCTTGTCCACGGCCTCGGAGGTCGCTGCCGATACCTGCTCACGCCACTGGCCTAGTACCCCCGCCGCGGCCTGCCACGCCTTGGCGAGCTGCTGCGCGGGGTTGCCCGGATAATCGCCCATCCCCGCATTTTCTCACTTCACGGCCGCTGTGGCCAGCGCCAGCGGCCATCCCGTTGCTGTAGGGCACCGAGGCGGACGGTCGCGCGGCGGCAGCGGAGAGGAAGCACCGTCAGTCGAAGCGGTACCCGCGGGCCGTGTACCAGGCCCCCATGTTGCCACCTTTCATCCATCTAGACACAGATCAAGATATGTCGTGTCCTGGGCGAGTGCAACACGCCAGCAGCCGGAGCGCGGGCAGCGAGAGCGCTGGCAGTGCTATCGGCTCCGCCGGGCCGTCGAGCAGCTCGAGGTAACGCTCGCGGGCGATCGGCGCGGCGCCGAGCGAGCGCAGGAACGGGCTGTCCCACTGCGCGTCGACGATCGTCCCGCCGCCGCTTCCAGGCGGGCCAGCAGGTCGGCGACGGCGATCGCGGCCGCGCCCTGGTGCCGCCCGAACAGCGAGTCCCCGCTCAGCACGCCGCCGATGCCGATTCCCATCGCGCCGCCGACCAGGTCCTCGTCCAGCCACACCTCGACGCTGTGCGCCCAGCCCTGGCGGTGCAGCTCGGTGAGGGAGCCAAGCAGCGCGTCGGTGAGCCAGCGGGGCTCCCGGCCCGCCCGGCAGGCCTCGGCGACCTGCCCGAACGCGGCGTCGGCGGTGGTCCTGAGCCCGTCGCGGCGCAGCCGCTTCCTGACGTTGCGGCCGAGGTGCACGCCGCCCGCGCCGATCACCGGCCGCGGGTCGGGCGACCACCACGCGGCCCAGTACGGGTCGCCGCGGTCGCCGCCGACGACGGCGATCGCGCCCGTCCGCCACCTGGTCCTCGTAACGGACCTCGTTGAGGGTCCTGAAGTACTCGTCGGAGGCGGGCAGCGGGATGACCCCCCGCCGGTAGGCGCCGAGCACGCTCGCCGGGCTCAGGTCCGCGCAGAAGGCCACCGGACCGTCGGCTGGGCCAGCGGCAGGCGAGCCCGCGGGGAACTTGAACGACTCCCAGTCCGGATAGTGGTTAGCCGGCATGTGCCTGCAGGGGAGCCGGCGGGGCAGGCAGGTAGCCGGTCCGTATCAGCTGGTCGATGTTGCGGTCAAGGAGCGGGCCGCTGACCGGCGGGAAGGCTATCGCGCTACCGCGCAGCGCGTGCTCGGTATTGGTCCTGGTGTAGGCGGGGAAAACCTGGTTCAGGTACATTTCCGCCACCGTGAGGCCGGCCGGGCCGCGGTCCACGAACAGCGGAAGGAAGGCCGCCATCGGTTGCGACGGGTCACGGGCGGCCCGCCGCGCGAGCTCCCGGACCCAGTCGGCGAAAGGCAGCTCCGCGATCCGGTAACCGCGGTCACGCAGCCGGCCGACCAGGACGCCGAGCGGGGCGTTCTCCGGGCTGGCGAGATGGTAGGTGCGCCCGGTCGCGCCCTGGGTGACGGAGATATGGCGGATGGCCGCCGCGCAGACGTCGGCCGCGACGAAGTCCAGCGAGAGGTCAATGTCAGGAGCCAGGCCGGTGTCGGCGATGAACCTGATCAGCGCGGCCATCTCGGTCGTGGTGCTCCACGCGCCGGTGCGCACGCTGCCGACGATGTCAAGCGGCCGGTAGATCGCCACCGGCAGGCCCGCGCGGCCCGCGGCCCGCAAGAGCTCTTCCGCCACGTACTTCGTCTCGACGTACCCCATGCGAAGCAGCTCGGGGTGCGCGAGCGGCGTTTCCTCGGTCACCGTGCGGGTGCCCGCCACGCCGAGGCTCGCGAGCACCGCGGTGGTGGACACGTAGTGCACCGGTATCCCCCGGTACAGGCCGGCCAGCCGGATCACCTCGCGGGTGCCCGCCACGTTGGCGGCCCGCAGGTCCTGGTAGGGGTAGATGAAGTTCACCAGCGCGCCCACGTGGTAAATGAGGTCGATGCCGCGGGCGAGGTCGCGGAACGCCGGCGTCGGAAAGCCCGAGCAGCGGCCCGGCGAGGTCGCCGGCCAGCGGCACGACGCGGTCAGCGGGCGGCACGGGGAGCTCGTAGCGCCCGGCTGCCTGCCTGATGCGGGACAGCGCGGACGCGCCGTCGCGCGCGCGGACCAGGCAGTGCACCCGGGCGCCGGTGGTGGCGAGCAGCTCGCTCAGCAGGTGGGCGCCGAGGAACCCGGTCGCCCCCGTGAGCAGGACGTCACCTGGGTCGCGCCAGTGCGGCCTCGGGCGCGACGGTGCCGCCTCCAGGCGTACCTTGACGCTCCAGCCGGGTCTCGCGGGCGAAGTCGACCTCGGCCTGGTCGCCGTCGGCGCTCAGCTTCCCGGCCCGGGCGTCCGCCGCGGCGGCGGCGAATCCGCGCAGCGTGGGGTCGCGCAGCAGGCAGCGGGTAAGCGGCCGCACTGAGTCCGCCGAGATGCCGAAGATGGACCGCGTGTGCGCCAGCATCTCCGCGGCGAGCAGCGAGTTGCCGCCGAGGGCGAAGAAGTCGTCGTCAAGCTCCACGTGGTCGCGGCCGAGCAGGCTGGCCCACAGGGCGGACAGTCCCGCCTGCGTCGGCGTGTGCCGTTCGCTGTGTCCGTCGCTGGGCCCGTGTTCTCCCTCGCCGTCTGGTGCGGGCCGGGGGCCGCGCCCGGCGGCAGGATGGCGCGGGATGAACGCGGCCGGGATCATGTAGCCGGGCAGCCGGTCAAGCAGGTAGCGCCGCAGGCTCGCGGCCGGCGGATGGTGCGGGGGGGCTTCCGCCGCGCCGGCCCTCGGCGTGTAGTAGGCCACCAGCCGGGTGTCGCCCGGGCCGCGCCCCGACGCCATCACCGACACCTGGTCGATGTCGGGGTGCCCGGCGAGGACGCTCTCGATCTCGCCGGGCTCCACCCGGAAGCCGCGCACCTTGAGCTGGCGGTCCACGCGCCCGGCGACCTCAAGGCTGCCGTCCTCAAGCCAGCGCCCCATGTCCCCGGTACGGTACATCCGGCCGCCGGGAGCGCCGCTCGCGTCGGGCAGGAACCGCTCGGCGGTGAGCGCGGGCCGCCCGAGGTAGCCCCGGGCGACCCCGCGGCCGGCGATGTAGACCTCTCCCTCGGTCCCGGCCGGCACCGGGTGCAGCTTCCCGTCAAGGACCATGATCTCCGCGTGGCCGGCCGGCCGGCCGACGGGCACGGCGGCCTGCGGGTCCGCCGCCGGAAGCCAGGCGCCGACGTCAAAGAGCGCCGAGGTGATGGTCGTCTCGGTGAGCCCGTAGGCGTTCAGCAGCCGGGCCCAGGGAGCCGCCGCGAGCGCGGCGCGGCAGTCGGCGGGGCTCGCCATCTCGCCGCCCGTGATCATCAGCCGGACAGAGCGCAGCCGCTCGTCGGCCGGCACTGCGAGCGCGAGCACCTGGTGCCAGTAGGCGGGCGTCAGGTCGATGACGGTGACGCGCTTGCGTTCGATGCCGCGCAGCAGGTCCGAGGGCGCCAGGGTGCCGGGCGGCGGCAGCATGAGCGCCGCGCCCGCCGTCAGCGCGGTGAACACCTGCTCAAGGAACGTGTCAAAGGCCATGGCGGCGACCTGCCCGACCCGGTCGTCCTCGCTGACCTGGTACTCGCGCGCCATCTCGCCGACGACGCAGGCCAGGCTGCCGAAGCTGACCGCGACCGCCTTGGGGTCGCCGGTGGAGCCCGAGGTGTAGATGACGTAGCAGAGGTTGTCCGGGTGCGGGCGGGTGCCCGGACTGGCGGCGGGACGGCCGGCGAGGCTCCCGGCGAGTTCACCGAGCGGGAGGAGCCGCGTCCCGGTTCCCGGCCACGCTGCCGCCTCCGCGGTGATCACCACCGCCGGGGTTACCTGGGAGCACACCCGGGCCAGGCGCTCCGCCGGGAGCGACGGGTCAAGCGGCAGGTAGCCGCCGCCCGCCTTCATGATGGCGAGGATGGCGCGGATCAAGTCGGCGCCCCGCTCCAGGTGAACGCCGGCCACCCGCTCCGGGCCCACGCCGATCCTGACCAGGTGGTGGGCCAGCAGGCTCGACGACTCGTCGAGCTCGCGGTAGGTCACCCGGGTCCTGCCGGTCACGATGGCGCTCGCCTCCGGGCGCCGGGCCGCCTGCTCCGCGAAGAGCTCATGAACGAACCGGCCGCCGTCCTCGCGGTGCGCCGCGCGGGTGGTAGCGGGGGCCATGTCCTTCCACGAGCCTTCGATGGCTTCCAGGCACTGGCTCCTTGACATGACGGGCGTCCGGCGGCGCCAGCCCGGCGGCACGTCGAGTTCCGCCTGCCAGAGCGCGTACTGGCCAAGGTGGTTTACTAGGACAACGAAGGCATCTGGTGCCTCACCTGGCCGGTCCACGATGATCACGGATAATTTCCTATGCGATGTCCGGAAATGCGCCGACAGGATTGCCATCCATCTCATTTCCTGCCCGCAGCGCCTGTCGGCAACCCCCGCCCTAATTGCCGTAATTTGCCA
Source organism: uncultured Actinomycetota bacterium (assembly GCA_963735315.1). Taxonomy (GTDB): domain Bacteria; phylum Actinomycetota; class Actinomycetes; order Streptosporangiales; family Streptosporangiaceae; genus Trebonia. Next base: position 83,636 of record CAVTKQ010000019.1, read on the forward strand.
CATATTCCAGTAAACTGGCAGGCAGTCGAGTCGTGGAAAAGCGGGTAGATTGCAGCTGCGGGGATCGATTAATTAAGCGAGAATACGGCGAGCCCGGGAGGAATGCCGTGGAAACGAAGCGGTATGTTCTCGGTGGCTACGCCGCCTGGATCGCGCTGCTCATCGCGGTGTACTACGACAAGAGCGACCAGCGCATCGAAGCCTGGGGCCTGATCAGCCTGAGCGGAGTGGCCGCCGTGCTGACGGGCGTGCTGCTCAACCGGCCCGCCCGCAAGGTCCCCTGGCTGCTGCTCGCGGCCGCGCTCGCCAGCTTCGCGGCCGGCCAGCTCAGCTTCCTGATCGCGGCGAAGCTCAGGGTGGTGCTTCCCTTTCCCGTCGTTCGCGGACGTGCTTTACCTGTCGGAGTACGCGCTGGCCGCCGCCGGCGCTGCTGATCTTCATCTACTGGCGCACCCCGGACGGCGACCGGCGCAGCCTGATCGACGCGCTGACGCTCACCGCCGGCGTCGCCCTGCTGTCGTGGACCTTCCTCATCCGGCCCTACGTGCACAACCCGGCGCTGACCGGGCTGCAGAAGAGCGTCGCGATCGCCTACCCGCTCGGCGACGTGCTGATGCTCGCCCTGCTCGCGCAGGCTGCTCGCGCCGGGGTCTGGACGGACCAGGTGCGTCCAGCTGCTCACCCTGGGCGCCGTCGCCTGCCTGGTGTCGGACACGGCCTTCGGCGCGATCCAGTTGCACGGGTCGTTCCGCAACGGGTCCGTCGTCGACCTCGGCTGGGCCCTGTTCTACTCCGCGTGGGGCGCCGCGGCGCTGCACCCGAGCATGACCCGGCTGACCGAGCCGGTGCCAAGGCAGCAGGTGGAGGTCTCGCCGGTCAGGCTGGCCCTGCTGATGCTCGCCTCGCTCATCGCCCCGGTCGTGCTGCTCACCGACCTGCCAGGGGGCGCGACGACCGACGTGAGCGTGATCGCGGTGTTCTCCGCGATCCTGTACCTGCTCGTGCTGACCCGGTTGTGGGACGCGGCCGCGTCGCACCGTCGTGCGCTTGACCGGGAGCGCGTGCTGCGCCAGGCCAGCCTGGCGCTGGTGACGACGGCGGACGTACCGCAGGTCGCCGGCGCCGTGAAGGACGCGGTCGACGCCCTGCTCGGCGGGCACTCGCAAGGCGACGCGCTGCTCGGGGTGCGGATCGACGGGACGCTCCGCGCCGTGGACCGCGACACCGACCCGGCGCGGGGCAAGCACGTGGGCCAGCTGACCGAGTCGTGGCTGTCGCTTGGTGCCGGGACGGCCCCGAGCCTCACCCCGATGCGCGAGCTGCCCGAGCAGGCGAGGACGGCCCGCCCCGGCGCCGACTGGATGCTGCTCTGCCCGCTCGTGCTCAAGGACCGGCCTTCCGGCGACACCCCCATCGGCCTGATCGCGGTGTTCGGGGAGCAGCGGACCCTCGCCGACCTTTCCGCGACCCTGGAGATCCTCGCGCACCAGGTGGCCCTCACCCTGGAGAGCGTCATGCTCCGCCAGGAGGCGATCCGCCAGCGCAACGAGGCCTACTTCCGTGCCCTCGTCCAGGACGCCTCGGACGCCATCGTGATCGTCGCGGACGACGGGACCGTCAAGTACGCGACGCCCTCGACCGCGGCCATCTTCGGCGACGTCACCGTGGAAGGCGAGCACCTGTGGGACCTGGTCGCGGAGCAGGACCGCGACGACTTCGCCCGCACCTTCATGCGGCTGCGCGAGCGCGCGAGGTTCGGCCCGCGCGTCGTGGAACGGGAGATCACCCGCCAGGACGGCAGGAGCGTCCGCATCCAGGCCAGGTGCAGTGACCTGCGGGCCGAGCCGAACGTCGCCGGCCTGGTCTTCACGCTGCGGGACGTGACGGCGCAGCACAAGCTCGAGGAGGAACTGAAGCACCGGGCCTTCCACGACGCGCTGACCGGGCTGCCCAACCGGCTGCTGTTCCAGGACCGGATAGCCCAGCAGGTGGCCGCGGCCGCGAGGACGGGAACGATCGCCGGCGTGCTGTTCGTCGACCTTGACGATTTCAAGGTCGTCAACGACACGAAGGGGCACAGCGTCGGCGACGAGCTGCTGGTCGCCGACGGCCGCGCGCCTCGCCGCCCTCGTCCGGGAGTCCGACACCGCGGCGCGCCTCGGCGGCGACGAGTTCGCACTGCTCGTCGGCGGCGCGGAGAGCACCGCCGCGGTGGAGGCGGCCGCCGAGCGCATCGTCGGCGCGTTCGCCGAGCCGTTCGCCCTCGCCACCGGGCTGGTGACGACCACCGTCACCGTCGGCGTTGCCACCACCCAGGACAGCACCGACACCGACGAGCTGCTCAGGCACGCGGACCTGGCGCTGTACGCGGCCAAGGCCGCCGGGAAGCGGCAGTGGCGCCGTTACCAGCCGGTGCTCAGCTCCGGCCTGATCAGGCGGCGGGAGATCCAGGAGGCGCTTGAAGAGGCGGTGGCCAAGTCCGCCTTCTCCCTCGTCTACCAGCCGATCGTGGCACTCGACACCGGGGAACTCGCGGGCTTCGAGGCGCTGATCCGCTGGCCGCACCCGCAGTGGGGCATGATGCAGCCCAGCCAGTTCATCACCCTGGCCGAGGAGACCGGCCAGATCATCGCGATCGGCTCCTGGGTGCTCGGCCAGGCCACGGCCGACATCACGCGGCTCCGCCGGGCCGCGGCGCCGCCAGCCGGGCCGGCGGAGGCCGGCGCCGGGGCGGCGCCGCTCGCCGGGGCCCCGCCGGCCAGGCGACGCGACCTGTACGTCAGCGTGAACGTGTCGGCGCGCCAGTTCGCCGACGCCGGCTTCGCCGACACGGTGCGGCAGGTCCTCGCCTCGTCGGGCCTGGAATCGCAGGCGCTCATGCTCGAGCTGACGGAGACCGCCCTGCTGCGCCGCGACGAGCGGCTGCACTCCGACCTGGCGGAGCTGAAGAGCCATCGGCGTGCGGCTGGCGATCGACGACTTCGGCACCGGCTACAGCTCTCTCAGCTACCTGCGGGACCTGCCGATCGACGTGGTGAAGATGGACAAGTCCTTCGTCGAGGGCATCGCCGAGTCCGACCAGCGCCTGGCCGTCGCCGAGGGCATCGTCCAGATCGCCAGGACGCTCAACCTCGAGGTGGTCGCCGAGGGAATCGAGACCGAGGCACAGCGGGACCTGCTCGGCTCGATGGGCTGCCATTACGGGCAGGGGTACCTGCTGGCGATGCCGATGCCGGCGAGCCAGGCCGAGGAACTGGTCCGCAGCGGGTTCTCCCCGGCCGCGCCCGTCCTGGCCCCCAGGGCGCTGACCTGAGGGTGCCGTTAGCCGACATCAACCGGTAAGCGGCACGTCATCACCCCTACGGGCTCCTTACGTGACCGCTGAATCACTGCCGCGCCGGCGGACGGCGGGGCAGGCTCGGTGCCGTCAGAACCCAACGGGCGCGCGGGGCGGGCGACGTCCAGGTAAGGAGGCATCGATGATAAGCCGCAACAGGCGCGGTATCCGCCGGGCATCCATGCGGGTACGCCTGGCCGTCGCCGCGGCGGTTCTCGTGGGCGGCGGCGCGGCGGGCGTGGTGGCGGTCGCCGCCAGCCACAACGGCACCCTGGCCGCGCAGTCCGCCGGATACAGCCACCAGCACGCTCAGCGAGACACAGGCGCTGTCGTCGGCGATGAACGGGTGGAACAAGTCGCCGAGCAGGTCGCTCGCCACGCTGACGCAGATGACGCCGATGCGCACGTTCAACATGATCGCCGTTCCACACGCACACGCTCGCCCTGCAGCGCGGCACCGTGGTCGCGGCGGACAAGGAACGCGTTCGTCATCAAGTCCACGAACCACCAGCTTCAACTGTGGTACGTGAACCACGGCACGAAGTTCCTGAACGTCGGCGGCAGCAGGACCGGGATGGCCGCCATGACCGGCGGCACCATGTCGATGCCTGGCAACATGAAGATGAACATGAGGACCAAGACCCTCGCCCGGGGTGACCTGGTGTTCATCTTCGGCCAGCGCGTGCACGGGCAAGCTCATCGCCCAGCTGGTGCTGTTCGTCGGCGCCGGTCAAGGTCCCGGTCACGACCCCGACCGCCACGCCCAGCATGACGGCCACGCCCGAGCATGACGGCCACGCCCAGCATGACCGCCACGCCCGAGCATGACGGCCACCCCGAGCATGACGGCCGACGCCGACGCATCAGCGGCACCAACAGCTAGCACCGGCACGCACAGCTAGCGCGACAGCAGCAAGCGCCAGTGCCCGTGGGCGGTCCTCCCCGCCGTCCACGGGCACTGTCGCGCCCGGCCGCGGAGCGCAGCGGCGGACCGAGACGAAACGAGCGAGTTGGCGTAGTCTCAGATGTCGAGTAGTAGGACTTCGATAGCGGGCCGACGGTGCCCCGCACGAGGCGCGGGAGGCGAACAGACGTGAGCGGAATCGTCCTGCTTGTGCTCATCGGCCTCGGCGTCGCCTGGTTCTGGACCAAGGGCCGTCAGAAGATGAAGCTGCCCGTTACGGGCAAGCACTGGGGCTGGATCATCGTCATCGTGGTCGTGGTGCTCGCGATCGCCTACGGCGCGAGCGGCCACGTGTCGCAGCACTAGCTGCGACCATAGGTTTTCGTGCATAGGCCCTGGGTATAGCCCATGGTGCGATCTTGAACTGGGGGCTTGAAGAAGATCCGCCAATGGACTCACGGCCTTGCACGCGATCCCGTCCCAGCACCATCCGAACGTGTGAGGCCGTGACCCCCCGCTTTCCCGGGTGGCGCCGCGGCTGCGCTGGCGGCAGAATAACCGTGCTGCCATTACCCTCGTGGTACCGATAGCCTATAAAGCGCCCATTACATCCTGTCGGCGGTCATGGCCCGCGGGATGCCAAGTTTCTACTGACGTGAGGTCTTGCTCGTGCCTACCGGCAAGGTCAAGTGGTATGACGCCGAAAAGGGGTTCGGCTTCCTCGCCCGCGATGACGGGGGCGAGGTCTTCGTGCATTCTTCCGCGCTGCCTGCCGGGACGACCACCCTGGGCAAGGGACAGCGAGTCGAGTTCGGCATCGTGGAAGGACGCAAGGGGGCCCAGGCGCTGCAGGTGCGGGTCCTTGAGGCGCCGCCCAACGTCACGGCCGCCGTCGCCAAGCACGCCCGCAAGAAGCCGGACGAGATGATCCCGATCATCGAGGACCTCATGAAGCTGCTCGACGGGATCTCGGACGCCTACCGGCGCGGCAAGCACCCGGACCCGAAGGAAGCCAAGCAGATCGCGAGCCTCCTCACGGCCGTCGCGAAGGACATCGAGCCCTAGGCCGCTGGCCAGGCGGCCGCGGTCCTGACCCGCTGCCTGCGCCGTCGCGACGAGCAGCACCACCGCCACGAACAGCCCGCCCGCGGCGATGCCCAGGCCGGCCTGCCCGTTGTTGAGCATCGACACGAGCACGCCGGCCAGGCCGCCGGCCACGTTCGCCACCTGGTTGAGCGTCTCGGAGACCGCGAACGTCGAGGACCGGATCTCGTCGCCGATCTCCCGGCCGACGATCGAGTCCTGACCGAGCTTGGCCAGGCTCGCGCAGAAGATCGCCGTGGCCTCGACGACGACGGCCGCCAGCAGGCCGAATCCCCACGCGCAGACGCGCCGTCACCACCGGCGCGACGAACAGCACGGAGAACATGATCAGCTGCGGTGCCCGGCCGCGGAAGAAGGACCCGAGGATCATCGAGGCGAGGCTGCCCACCGACAGGCCGAGGGCAAGCGCGCCGAGGGCGAAGTTGTGCGACACGGCGTGACCGAAGATCGTGCCCAGGTCCACGCTGCGCAGCAGGAACGCCAGCAGGAACAGGATGTAGCCGGAGAAGGCGCGCAGCACCGCGTTGACCGTCATCGCCTCGGCGACGACGGGGCCGACGCTGGCGAGCGTGCGCCAGCGTCCCGGACGCCCCTTGGCGGACCGCCGCTGAGCCGTGGCCGCCCTGCGCGGAAGGCGGCTCGCCGGGCGGCAGCGGCAGCGTCGGGCGCGGCATGTCCGGCCGGGTCTGGGGCGGCATGTCCGGCCGGGTCGGCGGCTCGCGGACGGGCGCGGGCATGGGCGCGGGGGCCGCCGCGGCGGGGACGTCGATCTGCTCGGGCAGCCGGAACGCGAGGATCATCGCGGCCAGGTAGATCAGGGTGCCGACGCGCAGCGTCCAGGCCGCGCCGCCCGCGATCTGCACGCCGGCGGCGAGGACGGCCGCCGCCGTGGAGGTGACGATCGATATCAGTCCGGACCGCGCGTTGGCGGTGACGAGCGTGATCTCGGCGGGCAGCAGGCGCGGCGTGACCGAGGCCTTGACGACGCCGCCCGCCTTCTGCAGCACCAGGATGCCGAACGCGGCGGGCAGCAGCGTCACCGAGTTGGCCACGTTCGCGGACATGGCGTAGCAGAGCAGGCCGCGGGTCAGCATCGTGCCGGCCAGCACGAACCGCCGGCCCTGCTGAATCCGGTCCAGGGCCGGCCCGATGAACGGCGCGAGCACGGCGAACGGTGCCATCGTGATGATCAGGAACAGCACCACGCGGCCGCGGGCCTGGTCCACGGACGTGCTGAAGAAGATCGTCCCGGCGAGCGCCACGGTCACGAACGCGTCGGCCGCGCCGCTCACCGCCGTCATCTCGATGAGCGTGCCGAGGCCGGTCCGGCCGGCGCCCTGCGCACCGGTGACCCGGTGCACGAGGCCGCCGTCCGCCGGGTCGCCCTGCCAGATGCCTGCCCGCCCGTGCGGAAAGCGCGGCCCGTCGCGCGGGCAGCATCGCCCGTGCGCCGCACCGCATCCGACATCCGCATGTTCACAGTATTCTTGGTCAGCGGCACTGCGACGAGCCCTATGCGGGAGATCCTGCGGGCCGGCCCTCGCCGCGAGAGCTCCGGGAGCGAGAATTGGCAGTCGTGAGCACGATCAGAAACCGCGCGAAGGAACCAGACCAGGTCTGCGCGGACGCCGTTGACCTGGCCAGGCAGGCCCTAGTGGACGAGGCCGGGGTGAGCCAGGACGCGATCGGCGACCATCTGGGCGTTGAGGCCGTGGGCGATCGCGTGGTCACCCATTTCTTCGAGTGCGCCGACCGGGCCTACGCGGGCTGGCGGTGGGCGGTCACCGTCGCGCGCGCGCCCCGGTCCAAGACCGTGACCGTGGACGAGAGCGTCCTGCTGCCCGGCCCGGACGCGCTGCTCGCGCCCGCGTGGGTGCCCTGGCAGGACCGGCTGCTGCCCGGCGACGTCGGGATCGGCGACCTGCTGCCCGCGAGCCCGGACGATGAGCGACTTGTTCCCTTCGTCACACTCGACGGCGACGACGCGGTAACCGACTGGTTCCTGCCCAGGACGGACACCGAGAACGCCGAGGCCGGCCCGGCCGAGCCGTCCGAGCTGCCCTCCCCGGGCCGCGCGCGCGTGCTGTCGTGCCTTCGGCCGCGATGACACGGCGGAGCGCTGGTACGAGAGCGACCACGGGCCGCGCACGCCGCTCTCCCATGCCGCGCCGGCCACCTGCGTGAGCTGCGGGTTCTTCGTCCCGCTCAGCGGCGGGCTCGGCCGGCTCTTCGGCGCCTGCGGCAACGCCTTCGCCCCGGACGACGGCCGGGTCGTCTCGTCGGACCACGGGTGCGGCGCGCATTCGGAGGCCGTGCTCAGCGGGTCCGCCGTGCAGGCGAGCCGCGCCGGTGATCGACGAGTTCGGCTACGACCTGGTGGACTTGCCCGGCGTCTCGGTCGAGGAGACCGTGTTCGAGCCGTTGTCCCGTGACACGTACCCCGAGGCGGGCTCGGAGAGCTGAGCGCCGGATTCCTCCGGCTCAGTGCTCGCGGCGGGCGCTCGCCGCGATCCGCGCCCGCCTGCGCTTGAGGAACGGCACGTACCAGAGCCCGAACAGGCCCATCGACCGCCCCGCAGGCGCACGTCCACACCCACCAGCGGACGTCAGCGGGCAGCACGCTGCGCACGGAGAGCAGGACGACGAGCGCGAGCACCCAGCCGAGCGTGATGCGTCGCGGTCACCTGGCGGTCGTCCGCTTCCCTTGGTGGTGGCGCCGGGCGCCGCTCTCCGGGACCGACCTGCCGACTCTGGCTCACGGAACAAGGCTAGCCGACCATGGGGTCTCCTCCGGGGAGACGACCCCCGTACCGCCTGCTGCCCGCCCGGGCGGCCTGGCCGCAAAACTTGTAAATCGTATCAGGCCCGTCCCGGGCGGGCAAATTCCGCGAGATGACTCCTACACTTGGTGAATGCCTGAGGCAGCTATGCAAACGGACGCGGCGCTGGCGACCGCTATGCGGATTTCGATCAGCAGGCTCGCGCGGCGTCTCCGGGTGGAGCGCCTTGGACTTGGCGGGACCGAGACGGTCCTCTCCGATATCCAGCTCGCGGCGCTCGCGGCGCTCGAGCGCCACGACTCGATGACCCCCGGCGAGCTCGCCGAGCACGAGAAGGTCCAGCCGCCGTCCATGACCCGGGTGATCGCGGTGCTTGAGGAGCGCGGCCTGGTCAGGCGCGAGCCGCACGCCACCGACCGCAGGCAGGTCATCCTCACCGTGACCGACGACGGCCGGGACCTGGTGCAGCGGGTCCGCCGCCGCCGCGAGGCCTGGCTGGCGCAGCGCCTGCAGGAGCTCACCCCCGACGAGCGCCAGATCCTGCGCGCCGCTCGCCCCATCCTGGAGAAAATCAGCCAGTCCTGACTAGCCGGCCTTCAGCTTCCACGTGCCGAGCGTCTCGTAGCGCGGCTGGCCCGCCGAGCGTGCTGCGGATGAGGTAGATCTCCTCGACGGTCCAGGCCGGCCCTTGGTACCCGGACAAGTCGTCCACGATCGAGCGCACGTCCGCGGGCATCCGGCACCGGGCCAGCGTGACGTGCGGCCGGTAGCGGCGCCCCTCGTCCGGCGGCGGCGCGCCCGCCCGCCGCGCGCCCGCGCTCACCGACATCGCCAGCTCCCCGAGGGCCTTCCGGTCGCCGGACAGCCCGCTCCACAGCACGTTCGCCCGCGCCGGGCCCGGGAAGGCGCCCGCGCCCGCCAGGCTGAGGCCGAACGCGAGGTGCCGCCGTGCCGCGCGCTCAAGCCGCGGCAGCAGCCGGTCGAGGCTCTCCTCGCCTACCTCGCCGAGGAAGGCGAGCGTGATGTGCCACAGCTCACGGCTGGTCCAGCGCAGGTCCTCGCGCCCGGCCCGCAGCGGCGCGCACGCGGCGTCCAGGTCGTCGAGGACCGCCGCGGGCGGCGCGAGGCCGACGAACAGCCGCATCACGCCCCCTCGGAGCTTATTCTTCTGGCGTGCCGACCAGTGGAACCTTGAGGTGAGGGCAAAAGCACAAGGCTCGGCATACGCTGAACCGTGAACAAGGTGCCTCGCTGGCTGCTGCCGACCGTGCTCGGGCTGCTCGTGCTCGTGGTGCTGATCGGCTCGTCGTGCACTAACACGAGCCGCTCGGCGACGTAGTCGATGCACGCGGTCAGCGCGGCCACGTCGTCGGGCTCGACCGCGGGGAACAGGCCGATCCGCAACTGGTTGCGGCCGAGCTTGCGGTAGGAGTCGGTGTCCACGATCCCGTTCTCCCGCAGCACGCCGGCCACGGCGTCGGCGCTCACCGCGTCGGTGAAGTCGATCGTGCCCACCACGGGGGACCGCATCGCGGGGTCAGACACGAACGGCGTCGCGAACCCCGACTTCTCGGCCCAGGAATAAAGAATTTCCGCCGAACGAGTGGTGCGTGACTGTGCCCAGCGCAAGACCGCCTCGTTCGAGCAGCCAGTCGACCTGGGTGGCCAGGAGCACGAGCGTCGACACGGCGGGCGTGTTCAGCGTCTGGTCCTTGACGGAGTTCTCCACCGCGACCTTCAGCGACAGGAACTCCGGGATGTACCGGCCGCTCGCGGCGATCTCGTCGATCCGCGCCAGGGCCGCGGGGGACAGCAGCGCCAGCCACAGGCCGCCGTCGGCGCCGAATACCTTCTGCGGGGCGAAGTAGTAGACGTCGAACTCGGCCGGGGCCACCGGCAGCGCCCCGGCCGCGCTCGTGGCGTCGACGAGCACGAGGGACCCCGGATCCGCGCCGGCCGGGCGGCGGATGTCCATGCGGACGCCGGTGGACGTCTCGTTGTGGGTGAGCGCGTAGGCGTCCACCCCGGCCTCGGCCCGCGGCAGCGGGTGCGTGCCCGGCTCGGACTTGATGACCGAGGGCTCCTTCAGCCACGGGGCGCGCCCGGCCAGCGTGGCGAACCGCCCGGAGAACTCACCGAACGACAGGTGCTGTGACCGTTCCTGAATCAGCCCGAAGATGGCCGCGTCCCAGAACGCGGTGGTGCCTCCGTTGCCAAGGGAAACCACGAACCCGTTCGGGAGACTGAAAAGCTCAGCCAGTCCGGTGCGGATCCGCCGCACGAGATCCTTCACCGGCGGCTGCCGGTGCGATGTTCCTAGCTCGCGCGCCGCCGCGAGCGCGGCGACCTGCTCCGGGCGGACCTTCGTCGGGCCGCTGCCGAACCGTCCGTCCTTCGGCTTGAGGTTCTCGGGAATGACGATAGTGGCACGACAGATAGTGCGCTCGCGGGGGCGACCCCTGCACTGCTTGCGGGGGGACGACCCCCCTGCACCCCCCGGCATGGAAGGGCTTCGCCCCTCCATAGCCTCCCCACGGGAGGACGCCGCAAAGATCGCGCCGCCCCCCGCGCTGTGGCTGAGGTTAGCCCTGTGGTTCGTAGCAGTCGCGCACGAACCGCGCTGACTTCGGCAGGACGTCGGCGGCACCTCGTACCGACGGACGGGCGGGGGCGGGGCCGATGTAGCGGGCCGACGGGCGGATCAGGCGGCCGGTCAGCTTCTGCTCCATGATGTGCGCCGCCCAGCCCGCGGTCCGCGCGCAGGTGAACATCGCCGGCGTGATGTCCGCCGGGACCTGCGCGAAGTCCAGGATGATCGCCGCCCAGAACTCGACGTTGGTCTCAAGGACGCGGTCGGGGCGGCGGGCGCGAAGCTCGGCGAGCGCGGCGGTCTCCAGCGCGAGCGCGACCTCGTACCTGGGCGCGCCGAGCTCCTTCGCGGTGCGCCGCAGCACCCTTGCCCGGGGGTCCTCGGCCCGGTACACCCGGTGACCGAAGCCCATCAGGCGGCCGTGGCGGTCGAGGACGGACTTCACGTACCCTTCGGCGTCGCCGGTCCGCTCGACCTCCTCGATCATGTACAGCACCCGGGCAGGCGCGCCGCCGTGCAGCGGCCCGGACAGCGCGCCGACCGCGCCGGACAGCGCGGCGGCGACGTCGGCGCCGGTGGAGGCGATCACCCGCGCGGTGAACGTGGAGGCGTTCATGCCGTGCTCGGCGGCGCTCACCCAGTAGGCGTCCAGGGCCTTCACGTGCCGGGGATCCGGCTCGCCGCGCCAGCGGACGAGGAAGGCCTCGGCGGCCGTCTTCGCCTCGTCAACCAGCTGCTGCGGGACCTGCGGCAGTTCCGCGCCGCGCGCGGACTGCGCGATGAGCGCGAGCAGCTGCGCGCAGGCCCGGCCGACGTCCTCGCGCGCCTGCTCGGGGGAGATGTCGAGCAGCGGGCGCAGGCCCCAGCGCGCGCCGAGCGCCGCGACGCCGCTCTGCGCGTCGACCCGCACGTCGCCGGTGCTGACCGGGAGGTCGATCGGCTCGGCGGACGGCAGGCCGGGGCGAACGCGTTGTCGACGAGCAGTCCCCAGACGTGCCCGAAGGACACGTGGCCGACGAGTTCCTCGATGTCCACGCCCCGGTAGCGGAGTGAGCCGCCTTCCTTGTCGGGCTCGGCGATCTCGGTCTCGAACGCCACGACGCCTTCGAGGCCCGGCTTGAAATCGGACATCGGCCTCTCGTTTCTTCCCGGTAGGGATACCTGAGTCGGCTTGATTGAACCTGCCGAGGCCATCTGCCGCGGACAGGCCGGGCTCGTGTAAAAATTTGCATTTATGAACAGGACGTTGAATCCGGAGATGCTTGACAGCTCCCCGATCAAGCAGTTCACGCTCTGGTTCGACGAGGCGCTCGCGGCCGGGCTGCCCGAGCCGAACGCGATGGTCCTGACGACCCTCGGGGCGCCGGGGAGGGGCCGCACGCGCGGACCGTGCTGCTCAAGGCGCATGACGACGAGGGCTTCACGTTCTACACCAACAGGACTTCCCGCAAGGGACGGGACCTCGCGGCCGATCCGCGGTGCTGCGCCCTGTTCCCCTGGTACGGCCTTGGCCGCCAGGTGACCGTGGAGGGCGTGACGCGGCAGCTGAGCATGGCGGAGAGCGAGCCGTACTATCACTCGCGGCCCTGGCTGTCCCAGATCGGCGCGTGGGCGTCGCGGCAGTCTTCCGTCCTCGCGTCCCGCGCCGAGCTCGATGACCGGGTGGCGGAGCTGTCCGCGCGGTGGCCGGAGGGGACCGAGGTTCCGATGCCCGACTTCTGGGGCGGGTACCTGATCGTGCCCGACCGGATCGAGTTCTGGCAGTCCCGGCCGAACCGGCTGCACGACCGGCTGAGTTACCGGCGCTCGAACGGCAGCTGGGTCATCGAACGGCTGTCGCCTTAGGCATAGAACGACCGTCTTCTCAGGTTTCTCACGGTGGTTGCGCAAGCGCGTAGCATCACTGTTGGGAGGAAGGTTTCAGTGACTGCCCATGGGCTTATCGACACCACGGAGATGTACCTCCGCACGGTGTTCGAACTTGAAGAGGAGGGGATCGTCCCGCTGCGGGCGCGGATAGCGGAGCGGCTTGCCCAATCCGGCCCGACGGTCAGCCAGACGGTCGCCCGTATGGAGCGTGACGGTCTGCTGCACGTGGCCGGAGACCGGCAGCTGGCGCTCACCGACGCGGGCCGGGCGCTGGCCACCCGCGTGATGCGCAAGCACAGGCTGGCCGAGTGCCTGCTGGTCAGCGTGATCCAGATGCCGTGGGAAGAGGTGCACATCGAGGCGTGCCGGTGGGAGCACGTCATCTCCGAGTCCGTCGAGCAGCGGCTGTACGAGCTGCTCGGCCACCCCGAGCGCTGCCCGCACGGCAACCTCATCCCCGGTCTCGACGAGCTGGTCGCGGAGGCCGGCGCGCCCCTGACGGCCCATGATTCGACGATGATCGATGTTACTCGCGGGACCAGCGAGACTGTAAGGGTCACAGTTACGCGGATAACCGAACAACTTCAAAGTGATCTGGACCTGATGCTTAAACTGAAGCGGGCCGGGATACAACCCGGACGCGAGGTGTTGCTCGGGGCAGTTGACGGCGGAGTCCGCGTACGCGGCGAGGACGGCGCAAACGCGGCGGAATCCGCCGATCTGCCGGCCGAGGTCGCCTCGCACGTGTTCGTGTCCAAGGAGTAACCAGGAGACCTGTTCGGTGACCGGAGCGTGACAATGACGCGCTGGAGCGAGAGCCTGCCGGCAGAACTTGTGCTGAGCCAGGCCGAGATCGGCGTCATCGTCGCGGACCGGACCGGCAACGTAGTGTTCTCAAACGAATACGTTGCCAGGATGCTCCGCCTGGACTTCGCGGCCGCACCGCTGCTCGGCAAGCCGCTCAGCGGCCTCGGCCTGCTTCCCGACAGGCGAGCCCGGCCGGGTCGAGGAGATCACCCGGCAGGTGCTGCGCGGGGTCGCCTGGGAGGACACGTTCGCCGGCCACCGGAGCGACGGCAGCTTCCTGTTCGTCAGGGAACTCGCGGTGCCGCTGCGCGTTCCGCTTCCGGCGAGATCGACGGCATCGTGCTGCTCATCACCGAGGCCGGGCGGCGGGACACGCAGCGCGAGCCCGACCGGCTCCGCCTCCTCGAGCGGATCGGCCAGCGGCTGGCGGGCTCGCTTGAGCTCGACGCGACCCTGCGGCAGGTCGCGCAGATCCTCGTCCCCCGCTTCGCCGACCACTGCTTCATCGACCTCTTCAGCGGCGACAAGCTGATCAGGCGGGCCGCCGCGCACGCCGGAGGCTGGGAACCGCAGCCCGGCACCTGGGCGCGGGTCGGCGAGGCCATCCAGTACCCGCCGGGCCACTTCACGCAGCAGGCCATGGCGCGCCTGGAGACGATCGTCGTCCCCGACACCCAGGCGGGCTACTACCCGGCACCGAGCGAGCAGTCCATGTCCGCCGCCGATCAGGTCGGGGTCACCTCGGTGCTGGCGTCACCGCTGTACGCGCGGGGCGAGCTGCTCGGCGCGATCTCGCTGGCCCTGTCCAGGATCACCGACCGGCCGGACCCGCATTACGACCTGTCCGACGGCGACCTCATCGGCGCGATCGCGTCGCGGGTGGCGGTCGCCATCGACAACGCCATGCTGTTCGAGGCCGAGCGGCGGACCGCGCTGGCCTTCCAGCAGTCGCTGCTGCCCGACTCCGCGCCCGAGCTCGACGGCCTTGAGGTCGCGTTCCGCTACGTGCCCGCCAAGCCACTGGCCACCCAGGGGCAGGGCATCCAGACGCAGGTCGGCGGGGACTGGTACGACATCATCCCGCTCGCCGCCGGCCGCGTCGGCCTGGTGATCGGCGACGTCGAGGGCCGCGGGGCCCGGGCGGCGGCGACCATGGGCCAGCTCCGCGCCGCGCTGCGCGCCTACGCCCAGGACGAGAAGTCGCCGGCCGACATCATGCGCAAGCTCGACGAGTGGGTCCGCTCCACGGCGCCGGTCGGCGCGGGCGGCGACCCGCCCACCGTGTCGTGCATCTACCTCATCTACGACGCGTGGTCCCGCGAGCTGACGTTCGCGAACGCGGGCCACGCGGCCCCCCTGCTGGCCCTGGACGGGACCGTCCGGCCGCTCGAGATCAGGCACAAGGGCGTGCTGCTCGGCGTCCGCGGCCGCGGCATCCGCGGGCTGCCGACCTACCGCGAGCAGACCGTCACCCTGCCGCCGGGCGCCGCCCTCGTGCTCTACACCGACGGGCTCACCGACCGGCGGACCAGGGCGGACGGCGACGGGCACTACACCGAGGCCGAGGCGGTGGCCATGCTGCGGGACGCGCTGCTCGCGTCCCCGGCGTCCGCGGACGCGCTCGCCGTGGCCGCCGAGACCGCCGTGCCCGGCGACATCGACGACGACATGGCGATCCTGGTGTTCCGCTCCTCGCCGGACGACCTCGCGTCCTTCGAGCGGTCCTTCCCCGCCGAGCCGATCATGGTCTCGGAGGCGCGCCGTCTCGCGACGACTACCTTCGCCGCCTGGGACATGCACCCCGACCAGGCCGACCTGGCCCTGCTGCTGGTCTCCGAGGTGGTGACCAACGCGGTCCTGCACGCGTCGGTGACGCCGAGCCCGGCGGGCCGCCGCTTCGACCTGGAACTCGACCCGCTGGCCGACACCCCGCCGTCCGGGATGAACGTCGGGGCCCTGACCCCGGCCTCCGGCCTGGCCCTCGGCGCGCACTACGCCCCGGTGTACCGGCCACGGGAGTTCACGATGCGCCTGCGGCGGGGCGCGGAGTCGGTGTGGGTCGAGGTCTTCGACCCGGACCTTCGGCTGCCCCGGCTGCGCACGGCCCGCGCTACCGACGAGGGCGGCCGGGGGCTTTACCTGGTCGAGCAGCTGGCCACCCGCTGGGGCTCGCGGCCGACCGCGGACGGCAAGGCCGTCTGGTTCGAGATCCCCCTGGACGGCAAGGCGCGCTAGCGTCGCCGGCCCCGCGATTTCGGTATTCAGTTCACCGCGGGGCACCGCGCCGTCGTCACCGACGGCGGGCCGGGGCCGCTGGCGGCGGCGATGTCGATATCCGGGGACGCCGTTCGTGTAGAGGGTGAAAGGCTGGCACGGGCCAGCCGCGGAATCGAGGAGCGGCGATGAAGCACTACCTGCTTGCCATGCACCAGCCCGTCGGCGACCCGCCGCCGCCGGAGGTCCTGGAACCGATCATGAGGGACCTGGCCGCGGTGAAGGAGGACATGAAGGCGGCGGGCGTGTGGGTCTTCGACGGCGGACTGCACGGCCCGGAGGCGTCCACCGTGGTGCGGTTGCACGACGGCGAGGTGCTCACCACGGACGGCCCGTACGCCGAGGGCAAGGAGCATCTCGGCGGGTTCGTCATCATCAGGGCGCCCGACCTGGACGCCGCGCTCGGGTGGGCGCGCAAGCAGGCCGAGGCCGTGCGGCTGCTGCCCGTCGAGGTCCGCCCGTTCCAGGGCGAGGCCGGGGACTGAGCAGCACCGCGGCGCGAGATGTCGCCTGAGGGGATCGCCCGCGTGTTCCGGCAGGAGTACGGGCGGGCGGTCGCCGTCCTGGTCCGCCGCTTCGGCGACATCGACCTCGCCGAGGAGGCGGTCCAGGACGCCTTCGCCGTGGCCGTCGACCGCTGGCCGCGCACCGGGCCGCCGCCGAGCCCGGCCGGCTGGATCATCACCACGGCCGGCCACCGGGCGGTCGACCGGCTCCGCCGGGAGGCCGTCCGGGACGACCGCCAGGCCCAGGCCGCGCTGCTGCGCGCCGCCGGGCGACCCGCCAGCCGAGGAGGGACCCGTGCGCGATGACCGGCTCCGCCTGATCTTCACCTGCTGCCACCCGGCGCTCGCCGCCGAGGCCAGGACCGCGCTGACGCTGCGGCTGCTCGGCGGCCTGTCCACCGCCGAGATCGCCCGCGCGTTCCTGGTCCCCGAGGCGACCATGGCCCAGCGGCTCGTCCGCGCCAAGCGCAAGATCCGCGACGCGCGCATCCCGTACCGCGTGCCGCGGGACGCCGACCTGCCCGAGCGGCTGCGCGCCGTGCTCGCCGTCGTCTACCTGATCTTCAACGAGGGCCACACGGCGACCTCGGGCCAGGACCTGGCCAGGACGGACCTCACCGCCGAGGCCATCCGGCTCGGCCGCCTGCTGGCCGGCCTGATGCCGGACGAGCCGGAGGCGCTTGGCCTGCTCGCGCTCATGCTGCTGACCGAGGCCCGCCGCCCGGCCCGCACGGACCCGGCGGGAACCTGGTGCTCCTCGCCGACCAGGACCGCGGCCGGTGGGACCGGGGGCTCATCGCCGAGGGCCAGGCGCTGGTCCGCCGCTGCCTGCGCGCGGGCCGCCCCGGCCCGTACCAGATCCAGGCGGCCATCAGCGCCGTGCATTCCGACGCCGAGACCGCGGCCGCCACGGACTGGCGGCAGATCCTGGCCCTGTACGACCAGCTGATGGCGGTCGCCCCGACACCGGTAGCCGCACTCAACCGCGCCGTCGCGGTCGCCGAGACCCAGGGCGCGCAGGCCGCGCTGGCCCTGGTGGAAGCGCTCGACCTGGACGGCTACCACGTCTACCACGCGGTCCGCGCTGCCCTGCTGCGCCGGGCCGGCCGCACCGCGGAGGCGGCCGGCGCCTACGACCAGGCGGCGGCCCGCACGGGCAACGCCGCCGAGCAGGCCTACCTGCGCCGTGCGCGCGATGCGCTGCACCGGCCCCCGCCACGCTTCGCGGCTAGCCCAGGCGGCGGAACGCGGCGAGGCGCCGCGGCCTGCCCGGCCGGGGGTCTTCGCGCCGTCCGGCCCGCGGCTTCCGCCGCCGGGGCGTTCAGCAGCCGCCACTCGCCGTCGGAGACGACGTCGGTCTCGTCGCCGCGGACGCGGACGGCCGAGTTGTCGTCGATGGCGTAGACCGGGAAGTCGAGCTTCGCGGCGGCTTTCTCGAACCACGCGCGGGTCCGGTTCGGGAAGTCGGGCGAGTTCAGGTGCGGCTTGACGTACCAGTCGAACAGCCCGAACGGCGAGCGCGCCGCCGTCTCGCCGAGGATCTCCAGGTCGTCCTGCTCGCCGAACGCCTCGCCCGGTCCGCGCGGACAGGTTCCTGCTGAAGATCATCGAGCCGGCGCTGACGCCGACGTAGACCTTCGACTCCAGGATGTCCGCCATCGTCCGCGGCGAGGCCGTTCGCGATGATGCTGTTCGCGAGGTGGTAGTGATTGCCGCCCTCGGCGTAGATGACGTCGGCGTGCCGCAGCCGGCTCGAGGACCAGCGGCGCGGGCAGGCCGTTCAGCTCGAGAACGTCGAATTCCCGCCAGCGCAGGCCGTGCAGCCGGCGAAGGTCCTCGACGAACCAGCCGTGGTCCCCGGCCGCCGCGACCGAGGCCGTGGGGATGAACACCACCCTGCGTCGTCGCGAACGACTTGCCGACGAGGTCGGCGAGCGCGGACTTGAGTACGTCGTTCTTGAGGCCCGCCGACGTCAGCAGCATTCTTCGCACGGGCTGGAGTCTAGCCGGGACGCGGCCCGCCGGAACGCGGTCATCTTGGCGCCCTGGCGGTAACCGCCATATTTGCAAATTAGTACGCGAGGATCGCCCGTATCGGGGCATACTGTCATCTTGACCATTTCCCAAACCCATCGCTCTTCCTAACTATTTCCTAACTATTTCCCGCCCGGTGCGGGACCTGGCCTGGAAGGTATCCGCGATGGCAGCAGAGGCTGAAAAATACGACATCCTGATCTTGGACGCTTCGCACAAGCACAGCCTGACGAGCGCGCGCAGCCTGGCCCGGGCGGGACTCCGTGTCGCTCTTGGCGAGGCCGCCGGCCAGTACCCGCCTGAGCACAAGATCGCCGTCGTTCAGCTCTCGTTACTGCGCGCGCGCCCTGGTGCTGCCGGACTACGTGAGCGAGCCGGCCGCGTACGTGGACGCGGTCCTCGCGTTCGCCCGTGAGCACGGCGTCAAGGTCGTCATGCCGGTCGGGGACGCCAACATCACGCTGCTGGCCCCGCACCGGGAGCGGTTCACCGAGCTCGGCGCCTTCCTCGCGGTGGCCTCGGACGCCGCGCTTGAGATCGCTAACGACAAGACCCGCACCCTTGAGGTCGCGGCCAAGCTCGACATCGCCTACCCGAAGTCCGTCCACGGTGACACGGGGTCGAAGACCTGCGCGCGGCCGAGGCGCAGTTCGGCTACCCGTACGTGCTCAAGCCGACGGTCTCGTGGACCGGCGCGGAGGCCGACCGGGTCGGTTCCCGTCGAGGTGGTGAACGAGGCCGAGGCCACTCGAGGCGACCGACGCGCTTCCTGGCGACGGGCGGCGAGGTCATCGCCCAGCAGCTCGCCACCGGTCGCCGCGAGGGCGTAAGCCTCTTCATCGTCGACGGCGAGGTGCTCGGCGCACTGCGGGTGCATCGCGCACCGCACCACCCCGCCGCTCGGCGGCGTCTCGGCCATGCGGGAGAGCTACGCGGTGCCCGCGGACCTGCTCGACGCGGCCGTGAGCCTGGCCACCACCATCGGCGTGGAGGGCCCGTCCGAGGTCGAGTTCCGGCGCGACGCGAGCGGCAAGCCGCTGCTCATGGAGATCAACGCGCGGCTCGCCGGGACGCTGGAGAACGCGGTCCACTCGGGCGTCAACTTCCCGCTGATGATCTGGCAGTGGGGCACCGGGCAGCCGATCGAGCGGGTGACGTCGTACCAGACCGGCGTCCGGACCCGCTGGCTGGCCGGGGACCTGCGCTGGCTCTGGGAGAGCGTGACGGAGAAGGGCCGCCCGGACAGCGTCTCGGCGGCGTCCGGCCTGTGGACGTTCACCTCGGAGTTCTTCCGCACCCGGCACTACGACTTCGTCGACCGGCGCGACATGCGGCCGGCGTTCGCGGAGCTGCGGGACACGGCGGGGATCATCAAGAAGCAGTGGGACAACCGCAAGCAGTGGCGCGAGGAGCAGAAGCAGGCGGGTCAGTAGTCGCCGCACCGGTCCTGCGCACGCAGCGGGCCAGGGCGCGGGACAGGTGAACACGCACCCGTTCGGGATCACCTGGGCGTTAAGCGGACGGCCGGCACCTTGCGAGCGCGGCCGCGGGATCCGGTCCGCTGACGTCCGCTGGCCGCGGACGCGCGGCCGGCTACATGCGGTCGGGGAGCGGCACGCCGAGCAGGCCGAGGCCGGTGGTCAGCACGCGGAGCACGGCCGCGCACAGGGCCAGGCGGGACTGCCTGATCTCCTCGTCGTCGGCCTTGAGGACCGGGCACTGCTCGTAGAACGTGGTGAACAGGCTGGCGACCTCGAAGAGGTAAGCGCACAGCTGGTGCGGCTCGGCGGTGTCGGCGACCTGGGTGACGACCTCGCCGAAGCCGAGCAGCTTGAGCGCGAGTTCCCGCTCGGCCGGCTCGGTGATGACGATCGGGCCGCCGGGGGTGGCCTCGTCGATCCCGGCCCGCCGGAAGATGGACCTGATCCGGGTGGTCGCGTACTGCAGGTAGGGGCCGGTGTTCCCCCTGAAGGAGATCATCCGGTCCCAGTCGAAGATGTACGCGCTGTCCCGCGCGGTCGACAGGTCGGCGTACTTGATCGCGCCGATGCCGACGTCTTCCGCGATCGCGTCCGAGGTCAAGGCCGTCGTCGTCGCGCTCGACCTCGTCCAGGATCGCGCGGGCGCGCTCGACGCCCTCGGTGAGCAGGTCGCTGAGCTTGACGATGTCGCCGGCCCTGGTCCGCAGCCGGTGGCCGTCCTTGCCCTGGACCATGCCGATCTGGGCGTGCTCGAAGTCCTTGTCCGCGGGCAGCCAGCCGGCCTCCCTGGCGACCGCGAAGACCATCCTGAAGTGCAGCGCCTGGTCGGAGCCGACGACGTAGATCGCGCGGTCGACGTTGATCTTGTCCACCCGGTACCTGACCGTGGCGAGGTCGGTGGACGAGTAGTTGTAGCCGCCGTCGCTCTTGCGGATGATCACCGGCAGCGGGGTGCCGTCCCGGTTGGTGAACCCGGCGGGGAAGGCGCACAGCGCCCCGTCGCTGATCCGCGCGAGGCCCTTGGCGATCAGGTCGTCGGCGACGCCGGGCAGCATGTCGTTGTAGAACGACTCGCCCCTGATGTCATCGTCGGTGAGCGTGACCCGCAGCCGCGCGTAGGTGTCCCGCAGGTAGGCCTTGGACATGTCGACCAGGTCTTCCCACAGCTGCATGGTCGCCTGGTCGTTGCCCGACTGCAGCTTGACGACCCGCTCCCTGGCCCGGTCGGCGAACACCGGGTCGGAGTCGAACTTGACCCGCGCGGCCTGGTAGAAGGCGTTCGGGTCGGTGCGCAGCAGGCCGGCCTCGGGGGAGTCCTCGCCCACGTCGACCAGGTGCTCGATCAGCATGCCGAACGGCGTGCCCCAGTCACCCACGTGGTTGTCCCTGATCACGTGGTCGCCGACGAACTCGGTGACCCGGGCGATCGCGTCGCCGACGATCGTCGAGCGCAGGTGCCCGACGTGCATCTCCTTGGCGATGTTCGGCGAGGAGTACTCGACGATGACCGTCTTGGGCCGCGCCTGCAGCGGCGTGCCGAGCCTCGGGTCGGCGAGCAGGCCGGTCGCCGCGTCGGCGATCCACCGCGCGCGCAGCGTGAAGTTGATGAACCCGGGGCCGCTGACCGTGGGCGGCTCGGCGACGTCGCCGACGTCAAGGTGGCCGACGATCTCGTTCGCGACGTCGCGGGGTGCCTTGCCGAGCCTCTTGCCGAGCGCAAGCGCGACGTTGGACTGAAGGTCGGCGAACTGCGACGGGCGGATCAGCGGGTCCGCGTCAGCGTAGTCCGCGCCATACGCGGCTACGAGGGCGTCGCGCACCCGTGCGCCGAGGACCTGCTGAGGATCTGGCATGGCTAGGCACCTATGATGCGTCAGGGACAGGCTGTATTTCAGCTCTGCTACAGACTATCGGCCTGACCGCGGGCGGCCGAACGGATTACCGGCGGCTACCGTTCGCGGTCGCGGCGCAGGAAGTGCGTGGGGCGGCGCGGCTCGGTGACGCCGATCCGCTCCTTGATCCGCTCGGTGATGTCGCCGCGGGTCAGGTTCGCCGCGAGTTCGCAGGCCGCGGTGACGGCGCGGGCGGTGGACGCGCCGTGCGCGATCACGACGGTGCCGCCCATGCCGAGCAGGGCCGCGCCGCCGTAGGTCTCCGGCTCAAGGCGGTGGCTGAGCTCGCGCAGCCCGCGCCGCTGCAGGGCCGCGCCGAGGCGGGCCGCCCGGGTGCTCGTGAGCGCGGTGCGCAGCTCGGACGCGGCGAACCGCATGGCTCCTTCCAGGGTCTTCAGCGCCACGTTGCCGGTGAACCCGTCGGTGACGATCACGTCGACCGCGGCCGCCATCAGGTCGCCGCCCTCGATGTTCCCGGCGAAAGACAGCGGGAGCGCGCCGCCTTGCGGCTCGGCGGCGAGCAGCTCGTGCGCCCGGCGGGTCAGCGCGTTGCCCTTGCCCGGCTCCGCGCCGATCGTGAGCAGGCCGACCTTCGGCGCCGGGGTGCCGAGCGCGATCTGCGCGTACGCGACGCCCAGGTGGCCGAACTGCACGAGCATCTCCGGCTTGGGGTCGGCGGTCGCCCCCGCGTCGATGAGCACGGTCGGCTTGGGGTAGGTCGGCAGCACCACGGCCAGTCCGGGGCGGGGCACGCTGGGCAGGGGAAGCAGCCGGTGCCTGGCGCTGGCCACGATCGCGCCCGTTGACCCGGCGGAGACGACGGCGCTCGCCTGGCCGCGCCGCACGAGCTGGCAGGCGACGGCGATGCTCGACCGGGGCCGCCGGAGCCCGGCGAGCGCGCCCTCGCCCATCCCGACCACGTCCTCGGCGGGCACGACGCGCAGTTCAGAGCCGCCGCCGAGCCGGGCGATGACGGGACGCAGCCGCGCGGGCGGGCCGGTGAGCAGCGTGGTGAGGCGGTGCTCCCGCTGGGCGGCGAGCGCGCCGGCGACGATCTCGTCCGGCGCGTAGTCCCCGCCCATCGCGTCCACCGCGATCACCGGCTCCCTGGCCAGGTTGCCAAGCGGCGGAATAAGCGGCTCGTGGGCGTCCTCGCGGCCCGGCGGCACATGGCTCACGTGTGTCTTCCCGGGCCCTTCCCATGATCGGAGTGGGGAGATCCTGCGCCGACCCCGCAGGTCTCCCTTGTGGCCAAGCGTAGACGGCTTGCGCAGCCATTATCGCCGAGCTGGCAAGCGCGGCGGGCAGCCGGGAGAACTATGCTCGCAGCCATGGAGCTGAATGGAACTTCCGCGATTGTCACCGGCGGCGCCAGCGGCCTTGGCGAGGCGACGGCGCGCGTGCTCGCCGCCGCCGGGGCGCACGTCGTCGTCGCCGACTTGAACGAGGAGGCGGGCAAGCAGGTCGCCGCCGAGGTCGGCGGGCAGTTCGCGAAGACGAACGTGACGGATGAGGAGGCCGTGATCGCGGCCGTGGCGGCCGCCGAGGCGTCGGGCCGCCCGCTGCGCGTGGCCGTGAACTGCGCCGGGATCGGCTTCGCGGCGCGCACCGTCAACCGCGACGGCTCGCCGCACGACCTGGCCAGCTTCGGCCAGGGTCATCGCGGTCAACCTGACCGGCACCTTCAACGTGCTGCGGCTGGCGGCCGCGGCGATGGCGAAGACCGAGCCCGTGGACGCGGACGGCCAGCGCGGCGTGATCATCAACACCTCCTCGGTCGCGGGGATCGAGGGCCAGACCGGGCAGATCGCCTACTCGGCGTCCAAGGGCGGGATCATCGGCATGACGGTGCCCGCCGCCCGCGACCTCTCGGTCATCGGCGTCCGGGTCAACACGATCTGCCCGGGCGTCATCTTCACGCCGATCTACAAGTCCATCGCCGGCGGCGGCAGGGACGCGGACGAGTTCCTTGCCAGGCTGGCGGCGCCAGTGGTATTCCCGAAGCGACTCGGGCGGGCGGATGAGTTCGGCCATCTGGTGCGATCGCTGATCGAGAACGACTATATGAACGCGGAGGTCGTTCGGTTCGACGGCGGCATCCGGTTCCAGCCCAAGTGACGTCGCTGGAATTTAGGGGTGGGATGTCGGGGATCGCGGGGTGCCTCGCACTGGCAGGGGGGACCAGGCCGGACGCGGACTGGGTCCTCCGTGCCGTGCGCCGGATGGCGCACAGAGGGCCGGATGACGAGCATGTGATCTCGGACGGCCCGGTCACGCTCGGCGCCCGGCGGCTGGCGGTCATCGACCCGTCCGCCGCCGGGCGGCAGCCGATGCGGTCCGCCGACGGCCGCTACGTGATCGTCTACAACGGGGAGATCTACAACTACGCCGAGCTGGCGCAGCGGCTGCGGGCGCGCGGGGTGGCGCTGCGCGGCGGGTCCGATACCGAGCTGCTGCTTGAGACGCTACGCCGCCGAGGGCAGGGAGGCGCTCAGGAAGCTGCGCGGCATGTTCGCCTTCGCCATCTGGGACGCCCAGACGGGGGAGCTGTTCTGCGCGCGCGACCCGTTCGGCATCAAGCCGTTCTACTACGCGCTCGCCGAGGGCGGCAGGCAGTTCCGGTTCGCGTCCGAGCGCAAGGCGCTGCTCGGCCCGGGCGAGGTGTCGGTGATCGATCCCGACGCGCTGCGCCGGTACCTGTCGTTCCAGTACGTCCCGGCGCCGTCGACGATGACGCCCCCGGTGATCTGCCTGCCGCCGGGCTGCTCGCTGAGCGTGCGGCCCGGTGCCCCGCTTGAGCGGCCGTCTCGGTACTGGCGGCCGATGCTGCGGTCGGCCAGGTCGCCGGCCCCGGACACCCCGGAACGCGTGCTGGCCGCGCTGCGCGGCTCGGTCGCCGCCCACCTGCGCAGCGACGTGCCGGTGGGCGCGTTCCTGTCCGGCGGCGTGGACTCGGCGGCGATCTGCGCGATCGCCGCCGAGACCAGGCCCGGCATGCTGACGTTTACCGCCGGGTTCGCCCGCTCCGGCTACAGCGAGATCGAGGAGGCGCAGGAGACGGCGGCGGCGCTCGGGCTGCGGAACATCCCGTACGTGATCACCTCCCAGGAGTTCGCGGCCAGGCTGCCGCAGATCATCTGGCACCTGGACGACCCGATGGCGGACGCGGCCGCGATCGGACTCTGGTTCGTCGCCCGGGAGGCGCGGCGGCACGTGAAGGTGGTGCTGTCCGGGGAGGGCGCCGACGAGCTGTTCGGCGGCTACGGCGTTTACTACCAGCCGGGAGTGGTCAGGGCGGCGACGAAGCTCGGCCCGGGCCGGTCGCTCGCCCAGGCGATGGCCGACCGGATACCGTCCGGGCAGAAGGGCAAGGGGCTGCTTGAGCGGATCGCCACCCCGCTGCGCAGCCGGTACATCGGCAACGCCAACATCTTCGCCGGCGAGGAGATCGACGTGCTGACCAGGTACGGCGGCGGCACCGTCTACGACGTGACGGCGCCGATCTTCGACCAGGCGGAGGCCGCGGGGCTCGACGACGTGGCCACGATGCAGCTCGTCGACATCAACACCTGGCTGCCCGGCGACATCCTGGTCAAGGCCGACCGCGGGTCGATGGCGCACGGGCTCGAGCTGCGCACGCCGTTCCTCGACCGCGAGGTGATGACCGTGGCCAGCCGGCTGGCGCGGGCGGAGAAGACCGCGGCGGGCACGACGAAGTTCGCGCTGCGCGAGGCGGTCGGCAGCCTGCTGCCGCAGGAGAGCGCGGAGCGCCGCAAGCTCGGGTTCCCCGTGCCGATCGGGCACTGGTTCCGCGGCGAGCTGTCCGGCTACGCCGATCAGGTGATCCGTGAGGCGCGAACGGAGGAGTGGCTGGACAAGCGCGCGGTCATGGACGTGCTGCGCCGGTTCCGGGCGGACGACCCCGACGTCCCGTGGCGCCAGGTGTGGACGCTGGTCGTCTTCTCCCTCTGGCACCAGATCTACGTGGAGCGCGTGTTCGACCCGGTGGCCCTGGGCTGGCAGTCGCCTCCCGCCGGCCCGTAGCCGTGTACCCGGCCGGGCCAGGCGCTCCGGCTTAGGCGCCGGGAGTCTCGGCGGCGGCCGGGGGCAGCAGGCCGCTGTCCCCGAGCTGCTCGCGGATCTTGCGCCGGCCGCGGTGCAGCCGGGACATGACCGTGCCGACCGGGGTGCCCATGATCTCCGCGATCTCCCGGTACGGGTAGCCCTCGATGTCGGCGAGGTAGACCGTGGTGCGGAACTCGTTCGGCAGCCCGCGCAGCGCGCGCAGCAGGTCGGAGTCGGTCATGTGGTCGAGCGCCTGGGCCTCCGCCGACGGGACCGGCGGGGCGAGCCGGTCGGCGGACATCTGCCACTCCTGCAGGTCCCCGCCGAGCGCCTGCTGCGGCTCCCGGCGCCGCTTGCGGTAGACGTTGATGAACGTCGTGGTCAGGATCCGGTTGAGCCAGGCACGCAGGTTCGTGCCCGGGCGGAACTGGTGGAAGGCCGCGTACGCCTTCACCGACGTCTCCTGGACCAGGTCCTCGGCGTCGGTGGGGTTGCGCGTCATCCGCAGTGCCGCCGGGTACAGCTGGCTGAGCTGCGGGACGACGTCGCGCTCGAACCGGGCGCGACTGTCGTCGTCGTCTTCAATCGGGCTCATACCTGGCTCCGGAGGTTAGTCGCTTCCTTGTTACTCATATAGACGTACGAAAGGTCGTCGACGGTCCAATGTGTGACCTAGATCACCTTAAGATATGTCGCGTCTATCTGAGTAGACTCCATCTACCCTGAGAAAACGCTGATAAGCGGAGACGGCAGCGAGCGCTCGAGAAGGGCCGCGAGGCCTAGATCCAGCCGCTGTACCACATGTGGGACAGCCAGTCCGAGTACGGGATGATCTTGCCCGCGAGGATCGGATAAAAGTACCAGAACAGCACACAGGACGGCAAGGACGTAGATGCCAGCCAGTACCGATCCGGCTGCTCTGCGTATCAGCCCGGCGGTCGCCGGGCCGATCATCAGCCCCAGGCACAAGACGATGCAGATGATCAGGAACGGCTCGAACTCGAGCGCGTAGTAGTAGAACTTGGTCCGCGAGACGAACGGCAGCCAGCTCACCCACCCGGCGGCCACGCCGAGCAGGGCGGCGCCCGCCCGCCAGTCCCTGCGGGTCAGCCACCAGCCCAGGCAGAAGGCCATGGCGGGGAGGGACACCCACCAGATGGCGGGGTTCCCGATCGCCAGCACTTCCTGCACCCACGGCCCGGTGGTGCCCGCCTTGGCCACGTGCAGCCCGGCCGGGTCGGAGTAGCTGTTCCAGAAGAAGGCCACCGGCCGGGTGATGAAGAACCAGTCCCACGGCTGCGACATGTAGGGGTGCCGGGCGTTCAGGCCCACCCCGAAGTGTGACCATCTCCTTGTGGTACTCGAACAGCGAGTACAGCGGGGCGAGGACCGGGATGTTGAACCCGGTGCCCTGCGCGTAGTCCCGGTCGTACCCGGTGTTGGTGACCAGCCAGCCCATCCAGGTGAGGATGTAGGTGACAAGCGGGATCACGCCGAGGGTGAGCAGCAGCCACTTGCCGTCCCGCAGCAGCCCGCCGCTCGCGAACCTCCGCAGGCCGACGGTGCGGCGCGCGCCGATGTCCCAGGCGACGCACAGGCCGGCGAAGGCGAGGATGTACCAGACGCCGTACTGCTTGGACGCGCAGGCGAGGCCGATGAGCACGCCGGCCACCACGCGCCACTTCCTGATCCCGAGTCCGGGTCCCGCCTCGTCGCTCGGCTCGAGCACCATGGCCTCGGCCAGCCGCGCCCGCGAGACGTCCCGGTCGACGACGAGCGCGCCGAACGCGGCGAGGACGAAGAACATCAGGAAGATGTCCAGGATGCCGGTCCTGCTGAGCACGAACTCGAGGCCGTCGAGCGACAGCAGCAGCCCGGCCGTGCAGCCGAGCAGCGTGGAGCGGGTGAGCCGCCGCGCGACCCGGCACATGACCAGGATCGCCAGCGTGCCGAACACCGCGGGGGCAAGGCGCCAGCCGAGCGTGGTGAGCCCGTACAGCCACTCGCCGACCGCCATGAGCAGCTTGCCGACCTCCGGCTGGACCACGTACTCGCCGCAGCTGGTGCCCGAGCAAGCCGCGAAGAGGTTGCTGTGCCCGGCGATGATCTGGTTGTTCACGAAGTCGGCGTTGTTCGCGGGGTTGGCGACCCAGTTCCACTCGACCCCGTGCTTCAGGATCGACCACGCGTCCTTCGCGTAGTACGTCTCGTCGAAGATGACCGCGTTGGGGACCGATAGCCTGTTGAATCGGAGCAAGGCCGCGAACAGCGTGACGAGCAGCGGCCCGATCCAGCCCCACAGCCGGTCGTCGGGCATCGGCGTTATCAGCCGGGCACGCAGGGCGGCGATTCGCTCGGCCGTCCCGCCGCCGGTCACCGCGCCCTCGGGGGCCAGCGGGGCGGCATCGAGCCAGCCGACGCCGGAGTCGACCGTGACCGGGCCGTCGGCGACAGTACCGTCGACGTCGGGCGCGCCGCGGCTGGCGCCGGGGCCGTCTTCGGGATCCTTGGCCGGCTGGCCGGCCTGTGTAGCGGTCATCGAACGCAATGCTACGTGGAGGGAAGCCGGTGTGGGGACCAGAAATATGACCGATCGCGTACCTGGTGAAGCACGCGCAGGTAACGACGGCGCTGGCGTTCTGACGCTCGCCGGCGTACCGATCGGCCAGGCGGAGGACGCCCCGGCGCGGCTGGCCGAGGCGCTGGCGAGCGCCGAGGTGATCGCGGCCGAGGACACCCGCAGGGTGCGCCAGCTGGCGGCCGCGCTCGACGTGCGGCTGACCGCGCGGGTGGTCTCCTACTACGACGTGATCGAGGTGCGCCGCGCCGCCGAGCTGGTGACCGAACTGCAGGCGGGCAGGGACGTGCTCGTGGTCACCGACGCGGGGATGCCGGCGATCAGCGACCCCGGCTACCGGCTGGTCGCCGCCGCCGCGGCGGCCGGGATCAGGGTCACCGCGGTGCCCGGGCCCTCCGCGGTCACCACGGCGCTGGCGGTCTCCGGCCTGCCCACCGACCGGTTCTGCTTCGAGGGCTTCCCGCCGCGCAAGGGCGGCGAGCGGGCCCGGCGGTTCGGCGAGCTGGCGGCCGACCCGCGCACGCACGTGCTCTTCGAGTCACCGCGCCGGGTCGCGGCCACGCTGGCGGAGCTGCGGGACTCCCACGGCGAGGACCGCGCCGCGGTCGTGTGCCGGGAGCTGACCAAGACGCACGAGGAGATCGTGCGCGGCTCGCTGGCCGAGCTCGCCGCCTGGGCGGCCGGCGCAGGAGGCCTCAGGTGGCGTCCGCGGTGAGATTACGCTGGTCGTGGCCGGCGTCGGTCAGGCGGCCGTCAGGGCCGCCGCCCGCGCCGCGGCGCGCGAGGCCCGCCGCGCCGAACGCCATCGCGGCGGCTAGGCAGGCGAACGGCACCGCCGTCGTGACGTACCGGTAGTCGAACTCCGCCGTCGCGGCCGGGACCACGACCAGCGCCAGCGAGCACAGCCAGGGCAGCAGCGCCGCGCCTCCCGGCCCGCCGCCACCGGCGGACGATCCCGAACAGCCCGACGAGCAGGATCAGCCCGTACACGGTGCCGGGCAGCCAGACGTAGCGCTGGTAGTCCCGGATGACCCCGGCGAACGGGCTGACGACGACGGTCTGCGGGTTGCCGCGCGCGTAGTACGCCTCGACCGACGGGTACCCCTTGTAGGGGCCGGCCGGGACGGCGAGCGGCTGCGGGCTGAACAGGTACGCGTCGTACGTCTGCCCGTTGGGGAAGACGGAGCGGTTCCACTCGAAGGACCGCACGGTGTCGTCCCAGACCGCGCGCCCGTAGTCCAGCGGCTGCGCCTCGATGGCCGCGACGGCGAACCGCTCGGCGAGCTTGTTCGACCGCGGGGGAGAACATCGGCGCGGCGTACCGGTCGAGCGGGCTGGCCGACGTCCAGATGTAGGCCTGCGCGATCGGCCGCTCGGCCGGGCGGCACCGACGTGCACAGCGGCAGCAGGTCCGTGGGCAGCGACATGCGGGAGCAGTCGGCGAACGTCATCACCCGCGAGTACAGGAAGACCCCGGTGGAGTCGGTCATCGCGAACTCGCCGTGCGCTGAGGAGTACCAGGCCTCGTAGCCGAGCACCGGCACGGCGAAGGCGAGCACGCAGGCCGCCAGGCCGGCCGACCAGCGCCCGCCAGCCGCGCCAGTTCACGGATGAGCAGGTACACGACGAACACCGCGAGCAGCGGCAGCCCGGTGGGCCGGACGGTCGAGGAGACCCCGAGCAGCAGGCCGGCGGCGAGGCAGGCCCGCCACGACGGGCGCGGCGACCACAGCGCGATGGTGACCGCGGCCATCGCCAGGAACAGGAAGAGCGTGTCCGCCATGACCAGGTGCTCAAGCTGGATCTCGAACCCGTCGTAGAGCACCGGCAGCGTGGCCAGGACCGCGGCCCAGGCGGGGACGCCGAACCGGTGCCGGGCCAGGGCGTAGATCATCACGGCGACGAGCAGCCCCATCAGGTGCTGCGACGCGGTCACGAGCAGGTAGCTGTGCGCCGGCGACAGCAGCCACAGGTAGAGGGGGTAGCCCGAGGGCCGCGTCGTGTTCGGCGTCAGCGTCACCGCGGCGCGGACGTAGCTGAACGAGTCGTTGAACCAGGACTGCCAGCGGTAGCCGAGCTCGGCGGTCACCCGCAGCGCGAGCGCGGGGACGAGCACCGCGGCGAACAGGCGGTTTCCGGCGATCAGCCGGGTAGACGACCGCCATATCACCGCAGGCATTACCCTCAAGCCCGTATCCTCCTACTTCTAGGGCGCTGTCGGTGATCGCGCGCCCCGTGCCCGCGCCCGAGCAATGTACGCCAAATCGGGCGCTAAGGGTTTAAGAGTCACCGTAATACGGCGAATGGAGTCCACGTGGAGTTGACCGTCGTCATGCCCTGTCTCAATGAGGCGGAGACCGTGGCAACCTGCGTGCGCAAGGCGGTTCAGTTCATCGCGGACAACGGGATCGACGGCGAGGTCGTGGTGGCCGACAACGGCTCGACCGACGGCAGCAGGCAGCTCGCCGAGGACGCGGGCGCCCGCGTGGTCCCGATCGCCGAGCGCGGCTACGGCAACGCGCTGATGGGCGGCATCCTGGCCGCCCGCGGCGAGTACGTGATCATGGGCGACGCCGACGACAGCTACGACTTCACCAACCTGATGCCGTTCGTCACCGAGCTCCGCAAGGGCTACGACCTGGTGATGGGCAACCGCTTCAAGGGCGGCATCGCCCCCGGCGCGATGCCGCCGCTGCACCGGTACCTGGGCAACCCGGTGCTGTCCTTCATCGGCCGGCTGTTCTTCCCCTCGGCGATCGGCGACTTCCACTGCGGGCTGCGCGGCTTCCGGCGCGACAGCGCCATCGCCCTCGGCCTGCAGGCCACCGGCATGGAGTTCGCCAGCGAGATGGTGGTGAAGGCCACCCTGGCCAAGCAGAAGGTCACCGAGGTGCCGACCACGCTGGCCAAGGACGGCCGCAGCCGCCCGCCGCACCTGCGCAGCTGGCGCGACGGCTGGCGCCACCTGCGGTTCCTGCTGCTGTTCAGCCCCGCGCTGGCTGTTCTTCGTCCCCGGCCTGGTGCTGCTGCTCGTCGGCCTCGGCCTCGGGGCGGCGGTCGCGACCGGCCCGCTCACCATCGGCGGGGTGTCCTTCGACGTGGACACGCTCGTCGCCTGCGGCGCGTGCGTCGACATCGGGTTCCAGGCGATACTGTTCTGGCTGTTCACCCAGGTCTACGCGGGCGCCGAGGGATTCCTGCCGACCGAGCCCAAGGTGCAGACCCTGCTCGGCAAGCTCTCCCTTGAGCGCGGCCTGCTGACCGGCGCCGTCGTGGGCATCGCGGGCCTGGTCGGCCTGATCTTCTCGCTCACCTACTGGCAGGGCCACGCGTTCGGGCACCTCAACTACGAGCACGCGCTGCGCCTGATGGTCCCGTCGGTGACCGCGCTGGTGCTGAGCTGCCAGCTGATCCTCGGGACGTTCTTCCTGTCGATCCTGGGCATCAAGCAGACCAGGCACGTGCCCGTCGGCGCGAAGGCGGAACTCAATGTCAGCGACGACCACGCCGCAGCCCGTAGGCTTTAGCCATGTCACCCGCCAACCCAAAGCACATCCTGACCGCGGCGGCCTGGCCCTACGCTAACGGCCCGCGGCACATCGGTCACGTCTCCGGCTTCGCCATCCCGAGCGACATGTTCAGCCGGTACCAGCGGATGGCGGGCAACAAGGTGCTGATGGTCTCCGGCACCGACGAGCACGGCACCCCGATCCAGGTCCAGGCGGACAAGGAAGGGGTCGGCGTCCGGGAGGTCGTCGACCGCTACAACGGCGTGATCGGCAACGACCTC
The DNA here is from genome assembly GCA_963735315.1 of uncultured Actinomycetota bacterium. Taxonomy (GTDB): domain Bacteria; phylum Actinomycetota; class Actinomycetes; order Streptosporangiales; family Streptosporangiaceae; genus Trebonia. The sequence continues at coordinate 115,647 of CAVTKQ010000019.1, forward strand.
GCCAACCTGGGCGTGACCTACGACCTGTTCACCAGGACCACGACCAGGAACCACTACGCGGTCACCCAGGAGATCTTCCTGACCCTGCTCAGGAACGGGTACATCTTCCCGAAGACCACGCTCGGCGCGATCTCCCCGTCCACCGGCCGCACCCTGCCCGACCGCTACATCGAGGGCACCTGCCCGATCTGCGGCTACCCGAGCGCGCGCGGCGACCAGTGCGACAACTGCGGCAACCAGCTCGACCCGACCGACCTGATCGACCCGAAGTCGAAGATCAACGGCGAGACCCCGCTGTTCGTCGAGCAGGAGCACTACTTCCTTGACCTGCCCGCCTTCGCCGACGTGCTCGGCGAGTGGATGAAGTCCAAGGAAGGCCAGTGGCGGCCGAACGTCCTGAAGTTCTCCATGAACCTGCTCGACGACCTCCAGCCGCGGGCGATCACCCGCGACCTCGACTGGGGCGTCCCGGTGCCGCTCGACGGCTGGCGCGACCGCAACGACAAGCGGATCTACGTCTGGTTCGACGCCGTGATCGGCTACCTGTCGGCGTCCATCGAGTGGGCCCGCAGGTCCGGCGACCCGGACGCCTGGCGCGCCTGGTGGAACGACGAGAGCGCCGAGGCCTACTACTTCATGGGCAAGGACAACATCGTCTTCCACTCGGAGATCTGGCCGGCGATGCTCCTCGGCTACGACGGCCAGGGGGACAAGGGCGGCGCCCCCGGCCCGCTGGGCCGGCTCGACCTCCCGTCCGAGGTGGTGAGCAGCGAGTTCCTGACGATGGAGGGCCGCAAGTTCTCCTCCTCCCGCCAGGTGGTCATCTACGTGAAGGACTTCCTGGACCGCTACGACGTGGACGCGCTGCGCTACTACGTCGCGGTGGCCGGGCCGGAGACCCACGACACCGACTTCACCTGGAGCGAGTTCGTCCGCAGGAACAACGACGAGCTGGTCGCGACCTGGGGCAACCTGGTCAACCGGGCGGTGTCGTTCGCGGCGAAGAACATCGGCTCGATCCCGGCGGCCGGCGACCTCACCGACGCCGACCACGCGCTGCTCGCCGCCACCTCCGGCGCGTTCGCCACGGTCGGCGAGCAGCTGGCGCACTCCCGGTTCAAGTTCGCGGTCAACGAGGCGATGCGCGCGGTCGGCGAGGCCAACAAGTACTTCTCCGAGCAGGCGCCGTGGAAGCTCCGGACGTCGGACCCGGAGCGGATGCGGACCGTCCTGCACGTCACGCTCCAGGCGATCGCCGACGCGAAGACCCTGCTCACCCCGTTCCTGCCGCGCTCCTCGCAGGCGGTGCACGAGATGCTCGGCGGCACCGGCGACTGGTCGGGCATGCCCAGGATCGAGACGGTGGACGAGGAGGGCGGCCCGTCCTACCCGGTGATCACCGGAACCTACGACTCGACGTTCCGCTGGGAGTCCCGGCCGGTCGCGGCGGGCACGCCGCTGTCCGTCCCCGCCCCGCTGTTCACGAAGCTGGACCAGTCCGTGGTCGACGAGGAAATCGCCCGCCTCGCCAATGAGTAGTCGCAACGATGGCATAGCTTCGCCCGAGCCCCCGGCTAACCCCGGGGGCGACAGGGAGCAAGAGGGGTCGCCGTATCCCCGGGAGGCCCGCGCGCCCGATACGATGGCCGACTTTGCCATCGGGCGCGCAGCCGGGGCCTCGGGGGGGTTTGGGGGGGTCGTCCCCCCGGGCGAACGCAGTGGGGGGTCGTCCCCCCGGGAAGCGACAGCGCTGCCGGAGCCCGGCGGTTTCGACGCGCACACCCACATGGACATCCTCGGGCTGCCGGTCGACGGGGTGCTTGACGCCGCCCGCGCCCTCGGCATCGGCCGGGTGGTCAACGTCGGGTGCGACCTGCCGTCCTCGCGCTGGTCGGTGTCGGCCGCCGCCGAGTACGCGGACGTCTACGCGGCGGTCGCCGTCCACCCCAATGACACGTCCAAGGTGGACGACCGCCGGGGCGAGGTGCTGGCCGAGGTCGCCGCCCTGGCCGCGTCGCCGAAGGTGGTGGCGGTCGGCGAGACCGGCCTCGACTACTACCGTGACTGGTCGCCCCGCCCGGTCCAGCGGGACTGGTTCCGCGCGCACATCGAGATCGCGCGGGCGGCGGGCAAGGCCGTGATGATCCACGACCGGGAGGCGCACGAGGACGTGCTGTCGATCCTGGCCGAGTACGCGCCGTGGCCGCCGAACAGCGTGATCTTCCACTGCTTCTCCGGCGACGCGGCGATGGCCGCCCGGTGCGCCGAGGCCGGGCTACCTGATGAGCTTCGCCGGCAACGTGACGTTCAAGAACGCGGACTCGCTGCGCGAGGCGGCCCTGGTCGCCCCGGCGGAGCTGATGCTCGCCGAGACCGACGCCCCGTACCTCACCCCGGTCCCGCACCGCGGCAAGCCGAACTCCCCGGCGATGACCGCCTACACGATCCGCTACCTCGCGGCGCTGAAGAACCTGGACCTGGCGGACTTCTGCGCCACGCTGCAGGCGACGGGCGCCCGTGTCTTCGCCTGGTAGCGGCCTACGGTGCGGCCTGATCGACGATGGTGGATCGTTGGCGCATACCCGGCTGCTGCCCAACGATCCACCATCTTGCGATCCGGCGGGCGCGGCGGGCGTGACCGGGGCCGTGCGGCTGCTCGGCGCGGGGGACATCCGGGGCATAGCGGGCAGGCTCGGGGTGCGCCCGACCAAGAGGCTCGGGCAGAACTTCGTCGTCGAGCCGGGCACCGTCCGGCAGATCGCCGCGCTGGCCGCGGTGCGCCCCGTTGACATCATCCTTGAGGTCGGCCCGGGCCTCGGGTCGCTGACGCTGGGCCTGCTCGAGGCCGCCGTGGTGGCCGCCGGCCCGATGTTCACCGACGGGGTCTGCGGGACCGCCATTCGCGACGGGGCGGCGCCGGCCGGGCTCGACATGATCCCGCTGCGGCTGGTGGCCGTCGAGATCGACCCGGTGCTCGCGGCGGAGCTGCCGCGGACGATCGCCGACCGCGCGCCGGAGCTCGCGGACCGGGTGACGGTGCTCACCGCCGACGCGCTCACGGTGGGGGAGCAGGAGATCGGCGCGCCCGCGCCGACCGTGCTCGCCGCGAACCTGCCCTACAACGTGGCGGTCCCGGTCCTGCTGCACCTGCTCGCGGCGCTGCCGTCGCTGGCCCGCGGGGTCGTCATGGTGCAGGCCGAGGTGGCCGACCGGATGTGCGCGGGGCCCGGCAGCCGGGTGTACGGCGTGCCGTCGGCCAAGCTGGCCTGGTACGCGGACGCGCGGCTGGCCGGAACGGTGCCGCGCAGCGTCTTCTGGCCGGTGCCGAACGTGGACTCCAAGCTGGTGACGTTCACCCGCCGCGACCCGCCGCCGACCACGGCCAGCCGCGAAGAGGTCTTCGCGGTGATCGACGCCGCCTTCGGCCAGCGCCGCAAGACCCTGCGGGCCGCGCTCGCCGCCTGGGCGGGCTCCCCCGCCGCGGCGGAGCGCGTGCTCCGCGCGGCTGACGTGGACCCCGGCGCGCGCGGCGAGGCGCTCGCGGTGGCGGACTTCGCCCGCATCGCCCAGGCCCGCCACGCCTGAACGCCGCTCCCGCGCGGCATGAAAGTGCCGTCCATGTCGCTATAGCGGCATCAACGGCACTTTCATGCACCTGGAACCGGGCGGAGGACGGCGGCCGGCGTTCCGGGGACGAAGTAGGCTTCGGTGCTTGTGACGAGTGTGACGGTGCGGGTGCCCGCGAAGATCAACCTGCAGCTCGCGGTCGGGCCGCTGCGCCCGGACGGCTACCACGGCCTGGTGACGGTCTTCCACGCGATCTCGCTGTTCGACGAGGTAACCGTGGTCCCCGCCGACACGCGACAGCGTGACGGTCAGCGGCGAGGGCGCCGACCACGTGCCGGAGAACGGCGACAACCTGGCCCTGCGCGCCGTCCGCGCGCTCCGCGCCGAGCAGGAGCGCCGCGGCAGCGCCCCCGGCGACGGCGTCGCGGTCACGATCGACAAGCACATCCCGGTCGCCGGCGGCATGGCGGGCGGCAGCGCCGACGCGGCCGCCGCCCTGGTCGCGTGCAACGAACTGTGGGACGCGGGCCTGTCGCAGGCCGAGCTGTGCGAGGTCGGCTCGACCGTCGGCAGCGACGTGGCCTTCGCCGTCTGGGCGGCACCGCGGTCGGCCGCGGCCGCGGCGAGCAGCTGACCCCGGCCCTGGCTGGCCCCGGCGCAGTACCACTGGGTGCTAGCCATCGCCGACGGCCACCTGTCCACCCCCGCCGTCTACGGCAAGCTCGACCGGCTGCGCGCCGACCAGGACGTCGCGGAACCCGAGCTGAGCAATGAGCTCATGGCCGCATTGCGCGCAGGAGACGCCGAGCAGCTGGGCGCGGCCATCTCCAACGACCTGCAGGCCCCCGCGATCGCGCTGTTCCCCGCCCTCCGCAAGACCCTGTCCGCGGGCCGGGAATTCGGCGCCCTGGGCGCCCTCGTCTCAGGCTCGGGCCCGACGTGCTACTTCCTGGCCCGCGACGAAGGCCACGCCACGGACCTGGCGGTCAGCCTTTCCAGCGCGGGAGTCTGCCGCTCGGTAGCGACCGCCACCGGCCCGGCCGCAGGCGCTTCGGTCATAGCGAGGTAGCCCCCGGGCCGCTTGCCCCGGGCGGTCTGAGTGCGAGCGGGGCGCCGGGGGTGTCATCCGCGCGGGACACCCGCGCCGCGCGCGGACGGACGGCTCCCAAGCCCCGCGCCGCACGCAGCGTGCGGGGCGCGTCGGGCCCTAAGCCTCGCGAAGCGCGCAGGACCAGCGGGGCCCGGACTCGCGCCGGCCGTGGAGCGTCAGGGTCCGGAATGTCCTAGCCTGGAAACTGATATGGCGCATCTTCTCGGGGCCGAGGCCCTGCACCTTGAGTTTCCGACGAAAGTCGTCTTCGACTCCGTCACCCTGGGCCTGAACGAGGGCGACCGGGTCGGGGTGGTCGGCAGGAACGGCGACGGCAAGACCAGCCTGCTCGAGCTGCTCGCCGGGCGCCTGCGGCCCGACGCCGGGCGGGTCACGGTCCGCGGCGGGGTACGAGTCGGCGTGCTCGACCAGGGCGACACGCTCGACGACTCGCTCACGGTCGAGCAGGCGGTCGTCGGCGACACGCCGGAGCACGTCTGGGCCGGCGACGCCCGGGTGCGGGACGTGATCCGCGGCCTGCTCGCCGACATCCCCTGGGACGCGCCGGTGACCGTGCTCAGCGGCGGCCAGCGCCGCCGCGTCGCGCTCGCCGCGCTGCTGGCCGGCGAGTGGGAGGTGCTGCTGCTCGACGAGCCCACCAACCACCTGGACGTCGAGGCGATCACCTGGCTCGCCGAGCACCTCAAGCGCCGCTGGCCCGCTAACGCGGGCGGGCTGCTCGTCATCACCCACGACCGGTGGTTCCTCGACGAGGTGTGCACCGCCACCTGGGAGGTGCACGACCGGATCGTCGAGCCGTTCGAGGGCGGCTACGCCGCCTACATCCTGCAACGCGTCGAGCGGGACCGGATGGCCGCCTCCGCCGAGGCGAAACGGCAGAACCTCGCGCGCAAGGAACTCGCCTGGCTCCGCCGGGGCGCGCCGGCCCGCACCTCCAAGCCCAAGTTCCGCATCGACGCGGCCAACGCGCTGATCGCCGACGTGCCGGAGATCCGGGACAAGGTGTCGCTGCAGTCACTCGCCGTCGCCCGGCTCGGCAAGGACGTCGTCGACCTGCTCGGCGTCTCGGCCGGCTATGACGGCACCGAGGTGCTGCACGAGGTCGAGTGGCGGATCGCGCCGGGCGAGCGGACCGGCATCCTCGGCGTCAACGGGGCAGGCAAGTCCACCCTGCTCGGCCTGATCACGGGCGCGGTCGCGCCCACCGCCGGCACCGTCAAGCGCGGCAAGACGGTCAAGATCGCCGCCCTCACCCAGCGCCTCGGCGACCTTGAGGAGCACCTGAACGAGCCGGTCCGGGTCGTCATCGGCCGGCTGCGCACCAGCTACACGATCGGCACCGGCGCGAAGGCGCAGGAGCTGACGCCGAGCGCGCTGCTCGAACGGCTCGGCTTCTCCGCCGCGCAGCTGTCCACCCCGGTCAGGGACCTGTCCGGCGGGCAGCAGCGCCGGCTGCAACTGCTGCTGATCCTGCTCGACCAGCCCAACGTGCTCATCCTCGACGAGCCGACCAACGACATGGACACCGACATGCTCGCGGTGATCGAGGACCTGCTCGACTCGTGGCCGGGGACGCTCATCGTGGTCTCGCACGACCGGTACTTCATCGAGCGCGTCACCGACCAGCAGTACGCGATCCTCAGCGGACGCCTCCGCCACCTGCCCGGCGGCGTCGACGAGTACCTCCGGCTGCGGTCACAGGCCCAGCCGCCGGCGAACCGGTCCCTGGCGGCACTGGCGGTCGCGGGCGGCCCGTCCGCCGCGCGCCCGGCGCCGGCGGCGCCCGCCCCTTCCGACAGCGGGCTCGCGCCGGGGTCCGCGGCCGAGCGGGCCGCCAAGAAGGAGCTTGACCGGCTTGACCGGCAGATCGCCCGGGCCGGGGAGCGCGAGGCGAAGCTGCACGCGGAACTGGCCGCCAACGCCACCGACTACGCGAAGCTGACCGAGCTCGGCGCGCAGCTCGCGGCGGTGGAGGCAGAGAAGGCCGACCTTGAGGAGCGCTGGCTGGAGGTCGCCAGCTCCCTCGAACGTTGAAAATTCATGCTTTCCCTGGACAAGTGGTGCTTTTCTGCTCCTTTGTTGTGCCAAAGTGCTTGACCCGCTAATTTACTCAGGAGTAACTTGCCCGTGTGCTGAACCTCACACCGACACAGGGCCGGGTCAAGTGGCGGCGGTTCGCGATCGTGGCGGTGCCCGCCGTCATCGTCGCGGGCACGCTCATCGGGCTGACCGCGGAGGGGGCCATCGCCTCCAGCATCTCCGTCTCCGGCCAGGAGTACCTCATCACGGCGAGCAAGCTGACCGGGACCGGGTTCGAGCAGTTCGGCGGGCAGATCTCCGGCGCCTCCGGTGACCAGCCGGTCATCATCTCGGCCATCCACTCCGCGACGCTGACCAGCCTGTGCCAGAGCGTCACGGTCGGCCCGGTCACCCTGCACCTGACCGCGGGCGGCGGCGGCACCCCGGTGAGCGCGGAGAACCTGATCGTCGACGCGTCCGGCCAGACCGGCAGCGAGGCGGTCTTCCACAACATCAGCATCGGCCTGGACGCCGGGACGCTCAGCGAGGACCCGGGCACCACCGGCGCCGCGGGCGGCTTCGGGCAGCAGGCCGACTCGATGGAAATCGACAACCTCGTGCAGCACACCTGGCTGACGACCGCCGGGCACGTTCACGCTGCCCGACCTCAGCCTCGGCTTCGGCGGGACCTGCGGCAGCCAGTGCACTGACAGGCGCGCTCGCTGGCGGGCCTGGCGGCGGAGCCGCCCCTTCTGGGGCGGCCTGCTGCTGATCGTGGCCGGCGTTGAGCTGGTGCTCCTCCCGCTCAGCGGCGTCCTCGTGCACGGCGGGCTCAAGCTGGTCATCTACATCGGGATCGGCGGCGTCTTCGGCGTGCTCATCGGCGCGCTGCTGATCGCGGCGGGGACCGCGCTCCTGGTCCACCCCGTGCACCGCTCGTTCTACGGGATCGCCGGGATCATCCTCGGCATCGCGTCCTTCCCCGCCTCCAACCTCGGCGGGTTCTTCCTCGGCATGCTGCTCGCCATCGTCGGCGGGGCGCTCGGGTACGCCTGGGCGCCGATCGCCGCCGACGGCGCGGGCCCGCGGCGGAGCCCAGGAGCGGAGGCGGGCAGCGAGCCGGCGGCGGCTTCGTGAAACGACTGCTCACGGTCGCGGCGCTGCCGGTCGTCCTGGCGGCTGCCCTGGTCGGCGTGACGGGAGCGCAGCACGCCATGGCGGCGCCGCGGCGGGCCAGGGGTGCATCCTCGGCATCGTCTGCCTGCCCGGCCCGCCCTCCCCGACGCCGACGCCGAGCGCGTCGTCGGCCAGCCCCACGGCGGGCGCGCCGTCGCCTTCCCCGAGTCCGAGTTCACCGGGCCAGCCCACGGCCTCCTCGGGGTCCTCAGCGCCGGCGTCGGCAGCGCCCTCCGCCGACGCCGGCCCGTCATCGCCTGGCGGCGGGAGCCCGTCTCCCTCGCGACCGCGACCAAGGCAGCCCAGAAGCACGCGGCCGCCACCCCCGGCCTCGTCGCGGCCGCCGCCACCTCGGTGCTCACCGCCGGAACGGCGAACATCACCGGGTTCCACTACGTGGGCAACGTAGACATGCCGATCGCCGGCGGGACCCAGACGATGATGAAGTTCACCGCCGACTCGATCGACCTCAGCGGCAACGTCACGGTGACGGTCACCCAGGACGGGTCGACGGTCACCACGGTCAGCGCCACGCAGGACTTCAGCGACGGCGTCACGCTCTACGCGACGCGAGCTGTCCGGGTCGCTGCAGGCCGTCTCCGGGCTGCCGGGGGTCCCGCTCACCTTCACCCCGTCGACGATCGGCGTCAGCCTGCTCAAGCTGCCGAACGCCGGCCTGCTCCAGCTGGCGAACCTCGTCACGGGCGCCATCCCCCTCACGCTGACCGGCGTCACCACGGACCAGCTGCTGATCAGCGGCGGGCACCCAGGTGACCACCCAGCTGTCGATGAGCTAGGGCTGCCCCTCGTCAAAGGGGACGAGCAGGGTGCGGAGCAGGTCGGCGAGCACGTGACGCTGCTCGGGGCCAAGGCGCGATAGCAGCGCGTGCTCGCGCTCGAGCAGGTCGGTGAACGCCGCGTCCACGGCTTCCCGGCCGCGCCCGGAAAGGGTGACGAGCACGCCGCGGCGGTCACGCGGATCGGGCTCGCGCGAGACGAGCCCGGCCGCGGCGAGCCGGTCGATGCGGTTGGTCATCGTGCCGGAGGTGACCAGGGTGGCGCGCAGCAGCGCCCCCGGGGTGAGCTGGAACGGCGGGCCCGCCCGGCGCAGCGCCGAGAGCACGTCGAACTCCCACGACTCAAGGCCGTGCGCGGCGAACGCGCCGCGCCGTGCGATGTCCAGGTGCCTGGCCAGCCGGGAGACCCGGCTCAGCACCTGAAGCGGCGCGACATCGAGGTCAGGCCGCTGGTCCCGCCACGCGGCGACGAGGTCGTCGACCTCGTCGCGCTCCTTTTTCCCCCGGGGGGATGACCCCCCCGGTGACCCCCCCAATCATGGGGGAGTCCCTCCCCCATTCCCCCCTCGCCGGGGCGGAGCCCCGGGACGGCGCCCTGCGGCGCCGCGTACGTTTCCGGTGGCTGACGTTGCTCGTCCGCTGCGCCGGTGAGTTGCCCCATCACAGCAGCCTATCTCTTGACGTCAAGATGCTTGATCTGGTATCAGTATCTCGATATCAAGATTCTTTATGTCGATAATCAGTACCAGCGGAGGGACGAGACATGTGGGACGCCGGGCAGTACCTCCGGTTTGGCGGCGAGCGGGCCCGCCCGTTCTTCGACCTCGTCGCCCAGGTCGGCGCGACCAGCCCGCGGTACGTGGCCGACCTCGGCTGCGGCCCGGGCAACCTCACCGCCGCGCTCGCCGCGGCGCTGGCCGGACGCGACGGTGGTCGGCGTGGACAACTCCCCGGAGATGATCGCGGCCGCGCGGGCGAGCGCGGAGAGTGGCCGAGTGCGCGGGGATCACCGGGGGGCCGGCCTCGGAGGCGGTACCGCGAACCTCTCGTTCGCGCTCGGCGACGTGCGGGACTGGCGCCCGGAGCGCCCGCTTGACGTGCTCGTCTGCAACGCCGTGCTGCAGTGGGTGCCAGGACACGACGAGCTGCTGCTGCGCTGGGCGGACCTGCTCGCCCCCGGCGGCTGGCTCGCCTTCCAGCTGCCGGGCAACTTCGACCAGCCGAGCCACGCGATCGTCAGGGAGATGGCGGCGTCCCCGCGCTGGCGCGGGCTGCTCGCGGACGCGCGGCTGAACCGGCAGGCGGGCGACCCGGCGGACTACGTGGCCCTGCTCGCGCGGCCTGGCTTCGAGGTCGACGCCTGGGAGACCAGCTACCTGCACGTCCTGCACGGGGAGAACCCGGTGCTCGAGTGGACCAAGGGCACCACGCTCCGGCCGGTGCTCGCGGCGCTTGACGCGGAGCAGGCCGACGCCTTCGTCGGCGAGTACGGGGAACGGCTGAGGGCGGAGTATCAGCCGCACCCGTTCGGAACCATCTTCCCCTTCCGCCGGGTGTTCGCGGTCGTGCACCGCGCGACCCCGGCCCGAGCTCCGGCGCGGGGCCCAGCCAGGGCTGACCGCGCGCTTGCGGGACTCGCCAAGGCCGCGCGGGCTAAGGGCGGTTTCGTTAAGGGCTTGCGCCTGCGGCCAAACTCAAGATATAGTCGAGATATACTCGCCACTGAGTAATCGAGACTGAGTAGGGGTCAGGCGATGAGCGACGACCGTCAACCCAGGCGCCAGCGCCCGCTGCCGCGGACGCCGGTCGCCCTGTCCGTGCTTAGCCTGCTCAACGAGCGGTCCATGCACCCGTACGAGATGCGGTCCCTGATGCGGGAGCGGCGGCACGACCGCGCCTTCCGCATCAGGGAGTCGTCGGTGTACGACACCGTGGCCAGGCTGGCCGAGCGCGGCTTCATCGAGCCGGTCGAGGTGAACCGGGACGGCCGGCGGCCCGAGCGCACCGTCTACGCGATCACCGAGTCGGGGCGCGACGAGCTCCTCGTGTGGCTGTGGGACCTGGCGAGCGAGCCTGCCGCCGAGTACCCGGCGTTCGCGGCGCCGCTGATGTTCATCTACTCGCTCGGCCGGGACCGTGCGATCGCCGCGCTGCAGCAGCGGGCGGCACGGCTCGAGGCGGAGATCTCGTCATCCGACGCCTTCCGCCGGGCCTACCTGGCGGACGTGCCCGACTTCCCGCGGATCTTCGGCATCGAGGACGAGTACGCGCAGGCCATGCGGCAGGCGGAACTCGCCTGGGTGCGGGCCACCGTCAAGGAGCTGCGGGACGGCACGTTCCCGTGGCCGACCACCGGCGAGCTCAAGGAAGCCGGCTTTCTCAACTGACAGGAGCCTTCCGCATGTCTTCACCACCGATGCCAGCGGTCCAGGTAACCGGGCTGCGCAAGTCCTTCCGGGTCGCGGGCGCCGCCATCGAGGCCGTCAGCGGCATCGACCTGACCGTCGCGGCCGGGGAGATCTTCGGCCTGCTCGGGCCGAACGGCGCGGGCAAGACGACGACCCTGCGCATCCTCACCACGCTGCTGCCCGCCGACGCGGGCGACGCCTACGTCGCCGGGGAGGACGTCCGGCGCGCCCCCGGGCTCGTCCGGCGGCGGATCGGCTACGTCGGCCAGCTCGGCGGAGCCGACAAGGAGGCGACCGGGCGCGAGAACCTCATGCTCGCCGGCCGCCTGTACGGGCTGAGCGCCGCCGACGCCAGGCGGCGCTGCGCGGAGCTCACCGAGGTCTTCGACCTTGACGCGCTCGCCGACCGGGCCGTCCGCACCTACTCGGGCGGCCAGCGCCGCAGGCTCGAGGTCGCGCTCGGGATCATGCACCGCCCGCGAGTGCTGTTCCTCGACGAGCCGACCACCGGCCTCGACCCGCAGAACCGGGCGAACCTGTGGGAACAGCTCCGGCTGCTGCGGGACGGCGGAACCACGGTCTTCCTCACCACGCACTACCTGGATGAGGCCGACCAGCTCTGCGACCGGGTAGCGATCGTCGACCACGGCCGGGTCATCGCGCTTGGCCGCCCGGATGAGCTCAAGCAGCGGTACTCGGCCGACTCGATCGCGGTCACCCCGGAGGCGGGACCCGACGTGCTTGAGGCTGTCGCCCGCGAGCTGGCGGACGCCCCGTTCATTTCCGGCGCCGTCGTCGCGGCCGGGGCCGGCGGTCACGGGACGATCCGGCTGACGGCCACCGACGCCACCCGCGCGATGGCGGCGGTCTTCGGCGCGCTGGCGTCGCGGGGCGTCCCGACGCGGGCCGCGTCGGTCGCGCGGCCGACGCTCGACGACGTCTTCCTGCGGGAGACCGGCCGGTCGCTGCGCGACGCGGGCCCGTCCCCCGGCGGCGCGGACGCCGCCGCTGCCCCCGTCAAGGAGGTGGCGGCATGACCGCGCTCGCGCCGTTCACGCTGCAGACCGGCCTGTTCTTCCGCCGCAAGCTGCTCGAGACGCTCCGCCAGCCGGTCTGGATCATCACCGGGCTCACGACCCCGGTGCTGTACCTGGCGCTGTTCGCGCCGCTACTGCGGTCGCTCGCCGGCGGGCCGGCGTTCGCGCCCGGGCACGTGCTCGACGTGTTCGTGCCCGGAGTCCTGGTGCTGATCGCCTTCGGCGCCGGCATGGGCGCCGGGTGGCCCGTCATCTGGGAACTGGACTCCGGCGTGATCGAGCGGCTGCGGGTTACCCCGGCCAGCCGGCTGGCGCTGCTGCTCGGCACGGTGCTCCGCGACATCGTGATGTTCGCGGTGCCCGGCGTGGTCGTGATCGCCGTCGGGGCCGCCTTCGGCTACCACGTGCACTGGGGCGGGCTCGTCCTGCTGTTCGTGCTCCTCGCGCTGCTCACCGCCGCGTGCTCGGCGACCTCGTCGGCGCTCGGCCTGAACCTTAAGCAGATCGGGTCGCTCGCCGCCGTCGTCACCGGGGCGCAGCTGCCGCTCACGCTGCTGGCGGGCATCCTGCTGCCGCTGTCGCTCGGGCCCGCCTGGCTCCGCGTGCTCGGGCACGTCAACCCGATGTACTACGCGGTGCAGGCGGCCCGCTCGCTGGCCGCGGGGACGGTAGCCAGCCGGCGCCGTCGGCGTGGGCTTCATCGTCACGGCCGTGATCGCGGCGCTGGCGATGTGGTGGGGGACGCGGGCCTACCAGCGGGCGATGGCGTAGCGACGCTAAGCAAGTTACCAGACTATTCCAATTGAATTACTAGGGAAATCGTGCCATGATCTTCGGGTGCACCGGACGATCACCACTACTGAGCAGCGGCTTCTTACGCCCCGGCAGCTCGCCGCCGAGGTGCGGCGGCTGACCTCCGCCCCGGCCGAGTGGGTGGCCAGGGTCCGCCTTGACCCCGAGGGCCGCTGGTACGAGCAGATCCGCGTGGACGACGCGCTCGAGCTGTGGCTGATCAGCTGGCTGCCCGGCCAGTCGACCGGGTTCCATGACCACGGCGGCGCCAACGGCGCGTTCGGCGTGGTGTGGGGCGAGCTGAGCGAGTCACGTCGCGGCGCGGGGCGCGGTCACCTCGGCCGCCAACCCGGTCGCGGCCGGGGAGGTGCGGTCCTTCGGGCCGCGCCACGTGCACGACGTGCGGAACTCCTCGGCGGGCTCCGTCGCGGTCAGCGTGCACGCGTACTCGCCGCCGCTGTCCGCGATGACCAGGTACGACCTCACCCCCGGCGGACTGGTGGCGATGCGGAACGGAAGGGGCTGACGACTGGTGACAGGCGGCTTATCTCGCCGGGGGACAGCACCCGCCGGGGCCCCGCCCGGCGCGCGGTCGATCGACGAGATCCTGGCGGCGGCGCGCGCCCGGCTCACCCGGCTGTCGCCGCAGGAGGCGTACGCCGCGTGCGCCGCGGGCGCGACGCTGATCGACATCAGGCCCGCCGCGCAGCGGGCCGCCGCCGGCGAGGTTCCCGGCTCGGTCGTGATCGAGCGGAACCACCTGGAATGGCGCCTCGACCCCGCGAGCGACGCCCGGCTGCCCTGGGTCACCGGGTACGACCTGCGGCCGATCGTGATCTGCGCGGAGGGCTACACGTCCAGCCTGGCGGCGGCCGCGCTGCAGGACCTCGGCCTGGCCCTGGCCACCGACGTGGCCGGCGGCTACCAGGCCTGGCAGGCGGGCGGGCTGCCCACGGCGCGCGCCGGACGAGCGCACCGTCGCGATCGCGCCGGGGGCCTCGCCCGCCTGCGCGACGCTTAGGCCCGCGCCGGGCGGTAGGGCCGGGTGCGAGGTGCCGGAAGCCCGCGGCCGCCACGCGGAAGCCGGGGCTCCGCGCGGCGGCCGTGAGTCCTCGACCGCCAGCGGCGTTCCGCGGACCCGGCGCGGGGCGGGGGCGGCGGCTCGGGGAGGCGGGACGCCCGGGCGGCGAGCCCGGCGGTGCGCACGATGATCATGACGACGGCCATGAAGATGAGCCCGTCGGTGATGGCCGCCTCCGAGACCTGGTTGGCGATGGCCCAGGCCACGATCGAGCCGGTGAACCAGTGGGCGGCGCCGTAGGAGAACGCGGCCCTGGCGCCGATGACGACGGTCCAGAAGATCGCGTACGGCCACCCGGCGCTGCTGACCGGCTTCCCGGTCGCCGGACTGCGGTACACGCGCATCAGCGCGGCGGCGGCCAGGCCGCCGAGCACCCCGGCCGCGATGCCCGCGATTTCCACCGCGAGCCCGCTGCCGCGGGTGGCCGGGTGGTCCAGGAAGATCGGAATGATCACGGCGGCGGCGATGACCGGGCGCAGCAGGCGCATCCGGCCGATCTTGCGGGCCGGGCCCACGTCGCTGGCGAGAACCGTGGCCAGGACGACGCCGTTGACGATCATTGCCTCGGTGAGCTGGGAGATCACTTCATGCTCCTTGCGTGTTCACGGCCGCTCTGGCGGCCGCGTTCGGCTGATGTCCCAACCATCGCGGGATACGGCGGTTAGCGAATCGGAGCAGGCGGTGATGTACGGCATGACCCGCGCGGTACCAGTCAGGCGGCCGAAATCAGACCAGGCGTCAGCCCGTGGTCTGATCCGGCCGGCCGTCGGCCGCGCCACACTGGAGCCATGAACCGGTCGGTCAACCTCGTGGCCCGGTCGCTCGGCTTCGCGTGGGTCGGCGTGCTCGCGTTCGGCCTCTACCCGCCTGACGGGGCACGCGGCGCTGCTGTTCCAGGCCGTCGCGTACGGCGTGGCCGGGCTGGGCCTGCTCGGCTGGGCGCTGCTCGACTACGCGCCGCGCGCCGCGCGGTACCGTCCCCGTCGGCCTGCCCTGTCGTCCTGGGAGTGATCGCCGCGACCATGGGGGCCGCGGCCGCCTCCGGCGTCGACGGCGGCATGGCCATGGTGATCTTCGCGCTCGTGGCGGCGATGGCGGCGGGCGGCGACGCCGACCTGGCGCCGGCCCTCGCGGTGACCGCCGCCGGGGTGCTCGCCACCGAGGTCAGCGGGCTGGTGTTCGGTGCCGCACGCTCCACCCTGATCGGGTTCCCCGTGGTGATCGCGTCCGGGCTGCTCATCGGCCGGAACCGGGGCGCCTTCCGGATCGCGGCCGAGCAGTCGGCGGCGCTGCTCGCGCAGCGGGAACGGCTGGAGGCCGAGCAGCGCCGGGCCGACCTCCTCGACGAGCGCGCCCGCATCGCCCGCGAGATCCACGACGTGCTCGCGCACTCCATCGGCGCGCTCGGCATCCAGATCCAGGCCGCCCGCTCGGTGCTCACCGACTCACGGCGACGTTGACCGGGCCGTCGAGCTGCTCACCGCGGCCCAGCGGATGGCCGCCGAGGGACTGACGGAGACCCGCAGGGCGGTGCACGCCCTGCGCGCCGACACGCTGCCGCTGGCCGACGAGCTCGCCAAGGCCACGAGCAGCTACGCGGAGCGCTACCAGGTCGCGGTCAGCCTCGACACCGCAGGGCGCCCCGCGGCCGGTGCCCGCCGACGCGACGGTCGCGCTGCTCCGCGTCGCGCAGGAGGCCCTCGTCAACGCGGCCAAGCACGGGGCGGGCAAGCCCGTGACGGTCCGCCTGGACTACGAGGCCGCCGGGGTCAGGCTCACCGTCCGCAACGAGCTCGACGCCGAGCCGATCCCGGTGCTCCCGGCGCGGTCCGGGTGAGCACCGTCAACGCCGGGTACGGCCTGACCGGGATGCGGGAACGGCTGCGGATGCTGAACGGAACGCTTGAGGCAGGCAGGGAGGGCAACTGCTGGGTCGTGACCGCCCAGGTGCCACTTTCCGCCGCAGACGCGGGAAAACTGCCAAAATAACCGCATGAGCACTGTGGAAGCGCCGCTGCGCATCGTTATCGCCGACGATCAGGCCAGCGTGCGCGAGGGCCTGGTGCTGCTCCTCGGCGGGCTGCCCGGCATCGACGTGGTCGGCGCGGCCGCGGACGGCGAGCAGGCGCTCGGGCTCGTGGCCGAGCACCAGCCCGACGCGATCCTGCTCGACCTGCACATGCCGGTCCTCGACGGCATCGCGGCCACCCGCAGGCTCACCGCCGAGCACCCCGGCGTCGCCGTCGTCATCCTCACCACCTACGCCGACGACGAGTCCGTCCTCGACGCCTTGCGGGCCGGCGCGCGCAGCTACCTCACCAAGGACGCGGACCGCGCCGACATCGCGAGCGCGCTGCGGGCGGCGGCGGGCGGCCTGTCGGTTCTCGACGCCAGGGTGCAGGCCACCCTGCTCGCCGCCGCTACCTCGACTGCCCCGGCCCCGTTCGGCACCCGGGCCATCAATCCCGGCACCGCTGCCTGACGGGCTGACGCAGCGCGAGGCCGAGATCCTGACGCTCATCGCCCAGGGGCTGACCAACCCGGAGATCGCCGCGCGCCTGTTCCTCAGCAACCACACCGTCAAGACGCACATCAGCCGGATCTTCGCCAAGACCGGGTCCAGGGACCGGGTCGCCGCCATCGGCTACGCCCGCCGGCACAACCTGGGCTGACCGTGCGGGGCGGCGGCCGGGTTATCCAAGGCCGCCGAAGTCGACCCCGGTAAGGTCAGCCGAGACCTTCCAGAGCTGGCGCGCGGTCGCCTGGTCGAGTGCCCGCCGGGGAAGCCGGGCGACGGCGGGCGCGCCGCGCTTGTGGCCCCAGCTGCCGGGGGCGATGTACTCTCCGCCGCGAAGACCAGGCGCGGTGGCGGCATAGAGCGATGTCGCGCACCCGTCGGCGGGCGACTGGCCGAGCAGGCGCTGAACGACGCTGACGGCCAGCTCAGCAGGCCCGGGGGCGCTGCCCCACTGGTCCCGCTTCGACCGCAGCAGGCTGGTCGTCACGATCCCCGGGTTGACCGCGATGCTGGCCAGCGGCAACGCCGCTTCCTTGGCCCGCCGGTCCAGCTCGGTGGCGAACATCAGGTTGGCGAGCTTGGACTGGGCGTAGGCGCTGGTGAACCGGTAGCGCCGCTCGCTGCTCAGGTCGGCGAAGTCGATCTTGGCCTGGGCCGCCACGCTGCTGGTCAGCGTGACCACCCGGGCGCCGGGCCGGGAGCGCAGGGCGGGCAGGAGCAGGCCCGTCAGCGCGAAATGGCCGAGGTGGTTGGTGCCGAGGTGCGCCTCGAACCCGTCGCTCGTGCGCCGGTGCGGGCCGCCGGCGATGCCAGCGTTGTTGACCAGGACGTCGATGCCGGCGTAACGCTGAAGGACGCGGTCGGCGAACCGCCGGACCGAGGCGAGGTCGGCGAGATCGAGGACCTCAACGTGCACGCTCGGCCGGGCGCCCGCGCCGGTCATCCGCTGCGCGGCGCGCTGCCCCCGTTCTAGGTCACGGCAGGCGAGCACGACGCGCGCTCCGTGAGCGGCAAGGCAGCGGGCGGTCTCGCAACCTATTCCCGTGCTGGCGCCGGTCACCACGGCCGTACGGGCCGCCAGATCGCCGACGTCGTGACTGGTCCACGCTCCGTTGTCGCGCATGATGCCTTGCTCCGTCTGCGTGATGCCGGCTGAAGGCCGGAATTAGTGGACGTTACCGTACTCAATTTGGAGCGTACCGGGCCGATATAGTGAACGCAAGTGACCACTATCGATCGCGAGGTGCAGGACGGACGCGGGCAATGAGCGACGAGTTCCGCCGGGGCCCGCGCCGCCGCGGCCAGGCGCTGGAAGACGCCATATACCGGGCGGCCCTCGACGAGCTCGCGGAGCACAGCTTCGACGGCCTCAGCATCGAGCGCATCGCGCTCCGCGCTGGTACCGGCAAGTCGGCGATCTACCGCCGCTGGCCGTCCAAGCTCGACCTGGTCGTCGCTACCCTCGCCCACGCCTTTCCCCCGCCTGGGCCTGCCTCGACCAGCGGCAGCCTCCGAACTGACCTCATCAGGTTTCACCAGCGGTGGGCGGAAGCACTCGGCGGAGCCCTCGGCGCGGCGCTGCTCGCCAACGTCGGGCAGCACCGCCAGTACCCGGAGCTAGCCGAATGCCTGGCTGCCAGCCGGGCCGCCGCCCTCAACCTCCGCCGTCTGGTCAACCTCGGGCTCACCCGCACCACCGACGGCACCTGGGCACTCGCGTAACCGCCCGGACCCGGGCCTCCCAGAACCCGCAGACACTCCAAGTTCCAGACCCTGACGACCACCCAAGATCTTCAGCAGCCTTCTAGGCCTGGGCGTCGAGCTGGGACAGGCCGTTCCAGGCCAGGTCGATCAGGTTCGCGGCGACCTGCTCGAGCTTGGGCTTGCGGGCGTCCAGCCACCACTGGCCGGTGAACGCGACCATGCCGACCATCATCTGGGAGTACATCGGGGCCAGCTTCGGGTCCCGGCCGCGGGACTTCAGGAAGTCGGCCATGATGTACTCCACCTGGCCCGCGATGTCGGCCAGCAGCGTGCCGTAGGTGCCGCCGCCGGATCCTGGGTTGGAATCCCGCACCAGGATCCGGAAGCCGTCGGCGTTTTCCTCGATGTAGCGGAGCAGCGAGACCGCCGCCGCCTCGAACTTGGGCCTGGAGTGCGGCTTCTCGAACAGCATCATCGTCACGGTCGTCAGCCGCTCGACCTCGCGGTCCACGACCACGGCGTACAGGCCTTCCTTGCCGCCGAAGTGCTCGTACACCACGGGCTTGGAAACCCCCGCCTGGGCGGCGATCTCCTCGATCGAGGTGCCCTCGAATCCCCGCTCGGCGAACAGCCGCCTGCCTATGTCAAGCAGCTGCTGCCGCCGTTCCTGGCCAGTCATTCGCTTTCTGACTGGTTTTGGGGGATTGTTCGGTCACCGAAACATCATGGCTTTTATGCCGCCGCCTTGTCAGCCGGGTTTACCGGCTTGGTCGCCTTTATCGTTACGCTTCGTCATCCCGCCAAGGCTACGCGTCGCGTCGGCCGCGCGCTTGGCGTTCAGCCGTGCCTCGTCCGGCCAGCGCACGTCGTAGGCCCAGCCGAGCTTCTCGAACCACTGGATCACCCGGGCGGACTGGTCGATCTGGCCCTTGAGCGCGCCGTGCCGGGCGCAGGTCGGGTCGGCGTGGTGCAGGTTGTGCCAGGACTCGCCGAAGGAGGCGATGGCCAGCCAGGAGACGTTCACCGAGCGGTCGCGGGACTGCCAGTCCGTGTTGCCCCAGGTGTGGCAGATCGAGTTGGTCGACCAGGTCACGTGGTGCAGCAGCGTGACGCGGACCAGGCTGGCCCAGAAGAACGCCTCGATGGCGCCGTGCCAGGACCAGACGCCGGCGGAGGTCCAGAAGCCGCCGATCACCGCGGGAGCGAGGAGCGTGAACGCGACGATCGCGGGGAACAAGCTTGTTCACGGCGTGGATCTTCTTGTCGGCGAGCAGGTCGGGCGCGAACTTCTCCTGCGAGGTCTGGTTCGGGTCGAACAGCCAGAGGACGTGCGCCCAGAGCAGGCCCTTGGCCAGGGCCCTCGCGTCGTCGCCGTACCGCCAGGGCGAGTGCGGGTCGCCCTCCTTGTCGCTGTACTTGTGGTGCCGCCGGTGGTCGGCCACCCAGGTGACGACCGGGCCCTCCATCGCGAGGCTGCCCGCGATCGCCAGCGCGACCCGCAGGCCGGGCTTGGCCTTGAACGAGCTGTGCGTGAAGTAGCGGTGGTAGCCGACGGTGATGCCGAGCCCGGAGACCCAGTAGAAGACCGCGCCGATCACGATGTCGTGCCAGTTCAGGCCCCAGCCCCAGGCGAACGGGATCGCGGCGATCAGGGCCAGCATCGGGACGAAGACGAAGACGCCGACCAGGAGCTGCTGCGCCCTGGTCGTCGGCTTCTCGTCGATCTCCGGCACGGCCTTGCGCAGCAGCGGCGCGGCGGTCGGATCGAGCGAGAGCGCGGTATCTTCGCTCACGGCGAGCCAGTGCTGGTCGCGTCGGTGATGTCGGGTGCGTCCGGAGTCCGTGCCATGTTCTCCCCTGAGGTAAGGCGCCCGCAGGCGGCGGCCTTGTACGCTTACGTAACCGTAGCCTACGAAACCGTAGGTTGCGCAAGGGCCTCAGATGAATTCTTGGATATGCCCAGGTAAAGGCCTTAGCCGCCGACCACTACCCAGCCCGCCAGAGGACACACGTCATGGCATCCCCCGAGGGTACGCAGAAGCGTCGCAGAGGCGGGAAGTGGCCAACGGCACCGGCAAGCTCGTCATCGCGCGACGAGCGGCTGCCCCATCTTTGGCACTGCGAACGCACGGGTTCCCGGTAGAGTTAGGGCGGCGATCCCGGGTCGTCTAGGGGCAGGACAGGGATTTTGGCTCCTTAACGGAGGTTCGAATCCTCCCCCGGGAGCATTGAGTGGGTTCGATGCCTGGTGCCCATATGGCCATTACGCGACCATGGCGGCGGATGCCCAGCCCTCGATCTTCCTGTAGAGCTCGCCGCTCCGGCGGACGTCGATCCTGAGGCAGCCGTGGTAGTCCTCGCCTACGTTCATCCGTACGGTCTTCGGGTTGTGGCGCTTCAGCGTCGGTCTCCGGAACTGGTCTCGGACCTGCGCCGGTCACCTCGAGCCAGAACCGCTGGGCCGCCTCGGCGTCCGCGTTCTCGTGGATGTAGACGCGGAGGATCAGGTCATCTCGATCAACGCCGGCGGCGTCCAGGAACCGAAGAAAGAATCTGATTAGTCCAGGGTCGCTGTTCATGAAAACGACTCGGTTGGCCTGGCGGTAGGGCTTGCTCTTCGTGCCCTCGCACCAGTAGGCGATCGCGCCCGGCGATCAGCAACCTCCCGGTCGGTGAGGCTCGCCGATCTCGGCGGCTGCGGCCTCGCTCTCTGCCGACATGCCGGGCCGTCCGGGCCTCGTTGAACTTGCGAAGTCCCTCGAGGCGTCGCTCGCTGTGTACGTAGGCGAACCTTTCCGGGCAGGGGATGTCGCGTACCCACAGCGAGACCGAGCTCTTGGATACGCCCAGCTGGGCGACGATCTCGTTGTACGACAGGCCCTGGGTGCGCAGCTCGCGGGCCTTGTCGCGGAGGTCGTCCTTCGCGTTCGGGCGGCGCGTCCACTCGGCTGGCGGCGTGCCCTTGAGGGCGGCGCTGAGGGTGCGCTTGCCGACCGGGCCGAGAGCGTCCCTGATCTCGCGGACGGACTTGCCGGCGAGGCGAAGGGCGATGGCTTCGTCGCGGAGCTGAGCAAACTCGCTGAGAGGTTCTCATATTCAAATGCTACATAGGAAGACTACATATCATCCACGGCGACACGCCGAATTCGCGGGCAGGATCGTGCCTTATTCGGACTGAGTGTCGGCGGGTGGCTGTTCTAGGGGGAAGAGGATGGGGCTGAGCAGGTACCGGGCGCGTTCTGGCGTCGGCTGGTTGGCCAGGCGGGGGGCGATCACCTGCCGCAGTTCGGCGATCAGCTGTTCGAGTTCCTGGCGGCTGAGCCAGCGTGCTGCCGGTAGCCGACGAGTCGCGCGCCAGGGTCGGCGTCCCCGTCGACGCGATCGCGCGGCAGGCCGCGCGGGGCGAAAGCGCCAGCGATCGTCCGGGATGCAGCCGCCGCCTGCTTTCGGGCCGCGTCGTACCGGTGACGCTGCGCTGGACCCGGCGGTTCGCGGCCGCGGCTGGGCGCCAGTGCTCGTCGCTTCAAGGCCGCCGGGACATACCAGGTGACGGTCGATGACGACCGTTCACCCGCTGGCAGGCGGGGCCTGGCGCGGCCGGCCGGCGTGACGATCCGGATATACGACGCCGACGATCACATGTTCTTCGCCGGCGCCGGTGACTCCGCGCCGGCGGACTACCAGTTGCCGCAGCATGTCGACGCGGCCGTGATCGCCGATATCGCCGACTGGCTGACGCCCGCGCAGAGGCGAGGACCGATCGCCCGGCTCATCCCCCGCCTCAGGTGGTGAACCTTGCAGGCGGAGGTATAGAGGATGTATAGTGAGTAATCAAGCTGCTTCTTGCTAGGAAATTCGAACTCTTGAGCAATAGCTAGCCCGTCCTGATTGCCGAGCGGCATAAGTGCGGTTTCGGACGTGCGCCGGTATGCGGAGGCAGGCTCCGGTGGGTTATGGTTAGTTAAGGTCAAGCAAGTTCTGACCTTCTGCTAACTTTTCGACTTCCGTGACGAGGTGGGGGGCATTAGCGTGCCTGACAAGCCTGATCGCGTGCTCGGGCCGAACTACAAGTGGATCGCGCTGTCGAACACCACGCTCGGCGTGCTGATGGCGACCATCAACCAGTCGATCGTGCTGATCGCGCTGCCCGCCGTGTTCAAGGGCATCGGCCTGAACCCGCTGGGCCCCGGCAACACCAGCTACCTGCTGTGGATGTTCATGGGCTTCATGGTCGTCACGGCGGTGCTGGTGGTGTCGTTCGGCCGCCTCGGCGACATGTTCGGCCGGGTGCGGATGTACAACATCGGCTTCGCGGTGTTCACCGTCGCCTCGATCTTCCTGACCGTGACCTGGATGCACGGCGCGGCCGGCGCGCTGTGGCTGATCATCTGGCGGGTCGTGCAGGGCATCGGCGGCGCGTTCCTGTTCGCCAACTCGACCGCGATCCTCACCGACGCGTTCCCGGCCAACCAGCGGGGCACCGCGCTCGGCCTGAACTCGATCGCCGCGATCGCCGGGCTCGTTCATCGGCCTGATCCTCGGCGGCGTGCTCGCCCCGGTCAACTGGCACCTGATCTTCCTCGTCTCGGCCCCGATCGGCGTGTTCGGCACCGTCTGGGCCTACTTCATGCTGCATGACATCGGCATCCGCAAGCACGCGAAGATGGACTGGTGGGGCAACCTGCTCTTCGGCGTCGGGCCTGATCGCGATCCTCGTCGGCATCACCTACGGCCTCCAGCCGTACGGCGGCAGCGCGATGGGCTGGACGAACCCGTTCGTCCTCGGCGCGATGATCGGCGGCGTCGTGCTGCTGATCGTCTTCGTGTTCGTCGAGACGAAGGTCGACGGAGCCGCTGTTCCGCATCTCGCTGTTCAAGATCCGGGCATTCGCGGCGGGCAACATCGCCAGCCTCATGCTCGCCATGGGCCGCGGCGGCATGCAGTTCATGCTGATCATCTGGCTGCAGGGCATCTGGCTGCCGCTGCACGGCTACAGCTACAGCCAGACCCCGCTGTGGGCGGGCATCTACCTGCTGCCGCTGACGCATCGGGTTCCTGCTGTCCGCGCCGCTGTCCGGCGTGCTGTCCGACAGGTTCGGCGCGAAGGCGTTCACCGTCGGCGGCTCGCTGCTGACCGCGGCGACGTTCCTGGTCTTGATCTTCGTCCCGGTGAACTTCCCGTACTGGCAGTTCGCGATCGTCATCGGGCTCAACGGCTTCGGCACCGGCCTGTTCGCCTCGCCGAACCGCGCCGAGATGATGAACTCGGTCCCGGCCAACCAGCGGGGCGCGGCGGGCGGCATGATCGCGACCTTCATGAACTCCGCGTCCGGTGCTCTCGATCGGCATCTTCTTCTCGCTGATGGTGGCCGGCCTGGCGAGCACGCTGCCGGCGTCCATGTTCAGCGGGCTCACCGCGCAGGGCATCCCGGCGTCGGCCGCGACGACGATCTCGCACCTGCCGCCGATCGGCGTGCTGTTCGCCGCGTTCCTCGGCTACAACCCGATGCAGCAGCTGCTCGGGCCGCTGCTCAGCCACCTGCCGTCCGCGCACGCCGCCTACGTGACCGGCCGGCGAGTTCTTCCCGAACCTGATCACCGGGCCGTTCCACGACGGCCTCGGCGTCGCGTTCGGGTTCGCCATCGCGGCCAGCGTCATCGCGGCGGTCGCGTCCGCGCTCACCGGCCGGAGCAGGCGCGGCGGCCGCGGCCAGGCGCAGGCGGAGTCGCTCGGGTCCGAGCTGGCGGCGGTGGCCGGCGAGGGCGCGTTCGAGCCGAGCCGAGCTCGTCATTCCCGACGCGGTCGAGGACTCGTCGGAGACAGCCGGACAAGCCGGGAATATCTGGTTAAAATTTCAACTAGGCGGGTGGCGTCCCGCCCCACGGCACGTCCGGTGCGGCGCATGCGCGGCACCGGATGCGGGTCCTGCGGGCGCCTCCTGTCCCGATTAAGCTCGACCTGGCTGTTCCCTCTTGAGTCACTCTTGTTTCTTGATTAACAGCAGTCCCCATGGTCATCCTCCGCCAACTACGAGCAGGTATCCTGCTGGTGAGGAGCGGGTAAACAGCTTCCTGTCGTTCGGCTCTTCACGCGCCCGCTACGATGGCGCTGTTCTGTTACGGGGGAAGATGGCCTCGGCAGGTGTTCGGCGCGATACCCGAGGAGATGCGTTACTCGTGAGCGAAACTTCCCCGGCCGCAGTCGTGATCCTCGCCGCGGGCGAGGGCACCCGGATGAAGTCCCGCACCCCGAAGGTGCTGCACACGCTGTCCGGACGGTCCCTGCTCGGGCACGCGATCGCGGCGGCGAGCGACCTCGCCCCGCAGCGGCTCGTGGTCGTGGTCGGGCACGCCAGGGAAGCAGGTGGCCGCGGCGGCCGTCGCCGCGGCGCCGCAGGCGGACATCGTCGTCCAGGAGCAGCAGCTCGGCACCGGGCACGCGGTGCGGATGGTCATCGAGTCCGTCGGCGCCATGTCCGGCACCGTCATCGTCACCTACGGCGACATGCCGCTGCTGCGCGGGCGGACGCTCGGCGAACTGGCCGGCCGGCACGCCGCGGCGGGCAACGCCGTCACCGTGCTGACCGCGCGGGGCGACTTCCCCGGGCTTCGGCCGGATCGTGCGCGACGCCGACGGCGCGTTCCTGCGGATCGTCGAGGAGCGCGACGCCACCGAGGCCGAGCGGGCCATCGACGAGTTCAACTCCGGCTGCTACGCGTTCGACGGGGCGCTGCTCGCCGACGCCATCAAGCGGGTGACGACCAACAACAGCCAGCACGAGGAGTACCTCACCGACGTGGTGGAGATCCTCCGCGGCGACGGGCACCCGGTCGGCACCGTGCTCGCCGCCGAGTCGGCGGAGATCAGGGGCGTCAACGACCGGGTCCAGCTCGCGCAGGCGCGGCGGGCGCTCAACGACCGGATCCTCACGCGACTGGATGCTCGCCGGGGTCACGATCACCGACCCGGCGTCAACCTGGATCGACGTCACCGTCACGATCGGCCAGGACGCCGAGATCGGCCCGCAGACCCAGCTTGAGGGCGCGACGGTGATCGGTGCCGGGGCCAAGATCGGGCCCGGCTGCCTGCTTGAGGACACGACGGTCGGCGAGGACGCCGTGCTGCTGCACGCGGTCTGCCGCAAGTCGGAGATCGGCCCGCGGGTCACCATCGGGCCGTTCGCCTACCTGAGGCCGGGCGCCAGCATCGCCGACGGCGCGCACATCGGGACCTACGTCGAGCTCAAGAAGTCGCACGTCGGCGCGGGCGCGAAGGTGCCGCACCTCACCTACGTCGGCGACGCGACCATCGGCGCCGGGTCGAACATCGGCGCGGGGACGATCTTCGCCAACTACGACGGGGCGCACAAGCACCACACCGAGGTCGGCGAGAACGCCTTCGTCGGCAGCAACACGGTGCTCGTGGCCCCGGTCACGATCGGCGACGGCGCCTACACGGCGGCCGGGTCGGCGATCAGCGAGGACGTGCCGCCCGGCGACCTGGGGATAGCCAGGGGGCGGCAGCACAATTCCGACGGCTGGGTGCTTCGCAACCGGCAAGGGACACGGTCGGCGGAGGCAGCGACACGCACCCGTTCGGATGAATCTCAATGATTTTGTCGTTTGGTTGTACGGCCTGAGGGAGAGCAGTACTAGGTGAGTGGCATGACGGCGCCCAGCCAGAAGAAGATGATGTTGTTCGGCGGGCGGGCCTTTCCCGAGCTTGCCGCTGAGGTCGCCGACTGCATGGGGATCGAGCCGGCGCCGGCGAAGCTGTACGACTTCGCCAACGGCGAGATCATGGTCCGGTTCCTTGAGTCGGTCCGCGGCTGCGACGCGTTCGTGCTGCAGAGCCACACCGCGCCGATCAACCAGTGGATCATGGAGCAGCTCATCATGGTCGACGCGCTCAAGCGGGCGTCGGCCAAGCGGATCACCGTGGTCATGCCGTTCTTCGGCTACGCCAGGCAGGACAAGAAGAGCCGCGGCCGGGAGCCGATCTCGGCGCGGCTGATCGCCGACCTGTTCGCGACCGCGGGCGCCGACCGGCTGATGGCCGTCGACCTGCACACCGCGCAGATCCAGGGGTTCTTCGACGGGCCCGTGGACCACCTGTTCGCGCTGCCGATCCTCGCGGGCTACCTGGAAACCAAGCTGAACGTGCGGAACGTGACCGTGGTCGCGCCGGACGCCGGGCGGGTCCGGGTCTGCGAGCGCTGGACCGACCGGCTCGGCACGCCGCTCGCCATCATCCACAAGCGGCGCGACCCCGACGTGGCCAACCAGGTCAAGGTCTTCGAGGTGGTCGGTCACGTCAAGGGACGGACCTGCATCCTGGTGGACGACATGATCGACACCGGCGGGACGATCGTGAAGGCCGCGGACGCGCTGTTCGAGCAGGGCGCGGAGCGGGTCATCGTCGCCGCCACGCACGGCGTGCTGTCCGGGCCGGCCGTCGACCAGCTGAAGAACTCGCGGATCAGCGAGGTCGTCATCACCAACACGCTGCCGGTGGCGCAGGAGAAGCGGTTCGACAAGCTGACCGTGCTGTCCATCGCCCCGCTGCTCGCCCGCGCCATCAACGAGGTCTTCAACGACGGCTCCGTCACGAGCCTCTTCGACGGCCAGAGCTAACGAGCAGACGCAGCGGCCCCGTCCCGCCATTCCCCGGTTTGGCGGGACGGGGCTTCTGTGACAGCGCGGGGCCGCCACCCCTGGGACCCGACCGTCAGCTCCGCCGGCCAGAAGCGCATCGCGGCGGCCGTGTCCCGCTTCGTACCGGACGGTGCCCCTGTAACCGTCCAATACGGAGCGGGACACAGGCCCCGCGGTCCCCGCTGCGCTTCTGGCGCTGATCCAGAGCATGCCAGGCACCGATTAAGCCGCGATTTAGTCAACTTGACCCGATTCGCGGCAGCGGCGGCCGCCCGCTCGGTAATCGGCGCTTCAGATCTTACGGAACGCATGATCGCCGAGTGCGGTCCGGCGAAACAGGCCTAGTAGGCCACATCGGGCGGCTGCTCGATTTACCGTGCGCGTTGAGTCGTGATTGAGTAGCGGTCTACATCATGAAGGTCCGATTCACGGCCAGGACTGAGTCGACGGTTAACGTCGCCGGGCTTACGGTGTACCTGAAGGCGGAGGAGAGCGTGCGTTCGGACGGGCTGGCCTGATGCGCTTCCGCATCCTCGGGCCGCTTGAGGTGCTGTCCCCGGACGGGTGGACAGCGATCAGCGCCGCCAAGTGGCGGTCGCTGCTCGCCTGCCTGCTGCTGCGGCCCGGCCAGCTCGTCCCGACCGAGCTGCTGATCGACGAGCTGTGGGGGGACAGCCCGCCGAGTACGGCGAACAACCTGGTCAGCATCTACGTGCACCGGCTGAAGAAGGTCATCGGCGACACCGAGGGCCGGGTGCTCGTCTACCGGGCACCCGGGTACCTGCTGCGCCTCGCACCTGGCGACCTGGACCTCCAGCAGTTCGAGTCGCAGTTCGTCGAGGGCAGGAGCGCGCTGGCCGCCGGCGACCTGACGGGCCGCGGCCGTGCTGCTCGGCGACGCGCTCGGCGCTGTGGCGCGGGCCGCTGCTCGCCGACGTCCCGCCGTCCCCGCTGCTCGCCACGCAGGCCGACCGCGCGGAGGAGCTGTGGCTCGCCGCGACCGAGCTGCGCATCGAGGCGGACCTGGCCTGCGGCCGGGCCGCGCAGGTGGTGGCGGAGCTGCGCGGCCTGGTGGCGGAGCACCCGCATGCGCGAGCGGCTCTGGGCGCTGCTGATGCGGGCGCTTGAGGACGCCGGGCGGCGGGCCGAGGCGCTTGAGGTGTACGCGCAGGCGCAGGAGGTCATCGCGGACGAGCTTGGCGTGGATCCCGGTGCCGAGCTGCAGCAGTTCTACCGGGAGCTGCTCGCGGCGGACGCGTCGTCCGCTGCCGCCCCGCCCGCCAGGCCCCAGCGCGCGGCTCCGGCCGCGCCGCGCGGCGCCCAAGGACGCGACAACGGGACCCTGCTCGCGACGTGCGCAACCGCCGCCGACGCGGAATCCGCGGCGGATCCCCGCGCGCGAGCGGCCGACGCGGCGCCCGCCGCGGCTGGCGGCGCCGGCGAGGAACCGCCGGCCAGCGAGCTGGCCGGCACGATCGCCATCGGCACCATCGAGGAGGCAGTCGCCGGCGTCGGCCGCGCGCGAGGCCGATGCCGCGATTCCGGCGCCCGCGCCCTCGGCGGTGCGCCCCAGCCCAGCTCCCGGCCGACATCGGCGACTTCACCGGCCGTGAGACGCACGTCGAGCAGCTGTGCGCGCTGCTGCTCGCCGGGCAACGCGGCGAGCAGCCCGGGCGCGGTCCGCATCGCGGTCGTGAACGGTGCCGCGCGGACTCGGCAAGACCACGCTCGCCGTGCACGCCGCGCACCAGGTCAGCGCGCAGTTCCCGGACGGCCAGCTCTACGTGGACCTGCTCGGGGCCAGCGCCCAGCCGGCCGTCGCCAGGCGAGGTCCTGGCCCGGTTCCTGCGCGATCTCGGCGTCGAGGGCGACAAGGTGCCCGGCCAGGGACGACGAGCGGGCGGCGCTGTACCGGACGACGCTCGACCGGGCGCCGGGTGCTCATCCTGCTCGATAACGCCAAGGACGCCGCCCAGGTCCGCCCGCTGCTGCCGGGCAGCTCGTCGTGCGCGGTCCTGGTCACCACCCGCAACCGGACGTCGGACCTGGCGAGCACGCGATTCCTCGACCTGAACGTGCTTGGAGGACACCGAGGCGCTGGCGCTGTTCTCCAGGATCGTGGGCGAGGAACGGGCCGCGGCCGAGCCGGATGCCACCGGCCGAGGTGCTCGTCGCCTGCGCCGGGCTGCCGCTGGCCATCAGGATCTGCGCGGCCCGGCTCGCGGCGCGCCGGCAGTGGAAGATCGCCACGCTCGCGGACCGGCTCCGCAACGAGCACCGCCGGCTGGACGAGCTGAAGACCGGCGACCTCGCCGTCCGCGCCAGCTTCCAGGTCAGCTACGACAGCATCAGGACCGTCGGCCGCGGCGTCGACCCGGCCCGCGCGTTCCGGCTGCTCAGCCTCTGGCAGGGCGTGTCCATCAGCCTGCAGGCCGCGGCGGCGCTGCTCGGCGAGCCTGATGACGACGTCGCGGACGATGCTCGAGAGCCTGGTCGACGTCAACCTGCTTGAGTCTCCGGCCCCCGACTGGTACCGCTTCCACGATCTCCTCAAGGTCTACGCCATGGAGCGCGCGCAGGCCGAGGAACCCGAGGCCGCGCGGGACGCGGCGGTGAGCAGGCTGCTGTGGTGGTACCTGGACACCGCGCAGGCCGCGGCGGACACGGTGTCACCGCAGCGGTACCAGGTCCCCTACGAGCCGAGTGCGCCCGGTCACCCGCCGCTGGCGTTCGCCAGCCTGGAGGCCGCGCTGGCCTGGTACGACGACGAGCGCGCCAACATCGTCGCGGCGACGCGACAGGCGGCGGCCGTCGGCCTGCACGAGGTCGCCTCGCGGCTGCCGTCGACCTTGTTCCCGCTGTTCAACCGCCGGAACAACTGGGCGGACTGCGTGACCACGCACCGCGTCGCGGCGGAGAGCGCAGCGAAGACCGGCGACCGGCTCGGCGAGGCCTGGGCGCTCAACCAGCTCGGCTACGCGCTGGTCAGCCTGCGCGACCCGGAGGCGTTCGGGCACCTTGAGCGGGCCCTGGCCGTGCGGCAGGAGTTCGGCGACACGCGAGGCGAGGCCCAGACCGCCATCGCGCTCGGCGAGGGTCACCTGAGGATGCACGGGGCGGGTGAGGACGCGCTCCGCTACCTGCGGCGCGCGGCGGGCCTGCTCGAGCCGATGGGTGCCATCTCGCTCCGCAGCGTCGCGCTGAACAATCTCGGCGAGGTTTACCTCGGGCTCGGCGATCTTGACGCGGCCGCCGAGTGCTATCTGCAGGCTCTTGAAATAGGCCGCGAAATTGGCGGCCACGCGGAAGGGTACGCGCTGGCCAATCTCGGGGTTGTCTACATGCGCCAGCGCCGTCTTGATGAGGCGATCGCCAGCTTCGAGGAAGCGCTTCCCAAGCACCGGGCCTCCGGCGCGCTGGACGGCGAGGCGTGGGCGCTCAAGGGCCTGGGCGGGGCACAGGCCGAGGCCGGCAGGCGGGCCGACGCGCGAGAGCGTCGCTGACCAAGGCGCTGCGGATCTTCGAGCAGATCGGGGACCAGGAGGCAGGCGGCGGAGACCGCCGCGCTGCTCGCGTCATTGTCCGCCGGGGACGGCCAGCGGTAGGCGCCGGCGCCGCCGCTGAACTTGGCGTCATATTAGGACATTAGCGAGATTATTGGGACGTTAGCCAGATCATCGGCGACAAGCGTCACTAAAATCGCGAGCGTGCGAGCACGCACGAGCATTCCCTTCCTGTTAGGGAATGAGGCGGGTCCGGGCACTCGCGTCGCCGGATTAGGAAAGGACGGGAAAGAGAAATGAGCGAATATGTCGCCGGAGGCGTCTGCTGGTCCGGAGGCGTCGGCTGGTCCCGAAGCGTCCGCTGGTCCGGAGGCGTCGGCTGGTCCTGAAGCCTCTGCGGGTCCGGAGGCGTCGGCTGGTCCTGAGGCGTCTGCGGGTCCGGAGGCGTCGGCTGGTCCTGAGGCGTCCGCGAGTCCGAGGCGTCGGCCGGTCCGGAGGCATCTGCTGGTCCCGAGCGCAGCGTCCTAGGCGTCGCCGGTCCTGAGGCGTCCGCGGGTCCTGAGTAAGAGAGCTGCGCACTACCCTCGGCTGACTTTCATCATGGCGTGCGTGCGGCTGCGGAACGTTCCGCAGCCGCACGCACGCTGTTTGCCGGCTAGACTTCGCTGGCGTCTCCTCCCGCCCGGTTCGATGGCGGGGCTTGCCGTCGGTCGGGCATCGGGGGTACGGGGGTCGTCCCCCGGGAGATAACTGCACGTACCCAATGAGGAGTGACTGACCGTGCCTGAGGTCCGTATCGAAGCCGAGCCGCGCACCGAGTTCGGCAAGGGGGCGTCCCGCCGTATCCGCCGGGCGGGTCGTGTGCCCGGTGTCATGTACGGCCACGGCGCAGAGAACCGCCACTTCACGCTGCCGGGGCACGAGCTCATGATCGCGCTGAAGACCCCGAACGTGCTGATCCGGCTCGCGGGCCTTGGCGGCAGGCCGATGCTCGCGCTGCCGAAGGCCGTGCAGCGGGACGCCATCCACGGCTTCATCGAGCACGTTGACCTGATCGAGGTCCGCAGCGGCGAGAAGGTCACCGTTGAAATCCCGGTCCGGGTGTCCGGTGAGGTGTTCTCTGGCGGCCTGCTCGACCAGCAGCTCGTGCAGATCGCCGTCGAGGCCGAGGCGACGCACCTGCCGGACGGCGTGGACGTGGATGTCGAGGGCATGGAGGTCGGCACGTCCGTCCACGCCAAGGACATCGCGCTGCCGTCGGGCACCACGCTCGTGACCGACCCGGAGGCCCTGGTCCTGCACGTGATCGCCGCAGCAGACCGCCGACCTCGGCGAGACCGCCGAGGGCGAGGCCGCCGAGGGCGAGACCGCCGAGGCGCCCGCCGAGGTCCGAGTCCGAGTAACAACCACGCGAACCGACGGGGCGCGGGTCGCCGCGCCCCGTCGGCACGCTTGGGGCCTTTCACATGTCTGACGAACGCTGGATCATCGTCGGACTTGGCAACCCGGGGCCGGAGTACGCGGGCAACAGGCACAACGCGGGACAGATGGTCCTCGCCGTGCTCGCCGAGCGCATCGGTGCCCGCTTCAAGTCGCACCGCACCCGCAACGACATCGCCGAGGGCCGCCTGGCCGGCCAGCCGGTGACCCTGGCCAGGCCGCACTCGTACATGAACCTGTCCGGCGGTCCCGTCTCCGCCCTGCTGGGGTTCTACAAGCTTTCCGCCGAACGAGTTGCTGGTTATCCACGACGAGCTAGACGTCGCCTTCGGGGCGGTACGCCTCAAGCTGGGCGGCGGCGACAACGGCCACAATGGCCTGCGCTCCATCAGCCAGTCGCTCGGCACCCGCGATTACTACCGCGCCCGCTTCGGCATCGGCCGCCCCCCGGGCCGCATGGACCCGGCCGCCTTCGTGCTCAAGGACTTCTCCGCGGCCGAGCGCAAGGAACTTCCCTTCGCCCTCGACCGCTGCGCCGACGCGGTTGAAGCCCTGATCACCAAGGGCCTGATCGAGGCCCAGAACGAGTACCACGCCGACCCCGGGTAACTCCCTCGTGCCACGACGGGCGGAAAACCGGTTGGCCGGCCGAGCCGGGATTCGTACCGTGTGCCTCATGGCCCAGGAAGTAGCGGACGTCCGCCTGGTTAGCGTCGGCGCCGGCGCGATCGCGCTGACCCACCGACCGAAGGTACGGGCGCTGCCGGCAATGCG
Organism: uncultured Actinomycetota bacterium; assembly: GCA_963735315.1. Classification (GTDB taxonomy): domain Bacteria; phylum Actinomycetota; class Actinomycetes; order Streptosporangiales; family Streptosporangiaceae; genus Trebonia. The sequence continues at coordinate 148,230 of CAVTKQ010000019.1, forward strand.
CGCCGTGGGCGTGACCCACCTGGTCACCCTGCTGTCGCAGGCGGGAGGGCGCGCCCGCACTGGGCGAGGCGGCCCGGGCGGCCGGGCTCGAGTGGACCTGGGTCGAGCTGCCGAACGGCCAGGAGCCCCCGCCAGAGCTGCGCTCTGAGATCTCGCCGGCCTGGCGAAGGTGGCGACCCTGGTGGGCGCGGGCGCCCACGTCGCCATCCACTGCTCGGCCGGCATCGACCGGACCGGCATGTTCGGGTACGCGCTGCTGCGCACCTGCGGCCTGGAACCAGCGGAAGCGACGCGAGACCCTGGGCAGGCTGCGCACGGCAACCGCTGAAGGGGTCGGGGAGCAGCGCCTAGCCTGGGCCGAGGACCTGGCAGCCACCGCACGGCTGCGGCTGGGCGAAGTCAGCTAGGCTGCCGCCGGAACAGCAGGCTCTCCGCCGTCGCCTGGCCGTCGGGCGGATCGGCGAAGTAGGCGAAGACGTCGCAGCTGTAGGGGGCGCCGGCCACGGTGACCCGGTAGCAGACGGGGTACGGCTGGTCGAAGTGGACGCGCGGGACGTTGCCGCCCGGGCCGAGCATCGCGTCCAGGTCGGACCGGCTTGGCCGGGGAGCGGTGAGCCGCACCCGGACGGTGAACACGTCCTCGTGATCCTCGGCGATCTCGAGTCGGCTCGTGCCCGGCGGCGGTGGCTCAAGTAGCTGGTAGCCGATCGCCTGGACCAGCGCGCCCGCCAGGTTCAGCGCCGACACGGCGTCTGCGGCCCGTCCGCGCGGCAGCGAGCACAGCGCACTCGCCCAGGCCGCGGCCACGATGGCGTCGACCCGTCCGCGCCGTGCCTGGACCGCGGCGGCCCGCAGCAGCATGTCGGCCGGCACGCCGGGCCTGAGCCACCGCTCGGGCCAGTCCTCCAGGTCATACGCGACCTGGCCGTTCACGAGCAGGCTGTAGAGCGGTTCCGCGGGGAAGTCGTTCACCCGCACGCAGCAGCTCGGCGCCGCCGACCTCGGCCCGGTAAGGCACTTCGCCGTCGCCGGTGTGCTCCCAGGCGAGCGGCAGCTCAGTGAACGCCGCGCCCGCCCCGTCACCAGCCGCCTCGTCCATGCGCGTCACTCTAGGCGGTCGGGCGGCCGTCAGCGGCTCAGCCGCGTGGTGCTGGTGGTCGGCGAGTGCCTGGCGGCCTGAAGGTTTTATTAAGCAGGCTCGAAGGGAGCGGCCCTACGCTAGCGGGGATCCGCACGTGCCGCGGGGCGCGGAAGATAGCGGCTCCGCGGCGTGGTTACGTTTCGAGAGCCTTGTAACCCGGAGGAGAGCACTTGCCGGCCCTGGACGACCATGCCCTGGCAGCCGATCTAGCCGAGCGCGCTGGCCGCCTCCTGCTGGAATTGCGCGCCACGGGCGGCGACCCCGCCGTCCTGCGGAACGCCGGCGACCGGCAGTCCCACGAGTTCCTGATGGCCGAGCTGGCGAAGGCCAGGCCCGGCGACGCCGTCCTGTCGGAGGAGGGCATCGACGACAAGGCCCGCCTGACCGCCGACCGGGTATGGATCGTCGACCCCCTCGACGGCACCCGCGAGTTCGGCGAGCCAGGCAGAACCGACTGGGCCGTCCACGTAGCCCTGTGGGCCCGCGACGCGCCAGCCCCTCCAGGGGCAATGGTCAGAGCCGGCCGCACTGCGGCAGCAGGAGCAGGGGACCTGATCGCCGGCGCGGTAGCCCTGCCGGCCCAGCAATGCGTGCTCTCAACGGTCACCCCGGTGACTTCCCGGCGGATGCCGGAGCGGAGCGACCGGACCGCTGGGGGAGTTTCCCGGCCTTCCGCAGGAGCGCGGCGGAAACTTCCCCGGTCCGGGCGCGCAGCGCCCTCTTCGCATGGTGGTCAGCCGCAGCAGGCCGAGCATGCTAGTCAAGGACGTAGCAGCACGACTACACGCCGAGCTGGTCCCGTGGGGTTCAGCTGGCGCCAAGGTTGCCACGGTAGTCCTAGGCGAGAACGACGTGTACCTGCACTCGGGCGGCTTCTACGAGTGGGACACGGCCGCGCCGGTAGCGGTGGCAAGAGCCAACGGCTTCCACGTCTCCCGCATCGACGGCAGCCCGGTCGTTTACAACCAGGAGGACCCCCTCCTGCCAGATATCCTGGTATGCCGGCCGGCAATTGCACCGGTCCTGCTCGACGCCATCAGGGAAGCGACGCATGCGATCTGATTACCTGTTGTCCCAGCTCGACGTCCTCGAGGCCGAGGCGATCCACATCATGCGTGAGGTCGCGGCCGAGTTCGAGCGTCCCGCGCTGCTGTTCTCCGGCGGCAAGGACTCCATCGTCATGCTCGCCCTCGCCGCGAAGGCGTTCGCCCCCGCGCACATCCCGTTCCCCGTCATGCACGTGGACACCGGGCACAACTTCCCCGAGGTCCTCGACTACCGGGACAAGCGCGCGGCGGAGCTCAACGTCAGGCTGATCGTCGCCAGCGTCCAGGACTCGATCGACCAGGGCCGCGCCATCGAGGAGACCGGACGGTGGACGAGCAGGAACCGGCTGCAGACCGTGACCCTGCTCGACGCGATCGAGGAGCACCGCTTCGACGCGCTCTTCGGCGGCGCGCGGCGGGACGAGGAGAAGGCCCGCGCGAAGGAGCGCGTCTTCTCCTTCCGCGACGAGTTCGGCCAGTGGGACCCGAAGAACCAGCGCCCCGAGCTGTGGAACCTCTACAACACGCGGATCAGGCGCGGCGAGCACATCCGGGTCTTCCCGCTGTCCAACTGGACGGAGCTTGACGTCTGGTCGTACATCGAGCGGGAGAACCTGGAGATCCCGTCCATCTACTACGCCCACGAGCGGGTGGTGTTCGAGCGGGACGGCATCCTGCTGGCCGACAACCCGTACCTGACCCGGGCCGAAGACGAGCAGACGTTCACCGCGACCGTGCGGTACCGGACGGTCGGCGACATGACCATCACCGGCGCGGTCGCCTCGACGGCCGCCACGGTCGGGGAAGTGATCGCCGAGATCGCCGCGACCAGGATCACGGAGCGCGGCCAGACCAGGGCCGACGACCGGACCAGCGAGGCAGCGATGGAAGACCGCAAGCGGGAAGGTTATTTCTAGAACCATGGACATCTTGCGGTTCGCCACCGCCGGCTCGGTCGACGACGGTAAGTCCACGCTGATCGGGCGGCTGCTTTTCGACTCCAAGGCGATCTTCGAGGACCAGCTCGCGGCGGTCGAGCGGACGTCGCGGGATCGCGGCGAGGAGACCACCAACCTCGCGCTGCTCACCGACGGCCTGCGGGCGGAGCGGGAGCAGGGCATCACGATCGACGTCGCCTACCGGTACTTCGCCACGCCCAGGCGCAAGTTCATCATCGCCGACACCCCGGGCCACATCCAGTACACCAGGAACATGGTGACCGGCGCGTCGACCGCCGACCTGGCCATCATCCTGGTCGACGCGCGCAACGGCCTCAACGAGCAGTCGCGGCGGCACGCCTTCCTGACCACGCTGCTCCGGGTGCCGCACCTGGTGCTCGCGGTGAACAAGATGGACCTGGTCGGCTACGACCAGGAGGTCTTCGAGGAGATCAGCAGCGAGTTCTCCAAGTTCGCGGCGAAGCTCGACATCACCGACCTCACGTTCATCCCGATCTCCGCGCTCAACGGCGACAACGTCGTCGAGCGAAGCGCGAACATGCCCTGGTACGACGGCCCGTCGCTGCTGCACCACCTGGAGCACGTGCACATCGCCTCGGACAGGAACCTCATCGACGTGCGGTTCCCCGTCCAGTACGTGATCAGGCCGCACGCGAGCAGCGACCCCGAGCTGCACGACTACCGGGGCTACGCGGGCCAGGTGGCCGGCGGCGTGCTCAAGCCGGGCGACGAGGTAGTGCACCTGCCGTCCGGGTTCAGCACGCGGATCAGCAAGATCGAGCTCGCGGGCAGGGAAGTCGACGAGGCGTTCCCGCCCATGTCGGTGACCCTGCTGCTCGACGACGACGTGGACATCTCCCGCGGCGACCTGATCTGCCGCCCGAACAACCGGCCCAAGGTCGGCACAGGACATCGAGGGCATGGTCTGCTGGATGAGCGCGGACCGGCCGCTCACCGCCCGGTCGCGGCTGGTCGTCAAGCACACCACCAGGACCGTCAAGGGCATCGTCAGCGACCTGCTGTACCGGATCGACGTGAACACCTTGCACCGGGACGAGTCGGCCACCCAGCTCGGCCTGAACGAGATCGGCCGGATCAAGATGCGGGTGACCCAGCCGCTGTTCGTCGACCCGTACTCGCGCAACCGGCTGACCGGCGGGCTGATCCTCATCGACGAGGCGACCAACACAACGGTCGGCACCGTCATGATCGCGAGGTAGTCCCCCGGGGGGCCCACCGGTGACCCCCAAGCATGGGGGAGTCCCTCCCCCATAGCCCCCTCGCCGGGGCGGAGCCCGGGACGGCGCCTTCGGCGCCGAGTACGTCTCCAGGGGCTTCCGTTGCTGGTCCGCTTGCCCGGTGGTTGCGGTTGCTGATCCGCTTTGGTGGTTGCGGTTGCCGGTCCGCTGGCTCAGTGGTTGCCGTTGCTGGTCGCTAACCCGCTGGCTCCCGCCGGGGCGGGGCGGGGGGCGGAGGCGCCCGCCATAGGCTGTGACCACATGACGCGTGCGGATCTTGACAAGCAGCCGGCCGAGGTGGCCGCCATGTTCGACGCCCTGGCGGGCCGCTACGACCTGATGAACGACGTCTTGTCGATGGGCCAGGTCCGCCTGTGGCGCCGCCGCGTCCAGCGGATCCTCCAGGCGGGCCCCGGCGACCGGGTGCTCGACCTGGCGGCCGGCACCGGCACCTCCTCCGTGACGTTCGCTGAAACCGGTGCCGACGTCGTGGCCTGCGATTTCTCGCTCGGGATGCTGCAGGCCGGGCAGGCCAGGCAGGTGAAGAACGACCCCTTCCAGGCCAAGACGAGGGGCCGCGTCGCCTTTGCCGCGGGCGACGCGCTGCGGCTGCCCTTCAAGGACGGCGCCTTCGACGCGGTGACGATCTCGTTCGGCCTGCGGAACGTGCACGGGACGCGGGAAGCGCTGGAGGAGATGCGCCGCGTGACCCGCCCCGGCGGGCGACTTGTGGTGTGCGAGTTCAGTGAGATCACTATCGCGCCTCTCGATATGCTTTACAGGCGTTACCTGACCGGCGTCCTGCCAGCGATCGCCCGACGCGCGGCGCGCAACCCCGTGGCCTACGAGTACCTCGCCGAGTCGATCAGCGACTGGCCTGCGCAGCGGGACCTCGCCGACGTGATCCGGGCGGCCGGCTGGTCGTCAGTCCGGTGGCGCGACCTCACCCTCGGCATCGTGGCGGTCCACGTTGCCAGGAACCTCTAGCAGTGCCCTGACCAAGGGAGCGCTAGGGTAGGGGCGACCAATGCCCCGAACAGGGCGAGGATTAAACTAACGGCAAAGATTTTGTGAAGCCGTTCACAAGAAACCCAGGATTGCATCAAGTGACAGAGCAGCACGCGCCAGCCCAGCGGGACGACGACGCCGACGTGATCGTGGTCGGTGCCGGCCCTTCGGGTTCCACGGCTGCCTACTACCTGGCGCAGGCCGGCCTCAACGTGCTGCTGATCGAGAAGTCCCGGTTCCCGAGGGACAAGGTGTGCGGCGACGGGCTGACCCCGCGCGCGGTGAAGTCCCTGATCGCGATGGGCGTAGACGTCAGCGAGGAAGCGGGCTGGCTGCGCAACAAGGGCCTGCGGGTCATCGGCGGCGGCATGCGCCTTGAGCTTGACTGGCCGGAGCTGAGCAGCTGGCCGGGCTACGGCCTGGTGCGCCCCCGCGCCTCCCTGGACGAGCAGCTGGCCCGCCGGGCCGAGGCCGCGGGGGCCAAGCTGCTCGAGGGCACCACGGTCACCGGGCCGGTGCTCGACGGCAACGGCCGGATCGTGGGCGTCGAGACGACAGCGGAAACTGAAGAGAAGTCAAAGGCAAGGTCAAGATCCGATAACTCGGAACGGGTGAGTGGTGCCACCCCGGCGCCCGGGGAATCCCCCGGCGGGGTGACGTACCGCGCCCGCGTGGTCGTCGCGGCGGACGGGAACTCCTCGCGCCTGTCGGTCGCCATGGGCCTGCGCAAGCGGGACGACCGGCCGATGGGCGTCGCGGTCCGCACCTACTACACGTCGCCCCGGCACGACGACGACTACCTGGAGTCGTGGCTCGACCTGTGGGACGGCGACCGGCTGCTGCCCGGCTACGGCTGGATCTTCGGCATGGGCGACGGCACGTCAAACGTCGGCCTCGGCATGCTGAACACCTCCGACGCGTTCGGCAAGACCGACTACCGCGAGCTGCTCAGGCGCTGGCTCAAGTCGATGCCCGAGGAATGGGGCTACGTCGAGGAGAACCGCACCGAGCCGGTGCGCGGCGCCGCGCTGCCGATGGGGTTCAACCGCACGCCGCACTACCGCAAGGGCCTGGTGCTCGCCGGCGACGCCGCGGGCATGGTGAACCCGTTCAACGGCGAGGGCATCGCCTACGCGATGGAGTCGGGCGAGATCCTGGCCCGCGTGGTCGCCCAGGCCCTCGCCCGGCCGACCCGCGCCGAGGCCGAGCGGGTGCTGCTCTCCTACCCGGAGGAACTCCAGGCCGCCTACGGCCGGTACTACACGCTCGGCCGGATTTTCGTCGAGCTCATCGGCAGGCCCAAGCTGATGCGCTACGCGACAAGCCGCGGCATGCACCACCCGCCGCTGATGCGGTTCGCCCTGAAGCTGCTGGCCAACCTGACCGACCCCAGGGACGGCGACGCCAGCGACCGCATCATCAGCGCCATGACCCGACTCGCACCAGCCTCCAGGTGACCCGATGCCTAGGATGAATGACCACAGGAAGGGGGCGAAATCACGGTGAAGCTGTACATTCCGATCCTGGTGCTCGCCGTGCTCGCGCTCGGCTTCGCCGTGTTCTCAGTCGCCGTCGGGACCTTCGTCGCGGGTCCGAAGCGCTGGAACAAGGCGAAGATGGAAGCCTACGAGTGCGGTATCGAGCCGACCCCGATCCCGTTTGGCGGTGGCAAGATCCCGGTCAAGTACTACCTGACCGCGATGCTCTTCATCGTCTTCGACATCGAGATCGTCTTCCTTTACCCCTGGGCGGTGACCTTCGGCAGGCTCGGCACGTTCGGCCTTGTCGAGATGGTCACCTTCGTGATCACCGTGCTCGTCGCGTACGCCTACGTATGGCGCCGCGGCGGCCTGGAATGGGATTAGTAACGATGGGCATCGAAGAGAAGCTGCCGAGCGGCGTCCTGCTGACCTCGGTGGAGAAGATAGCCGGGTGGGCCCGGGCCCGCTCGGTCTGGCCCGCCACCTTCGGCCTGGCCTGCTGCGCGATCGAGCTGATGATGACCGGCGGCCCGCGGCACGACCTGGCCAGGTTCGGCATGGAGAAGACCGGGTCGACGCCGCGCGAGGCCGACCTGATGATCGTCGCGGGGCGGGTCAGCCAGAAGATGGCGCCGGTGCTGCGGCAGATCTACGACCAGATGCCCGAGCCCAAGTGGGTGATCTCGATGGGCGTCTGCGCGTCGAGCGGCGGCATGTTCAACAACTACGCGATCGTGCAGGGCGTCGATCACATCGTGCCGGTGGACATCTACCTGCCCGGCTGCCCGCCGCGGCCGGAGATGCTGATGGACGCGATCTTCAAGCTGCACGACAAGATCCTGAACATGAAGCTCGGCCCCGACCGCGACGAGGAGATCACCGAGCTTGAGGAAGCCCGGCTGAACATGCTCCCGCTGCACGTCAGCGCCGGGATCAATGACCTTGGGAGTGAACTATGACGACTCCCCCTGGGGAGCCGCCCGCCGAGGAGGCCGAGGGGAACGAGTCGCTCCCTGCCCGGCGAGGCGAGGAGCGCCTCGCTGCCCCGGTGGTCCGCACCGGCATGTTCGGCGTGCACGGCACCCCGGACACCTCCGGGTACGGCGGCCTGCAGGTGCACCGGCCGCCGCCCATCGCGTCCGAGCCGCCCTACGGCGGCTACTTCGACGCGGTGGCCCAGTCGCTCGGCGCCGCGCTCGCGGCCGACGGGAGCGGCTTCGGCGAGGCGGTCGAGCGGGTCGTGGTGGACCGCGGCGAGCTCACCTTCCACGTGCGCCGCGAGCACCTGCTCGCGGTCGCCGACAAGCTGCTGCACGATCCCGGCGCTGCGCTTCGAGATCTTCTCCGGCGTGTCCGGCGTGCACTACCCGGACGAGACCGGCCGCGAGCTGCGCGCCGTCTACCACCTGCGTGTCGATCACGCACAACCGGCGGCTGCGGCTTGAGGTGAGCACGCCCGACGCGGACCGGCACGTCCCGTCGGTGACGAGCGTGTACCCGGCGGCCAACTGGCACGAGCGGGAGACCTGGGACTTCTTCGGGATCATCTTCGACGGGCACCCCGCGCTCACCAGGATCGAGATGCCCGACGACTGGCTGGGCCACCCGGGGCGCAAGGACTACCCGCTCGGCGGCATCCCGGTCGAGTACCGCGGCACCAAGGTGCCGCCACCAGACGAGAGAAGGTCGTACTCGTGATGGCAGAGCCACGCATGAGTTCGCGGGGCGGAGCCCCCAGCGGGGGTTCCAGGGGGTCGTCCCCTGGGCAGGCGGAAGGTCGTACTCGTGAGACGGACACGCATGCGACCCCGGGCGCGAGCGACGCCGATGCGGATGCCACCGAGGGCCGCGTCTACAACGTGGCCGGCGGCGACTGGGACGAACTCGTCACCAATGACGAGGACCGCGGCCAGAACGAGCAGATCGTCGTCAACATGGGCCCGCAGCACCCGTCCACGCACGGCGTGCTCCGGCTGGTCCTCACGCTAGAGGGCGAGACCGTCACCGACGTCCGCGCGTCGATCGGCTACCTGCACACCGGCATCGAGAAGAACCTGGAGTACCGCACCTGGACGCAGGGCACCACGTTCGTCACCCGGGCCGACTACCTGACGCCGATATTCAACGAGACGGCGTTCTGCCTGTCCGTCGAGCGGCTGCTCGGCATCGAGGACAAGCTGCCCGAGCGGGCCAAGCTGATCCGGGTGCTCCTGCTTGAGCTGAACCGGATCGCCTCGCACCTGGGCGGGATCGGCCCGTTCGGCCTTGAGCTCGGGGCGACGACGATCTTCCTGCAGGGCGTCCGGATGCGGGAGAACGTCCTTGACCTGTTCGAGCTGATCACCGGACTGCGGATGAACCACGCGTTCATCCGGCCCGGCGGCGTCGCGCAGGACCTGCCGGCCGGCGGGATCGAGGCGATCCGCGACTTCCTGCGCAAGGCGCCGGGATGGATCCATGACCTGCGCACGCTGATCGACGCCAACCCGGTGTTCAAGGCGAGGACTCAGGGCATCGCCTACCTCGACCTCGAAGGGTGCATGGCCCTCAGCGTGACCGGGCCGATCCTGCGCGCTACCGGGCTGCCCTGGGACCTGCGGAAGTCGCAGCCGTACCTGGACTACGAGACCTACGAGTTCGACGTCCCGACCGTCGACACCTGCGACACCTACGGCCGGTACCTGGTCCGGATGGCCGAGATGGAGCAGTCGATGCGCATCATCGAGCAGTGCCTGGACCGGCTGGCGGACCGCGCCGGCGTGCCGAACGACCCGTGGATGATCCAGGACGCGAAGATCGGCTGGCCCGCCCGGCTGTCGCTCGGCCCGGACGGCCTGGGCCCGTCGCCCGAGCACATCGCGCACATCATGGGCCAGTCCATGGAGGCGCTCATCCACCACTTCAAGCTGGTGACCGAGGGCTTCCGGGTGCCGGCCGGCCAGGCCTACGTGCCGATCGAGTCGCCCAAGGGCGAGCTCGGCTGCCACGTCGTCAGCGACGGCGGCACGCGGCCGTACCGGGCGCACCTGCGCGACCCCTCGTTCCACCACCTGCAGGCCGTCTCCCTGATGTGCGAAGGCGGCAACCTCGCGGACGTGATCCCGGCGATCGCGTCCATCGACCCGGTGATTGGAGGCGTTGACCGGTAATGCCGTTCAGTGAGGAAACGCTGACCCGGCTGAAGGCGGACGCCGCGGAGATCACCGGGAAGTACCCGCGGGCGCGGTCCGCCCTGCTGCCGCTGCTGTACCTGGTGCAGGCGGAGGAGGGATACGTCTCCGACGAGGGCATGGCGTTCTGCGCCGAGGTGCTCGGCATCACGCAGACCGAGGTGCGCGGCGTGGCGACCTTCTACACGATGTACAAGCACGAGCCCGCGGCCGAGTACCAGATGGGGGTCTGCACCAACACGACCTGCGCGATCATGGGCGGCGACCAGATCTACGCCGAGCTCGCCGAGTACATCGCCGGCGGTTCCGGGCACGGCGACGCGCACGGTGCCTCTAACCACGGGACGCTGACCACGGGGACATCAAGTCACCCGACGGCAAGGTCGCCATCGAGCGCCTTGAGTGCAACGCGGCCTGCGACTACGCGCCCGTGGTGATGGTCAACTGGGAGTTCTTCGACAACCAGACACCGCAGTCGGCGAAGAAGCTGGTCGACGACCTGCGGGGCGGCGCAGCACGTGACGCCGACCCGCGGCCCGAGCCGGCTGTGCACCTGGAAGCAGGCCAACCGGATCCTCGCCGGCTTCGGCGACGGCCAGGCCGCCGACGGGCCGTCGGCCGGGCCGGCCAGCCTGGTCGGGCTTGAGCTGGCCAAGGAACGCGGATGGAAGGCGCCCCCCGCTGGGGGTTCCGCGGGGTCATCCCCCAGAGAGGCACAGTCGTCATGACCGACATCCTCACCCCGGTTCTCACCGCGAACTGGGATCAGCCGGACTCGTTCACGCTGGAGGGCTACAGCCGGACGGGCGGGTACAAGGCGCTGCCCAAGGCCCTCGCGATGGAACCGGACGACGTGATCGCCACGGTGAAGAACGCCGTGCTCCGCGGCCGCGGCGGCGCGGGCTTCCCGACCGGCGTGAAGTGGTCCTTCATCCCGCAGAACGACGGCAAGCCGCACTACCTGACGGTCAACGCCGACGAGTCCGAGCCGGGCACGTGCAAGGACATCCCGCTGATGATGGCCAACCCGCACGTGCTCATCGAGGGCATCGTCATCACCTGCTACGCCATCCGCGCGAGCCACGCGTTCATCTACGTGCGCGGCGAGGTGCTGCACGTCATCAGGCGGCTGCAGTACGCGGTCGCCCAGGCGTACGAGGCGGGCTACCTCGGCAAGGACATCCTCGGCAGCGGCTTCGACCTCGACGTCGTGGTGCACGCCGGGGCGGGCGCCTACATCTGCGGCGAGGAGACCGCGCTGCTGACCTCGCTGGAGGGCTACCGCGGCCTGCCGAGGAACCGGCCGCCGTTCCCCGCGGTGGAGGGCCTGTACGCCAGCCCGACCGTCATCAACAACGTCGAGTCGATCGCCAGCGTGCCGTCGATCATCGGCAACAGCGCGCAGTGGTTCGCCGGGCTCGGCACCGAGAAGTCCAAGGGCTTCGGCATCTTCTCCCTCTCCGGCCACGTGAAGAAGCCGGGGCAGTACGAGGCGCCGCTCGGCATCACGCTGCGGGAGCTGATCGACCTCGCGGGCGGCATGCTCCGGCCGGGTCACCCGCTCAAGTTCTGGACGCCGGGCGGCTCGTCCACCCCGCTGCTCACCCACGAGCACCTGGACATCCCGCTTGACTTCGAGGGCGTGGGCGCCGCCGGGTCGATGCTCGGCACCCGCGCGCTGCAGCTCTTCGACGACACCACCTGCGTGCTGCGGGCCGCGCTCCGCTGGACGGAGTTCTACCAGCACGAGTCCTGCGGCAAGTGCACGCCGTGCCGCGAGGGCTCGTACTGGCTGGTGCGGACGCTCCAGCGGCTGGAGAACGGCGAGGGCACCGACGAGGACCTGGAGACGATCCTCGACGTGGGCGACAACATCATCGGCCGCGCGTTCTGCGCGCTCGGTGACGCCGTGCCGGTGCCGATCACCTCCGCCCTCAAGTACTTCCGCGACGAGATCATCCAGCACCAGAAGAATGGCGGCTGCCCGTTCGACCCGGCCGCTTCGACCGCGTGGGCGGTGTGACCCGTGACTGTTCAGCCGGCAGCGACCGACACGGTGACCGTCACCATCGACGGCTACGAGATCAGCGTGCCCAAGGGCACGCTGGTCATCCGGGCCGCCGAGCTGATCGGGATCACCATCCCGAGGTTCTGCGATCACCCGCTGCTCGACCCGATCGGCGCCTGCAGGCAGTGCCTGGTGGACATCGAGGGCCAGCGCAAGCCCCTGGCGTCCTGCACCACCGTCTGCACCGACGGCATGGTGGTCAAGACGCAGTACACCTCGCCGGTCGCCGACAAGGCGCAGCGCGGCGTGATGGAGCTGCTGCTCGTCAACCACCCGCTCGACTGCCCGATGTGCGACAAGGGCGGCGAGTGCCCGCTGCAGAACCAGGCCATGTCCAACGGCCAGGGCGAGTCCCGGTTCCGCGAGCCCAAGCGGGAGTTCGACAAGCCGGTGGCGATCTCGACCGAGGTGCTGCTCGACCGGGAGCGGTGCATCTCCTGCACCCGCTGCGTGCGGACGTCGGAGGAGATCGCGGGCGACGACTTCATCGAGTTCCTTGAGCGGGGGCCGGGCCAGTACATCGGCACCGCGAAGGGCAAGCCGTTCAACTCCTACTTCTCCGGCAACACCGTGCAGGTCTGCCCGGTCGGCGCGCTCACCGGCGCGCAGTACCGGTTCAAGTCGCGCCCGTTCGACCTGGTGTCCACGCCGAGCATCTGCGAGCACTGCGCGTCCGGGTGCCACCAGCGCACCGACACCCGGCGCGGCACGCGTGCTGCGCCGCCTCGCCGGCGACGAGCCGCTGGTGAACGAGGAGTGGAACTGCGACAAGGGCCGCTGGGCCTTCGACTACGCCACCCAGTCCGACCGGCTGACCACGCCGCTCGTCCGGGACGGCGACGGCGTGCTCCGGCCGGCGTCGTGGCAGCACGCCTTCGCGGTCGCCGCGCGCGGCCTCGCCGCCGCCAGGGACGCGGCGACTGCCGGCGACGGCGAGGGCCCGTCCGGCGTCGGCGTGCTGACCGGCGGCCGGCTCACGCTCGAGGACGCCTACGCCTACGCCAAGTTCACCCGGCTCGCGCTGAACACCAACGACATCGACATGCGGGCCAGGCCGCACTCGGCGGAGGAGGAGCAGTTCCTCGCCGCCCGGGTCGCCGGGCCGCGACATCGAGGTCAGCTACGCCGACCTGGAAGCCGCGCCCGTGGTGCTGCTCGCCGGGTTCGAGCCCGAGGACGAGTCCCCGATCGTGTTCCTGCGGCTGCGCAAGGCGGCCCGCAAGGGCAAGCTCGCGGTGTTCTCCGTCGCCGCGCTCGCCACGCCCGGGACTTGAGAAGGTCTTCGGCACGCTGCTGCCGACCGTGCCGGGCGCCGAGCCGGCCACGCTGACCGCGCTCGCGGCGGGCGGCGGCAGCGACGCCGACATCGCGCGGGCCGCCGACCTGCTCGCCAAGCCGGGCGCGGTGATCCTCGTCGGCGAGCGGCTCGCCGAGGTGCCCGGCGCGCTGGCCGCGGCCGCGCGGCTCGCGGACGCCAGCGGCGCGAGGCTGGCCTGGATCCCGCGGCGGGCCGGGGAGCGCGGCGCCGTCGAGGCGGGCGCGATGCCCGGCCTGCTGCCGATCGGCCGCTGGGTCGGCGACCCCAAGGCCCGCGCGGAAGTGGCGCTGGCCTGGAACAAGGCCACGCTGCCGGCGACGCCGGGCCGGTCGACCTCGGCCATGCTCGCGGCCGCGGGCAGCGGCGAGCTCGGCGCGCTGGTCATCGCGGGCGTCGACCCGGCGGACCTGCCGGACCCGGCGGGCGCGCTGCGCGCGCTCGACCGGACGCCGTTCATCGTCTCCCTCGAGCTGCGCGCCAGCGCGGTCACCGACCGCGCCGACGTGGTCTTCCCGGTCGCGGCGGTCGCGGAGAAGACCGGCACGTTCGTGAACTGGGAAGGGCGCGGCGGCACGTTCGCCGCGGCGCTCAGCGTGCCCGGCATCCGCACCGACCTGTACGTGCTCGGCGCGATCGCCGACGAGATGGACGTGCACCTGGGGCTGCCCGACGCGGCCGCCGCGCGGGCCGAGCTCGCCGCCCTCGGCGCGTGGAAGGGCGCTCGCCCGGCCGCGCCGGCGGTGTTCTCCACGCCGGCGGTGCTTCCGCATCGCCGCGGCCACCGGGACGCGGGCGGCGCGACGTCAGGCTGGCCACCTGGGCCCAGCTCATCGACGCGGGCCGGCTGCAGGACGGCGAGCCGTACCTGGCCGGCACCGCGCGGCCGGTCGTGGCGCGGGTCTCCGCCGCCACCGCGGCCGCGGCCGGCGTCGCCGACGGCGACAAGGTGACCGTGGCGACCACGGCGGGCTCGGTGACCGTCCCGCTCGAGGTCACCGACATGGCCGACGGCGTGGTGTGGCTGCCCACCAACAGCTCCGGCGCCGCGGTCCGCGCGGACCTCGGCGCTGGCCACGGGAGCAGGGTGACCCTGAGGAGGGCCGAATAGAAATGCCCCATGTGCTCGCGGTGGACTCGACGCTGAGCGACTTTAACCAGCTCATCTGGTGGATGGTGCTGCTCAAGGTCGCGATCGTCTTCGTGTTCCTGCTGCTCACCACCATCTTCATGATCTGGTTCGAGCGGCGGGTGATCGGCCGGATGCAGAACCGGCCCGGCCCCAACCGGGCCGGGCCCTTGGGCCTGCTGCAGCCGATCGCCGACGCGCTGAAGCTGCCGCTGAAGGAGGACATCGTCCCCACCACGGTGGACAAGCTGGTGTTCTTCGTCGCGCCGATCATCGCGGCCGCGACGTCCTTCGTCGCCTTCGCGATCATCCCGTGGGGCCCGGTGGTGTCGATCTTCCACCACCAGACGCCGCTGCAGGTCGCGGACCTGCCCGGTCGCGGTGCTGCTCGTGCTGGCGATGAGCTCGATCGGCGTCTACGGCATCGTGCTCGCGGGCTGGGCCTCGCGGGGGCCGTACTCGATCCTCGGCGCGCTCCGCTCGACCGCCCAGGTGATCAGCTACGAGATCGCGATGGGCCTGTCGTTCGTCGCGGTCTTCCTCGACGCCGGGTCGCTGTCCACCACCGCGATCGTCAACGCGCAGGCGCACTACTGGTACTTCTGGGTGCTCGCCCCGTCGTTCATCATCTACCTGGTGACGATGGTCGGCGAGACCAACCGGATCCCGTTCGACCTGCCCGAGGGCGAGGGCGAGATCGTCGCCGGCCACATGACCGAGTACTCCTCGATGAAGTTCGCCATGTTCTTCCTCGCCGAGTACATCAACATGACCACGGTCTCCGCGCTGGCCACCACGCTGTTCCTCGGCGGCTGGCGGGCCCCGTGGCCGCTCACCCTGATCGGGCCCGGCGTGAACAGCGGCTGGTGGCCGGTGCTCTGGTTCCTCATCAAGGTCTTCTTCCTGCTGTTCTGCTACGTCTGGCTGCGCGGCACGCTGCCGCGCACCCGGTACGACCAGCTGATGGCGCTCGGGCTGGAAGATCCTCATCCCGTTCTCCATCATCTGGCTGCTGCTGGTCGCCACCGTGCGGGCGCTGCGCGCCAGGACAACCACTCGCCGGTCGTGTACGCGGTCGCCGGCGTGGTCCTCATCCTGTTCGTCCTGCTGATCACGTTCTGGGACAACGGCTACCAGAAGCACCTGGCCCGGATCGCCCCCGACAAGCCGGTCGAGGAAGAGGACGAGTGGGACTACGACGAGGACGGCGAGCTGGTCAAGATCGAGAAGCCGGCGCCGAGGTTCCCGGTGCCGCCGCTTGACCTGCCGCACTACCACGGCCTTGAGCTCGGCGGCACGGCGCTGGCCGGCGCGGTGCGCCGCGGCGCACGGCATCGGCGATGGCGTGACGAAGGAGGTCACCGGTGCTTGACTTCCTCAACCCCGTCAAGGGGTTCGGGGTCACCTTCCGGGAGATGTTCAAGAAGGTTGACACCGTGATGTACCCGGAGGACAAGCGGCCGACCGCGCCCCGGTTCCACGGTCACCACCAGCTCAACCGCTGGCCCGACGGCCTGGAGAAGTGCATCGGCTGCGAGCTGTGCGCCTGGGCCTGCCCCGCCGACGCGATCTACGTCGAGGGCAGGGACAACACGCCAGAGGAGCGCTTCTCGCCCGGCGAGCGGTACGGGCACGTCTACCAGATCAACTACCTGCGCTGCATCCTGTGCGGACTGTGCATCGAGGCGTGCCCCACCCGGGCGCTCACGATGACCAACGAGTACGAGCTCGCGGACGACGACCGGGAAAAGCTGATCTGGACCAAGGAGCAGCTGCTCGTCCCGCTGCTCGAGACCATGGAGGCCCCGCCGCACCCGATGCGCCTCGGCAACGACGAGAAGGACTACTACCGGCTCGGCGGCGCCGGGGTGTCGCCCACCGGCCGGGCGCCGGGAATGGCCGGGCCCGGCGGGGTCAGCGGCCCGGCGGTGCAGGCCACGGCCACCAGCGAGCACGTGACCGGCGAGGACGAGGTAAGCCGGGCGCCGAGCAGGCCACCTACAGCGGCCAGGAGGCGGAGCTGTGACTCACCACCTTCTCCATCGCGGCGGCAGCGGCACCAACCTGGACCCGATCTACGGCAAGGTCATGTTCTGGATCCTCGCCGTGCTCGCGGTCTCCGCCGCCCTCGCCATGATCCTGGTGCGGCAGGCCGTGCACTGCGCGCTCATGCTCGCGGTCGTGATGCTCTCCCTGTCGGTCATGTACGCCATGCAGGGAGCGCCGTTCCTGGCCTTCGTGCAGGTCATCGTGTACACCGGCGCGGTGCTGATGCTGTTCCTGTTCGTGGTCATGCTGATCGGCGTCACCTCGGCCGAGTCGCTGAAGGAGACGATCAGGGGCCAGCGGCTGTGGGCGGCCCTGGCCGGCATCGGCTTCGCGGTGCTGCTGATCGTCGGCATCGGGCACGCGGCGATCGGCACGGCGGCCCCGACGACCAGCGCCCAGGGCGCGGACAACCTCACCGGCCTCGCGCAGCTGATCTTCACCACCTACGTGTTCCCGTTTGAAGTCACCAGCGCCCTGCTGATCACCGCCGCGCTCGGCGCGATGGTCCTCGCGCACCGCGAGCGGACGTCGCCCAAGCCGACGCAGCGGGAGGTGGCCCGCCGCAAGATCGAAAGCGGCCAGGTCGCAGCCCGAGCCGCCGCCCGGGGTGTACGCGCTGCACAACGCCGTCGACATGCCGGCCATGCTGCCGGACGGAAGCACCACCAACCGTTCTGTATCGACTGCTATCGCCCAGCGCGACGTGCAGCTCGGCCGCGACCCGCAGGGCCACCGTGGCCGCCGATCTCGCCGCGGAGGAGCGGATCGAGGCCGAGCGGCAGCTCGAAGCGGGCCGAGCCGGGGAGGGAAGACCAGTGAGTCCGGCAGCGTACGTGTTCCTGGCCGTCATCCTGTTCGTCATCGGCGCGGTCGGCGTGCTCGTCCGGCGCAACGCGATCCTGATCTTCATGTCCGTCGAGCTGATGCTGAACGCGTGCAACCTGGCGTTCGTCTCGTTCGCCCGGCTGCACGGAAACCTGGACGGGCAGGTGGTGGCCTTCTTCGTGATGGTCGTCGCCGCCGCCGAGGTGGTCGTCGGCCTCGCCATCCTGATGGCCATCTACCGGGCCCGCAAGTCCGCGTCGGTCGACGACGCGAACCTGCTCAAGTACTGAGGGGATACTCGCGATGACGACGCTCGCCGCCACCGGCGTGCTCCGCTTCTCGTGGCTGCTGCTCGCGTTCCCGGTCTTCGGCGCGGCGGTCCTGCTGCTTGGCGGCCGGCGCACCGACAAGTGGGGGCACCTGCTCGGCGTCCTGATGTCGCTGGCGTCCTTCGTCTACGGGCTGATCGCGTTCTTCACGCTGCTCAGCTACAACGGGAACCGCAGCCGCGACCTGCACATGTACTCCTGGATCCCGGTCAACGGGTTCCAGGCGAACATCGGGATCCTGCTCGACCCGCTGTCGATCAGCTTCGTGCTGCTGATCACCGGGGTCGGCTCGCTGATCCTCATCTACGCGGTCGGCTACATGGCGCACGACCCCGACCGGCGCCGGTTCTTCGGCTACCTGAACCTGTTCATCGCGGCGATGCTGCTGCTGGTGCTGTCGGACAACTACCTCGCCCTGTACGCCGGGTGGGAGGGCGTCGGTCTCGCGTCCTACCTGCTGATCGGGTTCTGGCAGTTCAAGCCGACCGCGGCGGTCGCGGCCAAGAAGGCGTTCATCGCCAACCGCGTCGGCGACGTCGGGCTGTCCCTGGCGATCATGCTGATGTTCGCCGAGTTCGGCACGTTCAACTTCACCGGGGTGTTCGACTCGGTGAAGTCGGGCGGCACCGGCGTCGCCACCGCGCTCGGCCTGCTGCTGCTGCTCGCCGCGTGCGGTAAGTCCGCCCAGGTGCCGCTGCAGTCCTGGCTGCTCGACGCGATGGAGGGCCCGACGCCTGTGTCGGCCCTTATTCATGCGGCGACAATGGTCACGGCTGGCGTGTACTTGATCGTGCGTTCCAACCCCATCTTTAATGACGCGCCCACCGCGCAGCTCGCGGTCACCGTCGTCGGCGCGGTCACGCTGCTGTTCGGCGCGATCATCGGGTGCGCCAAGGACGACATCAAGAAGGCACTCGCCGGGTCCACGATGTCGCAGATCGGCTACATGACGCTGGCGGCCGGCCTCGGCCCGGCCGGGTACGTGTTCGCGATCGCGCACCTGCTCGCGCACGGGTTCTTCAAGGCCGGGCTGTTCCTCGGGGCCGGGTCGGTCCTGCACGGCATGGACGACGAGGTCAACATGCGGCGCTACGGCGGGCTGCGCAAGTTCCTGCCGATCACCTTCGTCACCTTCGGCCTCGGCTACCTGGCCATCATCGGCATCCCGCCGTTCTCCGGGTTCTTCACCAAGGACGGCATCATCGACGCCGCCTGGGAGAAGGGCGGCACCTCGGGCTGGATCCTGGCCGCCTGCGCCATCATCGGCGCCGGCATCACCGCCTTCTACATGAGCCGGGTCATGCTGATGACCTGGTTCGGCGTCGCGCGCTGGGAGGAGAACGGCGTGCTGGGCGGGGCCGGGGCGCACCCGCCGGCACCGAGGAGCCGCACATCCCGCACCCGCACGAGTCGCCGCTGGTGATGACCGTGCCGATGATCCTGCTGGCGGTCGGCTCGGTCGCCGCGGGCTGGTTCCTCATCGTCAACTCGCGGTTCGCGGACTTCCTGGCGCCGGTGGTGGGCCTGCCGCCCGACTCGCACGGGATCTGGACCTGGCCGGGCATCATCGCCCTGGTCCTGGTCGTGATCGGCGTCGGGATCTCCTGGGCGATGTACGGGCGGGTGCCGGTTCTGGCGGTCGCGCCGCACGGGTCGGTGCTCACCCGCGCCGCCCGGGCGGACCTGTACGGCGACGCGTTCAACGAGTCGGTGCTGATGCGCCCCGGGCAGTGGCTCACCCGCCTGTCGGTTTTCTTCGACAGCCGAGGCGTGGACGGCCTGGTGAACGGGCTGGCCGCGACCATCGGCGGATCGTCGGGACGGCTGCGCAGGCTGCAGAACGGGTTCGTGCGCTCTTACGCGCTGTCCATGCTCATCGGCGCCGTGCTGCTCGTGGCCGGCCTTCTGGTGGTGAGGCTCTAATGAACCTTGTTGCGGCAGCGGCGAACAGCGGGACACCCTGGCTGACCGTCGCGGGCGGCATCCCGCTGCTCGGCGCGATCGTGGTGGCCCTCCTGCCGGTCCGGCTCGCCAAGGTCACCGCGCTGCTGTTCTCGCTGGTCGACCTGGTCTGGGTCATCGTGATGGCCACCCAGTTCAACACCTCGGGACCGACGTACCAGTTCACCGAGGAGTACTCCTGGATCCCGCAGTTCGGCGTGCACTACGCGCTCGGCGTGGACGGGATCGCGCTGGTGCTGATCGGCATGACCGCCGTGCTGATGCCGGTGGTGCTGCTGGCCTCCTGGCACGACGCGGACGAGCCGGTGACGCCGGGGGGCGACCCCCGCGCCGCGCGCAGGCGGTCACCGAAGACCTACTTCGCGCTGATGCTGGTGCTCGACACGATGATGATCGCGGTCTTCGCGGCCACCGACGTCTTCCTGTTCTACGTGTTCTTCGAGGCCATGCTGATCCCGATGTACTTCCTGATCGGGTCGTTCGGCGTCGGCCCGCGGCAGTACGCGGCGGTGAAGTTCCTGCTTTACAGCCTGCTCGGCGGCCTGCTCATGCTGGTCGCGGTGATCGCGCTGTACGTGTACTCGGGCGAGTCCGCGGTGACCGGTCACCACGGCACGTTCATGTTCTACACGCTGGCCCACGTCGCGCTGTCGTCGACGGTGCAGAAGTGGCTGTTCCTCGGCTTCTTCATCGCGTTCGCGATCAAGGCGCCGCTGTGGCCGTTCCACACCTGGCTGCCGGACGCCGCCGCCTCGGCCCAGCCGGGCGCCGCGGTGCTGATGCTCGGCGTGATGGACAAGGTCGGCACGTTCGGCATGATCAGGTACTGCCTGGAGCTGTTCCCCGACGGGTTCCACTACTTCACGCCGCTGATCCTCGTGCTGGCGGTGATCTCGATCATCTACGGCGCGATCGTGGCGATCGGGCAGACCTCGATGAAGCGGCTGATCGGGTACACCTCGATCTCGCACTTCGGCTTCATCGTGCTCGGCATCTTCGCCCTCACCTCGCAGGGCCAGTCCGGCGCCACGCTCTACATGGTCAACCACGGGTTCGCCACCGGCGCGCTGTTCCTGCTCGCCGGGTTCCTGATCGTCCGGCGCGGGTCTGACAAGATCTCCGACTACGGCGGCGTGCAGAAGGTGGCGCCGGTGCTCGCCGGCCTCTTCCTGGTCGCCGGCCTCGCCGGCCTGTCGCTGCCCGGCCTGTCCACCTTCGTGTCGGAGTTCCTGGTGCTCGTCGGCACCTTCTCCCGGTACAAGGTCGCGGGCTCGTTCGCGGTGGCGGGGATCGTCCTCGCGGCGATCTACATCCTGTGGATGTACCAGCGGACGATGAACGGGCCGACCGTCGAGTCGGTCGCCGCGATGCCGGACCTGCGGCTGCGGGAACTGCTCGCGGTGGTGCCGCTCGTCGCGCTGATCATCGCCATGGGCGTTTACCCCAAGCCGGTGCTCGACGTGATCAACCCGGCCGTCAACGCCACAATGTCCCAGGTGGGCTCGCATGACCCGGTGCCCGCTCATCCCGCAGCCGCCCAGAATGGAGCCCAGCCGTGAGCCTCGCCGCCAGCCGTCTGTCGCTGCTGCCACTCCCGGCGCCATCACGGCGCCGAGCATCGAGTACAGCCAGCTCGCGCCGATGCTCGTCGTCTTCGGCGCGGCCGTCGTCGGCGTGCTCGTCGAGGCCTTCGTGCCCCGGGAGCTGCGCCGTGCGGTCCACCTGCTGGTGACCTTCGGCGCCCTGGTCGCGGCGTTCGTCTGGACCTGCGTGATCGCCGCGTCCTCGACGATCTTCGCCAAGGGCAGCCCCGGTCACGTCGCGGCGATGGGCGCGGTGGCCGTGGACCGGCCCACCCTGTTCATCCAGGGCACGATCCTGGTGCTCGCCGCCGTCTCCGTGCTGCTGATCGCGGACGCGTCGCACGACGTGTCCTCGTTCGCCGGGCAGGCGGCCGCCGTCCCCGGGTCGTCCGAGGAGCGGGCCGGGCTGCTCCGCGGCCTGGTGCACACCGAGATCTACCCGCTGACCCTGTTCTCGGTCGGCGGCATGCTGCTCTTCCCCGCCGCGAACGACCTGCTGACGATGTTCGTGGCGCTTGAGACGCTGTCGCTGCCGCTGTACCTGCTGTGCGGGCTCGCCCGGCGCCGCCGCCTGCTCTCGCACGAGGCGGCCATGAAGTACTTCCTGCTCGGCTCGTTCTCCTCGGCCTTCTTCCTGTTCGGCATCGCGATGCTCTACGGGTACTCCGGGTCGGTGTCGCTGGCCTCGATCGCGTCCGACGGCGTCGTCGGGCAACGGGCTCGGACACCCTGCTGTTCGGCGGGATCGCGCTGACCGGCGTCGGGCTGCTGTTCAAGGTCGGCGCCGTGCCGTTCCAGAGCTGGAAGCCGGACGTCTACCAGGGCGCGCCGACCCCGATCACCGCGCTGATGGCGTCCTGCACCGTGGTGTCGGCGTTCGGCGCGCTGCTGCGCGTGTTCTACGTGGCCTTCGGCACGCTGACCTGGGACTGGCGGCCGGCGCTGTGGGTCGTGGCGATCCTCACCATGGTCGTCGGCGCGGTGATCGCGTCACGCAGACCGACGTCAAGCGGCTGCTCGCCTACTCCTCGATCGCCCACGCCGGGTTCATCCTGACCGCGGTGATCGCCTCGTCCGTGCAGGGCCTGTCGTCGTCGCTGTTCTACCTGGCGACCTACGGCCTGAGCACGGTCGGCGCGTTCGCGGTGATCACGCTGGTGCGTGACTCCGGCGGCGAGGCGGACCACCTGTCCCGCTGGGCCGGGCTCGGCAAGCGGTCGCCGCTGGTCGCCGGCGTCTTCGCGCTGTTCCTGCTCACGTTCGCCGGCATCCCGCTGACCTCCGGGTTCGTCGGTAAGTTCGCCGTCTTCCAGGCCGCCATCGCGGGCGGCGCGACGCCGCTGGTCATCGTCGGCGTGGTGGCCTCGGCGATCGCCGCGTTCTTCTACGTCCGGGTGATCGTGCTGATGTTCTTCAGCGACCCGGTGCCCGACGGCCCGGTGGTGGCCGTGCCGTCGGTGTTCACCGGGACCGCGGTGGGCGTCGGCGCGCTGTCGGCCGTGGTGTTCGGCATCGTGCCGACCCCGGTGCTCGTCGCTCGCCAGCCACGCGGCGACGCAGCTGTTCGTCCGTTAACCCGTTTTCCTTCCCCGATGGCCGTCTGCCGCTCTCCGCTTGTTAGCGTTATGGAGAGCGGCGGCGGCCATCGGCGTGACGCTGGAGAGTTCCGGGGGGTGCGCCGGTCGTCCCTGGGGAGATGACTGCATATGCTGGTGTGTTCGTACGCTGGGGTAAAGTGCACCGACGACATGGAGTTCGTGTGACCATCGCTGTTCCCGTCGACCTCGCCGACGCGGCCCTGACCGCGGAGATGGCCGAGGACCTCGCCGTCGTCGAAGCAGCCCTGCAGGACACCTCCTTCGGCGGGGACGAGATGTTCGCCGAGGTCTCCCGGCACATGATGCAGGCGGGCGGCAAGCGGTTCCGGGCCATGCTCGTGCTGCTCGCCGCCCGGTTCGGCGACCCCCGCGACAAGCGGATCGTGCCCGCGGCGGTCGCCATCGAGCTGACCCACCTGGCGACGCTGTTCCACGACGACGTCATGGACGAGGCGTCGATCCGCCGCGGCCACGAGTCGGCCAACTCGCGCTTCGGCAACTCGATCGCCATCCTCGCCGGCGACTACCTGTTCGCCCGGGCGTCCCGCATCCTCGCCGACCTTGGCCCCGAGGCCATCAGGATCCAGGCGGAGACGTTCGGCCGCCTCGTCGACGGCCAGCTGCTCGAAACGGTCGGCGTCCGGCCAGGCGAGGACCCGCTCGACCACTACATGCACGTCATCACGGAGAAGACCGGGTCGCTGATCGCCACGTCCGGACGGTTCGGCGCCATGTTCTCCGGGCTGCCCGACGAGATGGCGGACCTGATCTCGGAGGCGTGCCTGCGGATCGGGGTGGCCTGGCAGCTCTCCGACGACGTCCTCGACATCGCGTCCACCTCCGCGGAGTCGGGCAAGGAGCAGGGCACCGACCTGCGCCAGGGCGTGCGCACGCTGCCGGTCCTCTACGCGCTGCGCGGCACCTCCGCCGACCCGGACGCGGCCCGGCTGCGCGAACTGCTGCTCGACGGCGACCTCACCGACCCGGTGCTGCACGCGGAGGCCCTCGACCTGCTCCGGGCATCGTCCGCGGTCGAGGAGGCCAGGGAGACGGTCCGGACCTGGATCGGCGAAGCGCAGGGACCTGCTGGCGCAGCTCCCCGACGTCCCGGCCCGCGCCGCCTTCGAGTCCCTCTGCGACTTCGTGAACACCCGCACCGCGTAATCCCCGCGCTCTGCTAGCCGCGCGCGCCTTCGGCTCGCGGGAGCGAAGCGGGAATCGTCTTCGGCGCCGGTGTTGACTCTCCGGTTACCGGAGACTCGAGCATCGAGGCATGACAGAGACACTCTCTCCCGTGATCGAAGACATCACCCGCCGCTACCTGGCCGTGTGGAGCGAGCCGGACCCCGCGGTCCGCCGCGCCGCTGTCGCGGGCCTGTGGGCACCCGATGGCGTCGAGTTCGTCGACGGCAAGCAGTTCCGGGGCCTGGACGAGCTCGACACAAGGGTCGCCGGCGCGTACGCGGCGTTCATCGGCAACGGCATGTACGCCCTGACGGGCGGGCAGGACGTGTCCGTACACGGTGACATCGCCGCGTTCACCGTCCACCTGGCCGAGGATGACGGCGAAGCCGGCCTGGACCGCCCGCGTCTTCCTGGTGATCGGCCCCGATGGCCGGGTCCAGGAGGATTACCACGTCGTGGTGAAGCCGCTCCCGCCCGCCTGAGGTCCCCGACCGCCCGCAGCGGCCCGCCCGGGAGAAGCTCGCCCGGGCGGGCCGGCGGCTGGTCCGCGCGAGCTGAGGCGCTTCCCGGCCGGGCCCGCTGATCCGTCCGCGACCGCCCTGTAACGGGGAACAGGGCTGGCTGGACTGTGGTTTACAGGGGCGGAAAGAAGGAGGCACGGTGAGCATTTTCGGGTTCCGGAAGACGCAGATGGTCAGCGCGGAGGACGCGCTGCCCGGCCGGTCGGAGTCGATGCCGGTGCCAGCACTGCACGAGGTCCTGCACACGCCGCTGCAGGGTCCCTACCCCGAGGGCTACGAGGTCGCGGAGTTCGCGCTCGGCTGCTTCTGGGGCGAGGAGCGGACCTTCTGGCAGGTCCCCGGCGTGTACACGACCGCCGTGGGCTACGAGGGCGGCTTCACGCCCAACCCCAGCTACGAGGAGGTCTGCACCGGGCAAGACCGGGCACGCGGAGACCGTCCGGGTCGTGTTCGACCCGGCCAAGGTGTCCTACCAGCAGCTGCTGAAGGTGTTCTGGGAGTCGCACGACCCGACGCAGGGCATGCGGCAGGGCAACGACATCGGCACGCAGTACCGGTCGGCGATCTTCTACCACGGCGACGCCCAGCGGGCCGCGGCCGAGCAGTCAGCCGCGGACTTCCAGCAGCGGCTGCATGAGCGCGGCTACGGCGACATCACCACGGAGATCGCCGCGGCGAGTGAGTTCTACTTCGCCGAGGACTACCACCAGCAGTACCTGTACAAGGTGCCGTGGGGCTACTGCCCCGACCACAGCACCGGCGTGAGCTGCCCGGTCGGGCTCGGCGTGAACGCCGGCGCTGATGTGAAGGCGGAGCCGGCCGAGGGCTGATCGGCTCGCCTGTTCCGCGCGGCGCGTGCCTCTAGGCGAGGCACGCGCTGTTGCATGCCCGGCCCTAGGTGGCGGGTAAATTCGCGCGGCGCCGCGGGATTAACCTCCCGGCACCGCCGGAAAACTGTAGCTATGAAACGGGGGAGCGTCGTCACTGCTGTCACGGGGGCGGCCCGGCGGCGCCGGGCCGACAGGTCCCGCACGGCCCGGCGGACCGCGGAGACGCGGGCCAGGGTCCGTCTGATGATCGAGATCACGTCCCGGGACGGTGCCTACCGGAAGGGGCTGCTGGCCGCCGCCCGGCATCTCAGCCCGGAGGAAGCCGTGATCATCGCGGACCTGGAGCGGCACGGGCTGCAGGTGCCGCAGCTGCGCGACGTGCTCTGCGGCGGCCATGTCATCGTGGACGACCCGGACCTGTACGAGGACTGGCGCTTTCCCCGGGTCAGCCACCTGCGCCTGTCCAGTCATCACCGTGACATCGACAAGGCGCGGTACCCGGATATCGGCATGCGCGGCCTGGTGGTCAGGGAAAAGCTGCACGGGCGGACCGCGCAGGGCACGTGGGTGCAGCTCGAGAAGACGCCGGCGGCGTTCGGGAAGCGCAAGCTGCCGAGCCTGGACGACGTACGCCACCTCATGGACTACGTCATCTACCGGGTGACGCACAGCAACGTCGGCCCGTGGGGGCTTTCCCGGTGGACCGAGCGGCGTCCGATCTACCTGTCGCCCGACCTGGCCGTACCCACCCCGCTTTCACCCCCGGTCGCCGCGTCGCTCGCGACGGCACTGCGCCAGATCGAGGCGGACGACGACGTGACGGCGACATCAGGGGACCTGGCCCGGCGGTTCGCGCCGCCCGACCGGGCGGACCCGTCGCGCGAGCTCGGCCAGTCGCTGCAAGGCCGGGCCGGACGAGGGCTGTTCGGCAATTCCAAGGTGTGGGTCACCGAGACCCTGACCCCGGTCGCCGCGGCCATGCTGCGGCCCCCGCCGCCGCCCGCGCCCAGCTGGGTGCCGTCGGCCGGGCCAGCGCAGGCGAACGGGGGACCACGTGAGCGGCGACGGCCGGCTGGTGCCGCCGGGCGCGGGCCAGGCTCCCGCGGCGGTACCAGAGGGCCTGGTCGCATCGATCGTGAACCTGGTCGGCACCGGGCCGGTCGAGCTCGGCGCGTACACCGTGGCCGAGCTCACCGCGGTGGACGCGATCGTGGACTTCCTCGCCGCCCGGCCGTCGGACGAGGTGCTCGCCGAGGCCGTCCGGTCGCTGGCGGCGCGCAAGCTCCTGGTCGCCGGCTCCGCGGCGGAGCAGGTTGAAGTGCGCGGGGACCTGGGCATCGCGGCGGCGTTCCAGCAGCGGGCCCGGATGGTGCTTGACGCCCGGGCCACCGGCACCGGGCCCGGCGAGCCGTGGCGGATCCTGCTGCTCCCGCAGCCGGAGCCCATCACCATGATGGTCCGTATCGACGCCCTCGGCATCCACGAGATCAGCCTGCGCAAGCTGGGCGAGGCGCTGAAGCTGCTCGCCGCGTGGCTGCCCAGGGGACGGGCGGCCGACCCGGCCGCCGGGCGCGACGCGGACGCCCTCCTGGCGTCGGCGGAGCGCTCCGCGCTGGTCACCGTCACCCGGTACACCACGGAGGGGTCGGCCGAGCTCGCGGGGGCCAGCACCGACCTGGTACTGGCGCGCCACGGCGGCCAGCTGCACGCTTTCGCCCGCGATCCGCAAGACACCAGGAAGCTGCGGCCCGGTGCGCTAGCGGGTAAGGACGCGGTCGAGGTGCTGGCCGCCCTGCTCACCTGAGCTAGGTCAGTTTCCGCCGGTCAGCTTGTTCTTCGCCGCCGACAGGCTGGTCCAGTGCTTCGCGAGGGTCTTCTTGAGGACCCCGCCATCCTCGGGTGCCCAGGAGGTGGTGCGCGCCTTGAGGCTGCCTTCCTCGATTAGCTCGTAGGCGTACCCCGCGATTGACTTGCGGGTCACTCCCGGTGGCAGCGACATCTTCCGGTAACCGTGGTAGGTGTTGTCGCTGGTGAGCATGAGCACGCCCCGGTTGAACAGCGGCGCGATCTCCCGTGGCTCGTTCTTCGGGTCGGTGCGGACGAGCAGGGCACCGTCCCACTCGGGCTTCCAGTCCTTGTTCATGTAGAGCAGGACGTTCAGGACCCGCAGCCAGTCCTTGTGCTTGGGGTGAATGTTGAAGTCGACGTGGGTGTCCAGGTGGCTGCCGTCGCCGCCCTGGTGGAAGCCGCCGCCGTGAAACGAGGCGTCCATGAAGAGCGTGCGGCCCGTGACCGTGCTGACGATCTGGGCGAAGTCGTCGGACAGCAGGTAGTCGTAGTACGCCTGGCTGGCAGGACCCGCCTTCGCGAAGTCGGCCTCTTCCCGCTTGTCGCCGAAGACGTAGTCCTTTGAGTGCGCCATCCCGTCGATCGACGGGAACTCAGCCAGCAGCTGCTCGGCGAAGCTCTCATTAAGGAAGCCGTCAATGAGCAGCAGCGGGAACGGCTCGCCGGCCTTGAACTCCGCGGCGAGCGTCGAGACATCTTCCGCCCATGGTCCGAGTATTTCGTCCCGGTTCATGGAGCCTCCGTTCATCAGGCAATCAGCATCATCGTAGCGATACTGAAGGTACTCTTAAGTGCTAGAAAACGGGCAACATTGGACACATCGGCGTGGTGCAGGCCGGATCTTAGCGAGACCTGAACAATGTTCCGATGCCGTAACCTTGCGCTTTGAGGTGAACCGGGGATCGCCTCGCCAGGCGAACCCCGGCCCGGCTAGTGTGGCCCACACCAACTGGCTAGCGATCGCATGCTCAACCTATTGCTGGGAGATTGATGTGCGACGAAGTTCGCTCCGGCGCGTGCCGGCCGCTCTGGTCACTACGGCACTGCTGCCGGTCGTCGCCCGTGAGTTCTTCTCGCGCGACACGGGACGTGAGTACGGTGTAGGGCTGTTCACGAAGCTCCATTTCCTTTACACCACGATCCGAAACAACGTCCGCGTAGAGAGCGCGTCCAATTTCCTCTACCACCTGATCATGGCGGGCAAGATCCTGCAGATCCCGAAGGACCTGCCGGGCGACCTCGTCGAGTGCGGCTCCTTCAAGGGCGGCAGTGCTGTCAACCTCTCGCGCCTGGCCGCGCTGACCGGCCGTCGCCTGCATCTCTTCGACAGCTTCGAAGGCCTGCCCGCGCCTCAGGAGGGCGACAAGGAGCACCTGGTGCTCTCGGAACTCCAGTTCCACACCTACGAGGGCGGCGCCTACGCGGGCTCGCTGCGACGAAGTGCGGGGGAACATCCGCAAGTACGGCAAGCTCGGTGTCTGCGAGTTCCACAAGGGATTCTTCAACGAGACCCTGCCCGGGTTCGACGCGCAGCTCGTGTTCGCGTATGTCGACGCCGACCTGACCAGCTCCGTCCGGGACTGCCTGAAGTACCTGTGGCCGCTGCTGGCCGACGGCAGCTACCTGTTCACGGACGAGGCGCACCACACCGAGATCGCGGGCCTCTTCTACGACCCGGGCTGGTGGGCGAAGGAAATGAACTCCGAGCCGCCGGGACTGGTCGGCGGCGGCAACGGGCTCGGCCTGCTGCTGCACCCGGGCGGCTTCCGCAGCTCCCTCGGGTTCACCGCCAAGCTCAAGACGCAGGAGCTCCCGCGCCGGGTTGGCTAGACGACTTCCCAGGTGTCGTTGCCCGCCAGGAGCTTGGCCAGGTCACCTTCGCCGGCCGGCGCGGGCGGTCTCGATCTGGGCCGCCATCGCGTCGTCGTAGGACCCGCGCTCGACCGAGCGGAACACGCCGATCGGAGTGTGGGTGAAGTCGTAGCTGTCGAGCCGGGACAGCGCGAAGGCGTACGAGGGATCGGCCAGCGTCGCGTCGTGCACGATCAGCTCCGACTCCGGTACCGAGGCGGCCAGGACGGTCTGGATCGACCCGTACGGGCCGTAGGCCAGGCCCAGGGACCCGTCGGGGCCGAAGCGGATCTGCTCGCCGTGCACCAGGCGGATGAGGCCGGGCGCGTTCGGCTCCTTGACCGGGGCGAACGCGTCGTCATTGAAGATCGGGCAGTTCTGGAAGATCTCGATGAACGCGGAGCCCTTGTGGTCGGCCGCCGCCCGCAGCACCGACTGCAGGTGCTTGCGGTCGGAGTCCACCGAGCGGGCCACGAACGACGCCTCCGCGCCGAGCGCGAGCGACACCGGGTTGAACGGGTGGTCGAGCGACCCGTAGGGCGTGGACTTGGTGACCTTGCCCTGCTCGGAGGTCGGCGAGTACTGGCCCTTGGTCAGCCCGTAGATCCGGTTGTTGAACAGCATGATCTTGATGTTCACGTTCCGGCGCAGCGCGTGGATCAGGTGGTTGCCGCCGATGGACAGCGCGTCGCCGTCCCCGGTGATCACCCAGACCGACAGGTCCTGCCGCGACGAGGCAAGGCCGGAAGCGATCGCCGGCGCCCGGCCGTGGATCGAGTGCATGCCGTAGGACGACACGTAGTACGGCAGCCGGGAGGAGCAGCCGATGCCGGAGACCACGACCACGTTCTCCCGCGGCACCTCAAGCTCGGGCAGGAACGCCTGGAAGGCCGCGAGGATGGCGTAGTCACCGCACCCCGGGCACCAGCGGACCTCCTGGTCGGACTTGAAGTCCTTCGCCTTAAGGCCGGGCGAGTGCGGGACGAGCGTGAGGGACCGGAGTCGGCCGCTCCCGTTCGGGATAATCTCTGCGTTTCACTCATGGGAGAGCACTTCCTCGATCGCCTCGGCGAGCTCGGCCGCACGGAACGGCAGGCCGCGCACGCGGTTGTAGGAGATCACGTCGACCAGGAACTTGCCGCGCAGCAGCAGCGCGAGCTGCCCCAGGTTGATCTCGGGGACGAGCACCTTGTCGTACCGGCGCAGCACCTCGCCGAGGTTGGCGGGGAACGGGTTCATGTGCCGCAGGTGCGCCTGCGCGACGTTGTGGCCCGCGTGGCGGGCGCGGCGGACCGCGGCGCCGATCGAGCCGTAGGTGGAGCCCCAGCCGAGGACGAGCAGCCGCGCCTCGCCGGACGGGTCCTCGACCTCAAGCGGCGGGATCGAGTTCGCGATGCCCTCGACCTTGGCCGCCCGGGTGCGGACCATCAGGTCGTGGTTGTCCGGGTCGTAGGAGATGTTCCCGGAGCCGTCGGCCTTCTCGATGCCGCCGATGCGGTGCTCGAGGCCGGGCGTGCCCGGGATCGCCCACGGCCGGGCCAGCGTCCGCGGGTCGCGGGTGAACGGCTTGAAGTCCGACCCGTCGGCGGGCTTGTCCGCCGGGGTGGCGAAGGCGAACTCGGCCGACAGGTCCGGCAGTTCCGAGACGTCGGGGATCCGCCACGGCTCCGAGCCGTTGCCCAGGTACCCGTCGGACAGCAGGATGACCGGCGTCCGGTAGGTGATCGCGATCCGCGCGGCCTCGATCGCCGCGAAGAAGCAGTCCGACGGCGAGGCCGCCGCGACGACCGGCACCGGCGACTCGCCGTTCCTGCCGTACAGGGCCATCAGCAGGTCGGTCTGCTCGGTCTTGGTCGGCATGCCGGTGGAGGGGCCCGCCCGCTGCACGTCGACGACGATCAGCGGGAGCTCCACGGAGACGGCCAGGTTGACGGTCTCCGCCTTGAGCAGCATGCCGGGGCCGGACGTGGTGGTCACCGCGAGCGACCCGCCGAACGCCGCGCCGAGCGCCGCGCTGGCCGCGCTGATCTCGTCCTCGGCCTGGAAGGTGCGGACGCCGAACTTCTTGTGCTTGGACAGCTCGTGCAGG
The DNA here is from genome assembly GCA_963735315.1 of uncultured Actinomycetota bacterium. Lineage (GTDB taxonomy): Bacteria > Actinomycetota > Actinomycetes > Streptosporangiales > Streptosporangiaceae > Trebonia. Next base: position 179,455 of record CAVTKQ010000019.1, read on the forward strand.
ATGTCCGAGGCCGGGGTGATCGGGTACGAGCCGAGGAACAGCGGCAGCTTGGCGAGCTGCCCGGCCGCGATCAGGCCGTAGGCGAGAGCGAGGTTGCCGGTGATGTTCCGGTAGCGGCCGGGGGCGATCGTGGCCGGCTTGACCTCGTAGCGGACCGCGAAGTCCTCGGTGGTCTCGCCGTAGTTCCAGCCGGACTGGAAGGCGGTCACGTTCGCCTTGTAGATCTCCGGCTTCTTGCCGAACTTGGCCTCGAGGAAGCTCAGCGTGCCCTCGGCCGGACGGCCGTACAGCCAGGACAGCAGGCCGAGCGCGAACATGTTCTTGGCCCGCTCGGCGTCCTTGCGGGACAGGCTCTGGTCTTCGAGCGCCTTGACGGTCAGCGACGTCAGCGGCACCGGGTGCAGCTTGTAGCCGTCAAGCGAGCCGTCTTCCAGCGGGTTCTTCTCGTAGCCGACCTTGGCCAGGTTGCGCTTGGTGAACTCGTCGGTGTTGACGATGAGCTCCGCGCCGAGCGGCAGGTCCTTGAGGTTCGCCTTGAGCGCCGCCGGGTTCATGGCGACGAGCACGTCCGGCGCGTCGCCGGGCGTCAGGATGTCGTGGTCCGCGAAGTGCAGCTGGAAGCTGCTCACGCCGGGCAGCGTCCCGGCGGGGGCGCGGATCTCGGCGGGGAAGTTGGGGAGCGTGGACAGGTCGTTCCCGAAGACCGCGGTCTCCTGGGTAAACCTGTCACCGGTGAGCTGCATGCCGTCACCGGAGTCTCCCGCGAAACGGATGATTACGTGGTCAAGCTCCTGGACCTGCTTGGTCACAGCGCAAAGCCTCCTCCGCACGCCAGGCCGGCGCCCTTGTTCAGCACCACCCCTACGGCCGGGGGCGTGAGTGCAGGACGGGTTAAAGTTTACGCGGACCTGGGTGCCTCTTGGCCGTGTGATTAGCCTCACCCCGGCGTCATATTATGCCACATTTCTGTTGCTGGCGGCAATTTTAGTGTAGAGCAATGTCGATGTCTCCCGCTCTGTGACAGCGCGCATGACGTGCGGAAACCTCCGGGCATGCTGGGCCGTTGAACAGGGTGTGCCGCCAGCCGTCCGGCCGACCGGTCGAGGTCCGGGCGCTGGTGACGTTAGTGTCATGTCAGGAGGGGGTCACGATGCGCTGCTACGGGCTGCGCGCGGCGCTGTTCGCCGTCGCGCTGTGCGCGGCGCTGCTGTCGGGCGCCTCGCTCTGGCTCGGGCTCGTCGGTGCCGCGGCCGTCAGCGCGCTGCTCGTCGCCCTCGGCTGGATCATTTACTTTCATTCGGAACGTACGGTGCTCGCTGCCCTCCGCGCGCGTCCCGTCAGTGAGGTGGAGCGCCCCGACCTGTACCGGATCGTCAGGGAGCTGGCCTTTTCCGCGCACCTGCCGGTGCCCCGGCTGTTCGTGTCCCCGGCGTCGCAGCCGAACATCCTCACCGTCGGGTACAGCGCCCGGTCGGCGGCCGTGTGCTGCACCGAGGGGCTGCTGCGGCTGCTGACCCTGGCGGAGCTGCGCGCGGTGCTCGCGCACGAGCTGGCGCACGTCGCCCGCCGGGACGTCGCGGTCTCCTCGTGGTCCGCCGGGCTCGCGTCGCTCGTCGCGTCCTGCCCGCTGATCGCGGTGCTGCTGCACATCACCGCCCCGTCCGGCCGCGAGTACTGCGCGGACATCGACGGCGCCCTGCTGACCGGCGACCCGATGGCCCTGGCCAGCGCGCTGCGGAAGATCGACACCGCCGCCACCGCGCAGCCGCTGCGGCCGCACGGCACGCTGGCCGCCGCCAGCCACCTGATGATCGCCCACCCGTTCCCGCCCGACGGGGTCGGCGGGATGCTGAGCACCCATCCGCCGACCAGCGAGCGGGTCCGCCGCCTGGAGGCGCTGTCCGGCGGCCCGCGCTTACCTGGCGGCTCGGCCGGAGCCGCCTGTCCTCAGCGGTAGTTGGTGAACTGCAGGGCGAAGTCGAAGTCCTTGGACTTGAGCAGGCTGATCACGGACTGCAGGTCGTCCCGGCTCTTGGACGACACGCGCAGTTCCTCGCCCTGCACCTGGGCCTTGACGCCCTTCGGCCCCTCGTCCCTGATGATCTTGGACACCTTCTTGGCGTTGTCCTGGGAGATGCCCTCCTTCAGGGCGACCGCGATGCGGTACTCCTTGCCGGACACCTTGGGGTCCGCCGGGTCGAGGTGCTTGAGCGAGACCCCGCGCTTGACGAGCTTCTCCTTGAACACGTCGAGGACGGCGCTGGCGCGCTCCTCGCTGTTGGCGCGGATCTCCACGCCGTTCTCACCTGACCAGGCGATGGACGCCCCGACGCCCCGGAAGTCGAACCGGGTGCTGATCTCCTTGGCGGCCTGGTTAAGCGCGTTGTCGGCTTCCTGCCGGTCGATCTTTGACACGATGTCGAAGCTGGACTCGCTAGGCATGGATCACAGGTTAGACGGGTAGGGTGCCGATCGTCACATCGGACGCTACGGCGGACGTCGACCGCGCTTCCCCGCGGGTGCCGGAGAACTCCACGTCGCAAGCAGTCGCGTTGTCCGCTATATTTCTCTCTGCTGCCGTCATGCGGCGGCACTAGGCAGGTTGCCCGAGTGGCCAAAGGGAGCGGTCTGTAAAACCGTCGGCTCAGCCTACGATGGTTCGAACCCATCACCTGCCACCCTGTTTCCGCAGGTCAAAGCCGGTGACATCGGATGGTGTCACCGGCTTTTGCGTGCCGGTGCGAGCGGTTCGCGGACCGTCTGTGGGCCAGCCGTGGGCCAGATGCGGGCAGACCGTTACGGGTCGCTGTCGTTCTAATATTTGGCTTTGAGCAGGCTAAACGTCTATCGATAGGGCTGCTGATGGCCTGCGGGTCGGCGTGATTGTGGGCCGTCGGCGGGCCGGGCGGGGAAGTCACGGACGCATAGCGGACGGCGTCCGCGGATCGCGGTTGGTGGACGGCTCGCGCCGATCGCGCGGTTGGTGCAACCGCTGGCTTCCGCGCAGTCGCGCGGTCGGTGCACACCGCTGGCTTTCCACGGACGGGCACGGACCAGGTCGGGGGGCCGGGACTATCCGGATCGTCCCGTTGGGCCGGTGCTTGAGTCCGCGTTGTTCGTGGCTGGTGCCGCTGCTGGTCTAGGCGGTGGCGGTCCTGGGCGTGGCCGCGGCGAGCCGGAGCATGCCCCATCCGGAGCCAGGGAGGTGGCAGTCGGCGTTGCGCAGGGCGACAGCTTTCTCCGGGCGCAGGGCGGCGTAGTACAGGCAGCCGAAGAGGGCAGTCATCTCCGGCCGGGTCCGGATGACCGCCTCTAAGAGCGGTGAACTCGGCAGACTGGTGTCGGTCTCGGGCTGGTAGGGACGGGTCCACCCGAGTCCTCACCTCGAGTGACTCGCGGGAAACCCCGGGTTCCGGGCGACGGGCCGCGAAATGGATTGAGAGTCGCGCCTATGCGGGGATCTCCGGTTCTGTGCGACCTGAACGTTGGTTTGGAGCCACAGATCGTCACCTGCCTGAATGGCGGCCGGATCTCATGGCCGTAAGTCGGGCAGATTGCGCCCGATCTGCTACTCGCGTGGTGTCAGTACACATGACCGCAGGCTTCCTCCTGGTGGTCCGTGGGCCTACTGGAGCTTGGAGTCAACATGCTGGTTACTTGGCTCGGCCACTCGTGTATCTCGGTGGCGAGCGATGTTTCACCACGATGCCCGTCGCCGGGTGCTTCTGGCTTGAGGCGGCAAGGTCACTGGGCATCCGTCCCTTTCTACTGGGACCTTGTCGAACTGCGGCGCATCGCGGGTACCACCTCCCGAGACGCAGTAACCCACTGAGAACGACCTACGCGCCGACGGCGCCGTGTCCCGGCAAACGAGGGCAGCTCGTCAATCTCACTGGGGTGTTCGCCCACATGCTCTCGTCAGATAACCGCAGCACAATTTCCCTCAACCGGCTAGGTGTGCAGATGCTCAACGATCAGTCGCCAAGGAACGAGAAAGATCCTATGCTTCGAGCTGCCACGGATCGCGAGCCGCATATATTGGCCGATAACGGAACGCGCCTGAGCTCTGACGAACGGTACATTAGCCGCGCCTCACGGATTCTGCGATCGTTGTACTTCTGCCGGGCAGGTTTCTCGCTAGTATGGGTGGCCTTCGTTTACTCCTTCACGTCTACAGCGAGTTCCGGTGCCCGACTGAGCGCGCTGGCCAGTGTCTTTCTCATCGCATACCCGATTTCCGACGTCGTGGCCACACTGTTCGACATCCGAGTCGGCCGCGGAAGGCGCTGGGCGTACCCTCAGTACCTGAACCTGGCAGCAGGCGTGGGGGCGGCGGCCGGAATCGCCACGGTGGTCTGGTCGGACCTGCCCTCGGCCATTACCGTGTTCGGGGCCTGGGCCGTGGCTACCGGGCTGATCCAGGTATTCCTCGCAGTAATACGACTGCGGGACAGGCTCAAGGGCCAGTGGCCAATGATCATTAGCGGTGTCGGCTCGCTTTTCGCCGGATCCGCTTTTCTGGGTTGGACCGGAACGTCGAGCGCCGCGTTGACGGTTTTGGCCCAGTACTCTGCTGGCGGCGCTGTATGGTATATCCTGACGGCCTTCTGGCTTCTTGTCCGCCTTCCCGTGCGATCGGATTTGGCCTAAGCCGTCTATGCCGGGAATCGGAAAGGTAATTACGGTCTCTTGCAGTATCATAGCCACTCTTCTTCCAAGATGGATTTAATGCGGCGGCACTGTGGCACTGCCGTCGGAGTTTCACCAGCCATCACGGGCGGCCAGCCTGCTGGGGTGCACACGCCAGCGAGTCGATCCACCGTTCAAGCCGCCGACCCTCCTGAACGGCCTGGGGTGCTGGTTCCAGGTGTCGATGGAGGCGCCGATCTCGGTGGTGGGCCCCTTGACGGAGCGGAACGAGCCGCGGCGGATGGCCTGGCGGGTGATGACGGAGAAGTAGACCTCTTCGGGTAACCCCGGCGCGTTGACCGGGGCCCCTCAGAACCGGCCGCGCCCGTTCCGGGCAACCGGCTCAAGCAAGCCCTGATGGCAGAGAGGAGCCGGGCAGAAGTACCGGGTGATGATTCAGCGCCTTGGCTTGTTCGGGTGGGACTATCTGGCCCATTTCCCGGTCAGCCTCCACAGGTGGGCGTCCAGCGTGCCGAAGGCATGCTTGGACACCCCGATCCGGTAGTGGGCGACCCACACGGTGATGATCGGGTTGGGCCGCGCGATGAACGCGTCCGCGTTGGCCCGCGCAGGGCCGTCGCCTCCGTGGACAGCCGTTCCCGGATCCCGCCGCATTGCCTCCTTGCCCGGCTTGGTCAGCAGCTTGCCGTTGGGATAGCGGCGGATGCTGAACCGTCGGGTAGCGACGGCGCGTTGCCGCGCCGCCGCCCCCTAAGAACCGGGCGTGCCCGTTTTCCAGGCACCACGGCTCAGGCAAGCCGCGCGGGCGGCGCGCCTGCGTCTGTCTCATTGCCGTCCTGCCGTGGCTTGCCAGTGACAGGATGCGTGGAGGAGCCGCCAGACCGCCCGTTCTTGCCCGCCCGCTTGCTCAGTGCTGTATTGCCTGCGCAGAGCCTGCCGGGCCGTGATGACCCACTGTTCCCATTCAGCGGGGGTTTGTGGTTCGTGGTCGGCGTGCAGCAGCAGTTCCCCGCAGAGCGGCAGCGGCCGTGCTGGGCTTGAAGGATGCGGCAGTCGTCCTGTCCGCGGAGGTTGGGCGGCGTCGCCGTTCGGCCCAGTACTCGGCCAGGGACGGATCGTCTGGCGACGAGCAGCCCTTGACCACCTGGTGCCGGACGATGGGCGTCCAGGCGAACTTGGCGAGGTAGGCGCCGCTGTCGCGGTCACCGAACACCCACCTGTCCTTCCTGACCTTGCTGAACGCACCGAAGTGCCGGTCAACAACCCACCGGTTCGACTTGTTCGGGTGGCTTCGCTTCGCCCAGCTGAAGGCGAGCTTCCACATGTGGGTGTCCAGGTGGACAAAGGTCTTCTTGGACACCACGCTCCGGTAGTAGGCGGCCCAGCCCCGAATGATCGGGTTGAGCCTGCGGATATCACCGCCTGAGCGTTGGCTCCTCGCAGAGCCCTCATCTCGGCGGTGAGCCGTTCCCGGAACCGTCGCACGGCCTGTTTGCTCGGTTTGATCAGCAGCTTCCCGTTGCGATACCGGCGAATGTGAAACCCCAGAAAGTCGAAGCCCGTCTTCGAGGCGGACGATACGCGTCTTGTCCTCGTTGATCTTCAGCCCTCTGGGCACCAGCCAGGTCGCGAGCTGAGCCTTGACCTGTTCGGCTTGCTCACGGCTTCGCACATCGCGACAAAATCGTCTGCATACCTCACGAGCACGGGGCTTCCCGGCACCACCCGGTCGGCGTTAACGCCCGCTCGCGGTAACGTACCCCTGCGGCCTGCTCCATACCGTGCAGGGCCACATTCAGTAGCACGGGACTGATCACACCGCCTTGGGGGGTTCCCCCCTCGGTCGGGGTGAACCAGCCTTTCTCGATCACGCCAGCCTTCAGCCATTTCCGGACCAGTTCCCTGGCGGGGAACATGCCGATCTGACTGAGAATATGGTCATGGTCGATGCGGTCGAATGCCGCCGCCAGATCTGCGTCAAGGATCCATCGCCGCCAGGGGTTCTTCCCGCTGACGGTATTGAAAATGGCCTCGATCGCATCATGGCAGCCGCGGCCTGGCCGGAAGCCGTACGACTTCTGCTCGAACCGCGCCTCCCACTCGGGTTCCAGGGCCTTGACCGCGATAGCCTGGAGCATTCTATCGGCGATCACAGGAATTCCGAGCGGGCGCTGTTTCCCGCCTGCCTTCGGTATATACACTCGCCTGACGGGCTTGGGCGTCCACGATCGTGAGCGGAGTTGCGCCCAGCTGGCCCATTCGGCCTTGCCCTGGGACAACAGCACCGTCTTACCGTCAATGCCCGCCGTCTTGCGACCGGCGTTGAGCTCTGTCACCCGCCGCACGCTTATCAGCGCGTTGGCGCGGGATCGGAGCATCAGCTTCTGCAGGTTGCGGACCTTCTTCGGGTCCCCTGCCTGTGTGCCGCGAAGATCCGCTGCCGCAGACGCCGTACGTCCTCCTCGACCTGCCGCCAGTCCGACAGCGTCCCAGTCCAGGAACTCGCCCTCGGGTCCGTTCACCACACCGTCGCCTTCCACGGCGAGCGCTTCCAGTTCCGTCTGTGGCGTCCAACTTGTCCCTCGGTTCCGGTGTCATCGATCATCAAGTCTTCGCAGGCTCACCCGACGCACGTCAGCGCCCTTTCGGGCCGGGCCATCAAAGACCCGTATCCGGGCGGTTATGCGACACCGCCGCAGGGAGGCTGCGGCACCCGATGCCGGTTTCCCGTCGCCTTTCGGCGTCCCGGCCTTCGCTTCTCGCGTCATCCTGTTCCCGCCGGGAATTGAAGCTTTCCTTGCGGTCGGCCTGCCAGGCACCTTGCCTGGACCTCAACGGGGTTACCACGTTTCGCAAGGGTGAGACACGATCGGGGTGGGCTCTCCTCTATCCCGGGGTGGCGGTGCCTCCCGGCCGACAGGGCATAGCACCGGCCGGCGCCTGCCGCTTCCCAGCGGCTAACCCTTCCCCCGCCCATACATTCCATCGCAGGGAGGCAGTGACGAGACATCAACGGAGATTCACGCTATTAACCCGTCCGATCTTCCCCTGGCCCGTGACTCCCGGATGGAACGGGAATCCTTCGGCTTTTCCCTCAGGCTTCACACCCCGCCATTACTAGCGACGCACGCCAAGGAGGGGACGGATCGCGAACACTAATCCGGAGCTACGCTGCTGTCGTCACGACCAACCCTCCTTCCAGCGCGCTCACTCGAACCGTGCGACATCGTGTCGCACCGAGGAAGTCGAACCCCCGAGTTACCCGGCTCGTTCGGCTGAGGAGAGTCCCCGGCGTGCCCAGATTCCCGTCACGGCGATTCCCGCGGCGAGGATCGAGAACGAGAGCGCGAGGTCGGCGGGCGTTCCGGCTAGGAGTCCGCGTCCGGCTTCGAGGACCGGGGTGGCGGGGTTGATCCGGGCAATGTCGCGGATCCAGCCGGTGAGGAGCCCGACGGGGACGTAGACGGGCGCGAGGAACAGCAGGACGAAGACGGGGAGCTGGATGAGGGCGCCTGCCTGCTCGGTTCGCAGCAGCATGGCGGTGCCGCAGGCCCAGAGGGCGGCGGTGAGGTTGGCGAGGAGGCCGAGGCCGAGCAGTCCGGCGATGTCGATGCCGTTGTCGGCCGCGTGCACGCCCCCGATGACGGCGGCGGTGGTGACGATGGTGCCCGTGATGATCCAGCGGACGATGGCGGCGGCGAGGTAGCCGGCGATGATGCCGCTCCGGGCCGGCGCGGTGAGGAGGAGCCGGCGGGCGAAGCCGGTCCCGAAGTCGCGGGCGACGGCGAATCCGGTGAATACTCCGGAGATGGTGGCGGCCTGGAGCGAGGCGAAGACGAAGATGAAGGCGGTATAGCCGAGCGGGTAGCCGAAGTCACGGACGCCGGAGAGCTTCGAGAGGCCGCCGGCGAAGGCAATCAGGACGAACAGCGGCGGGATGACTGTCGGCAGCAGGAGCGCGGGGCTGGAGAACATCCCGCGGATGGACCGCCAGGCGACGGCGCGGGCGACGTAGCTGAATCCTTTCATGCCCGGACCAGCCTGTTCTTCATGGCGGCGCTGGCGGCCGCGAGGCTGGCGGCGGCGATGGCGGCGGCGATCCCGAACCCGAGAGCCAGCGCCGGGGCGTCCCAGCCGGTGATGATGAGGCTGCGGAGGCCCTCGACGAGGTAAGACAGCGGATTGCAGGTGGCGACATCGTGGAACCATCGCACCTGGATCAGGTTGCGCGGCAGGAACGCCGAGCTCAGGAAAACCAGCGTGAACAGCAGCGGGAAGATGCCCTGGACGGCCTCCCCGGTCCCGAACCTCAAGGCCAGCAGCGTGCCGAGCCCGGCGAAGGCGATGGCGATCAAGATGGACAAGGCCAGGAGCACGACAGCGCCCAGGGCGCCGGCTGCGATCCCGACGCCGGCGGCGAGGCCGACGGTCAGGTAGAGGGCGGCCTGGACGGCCGCGACGGCGACGGCGCCGCCGAGCTGGCCGGCGAGCAGGGCGCCCGGGCGCAGCGGCGTGAGGGCAAGCCGGTTGAGGAATCCCGACTGGATGTCCTGGGCCAGGTCGGTGCCGGCGGTCACGGCGATGAGCATGGAGCCGAGCAGGAACGGCACCGCGAGGGCGAACGCGCGGTAGCTGACCGGGGGGAACCCCTGGCAGCCGGGAGGCGGAGGCGAGGGAGCTGCTGTTGATGGCGAAGAGGATCAGCGGGAACGCGACCGGGAGGATCAGGAGCCGCCGCTGGCGAAGCGTGCGCGTGACCGCCCGGCGGGCGACCGCTCCGGCCTGCGCCCTTATCCCGGCAGCGCCGGGCCCTGCGGGGGTGTGGGTGGCGGCGAGGCCGGAGGCGGTTTCAGCGGCCATGACGCCGCCTCCTGCCCCGGCCCTCGGGCTGGGTCGCGGGCGAGCCGGCCCCTTCGAGCTTCCGGCCGGTGGTGGCGAGGAACACGTCATCGAGGGTGGGCTGGTGGAGCTGGAGTGCGGCGATGCGCAGGCTGGCCTGGTCGAGGGCGCGCACGAGCTCGGCCAGTTGCCGTTCTCCCTCGGGAAGCGGCACGGTAAGGGTCCCGGTCTCGTTGCGGACGGGGGCGGCGAAGCGTTCGAGGGCTCGTGACATGGCGTCGAGGGTGTCACGTTCGGCGGGCCGGATCTCGACGGTCGGGGGGCCGAGCTCGGCTTTGAGCCGGGCCGGGGTGCCCTCGGCGACGATCTTTCCGTGATCGATGATCCCCACCCGGTCGGCCAGTACGTCCGCTTCCTCGAGGTACTGGGTGGTGAGGAACACGGTGGCACCGTCGTCGCGGGCCAGCCGGGCCACCTCATCCCACAGGCCGGCGCGGCTCTGCAGGTCCAAGCCGGTCGTGGGCTCGTCGAGGAATAGGATCGCGGGCTGGTGGACGAGGGCCATGGCCAGGTCAAGGCGGCGTTTCATGCCGCCGGAGTAGCCGCCGACCCGCCGGTCGGCGGCCTCTGTCAGCCCGACCCGGTCGAGGAGCTCCGCGGTCCGCTCGGCAGCGGTGGCCTTGCCGATGCCACGCAACGTGGCCTGGAACCTGAGGTGCTCGCGGCCAGTCAGCATCACGTCGAGCGAGGCCTCCTGGAGGGCGGCGCCGATCGCCGCGCGCACCTGGGGGCCCTGGCGGGCGATGTCGAACCCGCCGACAGTCGCCTTCCCGCCCGTGGCCGGCAGCAGCGTGGTGAGCATGAGCACGGTGGTCGACTTCCCTGCCCCGTTGGGGCCGAGAAATCCGTAGATCTCGCCGGGGAAGACCTCAAGGTCGATTCCGTCAACCGCCCGGGTTCCCGCCCCGAACTCGCGGACCAGCTTCTCCGCCGTGATCGCTGGCAGGGTCATAGCCCGGTTCACGCCTGCACCGTCCTGGGCAGGCCCAACCGGGCAAGAGAGCTGTAGTCGAACGGAAGGAACTGCAGCGCGGTGGTGAAGGCGAGTGAAATGGCCTCGTTTCGCCCGTAGCGTGCTTCCGGACCGGCCTCGGCATCGGCCATTGGGCCGGGGATCCGGTAGCGGTGGACGTGCCGCTCCCGTCGGTACGGATCCGTCCGCATCCCCAATGCGCTCCCGTCGCCCTGCCGGGCCCGGCTTACCAGTTCTGCGGTAGCCATCTGATCCTCCGTCATCGCGGCTTCTGCCCTCCCGCTAGTACTGCCCGGCTTGGCATGGGACCTCAGGTCCATTTCACGCTGGGCGCTTTGTTGCCTGTTTTCCGCGTGGGGCGCGGTCTGCCCTGGTGGCGCCCCACGCTGGGATGGGTCCGTTGTCGGCCCGGGAGCCCGGGCCAGGCTCCCGGCGAGTGGGGCCGCCGTCGCCTGGCGTCGTCGCATGCCGCTGCCGGCGGCCCGGATCGGAGACCTCGGCGCTGACGGGGATGCGGTGCGGCGGGTCGGTTAGCGGCTCCTTGGGGGATCTGCTGCCTCGTGAGGCCCGGGCACGGTGCCTTCAGCTCCGCCGTGTCTCGCCGGGACCGCCGGTCTCACCCGCCTCGATGTCGAGCCGGGGCAGGGCGCGGGCGAGGCGGGCGGGCAGGTACCAGTTGGCCGGGCCGATCAGGTGCATGACGGCGGGCAGCAGCATGCTGCGGATGAGCAGCGCGTCGATGAGGACGGAGAAGCCGAGGCCGAAGCCGAATTCCTGGAGCAGGTGGTGCCCGCCGGGCAGGAACGAGCCGAAGACCAGGATCATGATCCCGGCCGCGGCGGTGACGATGCGGGTGCTGTGGGCCTGCCCGGCGGTGACGGCGGCGTGGTTGCGCCAGGCCGCGCCTTCCGGGCGGGAGCGCAGCCGCCGCCATTCCTCTTGCATGCGGCTGACGGTGTAGACCTCGTAGTCCATCGACAGGCCGAACAGGACCGAGAACATCACGACGGGCAGGAACGCGTCCACCGGCCCGGTGCCGGACAGGCCGAGCAGCGAGGCGCCCCAGCCCTTGGTGAACACGGCGGTGATGGCGCCGAGCGCCGCGACCACCGACAGCAGGTTGAGCAGCGAGGCGATCAGCGGGATCAGCAGGCTGCGGAACACCGCCGCGAGCAGGATGAACGCCAGGATGACGACGACGGCGACGAACAGCGGGAGCTTGCTGCCGAGGACGTGCGCGAAGTCGATCGCGGAGGCGGTCTGGCCGCCGACGTGCACGACGAGGCCGCTGCCGTGCTCGGCCTGCGGGATCAGGGTGTCGCGCAGCGTGCTGACGAGCGTGATGGTCCGCTGGTCCTGCGGCGCGGTGGCCGGGTAGAGGGTGGCGAGCACCGCGTGCCGGTCGGGTGAGACCTGCGGCGGCGTGACGCTGGCGACCCCGGGCGTGCGCGCCGCGGCCGCCAGCAGCCGGCTGAACGCGGCCAGGTCGCCGGGGCTGCTGACCTGGCCGGCCAGCTCGAGCGGGCCGTTGAACCCGGGGCCGAAGCCGTCGGCGAGGGCGGCGTAGGACTGGTGGGTGGTCCAGCTGGCCGGGTCGGTGCTGGCGTCGGAGGTGCCCAGCCGCAGCCCGGCGACGGGCAGCGCGATCAGCGTGATCGCGGCGAGGGAGGCCAGCGCGGTCAGCAGGCTGTGCCGTTCCACCAGGCGGGCCCAGCGTGAGCCGATGCCCCGCGGGTTCTCCCGGGCCGGGCCGTTGCCGGCCAGCGCGGCGCGCTCGCGGCGGGAGAGCACCTTCGGGCCGAGGAAGCCGAGCAGCGCGGGCAGCAGGGTCAGGGCGGTGGCGATGGTCAGCGCGACGGTGACCGCGGCGGCGGCGGACAGGCCGTCGAGGAAGCTGACGCCGAGCGCGAACTGGCCGAGCAGCGCGAGGCACACGGTCAGGCCCGCGAACAGCACGGTGCGCCCGGAGGTGTTCACCGCCTCGGCGACGGCGTCCTCGTAGGAGCGGCCGGCCCGCACGGCGGCGCGGTGCCTGCTGACGATGAAGAGCCCGTAGTCGACGCCGACGCCCAGGCCGATCAGCACGGCGAGGTCGGTCGAGGCGCTCGCGACGGTCAGCGCGTGGCTGAGCAGCGTGATCGCCGAGGAGCCGATGACCAGCGCCAGCGCGGCGCCGGCCAGCGGCGTCAGGGCGGCCAGGATCGCGCCGCCGAAGACGATCAGCAGGATGACCAGCGCCGCGACGACGCCCACGGCCACGGACGGCCCGGGCTTGGCCCGCTCGGAGTTCGTGATCGACGCCCCGCCCAGCGAGACGTGCACGCCCGGGCCGTCGGCCGTCTGCGCGGCCGTGATGAGCGCGTCCGCGTCGGCGGCGGTGATCTGGTCGGGCTGCTTGTCCCAGGTGACGCGGGCGAAGGCGACGGTGCCGTCCCCGCTGACCTGGCGCGGCCCCGGCGGCGGCGTACGGGCTGGCCACGGACGCGATGCCGGGCAGCGCGGAGACCCGGGCCAGGGCCGCGGTGACGGCGCCGCGCACCTGCGGGGACTCGATGGTCGCGCCGCCGGTGGCCTGGATGACGACCTGGTCGGTCTCGCCGGCGGCGGCCGGGTAGTGCTGGGTCAGCAGGCTGACCGCGGCCTGGGAATCGGTGCCGGGCAGGCTGAGGTTGGAGTTGAAGGCGCCGCCCGCCGCGCGGGCGGCGCCGAGCGCGACGACCAGGAGCAGCAGCCAGGCGGCAAGGACGGTGCGCCGGCGCGTGAAGCACCAGCGGGCCAGTCGGGTCATGTCAGCGGTCTCCTCGGATGGGGTGTCGGCAAGGCAGACACCCGGCACCGCGGAAACGGGGCGGTCGCGCACCGCCCCGATCGCGGGGCGGGCGGTGTCAGTACTGGCGACCGGAGGGAAGGAACTTCAGCGGATGGAAGGAACACACCGTGACGGCGGACTTGACGGCCCGGGCCCGGGCCGGCGACCAGGAGGCGTTCCGGGAGCTTGTCGACCCCTACCGGCACGAGCTGCAGGTTCACTGCTACCGGATCCTCGGCTCCGCGCAGGACGCCGAGGACGCGCTCCAGGAGACGCTGCTGGCCGCCTGGCGCGGGCTGGGCGGCTTCGAGGAGCGGGCCTCGGTCCGCACCTGGCTGTACCGGATCGCCACCAGCCGCTGCCTCAACGCCCTGCGCGCCGGTAGCCGGAGGGTGACGATGGACGGCCCGCAGTCCTGGCCCGACCCGCCCGAGCCGACCCGGCTCGGTGACGTGCCCTGGCTCGAACCGTATCCCGACCTGCTGCTCGACCAGCTGACCAGCACCGAGCCCGGACCGGAGGCACGGTACGAGGCCACGCGAGGCGATCTCCCTGGCGTTCATCACGGCGCTGCAGCTGCTGCCGCCCCGCCAGCGCGCCGTCCTCGTGCTGTGCGACGTGCTCGGCTTCAGCCGGGCCGAGACCGCCGGCATCCTCCAGGCCACGACCGAGTCGGTGGCCAGCGCGCTCAAGCGCGCGCGGGCCACCCTGGCGCAGCGGGCGGCGGACACGCCGGACCGCGAGCCGCCGCCCGCGCCGGGCTCGCCGGCCGAGCGCGAGCTGGTACGGCAGCTCACCGCGGCATACGCGTCGGGTGACGTCAACGGCATCATCAGCCTGCTGACCGAGGACGTGTGGCTGACGATGCCGCCCGCGCCGTTCGAGTACCAGGGCCGTGAGGTCGCCGGACGGGCGCTGTCCCTGCTGTTCGGCCGGGGGCTGCGCTACCGGCTCGTGGCCACCCGCGCGAACGGCCAGCCGGCGTTCGGCATCTACGTGCACGACCCCCGCTCCGCCGTCCTGCACGCCAACGGCCTCATGGTCCTCGCCCTGGCCGGCGACCAGGTCAGCGCGATCACCCGCTTCGACAACAGCAACCTGGCCCGCTTCGGCCTGCCCCGCACCCTCGACGCCTGACCCCGGTCACGTCCCCGCCAGCCCCTCTCACCTGGAGCCAGCCATGCCCGAATCAGCTTCCCTCCCCGAGCTCAGCCGACGCCGCCTGCTGCTGTCCGGCCTCGTCGCGATCCCGGCTGCCACCGTGCTAGCGGCCACCGCAGCCCGTCCCGGCACCGCCCTCGCCGCCAGCACCCAGGCTCCGCGCCCGGCATGGCCGGCCGCCGACAGCGCGGCAGGCGCCAGCCGCGCCTACTTCTGCTGACCAGCCCCTACCGATCCCAGGAGAAAGAGAAATCATGCAGCTCACATGGCTGGGCCACTCATGCTTCCGCCTCGAGAAGGACGGCTTCGCAGCGGTCATCGACCCGGGCATCGTCGCGCCGGCGAACGCCCTCGACGACGCGGACGCCGTGCTGATCACCCACCAGCACGCCGACCACTTCCTGCCCAGCCTCATCGCCGGGCGGCTCGCGACCCGGCCCGGCCTGCCGGTCTGGACCAACAAGGACGTCGCCGCGCTCCTGGAAGGCTCCGGGGCCACCGTGCACGTGATCGGCGACGGCGACGCGTTCACCGTAGGCGGGATCAGGGTCCACGGCCACGGCGAGTGGCACGCGCCGATCCACCCCGACGTCACCCGGGTGCGCAACACCGGGTTCCTGTTCGAGGACCGGGTCTTCCACCCCGGCGACGCCTACACCGACCCGCACACGCCCGTCGACCTGCTGTTCGTCCCCGAGTTCGGGCTCTACACCAGGTTCGGGTACGCGATCGACTTCATCCGGCAGGTCAAGCCGAAGCAGGCATCCCCCGTCCACGACACCGGCCTGGACGCGACGGGCCTGGCCGGCGCAGACGGCTTCCTCGTCCAGAACCGGACGCCCCCGTTCGCCCCCGGCACCGGCTCCCCGTTCGTCCGCCTGCCCAAGGGAACACCCATCAAGGTCTAGGTCAGGTCCGTAAAGCCCAGCCGCCTGCGCGCAGGATGGCCCCGGCCTGAGCCGCCTTCATCGGCATCTTCAGCAACGCAACGCCGAGTACTCAAGCTCCCGTCTGACGGGCGCTGAGGGGCGGGACTTTGACTGGCGCGCCAGCGAGAACCTCCAGCTGGGCGTACTCAAGGGCTTCTTCATAGCCGCGACGCCCAGGTTATAGGTGCAAGCGGGCAGGGCGGTCAGCGTAACCGCTCCCACGTCCCCGTCCGTGGCCTTTTCCGGGTCCGTGACCCATTCCGTCCCTGTCCGTGGCCCGTTCTGCCTCCGTCCGTGGCCCGTGCGGCCACGGAAACCCGGTGCTCACGGACGCATGGCGGACGACTGCAGCCCGGAATCGCGCCTCGAAGCGCGTATGCGCTGGTCAGCGGGGTAAATCGGGCAGAGCGCACCGCCTGTAAAACCGTCGTCTCAGGGTCGCCCGCTCCGGCACGGGGCCTCCGGCGGCGGGGTGCGGTGGCGGCCGGCTGTGCGGGCGGTACGGAAGGTGCCGGCGGCCCCGGACCCGGGCACCTCAGGGAGCGTCGCGGGCCCCTGTCGGCAGCGCGGCGCCCATCGCTGCGGTTCTCCGTCAGGCAGTGGTGCCCGTGCGAGGCCGCGCTGGCCGCGGGCGGGCCGGCGGATCCCCGGGTCCTCGAAGGCAGCTTCGCTTCCAGCAGCCGGGCGACGCGGCGAGGGCCGAGAGAGTTAGTTTGTTAACTCACTTGACATCGGATACGAAACCGTGAAACCTAAGTCAGGTGTCTAACTACTTGAACATGGAGGGAACATGACAGCAGCTGGGGAGCCTGGCCTGTCTGTTGCCGGGTCACGCCTGGTGCTCCGGTCCCGGCTGGGGGTGCTCACGCTAGTCTTGCTGTGCGCGGTCCAGTTCCTCGACATCGCCGACGCGGCGATCGTGAACGTCGCGCTGCCGTCTATCCAGCGCAGCCTGCACTTCTCCCAGCAGAATCTGCAGTGGGTGGCCAGCGGCTACATCCTCACCTACGGGGGGTTCCTCCTGCTCGGGGGCCGCCTCGGCGACCTGGTCGGCCGGCGGCGCCTGCTGCTTGGCGGGCTGACGGTGTTCGCCCTGGCGTCACTGGTCGGCGGGGCATCGGGGAGCGCGGGCCTGCTCGTTGCCGCCCGGCTCGTTCAGGGTGCGGCCGCCGCGCTCATGACGCCCGCGGCCCTCTCGGAGCTCACGACGAGCTTCCGTGAGGGCAAGGACCGCAACTCCGCGCTGGGCGCGTGGGCCGCGGTCAGCGGCATTGCGGCCGCGGCCGGGGTCTTCCTGGGCGGCGTGCTGTCGCAAGGCCCGGGATGGCGGTGGGTCTTCTACGTCAACCCCCCGATCTGCGTCCTGGTGGTCGCGGGCGTGCTGGCACTGCTCGCAGATGACCGGCCGGCGGGAGGCCGGGCGTCAGCGTTCGACGCGCAGGGTGCGGTCCTGGTGACCGGAAGCATGCTGCTGCTGGTCTACTCGCTGGTGCGCGCGCCGGTGATCGGGTGGGGATCGCTTCAAACCGTCCTGGCCCTGGCCGGGGCGGCCGCCCTGGCCGGGGCGTTCGCGTTCAACGAGGCGCGCAGCCGCAACCCGCTGGTTCCCTTCGCTATCCTCCGCGTCAAGGGCCTGGTAGCCGCGGACCTGACGCAGCTGATCGCTTTTGCCGGGTTCTTCTCGCTGTTGTTCTATGCCACGCTTTACATGCAGGAGGTCCTGGGCTACTCGCCGCTCAAGGCAGGGGCCGCCTACCTCCCGATCACCGCCGGCTTCGTGCTGGCAGGCGTCATCGTCTCGCAGCTGATTACCCGCATCGGCACCCGCCCCGTGGTCGTGGCGGGCTGCCTGATCGCGGCCGCCGGGATCTACTACGTGTCGCGGGTGCCCTTGCACGCCAGCTACGTCCATGATCTGCTCCCCGGGTTCCTGGTCATGTCGCTGGGCGCCGGCTCGGTGTTCGTATCGATCGCGGCGGCTGCCAACGCCGGCGTTCCCGGCGACAAGGCCGGCCTGGCGGCCGGGCTGCTCAACGCGTCCCAGCAGGTCGGCAGTGCCCTGGGCCTGGCCATCTTGTCCGCCGTGGCCATCACGCGCACCAACGGCCTGCTCGCCGCTCACGCGTCCCTCGTCGCTGCGTCCGACGCCGGGTACCACCGGGCGCTGCTCGCCGGCAGCATCTTGATGGCGGCGGCCGCGCTGATCGCCGTGCGGACCGGCAACACCCGGGCCGCCGCGCCGCTGGTCATGGTCAGCACGGATAATGCTCCCGGGCCGCCCCCGCATGGCCGCGACGGCACTCTGAACAGGGCAAGGGGCTCGAAGCCGCTGGGCACATAGCTCACGCCGCCCCAGGCGCCGCGGTCGGGTACCGGCCGCTCGACCTCGCCGACCTGGCCTCGGCGCGCCGCCGGTTCGCGGCGCAGGCCCTCAGCGACTACGACGGAATCGACATCCTGGTCAACAACGTCGGCGTCACAGGCGGCCCGCACCGCCGGACCGCTGACGGATTCGAGATGCACCTGGGTCACTTCGCGCTCACTGGGCTGTTCTGCGTCGCTGCTCGCGCGAGCGGGCGGACGGGTGGTAACTGTCAGCAGCAGCATCGCCGCCCGGGGCAAGATCGATTTCGAGGACCTCCCGGCCGACCGCAGGTACCAGTGGTTCGCCAGCTACGCCCGGTCGAAGCTGGCGAACCTCATGTTCGCGCTCGAACTCGACCATCGCGCCAAGGACGGGAAGGCCGGCCTGGCCAGCCACCCCGGCGCCGCCTCCAGCTCACTTCTCACCGGCAAGGAGCGAGACTGGGGCCGCAGGCCCCGGCTCAGCGAAGTCATCCTGGCCCGCATCCAGGCACTGGCCGGGCAGCCGCCCCGGCGCCGCCCGGACGCCGCTTTACGCGGCGACCGAGGCCGGCCTGACAGACGGCGAGTACATCGGCCCCGGCGGACGGGCCCACCTGAGGGGGCGCCGCAGGAAGTAGCCATCCCCGAAGCGGCCCTGGCCCCCGCGGTCCGCCGGCGGCTCTGGGACCTGTCGGCCCCGGCTCACCGGAGTGGATTATGCGGCGCTCACCTGACCCTCCCCCTGGTCCGCCCGACCGCAGGGCCGCTTCGGCGAGGCCAGGGACGCCCGCAGGTGGCAAGGCTCGCAGCCAGCGCTCCCGGACAGCCCTCACTGCTGCCCGCGGGCCTTGTTCCCGGAAGCCGGGGGCCGATTACACTAGTGAGATGACTGACTCACCCAGACTCCGGGCCGGGACGGCACCGCAGCGGCGGCCCGGGAAGCGGGACCGCCTGGTAGCCGCTGCAGGTCAGCTGCTGCACCAGAAGGGTGCCGAGGCCACCACGCTCGCCGACATCGCCGAGGCGGCGGATGTCCCGGTAGGCAACGTTTACTACTATTTCAAGACCAAAGACGAGATCATAACGACGGTCGTCCAGGCTCACGTCCAGCAGGCCAAGGCAGCGGTTGCGGCGATCGACGAACGTCACCGCACGCCAAAGAGCCGCCTGAAGGCACTTCTGGGCGAACTGGCCAGCCAAAGCGAGATCGTCTCCCGGTACGGGTGCCCTTATGGCAGCCTCTGCTCCGAACTGGATAAGCGGCCCGGCGGCACCGACTTCGCGCTCGGGGAGCTAATGCGCGTTCCGATCGAGTGGGCTGAGCAGCAGTTCCGGGCACTCGGCCGCCGTGACGCGCGCGATCTCGCCATGAGCCTTCTCGCCTCCTACCAGGGCAGCGCGCTGCTCGCCAACACCCTCCGCGACCCGGGCATCCTCACCCGCGAGGCTCGCCGTCTCACCCGGTGGATCGACACGCTCTGAGGACCCGGCCTCTCCACTCGTCGCCGACAACCGATTTCCCCTGCCGCTGCCGCACTGCTCCAGCCGACGGCACCTACCCGCGGCTTCCGCACCGGCGCAGCCAAGCCCGCCTGCGGAAAGCCGCCCAGAGCGTTGACTTGCGGGTCGTTGTCAGCCCCGCCCAGGCTGAGACGCTCCTGAACGCCGTCGGACGGCTGGGGCAGCGGGGAGAGCACCTGAAGGCGTTCTTCGCCACCCTTTAC
>CAVTKQ010000020.1:0-41750 GCA_963735315.1 uncultured Actinomycetota bacterium
GAGGTCCGCATAAGAGGCCGAGCTGCACTTCATTCGGGCCCGCCCATCGGCGGCCAGCGGTCCAAAGCGCGCCGCGGCGGGCTGCAGATGCCGTTGCCGGTCGGGCTGGTCTACGACCCCGCCGGCAACGTGGTGCTCGACCCGGATACCGGTGTGCAACAAGCTATCCGACACGTGTTCACCCTGTTCGCCCGCACCGGCTCAGCGCGCGCGACCGTGCAGCAGTTCACCGCCGACGGGGGGCTGTTCCCGGTGCGGGTGCGCACGGCGCACACAAGGGCGAGCTGGCCTGGATGCCGCTGCAACACTGGCGGGTACTGCGGACCCTGCACAATCCCCGCTACGCCGGCGCGTTCGCCTACGGTCGCCGCCGCGAACGCCTCAACAGCAACGGCAAGAAGACCTTCGACACCGTGCCCCGCGAGCAATGGATCGCGCTGATCCGCGACGCGCACCCCGGCTACCTCAGCTGGGACCAGTTCGAGACCAACCAGAAACTGCTGCTGGCCAACGCCACCGCGCACGGCGAGGACCGCGCCGCCGGCCCCGCCCGCGAAGGGTCCGCGCTGTTGCAGGGCCTGGCCATCTGCGGACGCTGCGGACGCCGCATGACGGTGCGCTACCACACCCGCCGCGGTGTCGAGGTCCCCGACTACCAGTGCATGAATCGCTGCATCCAGGACGGCGCCCCGCGCTGCCAAACCGTGCCCGGCGCCGTCGTCGACCAAGCCGTCGGCAACCTGCTGCTCGAGGTCCTCACCCCGCACACCCTCGAGGTCGTCCTGACCGTGCAGGCCGAACTCGACACCCGCGCCGCCGAAGCCGACGCGCTGCGCCGCAACCACGTCGTACGCGCCCGCCACCGCGCCGACCTGGCCCGCCGCCGCTACCTGGCCGTCGACCCGGACAACCGGCTGGTCGCCGACAGCCTCGAAGCCGACTGGAACGACGCCCTGCGCGCCCTGCAGACCGCGCGCGAGGACTACGACCGCGCCAGTGGTTCTTACTGTTATCGCCGCAGAGGGGCGGTGGGCCGAGGCTTGCATTAGACAGACCTGTCTGTTTTAATAGCGACCATGGGTAGACAGACTGGTCTACCCAGTAGATATGGACCGGGAGTCACGTCATGAACCAGAACCGCGGCACGGCCGAGCTCGCGCCCGCGGCGGTCAAGCTCGCCGGCCGGCCCGCCGCGCCGGCGGGCCGGCGCGTCGCGCCGTCGACCTTCCCGAGGACCCGCTCTCGCGCCGGGCCAGCCGCCGCCAGGGCGGTCGCCCGGCCGGCCGCCGGCGCGCGCACTCAGCGGGACGCCCGCGCTGGTCCTGCTCGCCTCGCTGATCGTGTCGCTGCTGGCCGCGTCGAGCGCGCCGACGCCGCTGTACGCCATCTACCAGCAGCACTGGGGCTTCTCCCCGATCACCACCACGATCGTGTACGGCGTTTACGCCCTCGACGGTCCTCGCCTCGCTGCTGACCCTGGGCCGGCTGTCCGACTACGTGGGCCGGCGCCCCGTGCTGCTCGCGGCCCTCGCCGTCCAGGTCGCCGCGATGGTGGTGTTCGCGACCGCGGGCGGGGTCGGCGAACTGCTGATCGCCCGGGTCATCCAGGGGCTGTCCACCGGCGCGGCGCTCGGCGCGATCGGCGCGGCCATGCTGGACATCGACACGGAGCGCGGCGCGCTCGCCAACGCCATGTCCCCCGGCCTCGGCAGCGGCAGCGGCGCGCTGCTGTCGGCGCTGTTCGTGCAGTACCTGCCCGCGCCGACCCACCTGGTCTACCTGGCGCTCATCGGGGTCATCGCCGTCCAGGCCGCCGGGGTCGCGCTGCTGCGGGAGACCGTGACCACGAGCCGCGTCCCGGCCGCCGCGCTGGTGCCCGAGGTCCGGCTGCCCCGGTCGGTGCGCGGCCCCGTGCTCGCCGCCGCGCCCGTCGTGTTCGCCGTCTGGGCCCTCGGCGGCCTGTACGGCGCGCTCGGCCCGGCCCTCGTCCACGCGCTGACCGGGTCGGCGAGCGTGGTGCTCGGCGGCGGGTCGCTGACGCTGCTGACCGTGACCGCGGTCGATCTCGATCTACCTGCTGCGCAACGCCCCGGCGCGGACCGTGATGCTCACCGGCATCGCCGCCCTGGTCGCCGGCGTCGCCATCACGCTCGTCGCGCTCGAGCACCGGGTCCGCGGCGCTGTTCTTCGCCGGCACGGCGGTCAGCGGGATCGGGTTCGGCAGCGGGTTCCAGGGCGGCATCAGGACCGTCGTCCCGGCCGCGGCGCCGCACGAGCGCGCCGGGGTGCTGTCGCTGCTGTTCACGGTCTCCTACCTCGGCCTCGGGGTGCCCGCCGTGGCCGCCGGGTTCCTCGCGGTGCACGGGGCGGGCCTGACCGGCGCGGCCAGGGACTACGGCGCGGCGCTGATCGTGCTGGCCGCCTTCGCCTTCGCCGCCCTGTCCAGGGCACGGCGGGCGGCGGAGCGGTGAAACCCGCAACCGTTCGGATGAACCGGTCGGGCGGTCGCGGGCCGGGCTCCGGATGAGAGCCCGGCCCGCGCACCGCGGCGGTCCTAGGATTATTCAGACAGGTCGGTCTAGAGAGGTGATCGAGATGGGCGCTAAGGCCGCGGCGGGGCCGTCGGCGCGGGAGCGGCTGCTTGAGGCCGCCAACGAGCTGTTCTACGACGAGGGCGTGCACACCGTCGGCATTGACCGGGTGATCGAGCGCGCCGGGGTGGCGAAGGCGTCGCTGTACAACACCTTCGGGAGCAAGGACGAGCTGGTCCGCGCCTACCTGGAGGGCCGGCACGCGCGGATCGCCGCGCGCATCACCCGGTACCTGGAGCGGTACGGCGACCCGCGGGACCGGCTGCTCGGCGTCTTCGAGGCGCAGGGCGAGCTGTTCGCCGAGCCGGGGTTCCGCGGCTGCGCGTTCGTCAGCGCCAGCGCCGAGTCGCCCGGTGAGGCCGTGTCGCGCGCGGCCGACGACTACCGGGGCTGGGTGCGCGGCCTGCTCACCGGCCTGGCCCGCGAGGCGGGCGCCGCCGGACCCGGAGAAGCTGGGGCGGCAGCTGCACATGATCTACGACGGCGCCTCGCTGTCGGCGCGGATGGACCGCGACCCCTCGGCCTCGGTGGCGGCGCGGGCCGCCGCCGAGACGCTGCTCGACGCCGCCTGCGGCGGCGTGACCGGCGCCGGGCCCGGCGAGGCCGGGCCGCGTCAGTGGGCCGGGCGCCCGTCGTCCGCGCCGCGCAGCACCGACGGGACGAGGAACGCCGCGATGACGGCGGCGGCCAGGGCGCAGGCCGCGCCCGCGGTGAACGCGCCGCGGAAGGCGCTCGCGGCCGGATGGGCCGCCACCAGGGCCGCGCCCGCGATCGTGGACAGCATCGCGACCCCGGCCGCGCCGCCCAGCTCGTGGAACGTGTTGACGAGGGCGCCGCGCAGGCCGCCTTCCGCCGCCGGGGCGTCCGCCAGGGACGCCGTGAACGCGGTGACGAAGCAGCAGCCGATGCCGAGCGAGGCGACGCTCATCCCGGTGACGGACTGCGCCGGCGCGGGCCACAGCGCGGCGGTGCCGTAGCCGGCGGCGGCCAGCGCGAGGCCCGCCACCGCGACCGCCCGCGCGGGCACCCTGGCCAGCACCTGGCTGGCGGTGTGCGCGCCCGCGACGGTCGCGACGGCGACCGGGATGAACGACAGGCCCACGCGCAGCGCGCTGTAGCCGTCGGCGTGCTGCAGGCTGAACGACCCGAGGAAGAACGTGCCGACGAGCAGCCCCGTCGCGATCAGCATCAGGAAGCCGCCCGCCGCGACCGGGCGGCGCAGCAGCAGCCCGACGGCGAGCAGCGGGCTCGCGGTCCGCCGCTCTGCCCGCGCGAACGCCGCCCAGGCGACGACCGCGAGGGCGAAGGCGCCCAGGGTGGACGGCGCCGCCCAGCCGTTCGTCCCCGCGCTGATCAGCCCGTAGATGGCCGCGCCGGTCCCGGCGGTGACGAGCAGCGCCGCCCGGGATGTCCAGGCCGGGTGCGCCCGGCCGGGCCGGGCACGGCGCGCCCGGCGGGCACGATCAGCGGCACGGCGATCAGCAGGGCGGCGCCGATCGGCACGTTGATCGTGAAGATCCACCGCCAGCTGGCTTCGGTGGTCAGCACGCCGCCGAGGATGACGCCGAGCGCCGAGCCGAGGCCGGCCAGCCCCGACCAGACGCCGAGGGCCCTGGCCCGGTCCCGGCCGGTGAACATCGTCATGACGGTGGCGAGGGCGGCGGGCGACAGCAGCGCCGCGCCGGCTCCCTGCAGGGCCCGGCCCGCGAGCAGCGCCGCCGGCCCGGCCGCGAGGCCGGACAGCAGCGACGCGCCGGTGAAGACGACCAGCCCGATCAGGGTGAGCCGCCTGGCGCCGTAGCGGTCCGCGATCCGCCCGCCCAGCAGCATGAGCCCGCCGAAGCAGCACCGTGTAGGCCGTCATGACCCACGGCAGCTCGGCCCTGGTCAGGCGCAGCGAGGTGCCGATGTCCGGCAGCGCGACGTTCACCACGGTGACGTCGAGGACGAGCATCAGCTGCGCGACGGCCAGCAGCGCGAGTGCCGTCCAGCGCCTCCTGTCCGGTGTCCGCGCGGCTTCGCGCCCGGCGCGGGTGACGGATGTCGAGGTCATCGCTTCCCCTCTCCTCCATAACTCGTATAGACATGTACGAGTTACATGGCCTCGACGCTACCATGTAACTCGTACAGTGCAATACGATTTTATGGTGGGCTGGCGTGGCGGACGCACCCGGCGGCGTCCCGCACCCTAGAAAGGGAAGGTCACGACCGACCGACGAAAGGCCGCCAGCCCGCATGGCCCCCGGTACTCGCACGAACCAGGCAGCCAACCCGGCGGAGCCACGCGGGCGGCCAGCCGCGCCGGGCCGACGCCAAGCGCAACGTCGCGGCCATCCTGACGGCGGCGGCCGAGTGCCTGGCGAAGAACCCCGACACGAGCGTGGCGGAGATCGCCGCCGCCGCCGGGGTCGGCCGCATGACCCTGTACGGCCACTTCAAGACCCGGGCCGACCTGCTGGACGCGGTCCTCACCCGGGTGATCGCCGAGGCGGACGAGACCCTCGACGCCGTCGACGTCTCCGGCGACCCGCGCGACGCCCTGGCCCGCCTCGTCGCGGCGAGCTGGCTCGTCGTCGACCGGCTACGGCACGTCCTCGAGGCGGCTCAGCGGGAGCTGCCCGCCGAGCGCATCCGCCAGGCGCACGACCGGGTGCTCGGCCGCGTTCAGTCGCTGATCGAGCGCGGCCGGGACGCGGGCGCGTTCCGCGCCGACCTGCCGCTGCCGTGGCTGGTGAGCCTCGCCATGAACGTCATGCACGCCGCCGCGACGGAGGTGTCGGCCGGGCGGCTGACCTCCGACCAGGCACCGTCCGTCGTCGCGGGGACGCTGCTCGCCGCGCTCACCGCGCCCGGCGACCGTGGTCCCCGCCCCGCCCGCCTGAGACGAACCAGGATCAGCCCGAACGGGTCGCGGCTGACTCCCCCGGCGTCAAAGCAGGCCCTTGGTCGGGTTGGCGTCACCGAAGCCGGTGGCCTCCTCCACGTACCCCGCGAACGCGCGGGAGCCGTCGGCCCAGCGGCCGTGGCGGCTGACGTTCAGCGGCTGCGCGCCGGCCTTCAGCATCGAGGTCGCGCCGCCGCGCCGCAGGCTGTGGCCGCTGTAGCGGCGGCGTCCGCGCGGTGACCCCGGGCCTGCGCCGGTCGCCGGCGGCGCCGCGGCACCGCACGCCGCGACGATGTCGCCGATCGCCTGCGGGCGCAGCCGCCGCCGGCGACGATGTCGCCGGCCGGCCGCGGGCGCAGCCGTCCCGTCCCAGCCGGCTCCGCGGGCCCGGCGCGGCCCCCGCGTAGCGGCCGCCCGCGCCGGCGCCGAGGTTGCCCCAGCGGTCGATCCTGGTGAACAGCGGGCCGGCCGTGATGCCGCGCGCGGCCAGGTACTCCAGCCAGGCGAGGACCGCGCGGACCGGGCAGACCGCCTCGGCCGACGCGTAGTGGATCGCGCCGGACGACGCCGCGCGCGGACTGGTCGGTCTTCGATGCCCGGATCGTCACGGCCAGGCCCTCGCCGGGGACGTGCTCGATGTCGCTGACGCTGAGCGCGGCGAGTTCCGCGCGCCGGGCGAGCAGGGCGAACCCGAGCAGGATGACCGCGCGGTCGCGCAGCCCCGCCGCCGTCTCCAGGTCGCAGGCCGCGACGATCGCCGGCAGGTCGGCCGCCATGACGGGGACGGCCTTGCGCGGCCCGTACCGGCCGTCGCGGGCGGCCTCGCGGCGCTGCGCGGCGACGACGACCTTCCGCGCGGCGAGCCCGTCGGGCAGCGGCGCCCCGGCGCCCCGGTGCACGGCGCGGATCGCGGTCAGGTGCGCGTCGGCCGTGGTCGCCTTCAGGCCCCGGTCAACGGCCAGGTGGGTGAGGTAGGCGGCCACGGTCTGCGCGGTCGCCGGCAGCGCGACCCGGCCCGCGTCGCGGCACCAGGCCTCGAACGACCGCCAGCGCGACCGGTACGCCAGCGCCGTGTTCTCCGGCACCGCCTCCCTGATCAGCGCGGCGGTCTCGGCGGGCAGCGCGTAGTCGGCGCCGCTGTGCACGGCCCGGTGCCGGCGTTCCGTCGGCCTGGCCGGGCCAGCTCTTTCTCAGTCACGATATTCGCATGGTATCGGGAGTGAGGCCGCAGACGCTACTACTTTGCCTTTTCTTTCACTCTATTTATCTCTCCATATGCGAGATGTTGGAGTGATAGAATCACGCTTCGTGAGTGACACTGTCAGCCGCCGCCGACGAGCGCTGCATCTGGCCGGGCTGCACGCGGCCCCGCGCGCCGGGGCGCGCGTCAGGGTCGGGCACGGCAGAAGGAGTACTGCCTGCAGGCCGACCCGCCGGAGCGGGGCGGCGGGCCCGTGCACAACGCCCGCAACCGCTGGGCCGCACTGCGCAGCGGCGGCGACGGCGCGCGGCGACGGCAGCGCGCGCCGCGCCGGGCGCCGACGACGGTGCTCCGCCGGCGGTCAGGCCGGCGACCGGCGGCGGCGGCCCGCACGGCGCCGGCCGAGACCGGGGGCACGCAGCCGCGCG
The DNA here is from genome assembly GCA_963735315.1 of uncultured Actinomycetota bacterium. Classification (GTDB taxonomy): domain Bacteria; phylum Actinomycetota; class Actinomycetes; order Streptosporangiales; family Streptosporangiaceae; genus Trebonia. The sequence continues at coordinate 7,105 of CAVTKQ010000020.1, forward strand.
GCGGCGCCAGCCGCGCCCGTTCGGGAGCAGACTCCTGTTTCCAGCGCGAAGAAGCGCGCCGGCGAGCTGCTTGAGCAGGCCAGGCGGCAGCACGCGGCGGCGCTCGCCGGGCTGCGCGCGGAGCGCGAGCTCTACCAGCGCGTCGGCGAGGAGCTCGCCGCCCTCGCCGACCCGGCGGCGCTTGACCTGGAGATCGCGACGGTCGCGGCGCGGGCCGGGCGGCAGCTGGCGCAGGCCGAGCAGGACGCCGCCGACGCGCGCCGCGCCCAGCTCGCCGCCGAGCGGGAGCGCGACGAGGCGGTTCGCCTCAGGGCCGCGGCCGACGACGCGGCCGAGCAGCTCAGCGAGGACGCGGCGGAGGCCGAGCGGGTGCTCGCCGAGCGGACCGCCGGGTTCGAGCACGACCTCGCGGACCTGGTCGGCCAGGGCCCGGGCGGCGGAGGAGGCGGAGCGCGCGGCACGGGACGAGGCGACGGCGGTCCGGGCCGCGGCGGAGGCGTCGGCGGCCGCCGCGCGGGACCGGGCCGAGCAGGCCACGGCCGCCCTCGCGGACGCGCTGCGCAGTGCTGAGCAGGCGAGAGAGCGGGCCGAGCAGGCACGGGAGCGGGCCGGGCAGGAGATCGCCCGCGCCCGGGACCAGGCGGCGGCCGCCGTGGCCGCGGCCGAGGAGCGGGCGCGGCAGCAGGCCGCGGCGGCGCAGGCCCGCGCGGACGAGCTGGTCGGGCAGGCCAGGGCCGACGCGGAGCGCGAGCGGGAGGCGGCGCGCCAGGCCCGCGACGAGGCGGCGCGGGCCCGCGCGGAGGCCGACGCGGCGCGCGAGGCCGCCCGGCCAGGCGCAGGCCGACGCGGCCACCGCGAGCCGCGCGGGCCGGCGCGGTCGAAGGACGAGCTCGCGCGGCTGCGGGCCGAGCTCGGCCGGCGCGACGCGGCGCACGCCGCCGAGCTCGCCAGGCTCGCGGCCGCGCACCAGGCCGCCCTGGACGCGGAACGGGCGCTGCTCGACGCGGAGCGGGCCAGGGCGCGCCGGGCCGAGGACGAGCTTGCCGCGGCGCGCGCGAAGTAGGGTGGTGTGCTGTGACTGCCGAGTCCCTGTACCGGAAGGTCGCCGAGGACATCAAGGCGGCCATCGCCGCGGGCGCCTACCCGCCCGGCGCGCTGCTGCCGTCGGAGGCCGAGCTCGCCGAGCGGTACTCGGTGTCGCGCGGCACCGTGCGGCAGGCGTTCGCGGCGCTGCGCGCCGACGGGGTGATCGCGTCGCGGCGCGGCGCGCGGCGCGTCGTCATCGGCGGGCCGCGGGTGCAGTCGTTCGGCGAGCTGCTGTCGTTCTCCCGCTGGGCCCGGGCGATCGGCGAGGTGCCCACGGGGCGCGTGGTGTCGCTGGAGCGGCGGCCCGCCACCGACTCCGAGGCCGCCCGGCTCGGCCTGCCCGAGGGCGGGCTCGTGTACTTCCTGGTGCGGGTGCGGCTGCTGTCCGGGCGGCCGGTCATGCTTGAGCGCGCCGCCTACCCGGAGAAGGTCGGGGTCCTGGTGGCGGGCTTCGACCTGGCCGCCGACTCCATCGCCGAGCGCCTCGAGGAGCTCGGCGTCGTGTTCACCGACGCCGAGCACGTCATCGACGCGGTGGCCGCGTCGGCCGAGGACGCCCGCTGGCTCGGGGTGCGGGCCGGGGTGCCGCTGCTGCGGGAGCGGCGGTTCACCACGGACCGTTCCGGGCTGCCGGTCGAGTGGTCCGACGACCGCTACCTCGGCACGGAGACGGCGTTCAGCGTGCGCAACTCCGTGTCGGTCAACGCGCTGTCCCGCACGCCCCGGTCGTAGCGGCGCCGCCGGTCGCCCTGCAGCGTCGCGCAGCTGGATCGCGCCTCGCCGACGGCTTGCGTTGCGCTGCGCTTATCAGCACACGGCGGGTTCGCAGCGCTCAGGCCAACTTGGCTATACAAGTTCCCGGATGGCTATACTTGTTGCCGTGATGGATGAGTCTGGACGGGTTGTCATTGTCGGCGGCGGGATTCTCGGCACGATGCACGCGGTCATGGCGCGGCGGCGCGGGCTGGCGGTCACGCACCTGGAGCGGGAACCGGAAGGGCGCGGCGCGAGCGTCAGGAACTTCGGCCTCGTCTGGGTGAGCGGGCGGCGGGCCGGCCCGGAGCTCGCCCTCGCGCTGCGCGCCCGCGAGCTGTGGGAGTCGATCGCGGCCGACGCGCCGGGGACCGGGTTCCGCGCCGGCCGGCTCGCTGACCATCGCGATCAACCGAGGCGGAGCTCGCCGTGATGCGCGAGGCCGCCGCACTGCCCGACGCCAAGCAGCGCGAGTTCGAGGTGCTGTCCGCCGACGAGGTGCGCGACGGTCAACCCGGCGCTGCGCGGCGAGTTCCTCGGCGGGCTGTGGTGCAGGGCCGACGCGATCGTGGAGCCGCGGGTGGCGCTGCCCGCGCTGCGGGCCTGGCTGGCGTCGCCTGGCGGGCCCGGCTACGAGTGGCTGCCCGGGCCGTGAGGCCGTCGAGGTGGCCGGCGAACGGGGTGCGCGACCAGTTCGGCCAGTGGCACCGGGGCGACCTCGTGGTGCTGTGCACCGGGGCGAACTTCACCGGCGTCGCCGGGCCGCACCTGGCCGCGTCCGGCGCGCTGGCGAGCGCGCCCGGGTCGCGGCGGCGCCGGGCTGCGCCGGGTGCGGCTGCAGATGCTGCAGACGCTGCCGTTCCCCGGCCGGCTGACCACCTCCGTCGCCGACGGCGACTCGCTGCGCTACTACCCCGCCTACGACGTCCCGTCGCTGGCGGCGCTGCCGCCGCAGGCGGCCGTGGCGGCCGGCGAACCGGGCGCAGCTGCTCATGGTGCAGCGCCTCGACGGGTCGCTGACCATCGGGGACACCCATGAGTACGACGAGCCGTTCGCGTTCGACGTGGACGAGGACGCCTACGACCACCTGCTGGCGCGCGCCGTCGGCGCTGCTCGGCACCGAGCTGCCGCGGGTGCAGCGGCGCTGGGCCGGCGTCTACAGCGAGGTGACCGGCGACGACAGCGCTCTACCACCGCACCGCCGTCACGCCCGGCGTGGTCCTGGTGACCGGCCCCGGCGGGCGCGGCATGACCTGCTCCCCCGCGATCGCCGAGGAGACCTTCCTGTGAGCCGTTTCTCCGTCATCTGCCTCGACATGGCCGGCACGACCGTCCGCGACGACAACACCGTCATGGAGGCCTTCGCCGCCGCGATCGGCAGCCGCGAACCTGCCGGTCCGCGAGTTCAACGGCGCGATGCGGTACGCGCGGGCGACGATGGGCCAGTCGAAGATCGAGGTCTTCCGGCACATCCTCGGCGACGAGGACGCGGCGCAGGCCGCCAACGCGGCGTTCGAGAAGCACTACGCGGGCGCGGTCGCCGGCGGCGAGATCTCGCCGATGCCCGGCGCGGTGGAGCTGTTCGCCGCCTGCCGGGCCGCCGGGATCAAGGTGTGCCTGTCCACCGGCTTCGCCCCCGTCACCCGCGACGCGATCGTGGCCGCCCTCGGCTGGCATTCGCTGGTGGACCTGTTCCTGTCCCCGGCCGACGCCGGCCGCGGCCGGCCCTGGCCCGACATGCCGCTGACCGCGCTGCTCCGCCTGGGCGGCGACTCGGTGGCGTCGCTCGCGGTCGTCGGCGACACCCCGGCCGACGTCGAGTCGCGGCCTGCGCGCCGGCGCGGGCCTGGTCGTCGGCGTGCTGTCGGGCGACTCGGCCCGCGCCGACCTCGAGGCCGTCCCCGCGGCGACCGGGCCTGCCAGGCACCCCGCTGATCCTGGACTCGGTCGCCGACCTGCTCCCGCACCTCGCCTGAGGGCGCGCCGCACGGGAAACGGGCGGGTCGCCGGGGCGCAGTCCGGCAACGCCGCCCGCCGTGACCTGGCCAGGCGACGGCGACCGACCCGACCATGCGGTGCAGCCGCGACAGCTGCCGCCACGATGACCACGGTGTCTCGAGCGGCGTCGGACCTCCGCGGCCGCTGCGAGCTGCCGGCGATCTGCCGCTCCGCGCTCGAACCGCCACCGCTCCTCGCGGCCGCTGAGCTGCTCGCCGGCGCGCGCAGTTCCTGCACATCTCGTCGAAGATCTCCGGCATCTCGGCGACGGTCGCCGACATCATCCGCCCGGCGTCAGGTGCGCGACGTGGTAACGTCGATGCGGCCGTCGCGCCCGTGCAGCAGCGGACCGCGGTCAGCGCCCGGACGGCGGGCGGCGACCGTCGTAGCCAACCACAAGGTAAATCTTCCCGGCAGGGACGGCGGTACTCATGAGGACTCCATGAGCTAGCACCGGATGACGTCCGGCCGTGACCGGCATCGCCATCCGCTCGGATGATCACGAGATGAAACACCGCACTCGGCCGCATCGTCCGGCGGGGTGCCCGCTGGCCGTCCCCCGGTTCAGCCGACCGGTGGCGAGGCGCGGGCGGCCGCGCAGGGCCGGGAGGCTGCTCATCACGATGCCGCCGAGGATGGCCGCGCCGCCCGCCAGCAGGCGCGGGCCCGCCGGGTCGCCGAAGGCGACGACGCCGACCAGGGCGCCGACGAGCGGCTCCAGGTTGAGGAAGGCCCCGGCCACCTCGGTCGACACCTTGCGCTGCCCGTAGGCGAACAGGGTGAACGGCGCGAGGGTGCCGACCGCCGTCAGGCCGACGACGGCGAGGACCGCGAGCGACGCCCGCGCCGCCGGCGGGCGGGACGGGCGGCAGCGCCCTCGGTGCAGGGCCGCGACCGGCAGGGCCGCGAGGGCCGCGCCGAGGAACAGCACGGCGGTGATCGCGGCCGGGTCCTGCCCTTCGAGCAGGCGCCCCTGCGCCACGGTCAGGGTCGACGCGATCAGCACCGACACGAGGACCATGCGCGTCGCCGGCGCTGGTCGCGCCGCCGCCGCGGCCGCCCGCGACCACGGCCACGCCGCCGAGCGAGACCGCGAACCCGGCCCAGGCGACGGGGCGGGCCACGTTGTGGTGCCAGGCCGCGGCGATGACGGCGACCAGGACCGGCCCCGCGCCGATCAGCAGCGCGGCGTGCGTGACGCTGGTCTTGGCGAGGCCGGCGTTCTGGATCAGGACCGAGCCGCCGAGCCCGGCCGCGCCCCAGGCGAGCACCGGGCCGCGCAGCGCCGCGCGCAGCGCGGCCCGGTCCACCGCGGCGAGCAGCACCGCGGCGGCGAGCGCGAACCGGGCGACGACCAGCCAGCCGGGAGGCAGCCAGCCGAAGCGCGGCCTTGGACAGGGGGACGCTCGTCCCCCAGGCCACGCCGGCGGCGGCGAGCGCGGCGACGGCACGGGTCTGGCTGGTGGTGGCGACGGCGGGGATGCAGGCTGGTCTTCATGCCTCCAGCGTGCCGTCACGCTCGGCCATCGTTTGCCTCTGAGCGGCTTTGACGAAATATAATTTTGCAATATGGCCGTCAAACTTGATGAAATTGACATTCAGCTGCTCACCGCGCTGCAGGCGGACGCGGACCGCACCAACGTGGAACTCGCCCGGCTGACCGGCCTGTCCCCCGCCGCGACGCTGCACCGGGTGCGGGCGCTCAAGGAGTCCGGCGTCATCAGGATCATCCGCGCGCACGTCGACCCGGCCCTCGCGGGCTTCCCGCTGCAGGTCTGGGTGACGGCGACGCTGTCGCGCCACGACCCGCGGTCAAGCGCCGTCTTCGAGGACCACGTCCGGTCGCTGCCGCAGGTCATCGCGGCCGACAACCTCGCGGGCGAGACCGACTACCTGCTGTCGGTGGTGGCCCGCGACGTCGCGGAGCTCCAGCAGGTCCTGGCCAGCCTGTCCAGCCGCGGCGGCCAGCGCCTGGTGACGTACCTGCGGCTGGCGGAGGTCAAGCCGCCGTCCCCGCTCCCGCTCGGCCCGGCGGCCGCCCCGGCGTCCCCGCGGACGCCGCGGTCCCTGCGCCAGCGCCGCTGAAGGCGCGAGTCGGTCGTGATCATCGACCAGGGCCGGGTCGTCGCGTCCGGAGCGGTCGACGACCTGACGACCCGCGGCAGGCCGCGCCTCGTTGTCCGGGTGGCCGGCGACCGCGACGGGGCCTGGGCGCGCGGGCTCGCCGGGGTCACGGTGTCCGAGAACGACGGCGGCGCGCTCCGCCTGATCCTCGCGGACCCCGCCGGGGCACGGGCCACCGGGGAGGCGCCGCCGACCCGCAGTCGGTGCTGCGGGCGGCCATGGCGGCGGGACCGGTGACGGAGTTCGCCGTGCGCCGGCGGCGGCTGTCCGAGGTCTTCCGTGAGGCCGTCCCCGCGGCGGGCCGGCCAGCGGCAGAGCCGTGACCTCAGGGGCGGGGGTGCACCAGTGAGCGAGATCATCCCCATCCTCGTCGTCTTCGGCGTCCTGGCGTTCGTGGTCGCGGTGAGGCGCCGCCAGTCTGGTCCCCGCGGGTTGCGTCCGCGTCCCGGCCACGGCGCAGCCTTCATCGCGCCGCCCGCCGCGAACCCGCCGGCCCTGCGGCTGCTGCCGCTGCCCGGCGACATCGGCCTCGTCGCGGCGCGGGAGTTCCGGGAGCGGGTCCGCGGCCGGGTCTTCCGCATCGGGACGCTGCTCGTCCTGGTCATCGTCTCCGCCGCCATCGTGATCCCTACGCTGATCGGCTCGAAGGGCGACCATCCAGCGGGTCGGCGTCGCCGGGACCGCTGAGCGCGCCGGTCCGCGCCGCCGTGATCGCCGACGGCCCCGCCACCGGGACTGTCGTTGAGCTCGTGGCCGAGCCGAGCGCGCAGGCCGCCTCGGCGGACCTACGCGCCGACCGGATCGACCTCGCCGTCGTCGACGGCCGCCAGGTCATCGTGGCCAAGCCAACTGCGGCATCGGACACGTCGCCGCCCGCTCAGCTCCCCGGCCGTGGCCCGGACCGTCGGCACTGGCGAGGCATTGCAGGCGGCGGGGCTCACCCCGGCGCAGGCCGCCGTGATCGCCGGGGCCCGGCCGCTCCCGCGTGTCATCCCTGCAGCCGGGCGGCCCCGGCACCACCCAGCGGAACACGTCGTTCGTCGGCCTGCTGCTGCTTGTTCTTCATGCTGACCCAGTACAACGCGTGGACGCTGACCGGGGTGCTCGAGGAGAAGTCGAGCCGGATCGTCGAGGTGCTGCTCGCGGCGGTCACCCCGGCCCGGCTGCTGGCCGGGAAGGTCCTCGGCATCGGCCTGGCGGCGTTCGTGCAGGCCGGCCTGGCCGTCGCGATCGCGGTCGGCAGGCGCAGGCGACGCACTCCGGCGCGCTGGCCGGGGTCACGCCGGCAGACCGTCGCGTCGACGCTCACCTGGCTCGTCCTCGGGTACGCCTTCTACTCCTGGGTGTACGCGGCCGCCGGGTCGACGGCCGACCGGCAGGACCAGGCGCAGTCGCTGCTGCTGCCGCTCGGCCTGCCGGTGATCTTCGGCTACCTGACGGCGAGCGCCACGATCACCTCGGGGAACCCGTCCGCCTTCTTCCACGTGCTCGCCTACCTGCCGCCGACGGCGCCCTTCGCCATGCCGGTCCTGGTCAGCCTGGGCGCGGCGTCCTGGTGGCAGTTCGCCTTGTCGGCGGTGACCAGCGTCGCGTGCACCGCTGGCGTCGCCAGGGTCGCCATCGCGGTCTACCGCACGTCCATCCTGCAGGCCGGCCGCCGGGTGCCGCTCCGGGAACTGCTCACCCGCTAAGGCGGCGGCGGACGCCGGTCATCGCGGCGCCGGTTTTCCACAGGTCTTGTGGACAAGGGTGTGCGCAACGCCGGCGCGAGCTGTGGCCAAGGCTGGGGATAACGGTGGATTACCTGTGCATAATCGCCTTGCGTAACCGCACTGACGTGCGCAAATCGTTGTGCATAAAGATACGCCCCTGTGGATGATCCATACCGTGAGGCGAAAACTCCGGGCGCCGCCGAAGGGCGCCCGGGGCGGTCAGCCGCTGAACTCGGTGCTGAGCAGCCCGAAGATGACGTCGTCCGCCCACCGCCCGTTCACCCACGACGAGCCCCGGGCCGTTCCCTCGCGGGTGAAGCCGGCGTGCTCGGCCGCGGCGATCATCGCGTGGTTGTCGGTCAGGGTCTCCAGCTGCAGCCGGTGCAGGCCGCGGAGCGCGAACCCGTACCGGCACAGCACCCGCACCGTGTCCTCGCCGAGGCCGCGGCCCCGGCAGGCGGGCCGCAGCGCGAGCCCGAGGTGCGCGGACCGGTTGTGCAGGTCGATCCCCCACAGCAGCGCCTCGCCCGCGAGCTCCCCGGTCGCCAGCTCGGCCACCGCGAAGACGGCGGCGTCCGCCGCCGACGGCGCCTCCTCGCCCGGCCAGTGCGGCGACCCCGGGCCGAACGGGACGGGCACCCACGGCCGGGTGTCCGAGCGCACCCAGGTGTCGGTGTCCTCGTACAGCTCGGCGTGCAGGACCCGCGCGTCGTCCTCACGGCGCGCCCGCAGCACGACAAGCTCTCCGCGCAGCATGCGGCGACCCTATCCGGAGCGCGCGCGGCAAGCGGCGCGGGGCCGGGACCTTGACGGTCCCGGCCCCGCGCCGCCTGGCGGAGGTCAGCCGGTGTAGCTGGCCACGTCCACCGGCGTCACGACGCCGGGGTTGGTGGAGGTGACCGGGCCCCCGGTGCCGTTGACGATGGAGTCGAGGCCGCCCGAGCCGGCGATCCACACGCCGAACGAGTTGGTGAACTTCACCCCGGGCGCCAGCGGCGCCTGGAAGGCCTCGGTGACGTGCAGGGTCGCGGTCGTGTTGATGAACACGACGTAGCTGCCCATGCCGTAGCCGTTGAAGGTCTTCACCTCGGGCCGACCTGGAAGGCCGGGTAGCCGCTGAACGTCGACGACTCGTTCCAGACCGACTGGCTCGGCACGTCATAGGGCAGCTCGTTCTGGAAGAACACGTTCGTGCCGCCCTGGCCGGTCCAGACGACCTCGCTCTTCTGGTAGTGCTCGACCGCCAGGCCGTAGGCGGTGACGTTGTTCCCGGTGACGACGACCCCGGTGTCGCCCTTGTTGTCGGTCCAGCCCGACGTACGTGTTGCCGTGGTCCGCGCGCCAGGCCCACACGTCGTCGATGATCGAGTTCGACGCGTTGTCGAGCAGGCTGACCGTCGCCGACGTCGCGGTCGTCTCCGCGCCGCCGATGCGGAAGAAGACGTCCTGGATCGTGTCCGGGTCGGCGGCGGTACCCGGCCGTCGGGCAGCGGCGTCCCGACCGAGAGCAGGACCGGCGAGTTGACCGAGCCCGCGTCGACGATCAGGCCGGAGACCTTCACCCCGATGTTCGGCAGCGCGACCAGCGCCGCGTGATGCCGTGCTGCGGCACCAGGGTGGCGAAGCCGAGGCCGAGCACCACCGTGTCGGGGCGCGCGACGAGGATCGGCGCGGACACGTTGTAGACGCCCGGGGTCAGGATCAGGTTCTTGCCGGCGAGCAGCGCGAGGTCGATCGCCGCGACCGACGTGCTCGGGGTGGCCACGAAGAAGGACGACAGCGGCAGCGACTTGCCCGCCTCGGAGCCGCTCGCCCAGGACGTGCCCGCGGAGTTCGTCTGCACCGACGGCACGAAGACGTTGAACTTGCCGCTCGCGTCCGTGTAAAGGAACGGCGCCTCCTCGGTGACCGGGCTTTGCGGCAGCACCGTGACCTGGTGGCACGCCGATGACGCCCTCCGTGCCGGCCGGGCTGTTGCCGAAAGCGTCCTGGTTGGGCGAGCATGCGCTGCCCGCCGGCGGCGTGTAGCCCGGTGGGCAGCCGTCACCGGAATAGACGTAGTTCCAGACGTAGCCGGCGGCGCTCTGGAAGTCGCTGTTGCGGGCTATGCCCTGCTGGTTGCCCGACCAGTCGAGCTGGCCGTTGATCTCGCTGTTGGCGACGTAGCTGCCGCTGGCGAAGTCGTTGGCTGGTAGCCGGTCTGCGAGCAGTAGGCCTGGAAGTTGAGGTTGCCGTTGATGATCATGCTGCGCACCGGCGTGGCCTGCGACACCGACCACATGTCCGTCGAGCCTCCGTAGCAGTCGGCGGAGTCGCCGATGGGCGGCAGCTGCGTGATCGGCTGGGGCACGTAGTTATGGCCGAGGCCATGACGTTGAGCGTGAGGTTGGACATCGACCGCCAGAAGTTGACGGTGGAGTTGGCCCAGCAGTTGGTGGGACTGGCGCAGTCCAGGGCGTTGGGGAAGACCTCGATCTGGCCGTTGATGGTCGTGTCCTGGGGGACGGCGCCCAGTCCGGCCACCTCGGTGTAGTAGCCGACCTCGAACACGAGCGGCGTCGCGGCCGAGCCGTAGGTACCGGGCTCGAAGAGCACGGCGTAGCCGTCGTTGTTGAACTGGGCCGACAGGGGGACCTGCTGGGCGGCGATGTTGTTCAGGTCGTTCTGGATCTGCGTCTGCGACATTTGCGGCGTGAAGACACAGACATTAGGGCCGAACGTCGCGGTGACGGCATCCGGGCAGAGACTCTGCGGTGACGGGGCGGCGCTGGCGTGCCCCGCCCCCGCGGCTGTCGCGGTCAGCGTCGCGGCGCCCAAGAGCGCCGCGGTGACCACAAGACGGGCGATTCTACGCATGAGGCACCTCACTGTGCTGGAGTCTCCGGGGGGAATGTACGACGCATGGCGTGCACAAGTGAAGATCAGGCGTGGAATTAAAACGTAAAAAATCGTGAATGGGCCTTACATCATTTTCATTTCTTACATTCTTTACATCAATCGTTTTCTTCAGTCAGTGCCGAGCATGACGATCTGATCATTATTTCTCTATTCTAGTCCGAGCACCTTGACCGCGTTCGCCTTGAGGATCTTGGCTTTCGCCTCTGGCTTGAAGTCAAGCGCCTCGAAGTCCTGCAGCCAGCGCTCCGGGGTGAGCAGCGGGTAGTCGGTGCCGAACAGCACCTTGTCCTGCAGGTAGGAGTTGGCCGCGCGGACCAGGTCGGCGGGGAAGTACTTGGGCGACCAGCCGGACAGGTCGATGTACACGTTCGACTTGTGCGTCGCGATCGAGATCGACGACGCCGCCCAGGGCACCGACGGGTGCGCGAGGATCACGGTCAGCGCGGGGAAGTCCGCCGCCACGTCGTCGACGAGCATCGGGTCCGACAGCCGCAGCTTGAGGCCGCGGCCGCCGGGCAGGCCCGCGCCGATCCCGGTCTGGCCGGTGTGGAACAGCGCCGGCACGCCGAGCGACTCGATCTCCGCCCACAGCGGGTAGAAGGCCTGGTCGTTCGGCGCGAAGCCCTGCAGCGTCGGGTGGAACTTGAAGCCCTTCACCCCGTAGTCGCGCACCAGCGAGCGCGCCTGGGCCGACCGCGTCCGCGCCGCGCAGCGGGTCGACGGAGCCGAACGGGATCAGCACGTCGGAGTGCTCCGCCGCCCGCGTCGCGATCTCCTCGCTTGAGATCGCCGCGTGCCCGGTCGCCGTGGACGCGTCCACCGTGAAGACCACGGCCGCCATGTTCAGCGCCCGGTACAGGTCGGCGATCTGCTCAAGCGTGGGCGTGCGGTCGTGGCTGGCCCGGAAGTACTTCGCGGACGCCGCCAGCAGCTCGTCGTCCATGGAGTGGTGACCGTGACCGTCAACCTCGATGTGCACGTGCACGTCGATGGCGGCCAGCGATTCAGTCCGCATGTTCCGAGTCCTACCCGTCGAACGGCACCCAGTAGGTGAAGCCACCGCACTCGCATGCCGTAAGGGCTGCCACAACCCAAGAATATCAGGAAACCTGATCATCAACTCAGGCGGGCCGTCCCCGCGCGCGGCGACACGCTGTGCCGAGCCCCAAGATCACTGCTCGCTAACTAGTCCGCGTTCCCATTGCCGGCCTGCGCGTCCGTTATGCGAATCTCGGCGATGTGAGCGAAGCCGCCGATTCTCTCCTAGCGTTCCCATGGACCTGTCCGCCAGCGACCCGGTGACCGGGCCGGTCAAGGCGGGCGACCTGGTGTGGACGCCGACCCCCGAGCGGGTCGCCGGCGCCAACATCACCGCGTTCACGGGCTGGCTCAAGGAGACCCGCGGCCTGGAGTTCGCGAACTACCCGGACCTGTGGCAGTGGTCGGTCACCGAGACCGACGCGTTCTGGCAGGCGGTCTGGGACTACAGCGACGTCATCGCCGTCGAGCAGCCGACCGCGGTCCTCGGCCAGCGCGACATGCCCGGCGCGGAGTGGTTCCCCGGCGCCCGGCTCAACTACGCGGAGAACGTCATGCGCCGGGAGGCGCCAGGCGAGGTCGCGCTGTACTACCACTCGGAGACGGTCCCGGTCACGCCGATGTACTGGGACGAGCTCGGCCCCGCCGTCAGGACCCTCGCCACCCAGCTGCGCGCCCTCGGCGTCAAGCCGGGCGACCGGGTCGCCTCGACGCTGCCGAACATCCCCCAGGCCGTCATCGCCATGCTCGCGACCACGTCGATCGGGGCGATCTGGACGAGCGTGTCCCCCGACTTCGGCTGGCGCGGGCGTGCTCGACCGGTTCAGGCAGCTGCAGCCCACGGTGCTGATCTGCACCGGCGGCTACGCCTACAACGGCAAGACCTACGACCGCTCCGGCGAGCTCAGGCAGATCATCGACGACCTCACGCTGCCTTGAGCACGTGATCTACCTGCCGTTCGGTGACATCCCCGCGCCAGCGGACGACGCGAAGTCCTGGCCGGAACTGCTGGCCGGCCCGCCGGTGTCACGGGACGACGTTCACGTATCACCACGGACCGTTCGGGATGCCGCTTTGGATCTTGTTCTCCAGCGGCACCACCGGACTGCCGAAAGCCATCACCCACAGCCACGGCGGCATCCTGCTCGAGCAGCTGAAGCTGCAGCACCTGAACATGAACCTGTCCGACGGGCGACGTGCTGTTCTTCTACACCACCACCGGCTGGATGATGTGGAACTTCATGGTCAGCTCGCTGGTGCTCGGGGTGAAGCCGCTGCTGTACGACGGGAACCCCGGCTACCCGGAGCCGGACGCGCTGTGGCGGATGGCCGCGGAGGCGAAGGTGACGCTGTTCGGCGGGTCGCCCGCCTACGCGGACATGCTCGCCAAGCGCGGCGTGGTGCCCAAGGACAAGTACGACCTGTCCGCCCTGGAGACCGTGATGCTGGCCGGGCTCGCCGGTGTCGCCCGAGGTGTACGCCTGGTTCTACCGCAACGTCAAGCGCGACCTGTGGCTGCACGTCGGCACCGGCGGCACCGACGTGTGCGCCGGGTTCACCGGCGGGTCGCCGACGCTGCCGACCTACGCGGGCGAGCACCAGCACCGCAACCTCGGCGTCGCCGCCTACGCGTTCAACGACGAGGGCGAGGCCGTCGTCGACGAGGTCGGCGAGATGGTGATCACCAGGCCGCTGCCGTCGATGCCGGTGAAGTTCTGGGGCGACGACGCGGACATGACCCGGTACAAGGGCACCTACTTCGACGAGTGGCCCGGCGTGTGGCGGCAGGGCGACTTCTTCAAGGTCACCCCGCGCGGCGGCACCTTCGTCCTCGGCAGGTCCGACGCGACGCTCAACCGCTTCGGCGTGCGGATCGGCACCGCCGAGATCTACAACGTCCTTGAGGGCATCCGCGAGGTCGACGACGCGATCGTGGTCAACCTGGACCTGCCGGGCGGGCGGTTCTTCATGCCGATGTTCGTCAAGCTCGCCGACGGCCTGACGCTGGACGACGACATCATCGGCGAGATCAAGGCGCGGCTGCGGCGCGAGTACACGCCGCGGCACGTCCCCGACAAGTTCATCCAGGTGCCCGCCATCCCCACGACGCTGACCGGGAAGAAGCTAGAGGTCCCGGTCCGCAGGCTGCTGATGGGCGTGCCGCTGGAGAAGGCCGCCAACACGAGCGCGATGGCCGACCCGTCCGCCCTGGACGCGTTCATCGACTACGCGCGCACCCAGCACGACTACGAGCTGTAAGGACGAATCAGGGAATGTCATGGCGCGGCAGCGCGCGGGGTGAGTGCCGGAAGGACGACGCCGGGCGAGGGTGGGTCCGTGTAGAGCAGGTCAACGAGGGCGGCGCGCTCGGCGAGGACCTTGCGCTGGTTGAGGTAGCCCTTGTCGGTGATCTCGCAGGCGTCCAGGCTTGCCGGAACCGCGAGGATCACTAGCCGCCCGATCTGGGCCGCCGACCCCTGGTTCTTGTTGTGCCTGGCGAGGGCGTCCCCGATCAGCGGCAGCAGGCCGGGGTCGGTGGCGAGCTCGCCAGCCGCCGGCTCCGGGTCGCGGCCGAGAAGGTTGCGCGCCTCGGCCGGGTTGAGCCAGGCGAGCGCCGAGACGTAGTCCCGGTTCTCGCCGGCGATGACGGCGTCGGAGAAGGCAGGCACGGAGGAGAGCAGCGCGGTACGGACCGCGCCGACCCGGACGAACGTGCCCGTGGTCAGCTTGAAGTCCTCCGCGATCCGGCCACGGAAGACCAGGCCGGCCTCGGGTCGCCGGGAACCGCGAACCCGACGGCGTCGCCCGTGCGGTAGAAGCCCTCGTCGTCGAACGCCTCGGCGGTGAGGTCGGGGCGGGCGTAGTAGCCGGGGGTGACGTTGGGACCCTGGACGCGGATCTCGTAGGCATCCTCAACGGGGATGAGCTTGACCAGGGCGCCGGGCAGCGGTGCGCCGATGCAGCGGGCGTCGGGATGAGGGAAGTTCGCGCTCGTCACGGCGGGAGCGGTCTCGGTCGTCCCCCACGCGCTGGTGACCGGGATGTCCCGGTCCGGCGCGTGACGTGCGGCGAGGGCCTCAAGACGGGATCGGAGCGCGGCGGGGAGCGCCGCCGCGGCGTTGAACAGCAGCCGCAACCGGGAGAAGAAGCGTTCCGCGAACTCCTCGTCCCCCTCAAGGACCGGGACGAGCTGCGCGTACCCGGCGGGGACGTTGAAGTAAATGGTCGGCGGCACGTCGGTGAGGTTCGCGATCGTCTGCGCGAACAGGCCGGGCACCGGACGCCCGCCGTCGACGTAGATGGTGCCGCCGTTGACGAGCATCATGTTCACGTTGTGGTTGCCGCCGAAGGTGTGCGACCACGGCAGCCAGTCCACGATCACCGGGCGCTCTGCGGCGAGGAACGGCCACGCCTGGCGGATCATCCGCTGGTTCGCCGACAGCATCCGGTGGGTGTTCAGGACGCCCTTCGGTGTTCCCGTCGAGCCGGAGGTGAACAGGATCTTCGCGATCACGTCCGGGGTGAGCGTCTCGAACGCGCCGCGCACCGCCGGGCCTGGCACGGCGGCCATGAGCTCGTCGATGCCGCTGGCCCCCGGCCGGGTTCCCGCGCCGGTGACCGCGGGAACGCCCGCCGCGTCGAGTGCCCGGCCGAACGCCCCGGCATCGTCGGCATAGACCGCGCCCGGTGTGATCAGCTCGGTGATCGCCCTGATCCTGGCGTGGTCCTTCGACTGAAGTGAGTAGGCGACGCTCACCGGGGCGACCGGAACGCCGGCGGTCATTGCCCCCAGGGTCATCAGCAGGTGGTTGATACCGTTACCTGACAGGATGAGCAGCGGGCGGGCCGGGCCGAGGCCGCGCTCGATCAGTGCCTGGCCGATCGCGTCCGCCGTGGCCACCGCGGCGCCGTAGCCGACGGTCCGCCAGGCGCCGTCCTCGACCGCGCTCGGCGATGAGCGGGTAGTCCGGGCCGGCTTCGGCCCACGCGCGGAGGCTGTGCAGGACGGTGGACGGGTAGTCGCCGAGCTCGTCGGCCGAGCGAAGCAGCAGGGCGCCGTCGCCAGCCTGCTCGGCGGTGACCCGCACCTTCGCGAACATGCGCGCCTCCGCAGGACATTCCACTAAAATCTGTAACACCGGAAGTCATTTGTAGCACTTGCGCAACCCATGCCACAAGCCGTTACCGGAATACTGCCTCATGCCGCGCGTCTTCGTAGCTGATCGGCCGCGGCTCGCGGTCGGCCTCTCGGGCGCGGCCCATCTCCCTTGCCTCTGGCCGGGGCGGGGGCGAGCGCGTAGCGTCAGCCTTGAGACGGCGGGGGGCCACGATGAGTACAACCGGGGAACGACGCGGCGAGGCGGTCGAGATGACTGGCGAGATGGCGGGCGACAGGAACGTTGACCTGAAGCTCGAGGTGGTCGTGATTCCGGTCTCGGATGCCGACCGCTCGAAGGAGTTCTACGGGCGGCTCGGGTGGCGGCTCGACGCCGACTTCCCGTTCGACAACGGCTTCCGGGTCGTGCAGTTCACGCCGCCGGGCTCGGGATGCTCGGTCCAGTTCGGCACGAAGATCACCTCGGCCGCGCCCGGCTCGGCCCAGGGCCTGTACCTGGTCGTTTCCGACATCGAGGCCGCGCGCGAGCCAGCTCGCCGCGCGCGGCGCCGAGGTCAGCGAGGTGTTCCACCCCGGGAGCCCGGGCGCCCAGTTCGAGCCTGGCGGCGGGCAGCGGCCGGGTGAGCGGCCCCGCGCCCGACGCGGCAGAGCTACAGCTCCTTCGCCACGTTCAGCGACCCGGACGGCAATAGCTGGCTGCTGCAGGAGATCACGACGCGGCTGCCCGGGCGGGTCGACGCCGCCGCGACGTCGTTCGCGTCCGTGGCGGACCTGGCGGCCGCGCTGCGGCAGGCGGCGGCCGCGCACGGCGAGCACGAGAAGCGCACCGGGCAGGCCGACGCGAACTGGCCCGACTGGTACGCCGCGTACATGGTCGCGGAGCAGGCCGGGACGGAGCTGCCGACGTGAGCGACTATGACGTGATCGTGCTCGGCGGCGGGGCGCCGGGCGAGCACTGCGCCGCGGCGCTGGCCGCGCGCGGGCTGCGGGTGGCCGTCGTCGAGCGGGAGCTGGTCGGCGGCGAGTGCTCGTACTGGGCGTGCATCCCGTCGAAGTCGCTGCTGCGGCCGGGCGAGGCGGTACAGGGCGCGCGCGAGGCGGGCGCCAGCGCCCAGGTCGACGTGCAGGCCGCGCTGGCCTGGCGCGACTTCATGGTGTCGGACTACTCCGACGCCGGGCAGGAGCGCTGGCTGGCGGACCACGGCATCGCGCCTGCTGCGCGGGCACCGGGCGGCTGGCCGGCACCGGCGTCGTCGAGGTCGACGGCGTCCGGCACACCGCGGAGCACGTCGTCGTGGCGACCGGCGCAGATCCGTTCGTGCCCCCGGTCCCCGGGCTGCGCGAGCCTGACGGGCGTGTGGGGCACCCGCGAGGCGACCAGCATGAAGGCCGTCCCGCGCCGCCTGCTCGTGCTCGGCGGCGGGTCGGCGGGCATCGAGCTCGCGCAGGTCGTCCGGCGCCTCGGCGGCGAGGTGGTGCTCGTCGAGGGCGCCGACCGCGTGCTCCCCCGCGAGCCCGCGCCGCTCGGCGAGGCGCTCGGCGAGGCCCTGCGCCGGGACGGGATCGAGCTGGTGCTCGGGATGCACGCCAGCGCCGCGCGGCGCGACGGCGAGGAGTACGTCCTGCGAGTTCGGCGACGGCACGGAGCAGCGCGGCGACCGGCTGCTCGTGGCGACCGGCCGGCGCCCGCGCGTCGCAGGGGATCGGCCTGGAGACGGTCGGCGTCGAGGCCAACCCGCGCGGGATCGCGGTCGACGAGTACCTGCGCGCCGGCGAGCGGCTGTGGGCGATCGGCGACGTCAACGGCATCTGGCCGCTGACGCACGTCGGCGAGTACGAGGGCGACGTGGTCGCGGCGAACATCGCCGGCGACGCGCGCCCGGCGAACTACGAGGCCGTGCCGCGCGTCACCTACACCGACCCGCAGGCCGCGGCGGTGGGCGCGACCGAGGCGGCCTACACCGCCACCGCGCTGCTGTCCGAGGTGCCCAAGACGGCCACCTACACCCACGCCTACGCCGAGTCCAACGGGTTCCTGACGCTGCTCAGCGACGGCGAGCGGCTGACCGGCGCCTACGCGCTCGGGCCGGAGGCCGGCGAGTGGCTGCAGCAGGCGACGCTGGCCATCCGCGCGCACGTCCCGCTCGAGGTGCTCAGCGACACCATCCAGCCGTTCCCGAGCTTCTCCGGGATCTACGACGCGGCCCTGACGGCGCTGCGCATGCGGATCACGGACATGCCGCCGCCCGTCCGGCCGATGGCCGCGCAGGCACCGAGCGCGTAGCGCGCGGGCCGACGGGCCCGCGGAAGTACCCGTCCCGGCGACAGTGCTCACTGCCTGTCCCGTTTCACCAGCTCTTCCTTGTCGCCAGTCGGCAGCCCGGCCTGGTACCGGCCGGGGACGCCGGCGAGTGTGGAGGCGCCGATCCTGGCGGGCTGGCTGCTGCGCGAGGCCGGGATCGCCTTTCCGTGGAGTGACCGGCTGGCCGTATTCGCCACGGGTGACGTCCAGTTCACGGATGCGGACGGTGTCCCCGTCCTCAGCGGCGTCCTGGACAACGTCGCCTGGGCGGAGAGCGCCGCCGCGGTCGTCGTGCCCGTCCGGCGCGACGGCGAGTTGCTCGTGGCAACAGTCGGGCGCGACGCGCTCCGGCTCCCGCTTGCCCGTCACCGATTTCGCGCCGGCCGGCCCGACGTTCGATGCGGCCAGTGAGGTGCTCTGCATGCGGAGCGCGCCGGCTCACGCCGTGGCGATGACCGCGGCGCTACAGCGGACGGCGGAGCTGACCATCGGCTACGCCGGCCAGCGCGTTCAGTTCGGGCAGCCGATCGCCCGGTTCCAGGCGGTGCAGACGCACCTGGCCAGGCTGGCGTCTGAGGCGCAGCGGGCGGATCGACGTGGTCGTCAACAACAGCGGCATCAACATGCTGTCACCGTTGCACGAGATGCCGACCGACACCTGGCGCCATGTGCTCGACGTGAGCCTCACCGGCCCCTTCATGGTCACCAGGCGGGCACTGAACGTCATGCGGGACCGCGGGACCCCCGGTGCCATCGTCAACATGTCGTCGATCGCTGCCTGGATGCGAACCGCCGAGGGCGAGTCGCACTACGCCGCGGCGAAGGCGGGGATCACCGGATTCACCAGGGCGGCGGCCATGGAGGCGGCGCCTCACGGGGTCCGGGTCAATGCCGTCGCGCCGGGCCTGGCCTGGAACCCCTTCCTCGGCAAGATCTACGGGGACGACTACGTCGAGGAGATGGCCAGGCAGACACCGCTCGGCCGGGTCGGCCAGCCGCAGGATATCGCCAACGCCGTCGCGTTCCTCGCCTGGCTACTACCTGCACGTCTGAGCCCTCGTCCGGGTGCCCGCGCGGCGCGGGCACCCGGACGAGACCATGTCCGGCCCGACTCCAGTCGAGCGGTGGATGAGGATGAGCCCGGAACAACCCCGTTGAAATTCTCTTAACGTCCTGTTGACACGCTCGGGCAGGCATGGTCCACAAGGTGCCTGCGCGGCGTTCAGGAGTTCTGGCTGTCGCGCCAGGCGATCCAGTCACTGAGTGCGGAGAGGTCGTAGTCGGGGCCGCCGACGCCGACCGTGAACAGCGAGGCTCCAAGCGAGCGCAGCTTGGGGCCAAGCTCCTCCGGGCTGCCCGTCACTCCCACGGAGATCTCGATGTCCGCGGGGTCACGGCCGATGTCAGCGCAGTGCTGCCGCAGGATGGCGACCTTGCGCTCGACTGTTTCCGGGTCGCCGAAGCTGTGCCAGATGTCAGCGTGCCTGGCGACCAGGCGGAGCGTTTTCTTCTCGCCCCCGCCGCCGATGAGCACCGGAATCTTGCGCGTCGGCGCCGGGTTCAGCCTCGCCAGCCGCGACTCAATCCGCGGCAGCGCCGCGGCTAGGTCATCGAGCCGACCGCCCGCGGTCCCGAATTCGTAGCCGTACTCGTCGTAGTCCTTCTCGAACCAGCCCGAGCCGATGCCGAGGATCAGCCGGCCGTCACTGATGTGGTCGACGGTCCGCGCCATGTCGGCGAGCAGGTCCGGGTTGCGGTAGCTGTTGCACGTGACGAGCGCGCCGATCTGAGCGCGCGAGGTCGACTCCGCCCAGGCGCCGAGCATCGTCCAGCACTCGAAGTGCTTGCCTCCGGGCTCGCCGTACAGGGGATAGAAGTGATCCCAGTTAAAGACGACATCAGCGCCGAGTTCTTCCGCTTCGGAGGCGGTGCGGCGGATCGCCTTGTAATCAGCGTGCTGTGGTTGCAGTTGCAGGCCCACGCGGACGGGCTTCGAGGTAGCTGTCACGAGCTCCCAGCCTATCGCGAAGCGATCTCTTCCGGGCGGCCGCCGACCTGATCATCAGCCGACCCGGGCTAGCCCCACGCCCGCGGCGGCGATCGCCGCGGCTCGACCGGCGATGGCCAGCTGGAACTCAGGAAGATCGGGCCACCCAGAGGACAGAACAAAATGTGACCAGAGTCTAGCAAGAAATAACATAATTGCGTCAATATGCGTGGTGTTTCGTGACCATCGAGTCAAAACCTGTAATTATCTGATCGACTCTGTATCGATTCAAGTATTGACATGGTAGGGAATGTGGTAGATCGTCCGTGGATGGAGGATCGATGCGACCACGACCACGATGGGCGGCGCTGGCGACGGCGCTCGTCATCACCGCGGGAATGGGGCTGGCAGCGGTAGCGGCGTCACCGCGGGCGCTGGCGGAGAACAACGGGCTGGCCGTCAGTGCCCCGCTGATGGGCTGGAGCAGCTGGAGTTTCCTGCGCTCCAGCCCGACGGCAGCTAAGGTCGAGGCCGAGGCCAGCGCCCTGGTGTCCAGCGGGCTGATCTCGCATGGCTATGACTACGTCAACCTGGATGACTTCTGGTACGACTGCCCGGGCAGCCAGGGCCCGGACGTGGATTCCAACGGCCGCTGGGTGACCAACGCGACCACGTTTCCGTCCAGTGGCTCGACCAACGGCATCCAGGTCGTCGCGAACTACGTGCACAGCCTTGGGCTGAAGTTCGGCCTGTACGTGACGCCGGGGATCTCCAACCAGGCCGTCTCGGAGAAAACGCCGATCGAGGGCACCTCCTACACCGCCAACGAGATCGCCGACGGAGTCAGCGAGAACAACTACAACTGCGGCGGCATGCAGGGGATCAACTACAGCACGCCGGGCGCGCAGGCGTTCATCAACTCATGGGCGGATGAGTTCGCCTCCTGGGGCGTGGACTACGTGAAGCTGGACGGGGTCGGCTCCTTCGATATCCCGGACGTGCAGGCCTGGTCGACGGCGCTGCGCCAGACCGGCCGCCCGATGGCGCTTGAGCTGTCCAACAGCCTGAACATCGCCGACGGCCCCACCTGGTCGTCGCTGGCCAACGGCTGGCGCACCACAGGCGACGTCGAGTGCTACTGCGGATCGGGCGGCAGCAGCTACCCGCTGACCGACTGGAACAACGTCTCCAGCCGGTTCAACGCCGCGGCCAGCTGGCAGCCCTACGGCGGGCCCGGCGGCTGGAACGACTACGACTCCGTCGAGGTCGGGAACGGCAGTAACGACGGGCTCACCATCCCGGAGCGGCAGACGCAGCTGTCACTGTGGTCGCTCGCCAGCGCGCCGCTGTTCCTGGGCATCGACCTGACCAATCTCGACTCCGGTGACCTGGCACTGCTGAAGAACACCGCGGTGACCGCGGTCGACCAGGACGGTATCCCCGCTGACCGGGTCATCGACAGCGGCAATGAGCAGGTCTTCGACAAGCGGCAGCAGAACGGCACCTGGGATATCGGCATATTCAACACCAGCACCTCGGCCAGCCAGACCTTCAGCGTGCCGCTGGCCCAGCTCGGGCTCACCGGGTCGGCGAACATCACCGACCTGTGGAGCGGCGCCTCCGACGGCACCTCTACCGGCACCTTCACCACGACCGTCCAGCCCGGCGGCGTCACCCTCATCTCAGCCGTCCCGACATCCGGGACCGGCGGCACCGGCGAGCTGGTCAGCGCACAGTCCGGCGACTGCATGGATACCACGGGCAATGGCACGCCAGGGCCTTACGTCTACTTCCCTGGCACCGCGGAGGAGATCTGGACCTGCAACGGCGGCATCAACCAGGAATGGTCGCCGACCTCCGCCGGCGAGCTGCGCACCATGGGCGCCACCGAGTGCCTCGACGTCTACAACAACCAGACAGCCCCCGGCACCAAGGTCGAACTGTGGCCCTGCAACGGCCAAACAAACCAGAAATGGACCGTGGAAAGCAACGGGACGATCGTCGGCCAGCAGTCCGGGCTGTGCCTGGACGTGTCCGGTGCCGTCACCACCAAGGGCACCGGGCTGGACATCTGGACCTGCAACGGCCAGTCAAACCAGAATTGGACATGGGCTTACCACTGAAGCGGTCGCCACGGCCGGCCTGACGTGATGCCCAGCTAGCGACATATCGACGTCTGGGCCGCAGACCCTTGCGGTGGTGGTGTCGCACGTGCGCTACCACCACCGCAGCGATGAGGGGTCCCCACTTGCACAGAGAGTGCGCGGCCAGGAGACTGGTCATATTTATGACCGGTCTGTATAATGGGTGTTATGGAGACCATTCCCATCACCGAGGCGAAGGCCCGGATCGCTGAGCTCGCCGAGCGGGTAGCGCGCGAGCATGACCACTTCACGATCACCCGCAACGGCCGCGCTGACGTCATGCTCATCTCGGTGGCGGAGTACGAGTCCATGCAGGAGACGCTCGACATCCTCGGAGACCAGGATGCGGTCGCGGACCTCCGGCAGTCCCGGGAGGACTTCGCCAGCGGCGACACCTACACCGCCGCGCAGGTACGCGCCGAACTGGAGCAGCGCCGACGCCTTGGCTCGCAGTGAGCGGAACCGACCCCGCTGCCAGCGAGCCCTACGCCGTGCTCCTGTCCGGGCGAGCCCGGCGCAACGTCAGGGAGAACCTCCCCCTGGAGGTCGCTCTTGCCGCCATGGAAACGATCGACGGCTCCATCGCCGTGAACCCCTACCGGGCAGGCAAACCACTGGACGAGCCATTCGACGGTTACCACTCCGCCCGCCGCGGAACCTACCGGATCATCTACCGCATCGACGAGGCAAAGCACCAGGTCGAAATCCACTCGATTCGCCATCGCCGCGACGCCTACCGCGCCTGATCTCTGCGTCGTCCAACAACGCCGGCGTCAAGCGTCAGCGCGGTCGCTCCATTGGCCTTGGACGCTGGAGGGGTGGACCTGCCGATTCCCTGACGATCAGCTCCACGGGAAGCACCTCGGTACGGGCGGGGGCGTCCGTGCCCGTGAGTCGTTCGAAAGCAGCTCGACGCCGACCTGGGCCAGGCGCTCAAGCGGTGACCTGATTGTGGTCAGCCGCGGTCGCACGTACTGGCTGAACCTGGTGTCGTCAAAGCCCACGACCGCCAGGTCCTCGGGCACCCGGACGCCGCCCCGCCAGGCTCAGCTGCCGGTCCGGGTCGATGCCGCCCTTGCGCAACGCGTCCCCGTACCCGCGACGGCGCTCCTGGACCGATGCGAGCTCGGCGGGACCCGAGATGAAGGCGACCCTGCGGTGGCCCAGCGCCACCAGGTAGCTCCCGGCCTGGTAGCCGCCCGCGTAGTCGTCCATCACGACGGTGTTGACATCGGGCAGGCCAGCGATCGGCTCGTCCATGACCACGACAGGCAAGCCACCGCGGATGGCGGCGGCCAGCCGCTCACTCGACCGGAACGACCCGATGTAGAGCATTCCGTCGATGGTGCCAGAGGCGAGCAGGTCGATATAGGTCGATTCCTTGGCCGCCTGGCTCCTGGTTGAGCACAGCAGCACGAGCAGGCCGCGCCGCTCGACCGCCTCGACCACGTAGTCGGCGATCGCGCCGAAGTACGGGTTGCTGATCTCCGGCACCACGAAGCCGACGACACCTGAGCTCTGCTTGACGAGATTGCGCGCATGTGCGTTCGGCACGTAACCGAGGTCACGGACAGCGTCGGGCATCCGCGCGCGCCACGTTGGTGGGGCAGCAGGAGACCTCGAACCACGGCGCGCGGAGCCCCGATTGCGCGCGATGCCTGAGCTGGTGCTGGTCGGGTTCCGTGCCAGGAGTCCGCTGGTGCAGCGTATTCGTGTAGTAGAAGGCGCGCCCGTCGGCTCGCGGCGACGCGAGAACGTTGTTGAGCAGCGTGCGCTCGATCAGGTCCGCGTACTTGTCCTCGCCAGTGGCCAGGAGGAGCAGGCCGTCATCGGGCAGGAGACCGCGCACGTCGCAGCGCGACGGTCTAACCTCAACAGCGCCCTCGCCTGGTCAGCGGACCGGTGGGCCGTCGACCAGGCTGCCGCCGAGACCGCTTCGGTGATCTACCTCGAGGACCTGCGCAGCATGGAAGCGCGGGGCATGAGCCGCACCATGAACGTCCGGCTCTCGCAGACGGTGCGCGGCCAGATCGTGCAGCGGATCAGGCACCTGGCCGCGAAGGAGGGGATCGCGGTAGTGACCGTCCCCGCCCGCGGCACGTCGAGGCACTGCCCCCGCTGCCTGGGCGTGCTGCGGCACTGCAAGGCCCCCGACCGCCAGCAGGTACCGGGCTGGAAGTGGGCACGGTGCCCGGGGTGCGGGTGGCAGGGCGACCGCGACGCCGGCGCCTGGCAGCGGATCGCCGCCCGCGGGCTCGCCCACCAGCATAAGACTTCCGCCGGCCGCACGAGCGGAGCAATGACGATACGCACGGTTGACGACGAGTGCGAGCAGCACGCCGTCATCACCGTGCCCTCCACGGCTTGCAACCAAGACAGGTCAAAGGCCGGGCCGACGCCCCGCAAGGTATCTCACGCCGCGCGCCCAGGCGACGCACGGCACCCCCCACCCCGCCGAGCGGGGTACAGCGTCCGGGGGGACGCGCCGCAACGGCCCGGCCAGGCCGGGACCAGGGCGCGCACGCGATCAGCACCACTCCCGCCACCCGCGACCGCCCGCACAAGGCGCGCGGGGCCGCGCTCGGCGCCGGCTTCCACAGGAACGCCCACGCCACGCCACCACGACGGGAACCGATCCACGAACCATCAGGTTAACCGAGGATCACTAAGCTAATCAGAGACGCTTCAGGAAGCCACGCACTGCTATGCACTGGGTGGACAGTCGACGGGGATGACCGCGGCAAGGAGGAATCTGTCGTGCGCGAACCGACGATGGCCGATATTGCTAGCTACCTCGGCATCTCCCGGCAACTTGTGTCGATCGTGCTTCGTGACATGCCGGGCGCCAGCGAGGAGACCCGTGCCAGGGTCAAGCAGGCCGCGCAGGATCTCGGGTACAGTCCGCACCAAGGGGCCAGGCTGCTGCGGCAGTACACGCGCCGCCAACTGGGCGTCGCCTTCGCGCCCGATCATGCGACCGAGCCAGACATCGTCGAGTCCATCTACGCCGCGGCGGCTGGCGATCGTCTGCAGGTGGTCCTGAGCGCGAA
The DNA here is from genome assembly GCA_963735315.1 of uncultured Actinomycetota bacterium. Taxonomy (GTDB): domain Bacteria; phylum Actinomycetota; class Actinomycetes; order Streptosporangiales; family Streptosporangiaceae; genus Trebonia. Next base: position 32,316 of record CAVTKQ010000020.1, read on the forward strand.
GACGAAGGCCCGGACGACCGAACGGGCGATCGAGGAGCTTCTTGAGTACCGATGTGCAGGGCTTATCGTCATCGGACCAGAGCTCAGCGACTCGGCACTCCGAGCCTTGGCGCAGCGCGCACGAGTACCGCTGGTGGTTGTGGGACAGGGTGAGCTCAACGAGTTCTATGACGTCGTCCGGTCCGCGGGAGACGAGGGCATCGAGGCGATCGTCCGTCACGTCGTCACCTTGGGGCATCGCCGGCCGGCCTATGTCAATTGCGCCGACCATGCCGCCCGCCGGCCTGCGGCTCACTGGCTACCTGCGTGCGATGGGCGACGCCGGTCTCCAGCCCGATGTCATCGACGTAGGCGGCCCGGACTACCACCGAGGAGGCCGGCACACAGGCGGGACGGATGCTGCTGAACGGGGGACGCTGCCGACAGCTGTCGTCGCCTGCAATGACCAGGTCGCGGTCGGGCTGCTTCAGGTGCTCGCGCGAGCGGGAGTCACCGTCCCTGGCGAGGTCTCATTGACGGGGTTTGACGACATCCGGGTCGCGTCCCTGTCCTCGGTTGACCTGACGACCGTCCGCCAGGACCCCGTCGAGATGGGCCAGGCGGCGGTCGGCGCGGCGGTGCAACGCATCGGGAAGCCGACTGCCAAGCCTGCTCTTCATGTAGTGCGGCCGAGCCTGGTGATCCGCGGCAGCACCTCTGCGCCGTCCTGACTTTGTCCTGACAATCTCTGGACATCGTCTCCGTGACGTGATTCACTAGCACGTGCTAGCAGCTATCCGTGGGAGTTCACGATGACCCTCCTCTCCGAGTCGCCCACGCCAGCTCCGCCGGAGTGAGTCTCCGCGCGATGTGGGGCTGAGAACGGAAGCCCGCCCGAGGTCTGGCGCAGCGTCAAACTTCCCGCCCAATTCCGATAGGCGGGGGGTGGGAATTGGGCTGCTCCGGTATTGGGATCGCTTTTCCTTTGATTCTCACTATGTCTATGCATAGGTAGATGCTGTCTAACTCATGTCAATACAACAATATGTCAGAACAAACTATTGACATGGCGTTCACGGGGCGGTTACATATCCGTCATGGCGAGAAGCCAGGCAGGCAGCCCCTCTCACCTGGGGCTTTCTCCGGCCCGCAGGGTCCGGCATGCCTGCACATGTCACACGGGCGGCGTCGCCTGTGGGAGGGAACTGACTCATGACTGGTTTCATTAGACACGGACAGTCTCGGCAATGGCGGGCGCCGGTTCGGTTCGCGGCACTGGCCCTGGCCGGCGGGAGCGGCCCTGGCGGCCTGCTCAAGCAACAGCAGCGGCAGCGCGAGCAGCGCCTCGGGCAGCGGAGTCCGCCGCCGCGGACACCAGCAGCAGCAGCGGCGGAAGCGTGGTGCCGGGCGGTCCCAGCCTCGCGGGCAAGACGGTCCTGCTGGACATCTACGACCCGGAGAGCAACACCTTCTTCCAGCCTGCGGTCAACGGGGCCAAGGCGGCCGCGGCCGCGTTCGGGCTCAACCTGCAGATCGAGTACGCCAATGGCGACGACCCCACCGCGATCAGCCAGATCAAGACCGCGGTCGCCAGCAAGTACGCGGGCGTGGTGGCCAAGATCCCGGACACCGGCGTGATGAACGCGGCGTGCGCGGCCAAGAACGCGGGCATTCCCGTCGTGGCCTTCAACACCGTCACTAGCGGCGGCAACGGCTGCGCCGAGTCGTTCGTCGGGCAGGACTTCGTCTCCTCGGGCGAACTCATCGCGCAGTACATGGTCAGCCAGGGCCTGATCAAGTCGGGCGACTCGGTGATGTGCCCGGTCGAGTCACCTGACCAGTCTTACGCGGTAGCGCGCAAGCAGGGCGTGCAGAACGTGCTGAGCAAGATGGGTATCCAGTGCAACGAAGTGGGCACCGGGGATGACCTGGCCACCGCCAAGTCCACCATGGTCCAGTTCCTGCTCGGCCACCGCAATACCAAGGCGATCATCGCCCTGGGCGGCACCCCGCTCGCCGAGGCCCAGGCCGCCGCGAGCGCGGCCGGGGCGAAGGTCGCCATCGGCGGATTCGACCTGTCGTTCCCGGAGATCGTCAGCGGCATCCAGAGCGGCGCCATCACGGGCTCGGTCAACCAGGAGCCCTACGCGCAGGGCTTCTACTCCATCGAGGAGATCGCGCTGCAGCTCAAGTTCGGCATCCAGCCGATGAACATCAACACCAGCAACAACGCCCTGATCACCAAGGCGAACGTCGGCTCGTTCTCGCCGCTGGTGCCCGACTACCAGTAACGCCAGCTACCAGTAACGACGGCAAGATCGCCGGGAGGATCTCCATGACTGACCAGGCCCACCTCGGAGCCGACGCCAGCGGAACAAAGACCCAGGTGCCGAGAGCCAGGATCCAGATCGGCGACGAGGACGGTCGTCAGGCGGCATTCACGCCGCCTGGCGGCCCCCTCCGCTGGCTGCGGGGGACAGACCCGGGCCGACGCTACCGGCTGCAGCAGTCGGGGGCGGACATCCTGGTCCTGTTCGTGGCCCTGCAGATTGGCAGCATCATCTACGCACTGGCCAATAGCGCGAACTTCGCGTACCTGACCCGGGCGAACCTGCTGGTCTCGTTCCAGACCATCCCGCTGACCGGCATCGTGGCACTCGGCGTCGGCCTGCTCATGATCGCCGGGGAGTTCGACCTGTCAGTAGGGGCGAACTTCATCTTCAGCAGCGTGGTCGTGGGCCAGCTCAACTCCAACGGCATGAACGTGTGGCTCGCCGCGCTGATCGGGCTGGCGGTGGGGCTAGGCATCGGCCTGCTCAACGGGTTCATCACGCTGTGGCTCAAGATCCCGTCGTTCATCGCCACGCTGGGCACCATGGGCTTCTGGCAGGCGGCGGTGCTGTTCTACCACGGCGCCACCGAGCAGACGTTCACCCCGACCGGCGTGTTCAACACGCTCACCAACGGGACCTGGGGCGTGGTGCCAGCCGCGATGTTCTGGTTCGTCCTGCTGTGCGTGGCCGGCTGGGCGCTGCTGCAACGCAACAAGATCGGCAACCACGTCTTCGCCGTAGGCGGTGACAAGACTGCCGCGAACGCGACCGGCGTGCCGATCAGGAAGACCAAGATGATCGTGTTCGGGCTGACCGGGCTGCTGTCCGCGCTGGCCGGGATCCTCGCCGCGGCGCAGGTCGGGGACATCTCGCCATCATCGGAGGCCACCCTGCCGCTGACGGCCATCGCGGCCTGCGTGATCGGCGGCGCGCTGCTGACCGGCGGCAAGGGGACCATCCTCGGCATCTTCCTCGGGTCGTGCCTCATCTACTGGATCCAGGACGTCCTGCTGCTGGCCGGCGCACCCGGCTACTACCTGACCGCCTTCGTCGGCGTCCTCATCATCGCCGCCGCGGTGATCTATCAGAACCTGCAAGCCAGGCGGGCCTGACCTCGGCAGCGCCACAAAGGAGGCAAAGAATGTCGGAAGACACTCCCAGCAGCTCGGCCGCCGTCACCACAGGTACCGCGTCAGAGCCGGGTGCCGCAGCGGGCACCGCGGAGCCGTTGCTCGAACTGCGCAACATCACCAAGACCTACGGCCGGGTGGACGCGCTCACCGACGTGTCGTTCCAGGTGCGCAAGGGGGAGATCCTCGGCCTGCTCGGCGACAACGGCGCCGGGAAATCAACCCTGGTCAAGACGATGTCAGGGGTGGTACAGCCGACCTCGGGGAGCATCTTGTGGGACGGCAAGCCGGTGCAGCTTAACACCAGGCACGATTCCACCAACCTGGGCATCGAGGTCATCTACCAGGATGCCGGCCTGGTCAACTCCCTGACCATCGCGCGCAACATCTTCCTTGGCCGGGAGCCCTGCTACCCCGGCGGGTTCATGCGCCAGCGGTACATGCGCAAGGTGGCCGCCGAGATCCTGGACGAGGTTGTCGCGATCCGAGGCATCGACAGCCCCGACAAGCTCGTCGGCAGCCTGTCCGGCGGTCAGCGGCAGGCCGTCGCCATCGCCAGGGCGGTGCACTTTAACCGGACCCTGCTGGTGCTCGACGAGCCGACAAGCGCGCTCGCCGCGCGGGCCACCCACGCGCTGTTCGAGTACCTGAGCTCGCTGCGCTCTCGCGGACTGTCCAGTGTCCTGGTCACCCACGACCTGTTCGATGCCTACCGGATCTGCGACCGGTTCGTGGTCATGTCGCACGGCCAGGTGGCACTGCAAGCGACCAGAGAGGAGACCTCGATCGAGGAGCTCACCCAGATCGTGAGCATATCGTGACCTCGCTCGCGGAGATCATCCGGACCAGGATCCACCGACCGGAGGCGATCGCGGAGGCGGCGGCCCGGCGGGTGCGGCCCGCCTCGCTGGTCGGGCCGGAGGGACGCCTGGTGCTGGTCGCGGCCGACCATCCCGCCCGCGGCGCGCTGCGGGCGGGGGGCGAGCGGCTGGCGATGGCCGACCGGGCACGGCTCCTTGAGCGGCTGTGCGTCGCGCTGTCACGCCCGGGAGTGCACGGCGTCCTTGGCGCCGCCGATGTCCTGGAAGACCTGCTGCTTCTCGGGGCCCTGGACGGCAAGGTGGTCATCGGCTCGATGAACAGGGGCGGCCTGGCCGGCACCGTCTTCGAGATCGATGACCGGTTCACCAGCTACGACGCCGCGGCGATCGAGCGGATGGGATTCGACGGGGGGAAGATGCTGCTGCGGATCGACCCCGGCGACCCGGCGACCGTGGCCACCATCCAGGCCTGCGCGCAGGCGGTGAACGACCTGGCGGGCCGGCGGATGATGGCCATGGTCGAGCCGTTCATCAGCCACCGGGCCGACGGGCGGATACGCAACGACCTTTCCGCCGAGGCCATGATCCGGGCCGTCACGGTGGCCTCCGGCCTCGGTGCCACGTCCGCCTATACGTGGCTGAAGCTGCCGGTTGTCGAGGACATGGACCAGGTCGCCGGCGCGTCGACCCTGCCGGTGCTGCTGCTCGGCGGTGAGGTGCCCGACGACCCGCAGGGCGCGTTCGCCGGGATGCGGAGGGCGCTCCAGCTGCCGAACGTCAAGGGGATCGTGGCCGGGCGGTCGCTGCTGTATCCCGCCGACGGCGACGTCGCGGGCGCGGTCGATACCGCGGTCGCGATGACTGCGGCACTGGCCCCCGAGCCCCTAGCGCTAGAGAACCACGCTTAACGCTGAGAAATGAGAACGACGATGACTCACGCGACGACCGTTTCGGACCTTGCCAAGGCGCCCGTGACGGGTCTGCGGATCGGCACCGCGCCGGACTCCTGGGGGGTCTGGTTTCCCGACCATCCCCGGCAGGTCCCGTGGCAGCGGTTCCTGGACGAGGTGCAGGCGGCCGGCTACCACTGGATCGAGCTCGGCCCCTACGGCTACCTGCCCACCGACCCGCACCAGCTCGAGGACGAACTGGGCAAGCGCGATCTTGAGCTGTCGGGCGGTACCGTGTTCACCGGGTTCCACAAGGGTCCCGAGCAGTGGCAGCGTGCCTGGGACCAGGCCGTTAAGGTCGCCGGCCTGGCCCGCGCGCTCGGCGCCGGGCACATCGTGGTCATCCCCGACCTGTGGCGCAGCGACGCCACCGGGCAGACGCTGGAGGCCCGCACGCTGACCCCGGAGCAGTGGGACCGTCTGGCCGCCGGGCACGACCGCCTCGGGAAGGCGCTGCTCGACGAGTACGGGGTGCACCAGCAGTTCCACTCGCACGCCGACAGCCACGTCGGCACCACGCGCGAGGTGCTGCGGTTCCTCGAGCTCACCGACCCCGCTTACACCAGCCTGTGCCTGGACACCGGCCACTTCGCCTACTACGGCGGCGACAACCTCCGGCTGATCGAGAAGCACCCCGAGCGGATCGGCTACGTGCACCTGAAGCAGATCGACCCCGGGCTGATCTGGGACGATCCTCAAGAACGACGTCCCGTTCGCCGACGCCGCCCCCGACATCATGGTCGAGCCGCCGAGCGGCATCCCCGACCTCGCGCCGATCATCGAGGCCGTCGCCGCGATCGACCCGGAGATCTTCGCCATCGTCGAGCAGGACATGCCGGGCTGCGACCTCGCCCGGCCGTTCCCGATCGCCCGCCGCACCAGGGAGCACATCTTCGGCTGCACCCACCTGGCGAGGCTCCGGTAACAAACGGTCTCGGCACAAACGGCTCCGCTAGCAGGAAGGCCGGCAATAGGCAGGCTGGCCGAACGGAAGGAAGCACGGTAACCATGACCAGTGAACTGCGCGTCGGCGTCGTCGGCGCCGGCCTGATGGGGGCCGACCACGTCGCCCGGTTGACGCACCGCATCGCGGGCGCCGCCGTCTCGGCGGTCATCGAGCCCGACGAGCGGCGCGCCGCCGCCGCGGTGCGGGAGGCCCCGGGCGCGCGGACGTTCGCCCGGGTCGAGGACGCGCTTGACGCCGGCGCGGCCGACGCCATCGTGATCGCCGTCCCCGGCCGGTTCCACGAACCGGTCCTGCTGCCGGTGCTCGAGGCGGGCCTGCCGGTGCTCTGCGAGAAACCGCTGACCGACGATGCGGAGTCGTCCTGGCGGATCCTGGAGGCGGAGCAGAAGCACCCGCACCCGCTCATCCAGGTCGGCTTCATGCGCCGCTTCGACACCGGGTACCGGCAGCTGCGCGAGCTGATCACGGCCGGCACCGCCGGGGAACTGCTGCTGCTGCACTGCGTGCACCGCAACCCGTCGGTCCCGGACAGCTACACCGAGAACATGCTCGTCACCGACTCCCTGGTGCACGAGCTGGATGTCGTTCCCTGGCTGGCGGGCGCCGGCATCGCGAGCATCGAGGTGCGCCGCGGCCGTCGCAATCCGAACAACCCCTCCCACCTCAGCGACCCCATCGTGGCGCTCATCGAGCTCGAGCAACGGGGTGCTCGCCGACGTCGAGATGAACGTCAGCGCCCGGTTCGGCTACCAGGTCGCCACCGAGGCCGTCTTCGCGTCGGGCGTCGCCCGCATCGGCCAGCCTTCCGGGCTGCAGCTGTGGCACGACGGAAAGCTCCACGTCGCCGAGCACCAGAGCTTCACTACCCGCTTCCGGCAGGCCTTCGACACCGAAGTGCTCGACTGGGTCAACGCCGCCAGCCGGGGACGCATCGCCGGGCCCTCCGCCTGGGACGCCTACATGGTAGCCGTCGCCAGCGCGGCCGGCGTGAAGGCCCTGCACACCAGCGGACCAGTCCCCGTCGAGCTGCCGGAAAAGCCCTCGTTCTACGCGGGTGCCTGACTAGGAGAACAAGGGACTCCCATGGTGAAGATCGCTCTTGACCCCACCCCGTTTCACGCTACCCACGGCCTGCTTGACTTCCCCGACGTCACCGCCCGGCTCGGCTACGAGTACCTGCAGCTGACCCCGCACCCGGACTTCACGCCGTTCTTCCGCTACCCGCGGGCCGACGACGACCTCGCCGCGCGGCTGAAGAAGGCCGCGGCCGACGCCGGGGTGCGGATCACGTCCCTGCTCCCGGTGCAGCGGATCTCCTGGCCGGACGAGCCGCAGCGCGAGGCGGCCGTGCGCAGCTACAAGCGCGTCATCCAGCTCGCGGTATCTGCTGGAGGTCCCGGTCATCAATACTGAGTTCAGCGGCCGCCCGGAGCGGTCCGAGGACTCGGAAGCCGGCTTCTCTCAGGTCGATGGAGGAACTGCTGCCGATCGTCGAACGCGAGGGGCTGCGCTGGAACTTCGACCCGCACCCGGACGACTTCGTCGAGGACGGCCTCGATGCCTGGCGGCTGCTGCGCGGCCTGAACTCGCCCGCCGTCGGGTTCGTGTACGTCGCGAGCCACACCTTCCACTACGGAGACCGCGCCGCGACCCTCATCCCCGAGATCGGCGGCCGGCTCGGAGCGGTCTACACGGCCGACACCTTCGACCACCGCCGCTCGCACAACCTGCGGTACATCACCAATCCGCCGGGAACTCCCGCGCGCGTGCACCAGCACCTGAGGATCGGCGACGGCGACGTGGACTGGGCAGCAGCTGTTCGGCACGCTGCGGTCGACCGGGTTCCTCGACCGCGAGGACGCGCTCATCGTCTCCAACGTCTTCGCCGAAGACGAGACTGCCGACGAGACATCCCGCTACCAGCTCCGCAAGATCCAGGAGCTCACTGCGGGATGAGGGCAGCAGTGCGATCGCCTGTGCTTCCCCGTCGCCGTCTGAACACCCGGCCACGGGGGTCATCGTCGGCGGACGGCAGTCACCCCGAATCCGTTCGGGAGAACAAAAAATACACGAACTGGACCGTTCCGAGGAGAGGACATGACGCGTGCGCTTGGCGTGGCCGTCGTCGGTTTCGGCTGGATGGGGCAGGTGCACGCCCAGGCGTATCGCCGGGTGCCCCATCACTTTCCGGAGCTGGGCATCCGGCCGGAACTGGTAACGGTTGCCGATGAGGTGCCTGGCCGGGCGGAGGAGGCCGCGGCGCGGTACGGCTTCGCTACGGCCACCCGCGACTGGCGGCAGGTAGCCGCTGACCCGCGGGTCCAGGCTGTGTCGGTCAGCGCGCCGAACTTCCTGCACCGGCAGGTCGGCGTCGCGATGGCGGAGAGCGGTAAGCACATCTGGATCGAGAAGCCGGTGGGCCTGTCCGCCGCCGACGCGAGAGCCGTGGCCGATGCGGTCAGCAAGGCGGGGGTCCAGGCTGCGGTGGGCTTCAACTACCGCAACGCGCCAGCCGTCGCCGCGGCATGTGAGCTGGTCTCCTCCGGCGAGATCGGTGCCGTCACTCACGCCAGGATCCGCCTGTTCAGCGATTATGCCGCTCATCCCGACGGGGCACTGACCTGGCGCTATGAGCGTGAGAGAGGTGGCAGTGGCGTGCTCGCCGATTTGGCCTCGCACGGAGTCGACCTGGCCCGCCACCTCCTCGGCGAGATTGACGCGCTGATCGCCGACACCGCCATCTTCGTCCCCGAGCGCGCCCGCCCGGCCGGGGCCACCGCCGGGCACGCCCGGGCCGCGGGCGGCGTGCGCGGCACAGTGGAGAATGAGGACTACGTGTCCTGCCTGCTGCGCTTCGCGTCCGGCGCGAGAGGCGTGCTGGAGGCCTGCCGGGTCTCGGTCGGCGAGCAGAACAACTACGGCTTCGAGATCCACGGCACCAAGGGCGCGGTCATGTGGGACTTCAGGCGCATGGGCGAACTCGGCGTCAGCACCGGGACGGACTACCAGGACCAGCGGGTGAGCACAGTATTCATCGGACCCGGCCAAGGTGACTATGCCGCTTTCCAGCCGGGCTCGGCGATCGCCATGAGCTACGACGACCTCAAGGTCATCGAGGCCCGCAACTTCCTGCGCTCCGTTGCCGAGGGAATCCCGCACGGCGCCGTCCTTGACGACGCGGTGCGCAGTGCCGCGGCCGTGGAGGCGATGACCGCCTCCGCCCGAAGCGGGACCTGGGTGAGCCCGGCATGAGCA
>CAVTKQ010000021.1:0-165046 GCA_963735315.1 uncultured Actinomycetota bacterium
CGCCGTCACTAACCCGCTGTTCCCGCTGGCGGTCGGCGCCCAGTTCACCTACGAGGGCAAGATCGTCGACTCAGACGGCTCGCACGAGCACAGCGTGATCTTCACCGTGACCGACCTGGTAAAGCACGTCGACGGCGCCGAGACGGTGGTGGCGCTGGACCAGGACTACCTCGAGGGGCATTTGCAGGAGCAGGAGCTCGCGTTCTTCGCCCAAGACGACGCGGGGAACGTGTGGAACTTCGGCGAGTACCCCGAGGAGTACGACAACGGGAAGCTCACCGGGGCGCCAAGCACCTGGATCCGGGGGGCAGGCGGCGCCTACGGCGGCATGCACGTGCTGAGCCAGCCGCGTACCGGCATGCAGTACCGGGAAGGGCTGGTCCCGGCGATCCAGTTCGATGACGTATCCAAGGTCACCAGCGTCAGCCAGCGCACGTGCGCGAAGCCCGGCTGCTACAACTCGGTCGTGGTGGTCGACGAGACCAGCCCCAACGATCCCACCAGCGGCCACCAGATCAAGTACTACGCGCCGGGCACCGGCCTGGTGAAGGTGGCTGCGAAAGGCGGGGACACGCAGGAGTTCCTTGCGCTCGCCTCCGTCAAGCACCTGGACAGGGCGGGGCTAGCCAAGTGGCACGCCGAGGCGCTGGCGATGGACAAGCGCGCGTACAAGGTGGCCGCCAAGGTCTACCAGGTGACGCCGCCGGCCCGGTAGGCCACTCCGTGACGCCGCGGTCAGCGCACCAGGTCCTGCCGGAACGCGTAGCAGACCAGTTGCGCCCGGTCCCGCATGCCGGTCTTGGCCAGCAGGTGGTTGACATGCGACTTCACCGTCGCCGGGGAGATACGGAACCGGGCGGAGATCTCGGCGTTGGAAAGGCCGCCCCCGATCGCGGTCAGCACGTCCACCTCGCGCTCGGTCAGCCCGGGCAGCGCGGCCTTGCGCCGGCCGCCGAGGCTCCCGTCCACGCCGGCCGCTCCGGTCCGGCCGCTCGGTGTCGGCGGCGCCCGCGTCGGCCACGCCGACGCGCGCGCCCTGTGCGATGGCGTCCACCAGCCTGCGCTGCACGGACGGGTCAAGCTGGGCGTTCCCCGCGCAGACCGCCGCCACCGCCTGGAAGATCTCCCCGGCGCTGGCGTCCTTCGTGAGGTAGCCGCGCGCGCCCGCCCGCAGCGCGCCGAACACCCGCTCATCGTCGGAGTACGCGGTCAGCACCACGACCCGGACCGACGGCTGGTCGCGCACGATCCGCCGGGTCGCCTCCACGCCATCGCAGTTCGGCATGTGCAGGTCCATGAGCACCACATCCGGGGCGTCCCGCCTCGCCTGCCGGATGGCGTCCTCACCGTCAACCGCGGCCCCGATCACCTCGACGCCAGGGAGCATTCCGACCAGCAGGCACAGGCCGTCGCGGACCACCTTCTGGTCATCGGCCACCAGCACCCGGATGGTCGTCATCTGGCCTGCCCTCGCGCCTGCGGCCAGGAGGGCAGCCACAGGTGAACCGCGAACCCGCCGTCCGCGGGCCCGGCGCGCAGCCGCCCGCCGATCAGCGACACCCGCTCGGCCATGCCGGACAGGCCGTGGCCGCTCGACGGCAGGCCGGCGCTGGCCCCGTCGCCTCCGCAGTCGATGATCGAGACGTCGACGCCGTCGTGTGCCCAGGCGAGTTCCACGGTGACCTCCGCGCCGCGGCCCGAGTGCTTGGCCACGTTCGTGAGCGCTTCCTGAACGACGCGGTACAGGACCAGCCCGGCGCCGTCGCCGAGCTGGCACTGGACGCCACGGGACTGGAACGTCACCGGGATGCCCAGCATCGCGGAGGTCTCCGCGACCAGGCCGGGCAGGCTTGCCGCGTCGGGCGTCTCCCCGTCGCGCAGCAACTGAAGCGCCCGCCGTGACTCCACCATGCCAATGCACGCGAGCTTGCGGGCCGAGGCAACCTGGTCAACGATCAGCTCGCCCGCGCCCATCCCGATGGCGGCCAGCCGGGTCGCCTCTAGCTGCACGGCGAGCGCGCAGAGATTGTGCGATAGGACGTCATGCAGGTCGCGGGCCAGCCGGGACCGTTCGGCCAGGGCCGCCGCTTGCTGCCGGGCGGCGCTGGTCGCCGCCTCCTGGGCGAGCAGGGCCTCGGCGTGCTGACGGCGGTCCAGGCATACCGCGGCGAAGGCCGCGGAAATGAAAAGCAAGCCGGAGGCGAAGAGAACCGTCAGGACCGTGCTCGCCGGATTCTCCGACTGGTAGGTCTCCTCAGCGGAAATAGCGGCGACCACGGGTATTCCGGCCAGCACGGCAACCCGGCGCGGGGCCCGCAGCGCCAATCCCATGAGGGACACGTAACTGGCGATGAATCCCGGACCGTTAGCCTGCAAGTCCAGACCGGCGCCGCACATCCCCACGCCAACCAGCGCTGGCACCGCAAGTCGAAGGTCGCGGATTCGCGCTGACAACGCCACCGCCGACAGCGCGGCCGTCAGCAGAAGCAGGCCAAGGGCAACCGCGCCGGCCGCCCCCGGGGGCAATCCGCTCAGAAGAACCCCAGCGCCAACGCCTATAACCGTGACGACCGCGATGGGCGCTAGCCACCCGTCCATGTCGTGGCGGGGCATCGGCCACCGCAGGTGAGGTACCGCGCCGTCAGCGGACCTGCCCGTGGGATTCCGCACGCGCAGGGCCACGGCGCCACTGATGGCGTCCGCTCTGGTGGCAGTCGCATTTACGGCTGTCTGGGCCTTATGGCTCGGGACTGGACCTACACCTGCCACGGCAGTTCCCCCGAGCCCCAATCGGAACCTTCATATTTCCCCCACCGTTTCAAGTACCACGATAAATCGGCACTTGAAACGGTCGCAAGCTAGCTACGCGCATCCATTGAATACCCATAGGTATGCAATCAAATCGCGGGTGCCTCGCCGTCGGCCTCGTATTTCCAGGCGCGCCTCAGGCGGCGCGCGTCAACGCGGCCCACCAGGGCGGGGGGGGCGTCGGCCCTGAGGGACGGTCGGTAAAACCGCTTGTCGCGGCGGAACGGGCAGATCATAGGCTGTAACCCGGTGCTCCCCGAGGAGGGGGCAGCGAGCCCGAGTGAGGAGCCTCACGATGACAGACGCGGTGCGCCCGTCGAGCCTGGACCCGAAGATCGCCTCCAGGCTCAAGCGGGACTCGGGCGGCCTGGTCCCCGCCGTCGCCCAGCAGTACGACACCGGGGAAGTCCTGATGGTCGGCTGGATGGACGACGAGGCGCTGCACCGCACGCTGACCTCGGGCCGGTGCACGTACTGGTCGCGCAGCCGCCAGGAGTACTGGGTCAAGGGCGACACCTCCGGGCACCAGCAGTGGGTCAAGTCGGTGGCGCTCGACTGCGACGGCGACACGCTCCTCGTCAAGGTCGACCAGGTCGGCGCCGCGTGCCACACCGGCGACCGCACGTGCTTCGACGCGGACGTGCTCGACAGCGTGCCCGGCGAGCGCCCGGACACGGTCACTGCCTCATGACTCCCAAGCGGGAGTACGGGTTCGCGCTGCTGGCCGGCGCCGTCGGCGCCGGGCTGGTCATCCTGGCGGTCAGGCAGCGGTGGGCGCAGGCGGTATTCACCCCGCCGAAGCCGCTGAGCCCGCAGGTGGTCAACGTGTCCGGCAGCGACCTCGTGCCGCTGGCCGGCGCGCTCGCCCTCGCCGCCCTGGCGGGCCTGGCCGCCGTGATCGCCACCAGGGGGGTGCTCCGCCGGGCCGCGGGCGTGCTGCTCGCGCTGTTCGGCGCGGGCGCGGGCGCCGCGGTCATGACCTCGGTCACCGCCGCGACCGTGGTCTCCGTGGCGGCGTCCAAGGTCGCCTCGCCCGAGTCCGCGGCCATCTCCGGCGCGGCCGGGTCGACGACGAGCGGCTCGACGGGCGGCGGGGCGTTCGTCGTCTCCGGGTCGACCGGCCAGGCGATCATGACGGGCACGCCCTGGCACGTGGCGGTGCTCATCGGGGCGCTCCTCATCTTCGTCGCGGGCCTGGCCACCGCGCTGCGCGGCACGGACTGGCCGGTGATGTCGGCCAGGTACGACGCCCCGGGACGCCGCGGGGCGGGCGGTACCGGGACGGCCGAGCCGGACGGCTCACGGCCGCGGGACGCGGCCACGATGTGGGAGTCGCTGAACGAGGGCGAGGACCCGACCGAGGACGCCCGGCCGGGACGCCCGGCCGGGCACGACCCGAGCCGGACGACCGGCGAGGACGGCACGGTCGGGCACGGCCCGAGCGCCGCGGAAGATGCCAGGGCGTAACGTGATTGCCGCGCCACGTGAACGTAAGACCAATGCATAGCGAAGGCAAACTTCCGGGGGCTGTCAGGGAGCGCGTTTCGGCGGCGGCTAGCATCAGTGGCGCAACATTTCCGATTTGAGGAGACGGCGGAACCGCGGTGAGTGTGCTCGACGAGATCCTCGAAGGGGTGCGGGCCGACCTGGCCGAGCGCCAGTCGCGCGTCTCGCTTGAGCAGTTGAAGGACATGGCCCAGAAGGCGCCGTCGCCCCTGGACGCCCTGGCCGCGCTCAAGTCAGAAGGCGTCAGCGTCATCGCGGAGGTAAAGCGGGCGAGCCCGTCCCGCGGCGCGATGGCCGCGATCGACGACCCGGCCGCGCTCGCGGGCGACTACGAGGCAGGCGGCGCGCGGGTGATCAGCGTGCTGACCGAGCAGCGCCGGTTCGGCGGGTCGCTCGACGACCTGGCCTCCGTCCGGCGGGCGGTGCAGGTCCCGGTGCTCCGCAAGGACTTCGTCGTCAGCTCCTACCAGCTCTGGGAGGCGCGCGCCTACGGCGCCGACCTGGTGCTGCTGATCGTCGCGGCCCTGGACCAGCCCGCGCTCGTCTCACTGGTGGAACGCACCCTGTCCATCGGCATGCTGCCGCTCGTCGAGGTGCACGCCGACGAGGAGCTCGACCGCGCGGTCGACGCCGGCGCCACGGTCATCGGGGTGAACGCGCGCAGCCTGGCCACGCTCGAAGTCGACCGGAGCATCTTCTCCCGGCTCGCGCCCCGCATCCCCGAGGGCATCGTGAAGATCGCCGAGTCCGGCGTCCGCGGCCCGCACGACCTGCTGGCGTACGCCGCGTCCGGTGCCGACGCCGTGCTCGTCGGCGAGTCCCTGGTCACGGAGAAGGACCCGCGCGCCGCCGTCGCCGACCTGGTGACCGCGGGCTCCCACCCGGCCCTGCGCAACGAGCGCGGCAGTAGGCGGGCCTGCGGGGACGACCCGCCCCCCGGACGAAGGGCTTCGCCCCTCGTAGCCCCCCGCGCTGAGGCTGGGCGAGGTTACTCCGGTGGTTGCGGCAGGCAGCGCCAAGACCGCGCTGCCTCTGGGCTGTGGCCAGGGTCAAGGCGATCGGGCAGGAGACGATAGGGTTGCGGCGTGAGTTCCCCGGCGGACCTCGCCGGGCACTTCGGCGCTCTACGGCGGCCTGTTCGCCCCGGAATCGCTGATGGCGGCCATCGAGCAGCTCGCCAAGGAGTACGAGGCCGCGCGCACCGACCCGGGGTTCACGGCGGAGCTGAACGACCTGCTCAAGAACTACGCCGCCCGGCCCACCCTGGTCACCGAGGCCAAGCGGTTCGGGAAAGAGTTCGCCGGCGGCGCGACGGTCCTGCTCAAGCGCGAGGACCTCGCGCACACCGGCTCGCACAAGATCAACAACGTGCTCGGCCAGGTGCTGCTCACCAGGCGGATGGGCAAGACGCGGGTGATCGCGGAGACCGGCGCCGGCCAGCACGGCGTGGCGACCGCGACCGCGTGCGCGCTGCTCGGCCTCGAGTGCGTCGTCTACATGGGCGAAGAGGACACCAGGCGCCAGGCGCTGAACGTGTCGCGGATGCGCATGCTCGGCGCGACCGTCGTCCCGGTCACCGCGGGCACGCAGGACCCTGAAGGACGCGATGAACGAGGCGTTCCGCGACTGGGTCACCACCGTGGAGAACACCCACTACTGCATCGGGAGCGTCGGCGGCCCGCACCCGTTCCCGATGATGGTCCGCGACTTCCAGCGGATCATCGGCGTCGAGGCGCGCCAGCAGGTCCTCGACCAGGCGGGCAGGCTCCCGGACGCGGTCGTCGCCTGCGTCGGCGGCGGCAGCAACGCGATCGGCGTCTTCCACGCGTTCATCCCCGACGAAGGCGTGCGGCTCATCGGCTGCGAGGCAGGCGGCGACGGTGACGGGCGGCCGGAGCGACGCGGCGACGCTGTCCCTGGGCAGCCCGGCGTCCTGCACGGCATGCGCACGTACGTGCTGCAGGACGAAGAGGGCCAGACCCTCGACACGCACTCGATCTCGGCGGGCCTCGACTACCCGGGCGTCGGCCCGGAGCACTCCTGGCTGAAGGACACCGGCCGCGCCGAGTACCGTCCGTCAGCGACGCGGAGGCGCATGGAGGGCTTCGCCGCGCTCTGCAAGACCGAGGGGATCATCCCCGCCCTCGAGTCCTCGCACGCGCTCGCCGGCGCCATGAAGCTCGGCCGCGAGCTCGGCCCGGGCGCACTGATCCTCGTCAACCTGTCCGGCCGCGGCGACAAGGACGTGGCCACCGCGTCCGCCTACTTCGGCGTGTGAGGGATAACAACGCATGAGCACCGTCAGCACCGCGTTCGAGAAGGCCGCCGCCGAAGACCGCGCCGCCCTCGTCGGCTACCTCCCGGCCGGCTTCCCCGACAAGCAGACCGCGATCAGGGCGGCCGTCGCGATGGTCGAGGCCGGCGCGGACGTCATCGAGGTCGGCCTGCCCTACTCCGACCCGCTGATGGACGGCCCGGTGATCGCCGACGCCGTCTACCGCGCCGCTGAAGGGCGGCACGAAGATCAAGGACGTCTTCGACACCGTGCAGGCCGTCGCCGACGCGGGCGCCGCCGCGCTCGTCATGACCTACTGGAACCCGGTCGACAAGTACGGCGCCGACGCGTTCTCCCGCGACCTGGCCAGCGCCGGGCGGCGCGGGCCTGATCACCCCGGACCTCACCCCGGAGGAGGCCGGGCCCTGGCTCGCGGCGTCCGACGCCCACCAGCTCGACCGCGTCTTCCTCGTCGCCCCGTCCTCGCCGCCGCAGCGCGTCGAGGCGATCACCAGGCTCTGCCGCGGCTTCGTGTACGCGGTCAGCCTGATGGGCATCACCGGCGCCAGGGACGCGGTCAGCTCGAGCGCCGCGGGCGTGGTGGCGCACATTCGCGAGCACACGAGCCTCCCGGCCGCCGTCGGCCTCGGCGTCTCGACCGGCGCCCAGGCCAGGCAGGTCGCCGGATTCGCCGACGGCGTGATCGTCGGCTCCGCCTTCGTCCGCCGGATCGCCGAGGCCGCCACCCCGGCCGACGCGGTCGCGTCGGTCCGCCTCACCGCCGACCTGGCCCAGGGCGTCCGCCGGGATAAAGAGAGCGCGGAGCATCGTTAGCGGGCGGCGCACGCCGCCGCCGCGATGCGAATTTCCTCACATTTCCGGCACTAAACTCGGTCTATACTGGTGATACCGGACGTAAGCAGCGGGTATCGCAGCCCAGGTCGCCGCCAGGTGCCGGAACCGCAACGGAATCGCGATTTCCCGCGCAGGCCCGTGGTCTGCGGCATCAGCGGTTTCGGCCGGATTTGCCGGGGTATCGCTCACCTACCGATCACTCCGCAGCTCCACGCAGGGGGAGCTTGCCGACGCATCGGTGTCCGTCGGCGCTGTCACCCACCTATTGCGCACGCGTCGCACGTGCACCAGATCCTTACAGACTGCCCACAAGCCAACTCTGGTAAGGATTTCACCAGTCATGTAATCTCTATGTAACTTACGTGTAGCAGCAGGGCCAGCGTCGTCCCCCCGCAGCAAGCGCAGTACAGCGGAGATATGACGACAGGAGAATCGATGGTGCCTGCCGCGTCGAACGGACGAGTACTCTATTTTCGGACTCCCCTCGGGAACTGGCACCGGCCAGGGCCAGCGAAAAAAGAGCACTCGCTATACGACAGCCGTTTCGAACATGACGCCTGTGGCGTCGGCTTTGTCGCAGACTTGCGGGCCAGGGGCGGTCACGATGTGGTGGCCAATGCCCTTCGCGTCCTGTGCAACCTTGAGCACCGTGGTGCCGCCGGCGCGGACCCGGACACCGGTGACGGTGCCGGCATCCTCACCCAGATTCCCGACGCGTTCTTCCGGGCGGTCACCGGGTTCGGCCTGCCCGAGGCGGGCAGCTACGCCGTCGGCCTGGCTTTCCTTTCCACCGATACCACCGAACGGGATCGTGCCTTCGCCCGCATCGCCACCCTCGCCGCCGATGAGGGGCTGACCGTCCTCGGCTGGCGCGACGTCCCCGTCAACGAGGCCGCGTGCGGGCCTGGCGCCCTTGAGGCGCTGCCCCGCCTGGCGCAGCTGTTCGTGGCGGGCGAGGCCGGCGAGAGCGGCCTCGTCCTCGACCGGATGGCGTTCTGCCTGCGCAAGCGGGCCGAGCACGAGACCGGCGTCTACTTCGCGTCGCTGTCAAGCCGGACGATCGTCTACAAGGGCATGCTCTCGGCGCCGCAGGTCGAGCCGTTCTTCCCCGACCTGTCCGACGAGCGCTACTCCTCCAGCCTCGCCCTGGTTCACTCCCGGTTCTCCACCAACACGTTCCCGTCCTGGCCGAGGTCGCACCCGTACCGCTACGTCGCGCACAACGGCGAGATCAACACCGTGCAGGGCAACAGGAACTGGATGCGCGCCCGCGAGGCGATGCTCGCCTCGCCGCTGATCCCCAGGTCGAAGTCGGGCCAGGGCATCGAGCGGCTGTTCCCGATCATCGACCCGGACGGCTCGGACTCCGGGTCGTTCGACGAGTGCCTCGAACTGCTGCACCTCGGCGGCAGGCCGCTGCCGCACGCGCTGCTCATGATGATCCCCGAGCCGTGGGAGAACCACGAGGAGATGGACGCCAGGCGCCGCGCCTTCTACCAGTTCCACGCGGCGCTGATGGAGCCGTGGGACGGCCCCGCGCTGATCGCGTTCACCGACGGCTCGGTGATCGGCGCCGTGCTCGACCGCAACGGCCTGCGCCCGGGCCGGTACTGGGTCACGGCCGACGGCCTGGTCATCCTCGCCTCGGAGGTCGGCGTGCTCGACATCGAGCCCGCCCGCGTCGTGCGCCGCGGCCGGCTCCAGCCGGGCCGCATCTTCCTCGCCGACACCGCGCCGCCGGCTCGTCGAGGACGAAGAGGTCAAGTCCGCCCTCGCCGCCGAGCACCCCTACCAGGACTGGCTGCACGCCGGCCAGGTGCACCTGGACGACCTGCCCGACCGGGAGCGGCCGGATCGGGGGGCTGGGGCCAACCGCGGCGAACCTGCTGACCCGCCAGCGCACCTTCGGCTACACCGAAGAGGAGCTGCGCGTCATCCTCGCCCCCATGGCGCGGGCCGGCGCGGAGCCGATCGGCTCGATGGGCACCGACACCCCGGTGGCCGTGCTCTCCGACCGGCCCCGGCTGGTCTTCGACTACTTCACCCAGCTCTTCGCGCAGGTCACCAACCCGCCGCTGGACGCGATCCGCGAGGAGCTCGTCACCTCGCTCGGCACCAACATCGGCCCGGAGCAGAACCTGCTCGACCCGGGCCCGGCCTCGTGCCGCCAGGTGATCCTGCCGTTCCCGGTGATCGGCGAGCAGGACCTGGCCAAGCTCGTGCACATCAACGACGACGGGAACATGCCCGGGCTCGCCACCCACGTCGTCGACGGCCGCTTCGACCCGGCCGGCGCCAGTGCTGCCGACAAGGGCGACAGCCTGCGCGCCCGGCTGGCCGAGATCTGCGCCGAGGTCCACCAGGCGATCGAGCACGGCGCCCGCCTGATCGTCCTCTCGGACCGGGGCCCCGAGCACGACAACCTGATCCCGATCCCGTCGCTGGTGCTCGACCGGCGCGGTGCACCACCACCTGATCAAGGAGAAGACCCGCACCAGGGTCGGCCTCATCGTCGAGTCGGGCGACGCCCGCGAGACCCACCACATCGCGCTGCTCGTCGGCTACGGCGCCGCCGCCATCTGCCCGTACCTGGCGATCGAGACCGTCCGCGACCTCGCCGCCGCGGGCGAGCTGCGTCAGCGCCTCCGGGCAGCCCATCACGCCGGACCGGGCCGAGAAGAACCTCATCAAGGCCCTCGGCAAGGGCCTGCTCAAGGTCATGTCGAAGATGGGCGTGTCCACCGTCGCCTCCTACACCGGCGCGCAGATCTTCGAGGCGATCGGCCTCGGCGACGAGGTCGTCGGCACCTGCTTCGCCGGCACCGCCTCCCGCCTCGGCGGCGTCGGGTTCGCCGTGCTCGCCGAGGAGGCCGCCCGCCGCGCGGCCGTCGCCGCCGGGCGGCGCCGGGCTCAGCCACCGCCGCCTGGAGATCGGCGGGGAGTACCAGTGGCGGCGCGAGGGCGAGCCGCACCTGTTCAGCCCGGAGACGGTGTTCAAGCTGCAGCACGCGACGCGCAGCCGCC
Organism: uncultured Actinomycetota bacterium; assembly: GCA_963735315.1. GTDB lineage: Bacteria > Actinomycetota > Actinomycetes > Streptosporangiales > Streptosporangiaceae > Trebonia. Next base: position 10,469 of record CAVTKQ010000021.1, read on the forward strand.
GGTACGAGATCTTCAAGGAGTACACCTCGCTGATCGACGACCAGTCGGCGAAGCTGAAGACGCTGCGCGGCCTGCTCCGCATCAAGGGAATCGACGGGCAGGGCGAGTCAGCCGCATCCGTTCGGGCGATTCCGATCGACGACGTGGAGCCGGTCGCGTCGGTCGTGCAGCGGTTCGCCACCGGGGCGATGTCCTACGGGTCGATCTCCGCCGAGGCGCACGAGACCCTGGCCATCGCGATGAACCGGCTCGGCGGCCGGTCCAACACCGGCGAGGGCGGCGAGGACCCCGACCGGTTCAGCCCCGACCCCAACGGCGACCTGCGCCGCTCCGCCGTCAAGCAGGTGGCGTCCGGCCGGTTCGGCGTGACCAGCGAGTACCTGGTCAACGCCGATGACCTGCAGATCAAGATGGCGCAGGGCGCCAAGCCGGGGGAGGGCGGCCAGCTGCCCGGGCACAAGGTGTACCCGTGGATCGCGAAGACCAGGTACTCCACGCCCGGCGTCGGCCTGATCTCGCCGCCGCCGCACCACGACATCTACTCGATCGAGGACCTGGCGCAGCTCATCCACGACCTGAAGAACGCCAACCCGGCCGCCCGGGTGCACGTGAAGCTGGTCGCCGAGGTGGGCGTCGGCACGGTCGCGGCGGGCGTCTCCAAGGCGCACGCCGACGTCGTGCTGATCTCCGGGCACGACGGCGGCACCGGCGCCGCCCCGCTGACCTCGCTCAAGCACGCGGGCGCGCCCTGGGAGCTCGGCCTCGCCGAGACCCAGCAGACGCTGCTGCGCAACAAGCTGCGCGACCGGATCGTCGTGCAGGTGGACGGCCAGCTCAAGACCGGCAGGGACGTGGTCATCGCCGCGCTGCTCGGCGCCGAGGAGTTCGGGTTCGCGTCCGCGCCGCTGGTCGTCAGCGGCTGCATCATGATGCGGGTCTGCCACCTGGACACCTGTCCCGTCGGCGTCGCCACGCAGAACCCGGAGCTGCGCAAGCGGTTCACCGGCAAGCCGGAGTTCGTGGTGAACTTCTTCGAGTTCATCGCGGAAGAGGTCCGCGAGTACCTCGCCGCGCTCGGGCTCCGCTCGATCGAGGAGGCCGTCGGGCGCGTCGACCTGCTCGACACCGCGCTCGCCGTGTCGCACTGGAAGGCCGCCGGGCTCGACCTCACCCCGGTGCTGCACGCGCCGGAGGGCGCGTTCGACGGGTCCGGCCCGCGATGGCGCTGCACCGGGTCACCGAGCAGGACCACGGCCTGGACCGGGCCCTCGACAACACGCTCATCCAGCTCGCCGAGGGCGCCCTGGAGGAAGGCCTCCCGGTCCGCCTGGAGCTGCCGATCCGCAACGTCAACCGGACCGTCGGCACCATGCTCGGCTACGAGGTGACCAGGCGGTGGGGCGGCGAGGGACTGCCCGCCGACACGATCACGGTCGCGTTCACCGGCTCGGCGGGCCAGTCGTTCGGCGCCTTCGTGCCGCGCGGCATCACGCTGAGGCTGACCGGCGACGCCAACGACTACCTCGGCAAGGGGCTGTCCGGCGGCCGCCTGGTCGTCGCCCCGTCCCCCGACTCGCCGTTCGAGGCGGAGACCCAGGTCGTCGCGGGGAACGTGATCGGGTACGGCGCGACGGGCGGGGAGATCTTCCTGCGCGGCATGGTGGGCGAGCGGTTCTGCGTCCGCAACTCCGGCGCCCTGGCCGTCGCCGAGGGCGTCGGCGACCACGGCTGCGAGTACATGACCGGCGGGCGCGTGGTGATCCTCGGGCCGACCGGGCGGAACTTCGCCGCCGGCATGTCCGGCGGCGTCGCCTACGTGCTCGACCTGAACGCCGCGCGGCTCAACCGGGAGATGGTCGACATCGACCCGCTGGAAGACCCCGACGTGGACTTCCTGCACGAGGTGGTCTCCCGGCACCACGCCGAGACCGGCTCGGCGGTGGCCGCCCGGCTGCTCGCCTCCTGGGAGTCCGCGGCCGACCGGTTCACCAAGGTCATGCCGAAGGACTACAAGCGGGTCCTGCTCGCGGCGTCGGCCGCCGAGCGCGAGGGCCGGGACGTCAACGAGGCCGTCATGGCCGCGGCACACGGTTAAGGACGGGGAGTAGATCATGGGTGACCCCAAGGGCTTCTTGACGACCGCCCGCGAGACGCCGCGGCGGCGTCCCGTCGACGTCCGGCTCACGGACTGGCGCGAGGTCTACGAGCCGTTCGCGTCCGAGCGGACCGAGCGGCAGGCGGCGCGCTGCATGGACTGCGGCATCCCGTTCTGCCACAACGGCTGCCCGCTCGGCAACCTCATCCCCGAGTGGAACGACCTCGTCTACCGGTCCGACTGGGCGGCCGCGGCCGACCGGCTGCACGCGACCAACAACTTCCCCGAGTTCACCGGGCGGCTGTGCCCCGCGCCCTGCGAGACGGCCTGCGTGCTCGGCATCAACGCCGACCCGGTCACGATCAAGCAGGTCGAGGTCGAGATCATCGACCGGGCCTGGGCGGACGGCGGCGTCGTCCCCGTCATCCCGGAAACGCTCACCGGGTTCACGGTCGCCGTCGTCGGGTCGGGCCCGTCCGGGCTCGCCGCCGCGCAGCAGCTGACGCGGGCCGGGCACCAGGTGACCGTCTTCGAGCGCGACGACGCCGTCGGCGGGCTGCTCCGCTACGGCATCCCCGAGTTCAAGATGGAAAAGCGGCACCTGGACCGGCGGGTCGCGCAGATGGAGGCGGAGGGCACCCGGTTCGTGACCGGCGCGCCGAGTCGAGTCGGCGGCGCAGCTCGCGGGATTCTCCGCGGTCGTCCTCGCCGGCGGCGCGCGGGTCGCCCGCGACCTGCCGGTGCCTGGCCGCGACCTGGCCGGCATCCACCAGGCGATGGAGTTCCTGCCCCTCGCCAACCGGCACGGGGCGGACTCGCCGGTCAGCGCCGCGGGCAAGCACGTCGTGATCATCGGCGGCGGCGACACCGGCGCGGACTGCCTCGGCACCTCGCACCGCCAGGGGGCCGCGTCGGTGACGCAGCTGGAGATCATGCCCCGGCCGCCGAAGTCCAGGGCGCGACGAACCAGCCGTGGCCGACCTACCCGATGATCTACCGGGTCTCCTCCGCGCACGAGGAGGGCGGCGAGCGCGTCTACGCGGTCTCCACCGAGGAGTTCGTCGGCGACGCCGAGCGGCGCGGTGCGGGCGCTGCGCCTGACCGAGGTGGCCTTCGAGGGCGGCCGGTTCGCGCCGGTACCCGGCACCCGCAGGGAGATACCGTGCGAGCCTGGTGCTGCTCGCGATGGGCTTCACCGGCGCCGAGAAGCCCGGCCTGCTCGAGGACCTCGGCGTGGACTTCGACGCGCGCGGCAACGTGGCCCGCGACGCCTCCTACCAGACGTCGGTGCCCGGCGTGTTCGTGGCCGGCGACATGGGCCGCGGCCAGTCGCTGATCGTCTGGGCGATCGCCGAGGGCCGCAGCGCCGCGGCCTCCGCCGACCAGTACCTGCGCGCCCTGCGCCCGCCCGGCCCTCCCGGTGCGCGATCCCGCCGACGGCGCGGCCGCTCGTCTAGCCGAGCACCGCCCGGTTCACCCGTGTCCGGCGCGGCAGCCGCGCCCGGGCGCGCCGCGGCCGGAGGACGCGCTGACGCCGCGGCCGACGGCGCCGGACGAGGCAGCAGCCGCATAACGACTCGGTGTCGGAGCCGCGCATGGACCGGGCCTGGGTAAAGGCCGGAAATGGCGGTACTCTGTACTGCATTGGAGCTCTTTGGCCGTCGGGGAGCGGCGGAATGGTGCACGCTGCGGTACGCGCCGGCGGTGCGGCCGGCCGGGCCGCGCGCGGGCGGATCCGGCGGCGCGGCCTTGACCTGGCGACGACCCCGGGCGGCTGTGGCTGGTCCTCATCGGCCTGGTCCTGCTCAGCCTCGCCTGGGGCGCGCTCGCCGCCTTCACCGCCACCCGGTACTCGGCGGCCGCCGCGAGCGTGGTGAGCACGCGCGAGCCGCTGAGCCTGGACGCGCAGCGGATCTACGCGCAGGCTGTCGGACGCCAACGACGCCGCCACGACGGCCTTCCTCACCGGCGGGATCGAGCCGGCCGCCACGAGGCAGCGGTACCAGGCCGACATCGCCGCGGCGGAAGCCGGCATCGAGAGCGCGACCGCCCAGGGCGGTGCAGGCACCGGGGACGCCGCGCGGGACCTGAACGCCCTCGCCGCGGACCTGCCGACCTACACCCAGGAGATCGGCAACGCCACCGCGGACAACCGGCTCGCGCTGCCCGCTCGGCGCCGCCTACCTGCGGGAAGCCTCCGGGCTCATGCGGACCACGCTGCTGCCTGACGCCAAGGACCTGTACGCCACCGAGAACGCGAGCCTGAGCGGCGCCAGCGCCGCAGGCGACCGGGCTGCCGCTCTTCTGCGTCACGCTGGCGACCGGCCTCGCCGCTCGGCTACCTGCTGCTCCGGGCGTCGCGCTGGCTGCGCGGGCGCACCAACCGGGTGCTCAACGTCGGCCTGGTCGCGGCGGGCGTCCTCGTCGTCGTCTCGCTGGCCTGGCTCGCCGCCGCCTACCTCGGCGCCCGGGGCGACCTGCTGCGACGCGCAGGCCCGCGGCTCGGCGACGGTCGAGGCGGTCGCCCAGGTGGGCATCGCGGTGCAGGAGGCGCACGCCGACGAGAGCCTCACCCTGATCGACAACACCGGCGACGACGCCTACCAGGTCGGACTACCTGACGCAGGAGCAGCGTCCTCGGGCCAGGACCGGGCACGCTGCTCACCGCCGCGGCGACGGCCGCCCAGGGCACCCCGGCCGCGCCGGCGGTGGCCGCGGCGGTCAGCGACGCGCGGGCCTGGTTCGCCGCGCACGCCCGGTCCGGTCGCTCGACGACAACGGGAACCACCCCGCGGCCGTCGCGTCGGTCCTCGGCACGCGGCCGGGCGACGCGGGCGCGTCGTTCGCGCGGCTGTCGGGCGACCTCACCTCGGCGATCAGCGAGCGACCAGACCGTATTCGACTCGACCGCGCGCTCCGCGTCGAGCCGCCTACACCGCGCTTGAAGCGGGCCTCATCGTGGCGGCGCTGCTCATGGCCGCCGCCTGCGCCTGGGGCCTGAGCCGCCGCCTGGCGGAGTACCGGTGAACAGGAGGCCAGGCCCGTGAACCGTTGCAGGCGCGCCCGCCCGGGCGGGCCGGCCGCGCGCGCGGGCGGCGGCCGCCGTCGCGCTCGCCGCCGTGGCCGTGCTGGCCGCCGCGGCCGGCTGCGCGGCGGCGCCCGCGCCGCGCCAGGCCGCGCCCCGTCCCGCGGGCACCGCCGCGCGCCGCGCCGCCCGCCCGGCGGCCGGGGCCCGCGCGGCCGGCCAGTCGCGGGCCAGCGGAAGAGCGCCGCCGCCACGTGCGACCCCGCGGCCTCCAGCCTCGCCCCGCTCGGCCCGCCGCAGGTGACCCCGGGCTCGTACATGGCCACGATCAGCGCGCGCGGCTACCTGATCGCCGGGGTGGACCAGAGCACCTACCACTTCGGCTACCTCAACCCGCTCGACGGCCACATCGAGGGGTTCGACATCGACATGATCCGCGCCGTGGCCCAGGCGATCTTCGGCAACCCCGACAAGGTCCAGTACAAGGCGATCACCGACGCCGAGCGGATCCCCGACATCCCCAACGGCAGCGTGGACATCGTCGCGCACACGATGACGATCACCTGCGACCGGCTGCAGCAGGTCGACTTCTCCAGCGTCTACTTCGACGCGCACCAGCGGGTGCTGATCCCCGACAACTCGACGCGCGACCGGCGGCCTGGCCGACCTCGGCGGCCAGAAGGTGTGCGCGACCAACGGCTCCGACTCGGTGACCACCATCGCGGACTACCCGTCGCACCCGAAGGTCGTCCAGGTCCCGTACTGGACCGACTGCCTGGTCCTGCTGCAGCAGGACCAGGTGGCGGCGGTCTCCACCGACGACTCGATCCTGTACGGGCTCGCAGGCGCAGGACCCCTTCACCAAGGTCGTGGGCCCCGAGCTGACCGACGAGCCCTACGGCCTCGCGATCTCCAAGGCAGCACCCGGACTTCGTCCGCTTCGTCAACGCGGTCCTCGCCGCGGAGCGCGCAGACGGCGCCTGGGAGGCCAGCTACCACCACTGGGTCGGCCCGGCAGCACGCGGCCCCGCCCCCCGCGCGGCTACGCCGGCTGAGCGCCCGGCGCCCGCCCGGCGCCGGCCAGCGCCGCCCTGCCCTTCGCCAATACCGCCCTGCGGCCTTCACGCTGCGCATACCGTATACAACGGCTAAGTGAACACTTTGTGACCCCGGTCACCAGCGCCCCAGGATGGGCTAGGGTGGTATAGACCACCGGAAGGGGATGAAGGATGAGCCGGCGTGCGAAGATCGTCTGCACCCTAGGGCCAGCGACCTCAAGCCAGGAGCAGATCACCGCGCTGATCGGGGCCGGCATGGACGTCGCGCGGCTCAACATGAGCCACGGGACCCAGGCCGACCACCTTGAGACGTACCGGCCGCGTCCGGGCCGGGTCCGACGCGACCGGCCGGTCGGTCGGCATCCTCGCCGACCTCCAGGGGCCGAAGATCCGCCTCGGCGAGTTCCCCGGCGGCCCGGTCCGGCTCAGCGCCGGCGACGAGTTCGTCATCACCACCGAGGACATCCCCGGCAACCAGCACGAGGCGTCCACCACCTACGAGGGCCTCGCCGACGACGTGCGGGCCGGCGACCGCATCCTCATCGACGACGGCAACGTCCAGCTCGACGTCACCGGCGTCAGCGGCAGCCGGGTGCACCTGCGGGTCGTCGTCGGCGGCAAGATCTCCGACCACAAGGGCATCAACCTGCCCGGCATCAACGTCAGCGCCCCCGCGCTGACCGACAAGGACGAGGCCGACCTGCGCTGGGCGCTGGCCACCGGCGCGGACATCGTCGCGATGTCCTTCGTCCGCAGCCCGGACGACGCGAGCCTGGCCCGCAAGATCATGACCGACATGGGCCGCCCGGACGTCCCGCTGATCGCCAAGATCGAGAAGCCGGAGGCGGTCAACGTCCTGCCCGACATCGTGGACGCCTTCGACGGCATCATGGTCGCCCGCGGCGACCTGGGCGTCGAGCTGCCGCTTGAGCAGGTGCCCACCGTGCAGACGCGGGCGATCAAGCTGGCCAGGGAGCGGGCCCGCCCGGTCATCGTGGCGACCCAGATGCTCGAGTCGATGATCAGCTCGCCGCGCCCGACCCGCGCCGAGGTCTCCGACGTGGCCGGCGCGGTCGCCGCCGGGCGCGGACGCGGTGATGCTGTCCGCCGAGACCAGCGTCGGCGCCTACCCGATCGAGACGGTCGCCACCATGAGCAGGATCGTCGCCGCGGCCGAGGAGTCCTCGCTGCGCGCCGAGCACCACCTGTCGCGGATGCCGACCACCACCGGCGGCGCGATCGCGCGCGCCGCCGCCGAGGTCGGCGCGATCGTCGGGGCCAAGGCCCTGGTCGCGTTCACGATGACCGGCGAGACCGCGCGCCGCCTGGCCAGGTACCGCTCGCCGATCCCGCTGCTCGCGTTCACCACCGACCCGGCCATCAGGAGCCAGCTCGCCCTCACCTGGGGCGTCGAGACGTTCATCGTGCCCGACCGTGCGGCACACCGACGACATGGTGCACGCGGTCGACTCGGCCCTGGTCAGCCTGAGCCGCTGCGCCATCGGCGACAAGATCGTCATCGTGGCGGGCAGCCCGCCCGGCAGCCCGGGCAAGACCAACGCGCTGCGCGTGCACCGCATCGGCGACGCGATCAGCCTGCCGTACCCGTGAGCCGGAGGCCGAGTCACCGCGCGAGCCGGGGCGCGCCCCCGGGGGACTTACCGTTCGCCCAGCGAAGAAAGCCCTTCGAAAAAGGAAAAAATGGCGTCCTGACCCTGGCGGACATAGGCTAATGTCCTGGCGAGCGGAATGTCGCCAGGCGGACAGGAGCGGGGATTCGGCTATGAGCACGTCGCGGGATGATTCGCCAGGCGCGAGAATGTGCACGGCGTGTTCAACTGACTCCGCGGATCCTGTTGTCGCAGGTGAGGATGGCTACTGCCCGTCCTGCGGACGGCGGGTTGTGGCGGACAGGGATCACATGGAGGAGGACCTCGGCCAGGTGGCCGGGGTCAGCGACCGCGGCCTGCGGCATTCGCGGAACGAGGACGCGATGCATTTCGCGGTCGCGGACACCGACGACGGCCCGGTCGCGGTCGCGATTGTCTGCGACGGGGTGTCCTCGGCGCCGCGCCCGGACGAGGCGTCGTGGACGGCGGTGAACGCCGGGATCACCTTGCTCGCCGAGGGGGCGGAGCGGGGCGAGGACCCGGAGGCCGTCTCCCGGACGGCGGTCAAGGCCGCGGGCCGGGCGCTGACCGAGCTGGCGGGCCCGGACGGCGCGCCCGCCTCGACGTACGTGTCGGCGATCGTCAGCCAGCGGCAGGTCACGGTGTGCTGGCTGGGCGACAGCCGCGCCTACTGGCTCGCCGCGAACGCGCCCGCCCCGGCCGGGCCGAACGACACCATCGACATCACCGGCGGCTCCAGGCGGGTGACCAGGGACGACTCGCTCGCCGAGGAGATCGTCGCGGCCGGCCTCGCCACCATGGACGAGGCGATGGCCTCACCGCAGGCGCACGTCATCACCCGCTGGCTCGGCGCTGACCTGCCCGAGCCGGAGCCGCACGTCGAGCAGTTCACCCCGACCGGGCCCGGCGTGCTGCTGCTGTGCTCCGACGGGCTGTGGAACTACCGCCCGGAGGCCGCGGAGCTCGCCGCCATGGCCATGCCCGCCGCGCTGACCCGCCCGCTCGACGCCGCCGCCGACCTGGCGAAGTTCGCCCTCGACTCGGGCGGCCTCGACAACATCACGGTGGTCATCATCCCGTTCCCGCCGCGCCCCGACGCCGTCCCCGCCGTCCCGCGCCAGGGTAAGGTCCCGCGCCCGCGCGGGTCCGCACCGCCGCCCGCGCAGGGTTAAGCACGCCGCCTCAGCGCCGGGTCGCAGCGGCCGCGTGACCGCCCGTCGCCGAGCGGCTACCCGCGCCCCCGGCGCCACGCTCGGCCCCATTGACACGTCTCTATGTGATCTTTAGCGTGCGTTGGGGCGGTCACCCGAACGCGAAAGGCTGCGACGACTTGACGAGCAATCCGCTGGCCCTGCAGCTCTACACCGTCAGGGACCAGCTCGCGTCCGGGCGCAAGGCCGTGCTCGGCGCCATCAGGGGCTTCGGGTACGGCGCGGTCGAGCCGTACGACGTGCTGACCGACCCCGAGGCGCTGCGCGCCGACCTCGACGAGGCCGGGCTCGCCGTGTGCTCCGTGCACGCGCGGGCGCTCGGCGAGGACGCCGACGCGCTGCTCGACGGCGCCAGAGACCGTCGGCGCGGACACGGTGATCGTGCCGTCGGTCCCGCCGGAGCGCTTCGCCGACGCCGACGCGATCGCGGCGCTGGCCCGCGAGCTCAACGAGGCCGCCGCCAGGGCGGCGGGCCGGGGACTGCGGTTCGGCTACCACAACCACGCCTTCGAGCTCGCCCCGGTCGGCCGGCCGCGGACGGGCCTCGAGGCGCTCGCGGACGCGCTCGACCCGGCCGTGCTGCTCGAGGTCGACACCTACTGGGCGGCGGTCGCGCGGCCAGGACGTGCCCGCCCTGCTCGGCAGGCTCGGCGACCGGGTCCGCTACCTGCACGTGAAGGACGGCCCGGTCACCAAGGACGACCCGATGACCGCGGTCGGCGCCGGCCGGATGCCGGTCGCGGAGATCCTCGCCGCCTGCCCGTCCGCCGAGTGGCACGTGGTCGAACTCGACCGCTGCGCCACCGACGTGCTCACCGCCGTCCGTGACAGCCTCAGCCTGGCTCACCGGCCGCGGGCTCGCGACCCCGCCCGCCCGTGAGCCAGCGCCCGGTGACCGGCCGCGGCCGTTCGGCGTCGCGGTCATCGGCTGCGGCAACATCAGCAAGCCAGTACCTGCAGAACCTGACCGCGTTCCCCGACGTGGCGGTCGTGATCTGCGCCGACGTCGACGCGGGCCGGGCCAAGGCGCAGGCGGCCGCCTACGGCGTGCCGGAGTGGGGCAGCGCGGCCGACGCGCTCGGCCATCCCGACGTCCAGCTGGTCGTGAACCTGACCGTCCCCGCCGCGCACGCCGAGGTGACCGCGGCCGCGATCGCGGCGGGCAAGCACGTGTGGAGCGAGAAGCCGCTGACGCTCGACGTCGCCGCCGGGCGCGCGCTGCTCAGCCAGGCGGACGCGGCCGGGGTCCGCGTCGGCTGCGCGCCGGACACCGTGCTCGGCGCGGGCCTGCAGACCGCCAGGCAGGCTCATCGACTCCGGCGCCATCGGGACGCCGCTTACCGCGCTCACCCTGCTGCAGGGGCCGGGGCCGCAGTCGTGGCACCCTGACCCGGAGTTCCTGTTCGCACCGGGCGCGGGCCCGCTGTTCGACCTCGGGCCGTACTACCTGTCCGTGCTCGCGACGCTGTTCGGCCCGGCGCGGCGGGTCGCCGCCGTCGGCCGCAGGCCGCGCGAGTCGCGCGTCATCGGCTCCGGGCCGCGCGCGGGCACCGCGTTCGACGTCGCCGTGCCCACCTACGTCGCCGCGCTCGCCGAGTACGTCGCCGGCCAGGCCGCGTCGCTGCTGTTCAGCTGGGACTCGCCGCTGTCGCGCTCGGGCTTCGTCGAGATCACCGGCACCGAGGCCGACGCTGGCCGTCCCCGACCCGAACCGCTTCGACGGCGACCTGCGCGTCCGCCGGGCCGGCGACGCCGACTGGACCGTGATCCCCGCCGAGGGCGCGGCGGCCGGGCGCGGGACCGGCGTCGTCGACATGGTCCGCGCCATCCGCGGCGGCGCGCGCGCACCGCGCCTCCGGCGAGATGGCGCTGCACGTGCTCGAGATGATGACCGCCATCGAGCGGTCCGCCGTCAGCGCCGCGTTCGAGCCGGTGGAGACCCGCTTCGAGGCGCCCGGCGCCGCTCGATACCCAATGGGACCCGTATGTCGCCGCGACTGACACCGCATCGGCGTCGGCATGGTCGGCTACGCGTTCATGGGCCGGGCCCACTCGCTGGCCTGGAACACGGTGAGCCGGGTGTTCGACGTCCCGCTGCGGCCGCGGCTCGCCGCCATCTGCGGCCGCGACAAGGCGGCGGCCGAGGCGGCGGCGGGCCGCCTCGGCTGGGCCGCCGCGAGACCGACTGGCGGGCGCTGATCGCCCGCGATGACGTCCAGCTGGTCGACATCTGCCGCGCCCGGCGACCTGCACGCGCCGATCGCGATCGCCGCCCTGGCGGCGGGCAAGCACGTGCTGTGCGAGAAGCCGCTCGCCAACACCCTGGCCGAGGCCGAGGCGATGAAGGCCGCCGCCGACGCCGCCTACGCACGGCGGCGCGCGGGCCATGGTCGGCTTCAACTACCGCCGCGTCCCCGCGCTCGCGCTGGCCAGGCGGCTCGTCGAGCAGGGCCGCATCGGCTCGCTGCGCCACTTCCGCGCCGTCTACCTGCAGGACTGGCTCGCCGACGCGGACGCGCCGATGACCTGGCGGATGCAGGCGGAGCGCGCCGGGTCCGGTGCACTCGGCGACCTCGGCGCGCACATCGTCGACCTGGCCCGCTACCTGACCGGCGACGAGATCACCGGGGTGTCCGCGGTCAGCGCGACCTTCGTCCGCGAGCGCCCGCTGGCCGGCGGCCCCGTGGGCGGAAGGCGGGCGCCCGCGGCACGGTCACCGTGGACGACGCGGTGGTCTTCACCGGGCAGGCTCGCCTCCGGCGCGCTGGCGTCCTTCGAGGCCACCCGGTACGCGACCGGGCGCAAGAACGGGCTGCGGGTCGAGCTGAACGGGTCGGCGGGCAGCCTCGCGTTCGACCTGGAGCGGCTCAACGAGCTTGAGTTCTTCGACGCGGCGCGACGACGGCGCGGCCAGCGGGTTCCGCCGCGATCCTGGTCACCGAAGGCCGGCCATCCCTACCTGTCCGGCTGGTGGCCGCCCGGGCACACGCTCGGCTGGGAGCACACGTTCACCCACCAGGCGAGGGACCTGCTGACGGCGATCGCGGACGGCGCCCAGCCGCTGCCGTCGTTCGCCGACGGCCTGGCGGTGCAGCGGGTACTCGACGCGGTCGCGCGCAGCGCCGCGTCCGGCAACTCATGGGAGAGGGTGACCTGATGGCACGGCCTTTTACCCTTTTCACCGGGCAGTGGGCGGACCTGCCGTTCGAGGAAGTCTGCAGGCTGGCGAGCTCGTGGGGCTACGACGGGCTCGAGATCGCCTGCTGGGGAGACCACTTCGAGGTCGACCGGGCGCTGCGCGAGGACGGCTACCTGGCCGGCAGGCACGCGCTGCTCGACAAGTACGGCCTGAAGTGCTGGGCGATCTCCGCGCACCTCGTCGGCCAGGCGGTCTGCGACCACCCGATCGACGAGCGGCACCAGGGCATCCTGCCCGCGCGCATCTGGGGCGACGGCGACCCCGAGGGGGTGCGGCGGCGCGCGGCGGCGGAGATCGCGGACACGGCGCGGGCGGCGGCCGCCTTCGGGGTGCAGACCGTGGTCGGCTTCACCGGCTCGTCGATCTGGCACACGGTCGCCATGTTCCCGCCGGTGCCCGAGTCGATGATCGAGCGCGGCTACGCGGACTTCGCGCGAGCGCTGGAACCCGGTACTCGACGTGTTCGACGCCGAGGGCGTGCGGTTCGCGCACGAGGTGCACCCGAGCGAGATCGCCTACGACTTCTGGACGGCGCACCGCGCCATGGAAGCGGTGGACCGCCGGGCGGCGTTCGGGCTGAACTTCGACCCGAGCCACTTCGTGTGGCAGGACCTGGACCCGGTCGCCTTCCTCGGGGAGTTCAGGGACCGGATCTACCACGTGGACTGCAAGGAGGCCCGCAAGCGGCTCGACGGCCGCAACGGGCGGCTCGGCTCGCACCTGCCGTGGGGCGACCCGCGGCGCGGCTGGGACTTCGTGTCCGCCGGGCGCGGCAACGTGCCGTGGGAGGACGTGTTCCGCATGCTCAACTCGATCGGGTACTCCGGCCCGATATCGGTTGAGTGGGAAGACGCGGGCATGGACCGGCTGCAGGGGGCGCCGCAGGCGCTGGCGTTCCTGCGCCAGTTCGACTTCGACGCCGCCCGCCGCGGCGTTCGACGCCGCGTTCAGCTCGGGAAACTGAGCGCCCGGCGGGGCGCGGCGCGGGCCGCCGCGCCGGCGGCGCCGCCCGGCCGGCCGAAAGTGAACTTTTGGTTACCCTGACCAGGCAGCGCCGCCGATCCGGCCCGGGTCTGCTTAAAATGCGCGCGCACTAAGGTAAAAAGGAACTCCGTCGCGGGCGCGCGACGAGGAAGGCTGTTCATGTGGGCATCGCTGCGGGCCAGGAGCAGGGACGGGATGTCAGGTTCGATGGTGGCGGCACCGGCGGCCGGTGCGGAGGTCGCGTGACGCCCGAGGAGACCGCGGCGCAGCGGGTGACCGCGGTGCTCGCGGAACGGGACGCCGTCCAGGCGAACCTCCTCGAGCTCGACGGCAGCTTCGCCAAGCAGGTCCTCGAGGGCGCGGCGCTGACCGGGCAGACGCGGGACCGCTGGGCGGCGGCGTCCGCGGCCCTGGCGACCCTGTGGGAGACCTTCCTGGCGTACTCGGCCGTCGTCGACCGGGTCGCCGCGCTCGGCACCGGCGCCAAGCGCCCGGCGCGCAAGGACCTGCCCGAGCTCAACGAGCTGCTCACCGGGGGCTGCGTCCAGCTGCCGGGCGCCCCGGTGCCGCTCGCCCGCAGGGACCTGGCGTCGGCCGGCCGCCCGCCGGTCACGCTGGCCGCCGCCGTCGGCGCGATGCGCCGCGCGTTCACCGAGGTGACCGAGGTGACCTCGGCCGTCGAGGCCGTCTGGGCCGCCGTCGGCCGTGCCGCTCGACGCGGCGACCGCGGAGCTGGCCCGCGTCCGGCCGCTGGCCGACGGCCTCGGCGCGGACATCCAGGCGGAGTTCCGCGACGCCGAGGACGCCGTGGCGGCCCAGCGCGCCGCCGCCAACGCCGACCCGCTGGCCCTGTGGCGGCCGTCGCCGGGCGCGGACGGCCAGCAGGGCCGCGGGCGACGGGCGCGTCGACACCGCGGCCGCCGACCGGCTGCGCGAGCAGGTCGCGGCGCTCACCCCGCGGATCGCCGAGCTCGACCGGCTGCGGCAGCAGGCCCGGCACCGGATCGACGACCTGGCGGCCGCCGCCGCGGCCGCCCGCACGGCCCGCCAGGACGCCGTCGCGGCGCGGCGGGACGCGGCGGCGCGGATCAGCGCGCTGCCGCCGCTGCCGCCCGAGATCCCCGACGCCGCCGCTCGCCAGCCTCGGCGCGCTGGCCGCCGGCGGGCAGTGGAGCCGGCTGGCGGCGGAGCTTGACCGGTGCGAGGCCGAGCTGGCCGCCGCGGCCGCGCGAGACCGCCGAGCGTGCGCCAGGCGGCGGCGGCCGCCATCGACAAGCGGGACGAGCTGCGCGGGCTGCTGCGCGCCTACAAGGCCAAGGCCGCCCGCCTCGGCGCGGCCGAGGACCCGGACCTGGCCGCCCGGCACGACGCAGGCGTACGGCCTGCTGTGGACGGCGCCGTGCGACCTGGCGGCGGCCGAGGCGGCCGTGGCGGCCTACCAGCGCGCGATCCTCGCGACGGAAGGACGGCGATGACCGCTGTGGCATGCACCCAGCCGGGGTGCGGCGGAACGATTCAGGACGGGTACTGCGACGTCTGCGGCCTGGCGCCCGCCCCGGCGCCCGCCGCCGCCGCGCCGCCGGCTGGGGGCCGGCGCCGAGCGCGGGGAGCATCCGCTACGCGGGCGCGCAGCCCGGGCGGCGCCGGCGCCCGGCGGCTCCGGGCCGAGCAGGCCGAGCAGCGCCGGGCCGAGCGGATCAGGCTCGGCCCGGTCGCCTCCGGGCCGTCCGGGTCCGGCGCCTGGTCAACCGGGCCTGGGCAGCGCCGGCAGCGGCAGCGGGCCGGCACCCGCGGCTCACGGCCGGGCAGCGGCCGGTCGTCGCGCGGCAGGCTCGGCGCCGGCCTCGTCGAGGTGCCGCCGGTCCCGGCGCTCGACCCGGCGGCGGCGGTGCTCGCCGACCCGCGGGTCCCGGAGAGCCGGCGGTTCTGCGGCAACTGCGGGCAGCTCGTCGGCCAGTCGCGCGACGGCAGGCCCGGCATGACCGAGGGGTTCTGCCCGAACTGCCGCACCCGGTACTCCTTCAGCCCCAAGCTGGTCCCCGGCGAGCTGGTGGCCGGGCAGTACGAGGTGCTCGGCTGCCTCGCCCACGGCGGGCTCGGCTGGATCTACCTGGCCAGGGACCACAACGTCAGCGACCGCTGGGTGGTGCTCAAGGGCCTGCTCAACACCGGGGACGCGGACGCGATGGCGGCCGCCGTCGCCGAGGGGCGGTTCCTCGCCCAGCTCGAGCACCCGAACATCGTCCGCATCTACAACTTCGTCCAGCACGCCAGCCGGCGCGACGGCGAGACCGCCGGCTACATCGTGATGGAGTACGTCGGCGGCAAGTCGCTCAAGCAGATCCGGCTCGACGCGCGCCAGCGCGGCGGCGCGGTGCCGCTCGCCCACGCGCTCGCCTACGCGCTGGAGATCCTGCCCGCGTTCGGCTACCTGCACGACCGCGGGCTCGTCTACTGCGACTTCAAGCCGGACAACATCATCCAGACGGAAGAGCAGCTCAAGCTCATCGACATGGGCGGCGTCCGCTACATCGACGACGACGGCCCGATCTACGGGACGGTCGGCTACCAGGCGCCGGAGATCGAGACCGAGGGGCCGTCGCCGAGCTCCGACCTGTACACCGTCGGCCGGACGCTGGCGGTGCTCACCTTCGACTTCGCCGGCTTCCAGGGGCAGTACCGGTTCCGGCTGCCGGACAACGAGCCGCTGCTCGCCGCAGCAGGAGTCCTACGCGCGGCTGCTGCGCCGCGCCACGCACCGCCACCCGGCCCGCCGCTTCCAGTCGGCGGGGGAGATGGCCGAGCAGCTGACCGGCGTGCTGCGCGAGGTGCTGTCGGCCGACGACGGCCTGCCCAGGCCCGCGTTCTCCGGCCTGTTCAGCCCCGAGCTGCGGGCCATCGGCACCGACCTGACCCCGGCGAGCCGCGGCAACGGGCAACCGGCGCCCTCGCCGTGCCGCCGCCGCCGGCCGCCGAGGTGGTCGCCGGGCTGCCCGCCCCGCTGGCCGACGGCACCGACCCGGCGGCCGGCTACCTGGCCACGCTGGCCGGCCTCGACCCCGCCCAGCAGGCGCAGGCGCTGCTCGGCGCGGTCACCGGCGACGCGGGCGTCCCGCCGGGCGTCGCCGAGTCGCAGGAGACCCGGCTGGCGCTGGTCCGCGCGCTGATCGGGACCGGCGACCTGCACCGCGGCGAAGGCCGCACTGGCCGAGCTGTCGTCGTCCGCGCAGGCGTGACTGGCGGGTCGCCTGGTACAGCGGGCTCTGCGAGCTGGCGGGCGGCCAGCCCGACCGGGCCCGGCCGGCGTTCAGCGCCGTCTACGACGAGCTTCCCGGCGAGCTCGCGCCCAAGCTCGCGCTCGCCTTCGCCGCCGAGGCGGCCGGCGACCTGCCCGCGGCGCGGCACTACTTCCAGCTCGTGTGGACCATCGACCGCTCGTACGTCAGCGCCGGCTTCGGCACGGCCCGGGCCTACCTCGCCAGCGGCGACCGGGTCACCGCCATCGCCGCGGTCGCCGCCGTGCCCGAGACCTCAAGCCACCACGCCGCGGCGCAGATCGCCGCCGTCCGGCTGCTCGTCGCGGGCGGGGCCGGGCTGTCCGGCGACGACCTGCGCCAGGCCGACCAGCGCCTCGGCCGGCTGTCCCTCGACGACAACGACCCGCGCCGCCACCAGCTCGCGGTGGAGATCCTGCGCGCCGCGCTCGACTGGGTGTCCGGCCGGCCGGCCGCCCCGCGGGCGAACGGGCGCCCAGGCCGCGGCCGAGCGCATCCTCGGCTACGAGCCGAACGAGCGCGCGCTGCGCTTCGGGCTCGAGCGCGGCTACCGCGCGCTCGCCAACCTGATCCCCGAGCGGCGGGTCGAACTGGTGGACATGGCCAACAGCGTCCGCCCGCGGACGTGGATATGACCCCCGGGAGACAACAGCGATGCCGAGGAGACAGCGATGACGAGCCTGCCCGGATTCACCGTGGACATCGACCAGAACCCGTACCTGCCGGCCGGCGGGCGCGACGTCAGCGCGGTCGTCACCGTGACCGCGGACGAGACCGGGGACGCCCGGCGCCGAGCGCGCCGCCGGAGCGGCGGCAGCGCGGAGATCATCATCGTCGACTGCTCCGGGTCGATGGACTACCCGCCGACCAAGCTGGCCGAGGCCCGCGCGGCCACCGCGGCCGCCGTGGACGTGATCAGGGACGGCACGTCGTTCGCGATCGTCGCGGGCACGTCCACCGCCTGGCCCGTCTACCCGGCGGACGGGTCGATGGCGGTCGCGGGCGAGCGCACCAGGGCCGAGGCCAAGGCGCGCGCTGCGCCAGCTGCGGGCCAGCGGCGGGACCGCGATCGGGCAGTGGCTCCGGCTGGCGCACCAGATCTTCTCCTCCTCCCCGGCGACGCTGCGGCACGCGATCTTGCTCACCGACGGCAAGAACCAGCACGAGACGCCGGACGAGCTCGCCGCGGCGATCGCCCTGTGCGAGGGGGTGTTCCGCTGCGACTGCCGCGGCGTCGGCACGGACTGGGAGGTCGGCGAGCTGCGCAAGATCTCCACCGCGCTGCTCGGCAGCGTCGACATCGTGGTCGACCCGGCCGGCCTCGCCGCCGACTTCGAGGAGCTGATGCGCGGCGCGATGAGCAAGCAGCTGCCCGACGTCCTGCTGCGGGTGTGGACGCCGCAGCAGGCGGCGCTGAAGTTCGTCAAGCAGGTCGCGCCGGCCATCGACGACCTGACGAGCCGCCGCCTGGCCTCGGGCGCGCAGGCAGGCGACTACCCGACCGGCGCGTGGGCGCCGGGGGAGAGCCGCGACTACCACGTGGCCGTCACGGTGAACCCGGCGAACCTGGGCCAGGAGATGCTCGCCGCGCGGGTCAGCCTGGTGGCGAGCTCGGCCGAGGGCCAGCAGGTGCTCGGCCAGGGCCTGATCCGGGTGACCTGGACCGACGACGAGGCGCTGTCCACCAGGATCAACCCGCGGGTCGCGGGCTACACGGGGCAGGCGGAGCTCGCCGCCGCGATCGCGGACGGCCTCGAGGCGAGCAAGCGGGGCGATGAGGAGCTCGCGACCGCGCGGCTCGGCCGCGCGGTCGCGCTGGCGCACCAGGCGGGCAACGAGGAGACGGCCCGGCTGCTCGCCAGCGTGGTGGACGTGGTGGACGAGGCCACCGGCACCGTCCGGCTGAAGAAGAAGGTGGACGCCGCCGCCGAGATGGCGCTCGACACGCGGTCGACGAAGACGGTCCGGGTCAGGAAGGGCTAGCGCGGTGGCGACCTGCCCGTCCGGTCACGCAGTCGGCGAGCGACGACTTCTGCGACGTGTGCGGCGTCCTGATCGGCGCCGCGCCGAGCCTCGCGCCCGACCGGGCGCCGGCCGGGCGCCGCGCGGGGCGCCGCGGGCGGCACCGCGGCCGGCCTGGCGCGGCATCGCCGGCGGCACCGGCCGGTGCCCGGCGAGCCCTGCCCGCGCTGCGGCGTCACGCGGGCCGGCCAGTTCTGCGAGTCGTGCGGCTACGACTTCACCCTCGCCGGCCAGGACACGTTCGGCCCGGACGCGTACCGGCGCCACCGCCCCGCCCGCCCGGTCCCGCCCGCCCGCCGCCCCGCCCCTGCCGCCGCCCCCGGCCCCGGCGCCGGCCCGCTTCCGCGCCGCGCCGCTTCCGTGCCTGCCGCGCAGGCGCCGCCGGGCGCGCCCGGTCAGGCCCGGCCGCCGCGCCCGACGCGGAGTGGACCGCCGTGGTGAGCGCGGACCGCGCCTACTACGACAGCGTCCAGGCGGCGGGCGGCCCGGACGCGGCCGGCATCGCGTTCCCCGCCTACTGCCCGCAGCGCCGCTTCCGGCTCGCGGGCACCGAGGTGCGGATCGGGCGGCACAGCACGTCGAGCGGCATCGACCCCGAGATCGACCTGTCCGTGCCGCCGGCCGACCCCGGCGTGTCGCGGCTGCACGCGGTGCTGCTCCAGGCCCCCGACGGCACCTGGTCCGTCGTCGACCCCGGCTCGGCGAACGGCACCGCGGTCAACGGCAGCGAGATCCCGCACGGCCAGGCCGTGCCGCTGCGCGACGGCGACCGGATCCACCTGGGCGCCTGGACCGAGCTGCGGGTCGTCCGCGGGGCCTAGCCCGGCGCCCAGGTGAACACTGGCTGACCGGCCGGTGAACATCTTCCCTCATCCGTCCTGCTCGCGGTTCCGTATCAGCGTGCGCGCCGGTAAGAATCAGCTCGAAACCCGGTGAATACGGCTGGCAGGCAAAACAGCGAGTGAGGAGCCCCTCACGGTGGCGGGGACGGGGACGGGACGACGCGGCTTCCGGCTGCGGAGGGCCGCGCTGTGCATGACGATCGGGACGGCGCTCGCCGCGGCGACCGCGGCCTGCGGGACAGCGGCGCAGCCCGGCCAGGCCGGCGGCCGTGACCGCCGCGTCCGCGCAGGCGGAAACGATCAGCGGAGGCGGGCAGCAGCCTGCTCTACCCGCTGATGGGCACCTGGGCGTCGGCCTACCAGCGGCAGGTCCCGGGCGTGACCGTGAAGACCGCGTCCACCAGCTCGGGCAAGGGCATCGCGGCCGCGTCCGCCGGCACGGTGGACCTCGGCGCCTCCGACGCGTACCTGTCAAGCGGCGACCTGGTGAAGACCCCCGCCCTGGTCAACATCCCGCTGGCCATCGCCGCGCAGACGGTCATCTACAACCTGCCCGACATGAGCAGCTCCGAGCCACGTCAGGCTCGACGCCGCGGTGCTCGCCGGGATCTACGAGGGCACCATCACGATGTGGGACGACCCGCGCGATCGCCGCGATCAACCCGCACGTGACCCTGCCGGCCATCAAGATCGTGCCGGTGTACCGCTCCGACATGTCCGGTGACACCTTCCTGTTCACCAGCTACCTGTCCACGGCTCGAGTCCGCCCCCGACTCGCAGTGGAACAACACGATCGGGTACGGCACGACGGTCGCCTGGCCGAACGTCCCCGGCGAGGTCCCCGGCAGGCGGGCAGCGTCAACGTCCTGCACGCCTGCGAGTCCACCCCCGGCTGCGTCGCCTACAACGGGATCAGCTACCTGTCGCAGGCGCTGACGGCCAACCTCGGCGAGGCGGAGCTCGCGAACTACGCCGGCCAGTACACGCTGCCGACCGCGCAGGCGATCCAGGACTCGGTCGCCAGCTTCGTGTCGCTCACGCCGCCCAACGAGACGATCTCGCTGATCGACGGCCCGTCGCCCACCGGGTACCCGATCGTCAACTACGAGTACGCCGTCGTCAGCACCCGGCAGCCCACCGCGGCCAAGGCCAGCGCGCTGCGAGCCTTCCTCAAGTGGGTCATCACCACGGGCAACCAGGCGTCCTACCTGAGCACCTACGGCTTCCAGCCGCTGCCCAGGCGCGCTCGTGACCCTGGGCGAGCAGCAGATCGCGGAGATCGGCTCATGACCGCCACCCTTCCCGCCACGGCGACCCGCCCCGCCGCGCACCGGGCGCCCCGCCCCGCCGGCCCCCGGCGTCGCCCCGCCGCGCCCTGAGCACCCCCGACCGCGCTGCGCGCGCTGCTCGCGGGCCTCGTCCTGCTGTCGCTGGCCTGGGGCGCGTTCGGCGGCTGGGTGGCCACCCGGCACTCCTCGGCCGCCGAGTTCCCTCGTCACGACCGACGAGCGGCTCAGCCTCGACGCCAGGCAGATGTTCCAGTCGATCGCGGACGCCGACGCGACGATCACCGCGGCGTTCCTCGCCAGCCCCCGGCCGCCGCTCGGCCCAGCTGCAGCGCTACGAGGCCGACCTCGCGACGGCCCATCGCGACCTGTCCGCGGCTGCAGGCGGCCGGCGGCAGCCAGGCGACGGCCAGCGCGCTCGCCGCGCCTGGGCGGCGGGCTGTCCGCCTACAGCGGCTACGTCGCCGAGGCGACGGCCGAGTACGCGATGGGCTACCCGCTGACCGGCGGCTCGTTCCTGCAGGTCGCCTCGGAAGAGGCGCACCTGGTGCTGCTGCCCGCCGCGAACACCGTCTTCACCCAGGAGAACGACGCGCTCAACGCGGCGAGCGGCCAGGCGACCGAGCTGCCCACGATGCTCGCCGCGTTCGTGCTCGCGCTGGTCACCGCCTACGTCCTCTACCGGGCGCAGCGGTGGCTGACCAGGCGCACCAACCGCGTGCTCAGCCCCGGGCTCGTGCTCGCGTCGCTGCTGCTCGTCATCAGCGTGATCTGGCTCGCGGCCGGGTTCCTCGCGGCCCGCTCGGACCTCGACGGCGGCATCGCGCACGGCTCGCGCCCGGCGCAGAACCTGGCGCTCGCCAGCATCGACGTCCAGCAGATCAGGGGAGACGCGGTACTCAACGTCATCTCCCGCAGCGGCAGCACCTCCTTCCAGACCGACTTCCTCGCGACGAGCAAGAAGGTCGGCCCGGGGAACGGCAGCCTGCTCGGCGCCGCGGCCGCCGCGCAGCAGGCAGGCGGGCAGGGCGCCGCCCTCGTGGCGACCGCCGCAGCGGGACGCGACCGCCTGGTACGCGGCCAACAACCAGGTGTACCTGCTCGACAGCGAAGGCCAACTACGCCGCCGAGCGGGACCTGGTCGTCGGCGCCAGGCGCCGGCAGCACGGCCACCGGCGTACAACGCGCTCGAAGGAGACCTCACCCAGCGCGATCACCGCCGACCAGGCCGTCTTCGACTCCGCCGCCACCGACGGAGCGAACGCGCTCGACCCGCTGGCCGGCGTCGTGATCGCGGCGTCCCTGCTGATGGCGGCCGGCTGCGGCGTGGGCCGTCAGCCGCAGGCTCGCGGAATACCGCTAAGCTCCCCTTGCGACCACGTACGCAGAGCATGAAGAAGCCGCACAATTGGAAGACGAGGAATAACGCCACAGCTGCCTGAGGAGGGACGGTGGCCGGGGAGTCCCCAGCGCAGAAGTCACCCGAAGGGGCGATCCCCCGTCCGGCCCGAGGCATGCCCGACGGAGAGGCCCGACGGCGGGGCGGCACGCCCGTCATGCGGCCAGGCGGGCCGCTGACCGGGCTCGCCCCCGGCTCCCGCGTGGCCGGGTACGTGCTCGAGCGCCTGGTCGGCGTCGGCGGCATGGCGGCGGTCTACCAGGCCCGCGACGAGCGGCTCGGCCGGGTCGTGGCGCTGAAGCTGCTGGCCGGCGACGAGGCGGTCAGGATGCGGTTCGTGCGCGAGGCCCGCGCCGTGGCGGCGGTCGACCACCCGCACATCATCCCCGTCTACGCGGCCGGCGAGGCCGACGGCGTGCAGTTCATCGCGATGCGGTTCGTGGCGGGCGACACCCTGCAGGGGATAATCCGCGCGCAACGGCACGCTGTCGCCGCGGCGGGCGGCGGCGTTCATCTCCCCGGTCGCGTCCGCCCTGGACGCCGCGCACGCCGCCGGCCTGGTCCACCGGGACGTGAAGCCGGGCAACATCCTGGTCGACTCCCGGCGCGGCGGCCCGGAGCACGCCTACCTGACGGACTTCGGCATCGCCAGGGCGATGCTGTCGGCCGGCACGCTGACCGTCGCGGGGCAGTTCCTCGGCACCCCCGACTACGCCGCCCCCGAGCAGGTCAACGGCCAGCCGGTCGACGGCCGCGCCGACCAGTACGCGCTCGCCTGCGTGGCCTTCGAGCTGCTCAGCGGCACGGTCCCGTTCAAGCGCGAGCTGCCGATCGCGGTGCTCTACGCGCACCTGTCCACGACGCCGCCGCTCCTCACCGCGATCCGCCAGGACGTGCCGCCCGCCGTCGACGAGGTCCTCGCACGGGCCATGGCGAAGTACCCGGACGAGCGCTACCCCACCTGCGCCGACTTCGCCGACGCCCTCCGCGAGGCACTCGGCCTCGACCCCTACGACCCGTCCCGCGCGGCACCCACCCCGACGATGCCGATGACCATGTTCGACGGCGCGTCCCCGTCGTCCCGCGCCCCGTGTCGACCGCGCAGGTCACCTGGACGGCGGTGGTGACCGCGGACCGCGACTACTACGAGCAGCGTCCAGCGCGGTCGAACGACGCAGGACAGCGCGTCGATCAGCTTCCCCGACGACCTGCCCGAGCGCCGCATCCCCTTGCCGGGAGCCGAGATCCTCATCGGCCGCCGCAGCGACTCCAGGGGCATCGAGCCGGAAATCGACCTGATCGGCCCGCCCAGGGACCCGGGCGTCTCCCGCCAGCACGCCAAGCTGGTCCCCGCCCCCGACGGCACCTGGACGGTCGTCGACCTGGGCACGGAGAACGGCATCACGGTCAACGGCCGCGACGTCCGCTCCGGCGACTCGGTCCCCCTCCGCCCCGGCGACCGCATCCACCTGGGCGCCTGGACGAAGATCACGATCACCCGCGGCTAACCGGCCCAGTCAGTACTTCGGCCCGACGAACGCGTCAAGCAGCGCGACCGCCTCCTTCTTCGCCACCGAGATGGTGGTTGGCTTCGAGAACCGCCACTCGACGCCGAGCTGGTCCAACACCTGGCCGCAGAGTTGCAGGATGTCCTCGGACATATTGACGAACAGGTACCGCGGGTACTCGTACCAGTGGTCGCCGTCGGCCAGCACGCGCCGCACCCGGTTCACGCCGCGATACCCATCTGAGTGAAACAAGCCTCTAACGAATTCACCAGGGAACTCGGTGACGATTGCCTGCTGCCACGGTTGCGAGTTCGATCTGTCGAAGGTGCTTCTTGCCCAGTCCATGTTGCGGGAACAGACATGGCCAATGCCGGGAGTAGCTCAGAACTTCCTGGCATCCCTGCTTCTGCACCATCATGACTTTGCTGGCGGGGCGAACTGCATGCATGGCTCGTACACATTCCTGGAACGAGCCCGGCCAAGCGTCGGCGCAGGCGATGCGCAGCTTCCACACCCTTTCGCGGGGTCTCCGCCGACGGAAATGCATCCGTCACCGAGGTAGAGGCCCAGCAGGTAGGCGTAGTCGGCGCGCGGTTCAGGCAGCATCCGGATCGTCGCTGCAGCGCGGGCATGAGGCTCGTGCCGCCTGTGACTTCTTCGGGATTGTCACGCCACTCGCGCAGAGTCGTCCGGGTGATTCCGGTCGCCATGCTGACTGAGCGAAGGCTGGATCCTCTGTTGATGAGAACCAGTGCTCGCCGTCGTACCGCAGGGCTATACATGTCGGCACGCCATCTCGCCGCGGCCAGGTCAGTACTTCGGCCCGACGAACGCGTCAAGCCGCGCCACCGCCTCCTTCTTCGCCACCGAGATGACGTTCGGCCGCGCGAACCGCCACTCGACCCCAAGCTGGTCAAGCGCCGCGCCGCAGAGCCCCAGGATGTCCTTGGACTTGTTGCTGAACAGGTACCGCGGGTACTCGTACCAGTGCTCGCCGTCGTCCAGCACCCGCCGCACCCGGTTCATGCCGCGATAACCGTCGGAGTGGAACAGCCCTCGGACGAAGTCTCCGGGATAGCGGTCCACGATGACCTGCTGCCACTCGGCCAGCTCAATCTTCCTGGTGTGCTTCATGCCCGGCCCGTGCTGCGGGAACAGGCACGGCCAGTGCTTCGAGTTGCTCTTAACCTCAGTCATTCCAATTCGCTGGACACTGAAGACGCTGGACGTCGGGCATCACCTCCTGCATGGCGCTCTTGGCCGCCGTGATCAGGCCTGGCCATGCGTCAGCAGCACGCGATGTGACAGTGCGAACACGCCCCGTCGGTGTCGCGTTATGTGCCCGTCGCCGAGGTAGAGGCCGAGAAGATACGCATACGCGCGCTCGTCGAGCGGCGTGCCGTCACAGCGCGGGCAATTCCGCTTTTGTCGTCCCTCGGAGCCGGGAACGCGACGTTTACCGGTACGCCACTTCCGAACCGCGCCGATCGAGACGCCTGTGATCTGGGCCACTTCGCGGTCGATCAGGCCCTGTTTGGACAGGCGGACGCGCCCTGTCCACCGTCGCTTTCGGATGCATGGCACTACCATAAGTAGCACCACCGACATTTCGGGCAGTTGCGACCGGGGACCTGTCGCACCCGCAAGAGCGATCTGCGGCTACGAGCTCTCACTGGGAGGTTGGCCCACGCAGGCATGAGCGCTGCCCGCAAGACCTGGGCGTATGGCCGACGACTCCGCCGGCCATACGCCCCTGTTGAGTGCCCCGAGTGGGATTCGAACCCACACTGTGCGGGTTTTGAAGCCGCTCACTGCTGCCGTTGGGGTACCGGGGCAGGCCAGCTCGCCGACTCGAGGGCGGTGCTCACATGACAATCTACCGGTTCCCGGTAGTCTCTACGGCGTGAGCCAGAATGCGTTGCGAGTCGTGATTGCCGAGGATGAGGCGCTGATCCGCCTGGACCTCAAGGAAATGCTCGAAGAGGAGGGCTACTCGGTCGTCGGCCGAGGCGGCCGACGGCGAGACCGCGGTCGAGAAGGTCACCGCGCTGCGGCCCGACCTCGCCATCTTCGACGTGAAGATGCCGATCCTCGACGGGATCTCCGCCGCCGAGCAGATCGCGGCGGACCGGCTCGCCCCGGTGGTGATCCTCACGGCGTTCTCGCAGCGGGAGCTGGTCGAGCGGGCCAGGGACGCCGGCGCTATGGCCTACCTTGTGAAGCCGTTCACGAAGGCGGACCTGGTGCCCGCGATCGAGATGGCGGTCAGCCGGTACACCGAGATCAGGGCGCTTGACGAGGAGGTCAACACGCTGCAAGGACCGGCTCGAGGTGCGCAAGCTGCTCGACCGGGCCAAGGGCCTGCTGCAGTCCGAGCACGGCATGACCGAGCCGCAGGCGTTCCGCTGGATCCAGAAGACGTCGATGGACCGGCGCCTGACGATGCGCAAGGTCGCCGAGGCCGTGATCGAGGGGACCATGGGCGCGACCGACGCCGACCGGGCAAGCCCGGGGGACGAGCCGGGAACGGCCAGCGGACGGCGGGCAGACCGACGCCCGAGAAGTCCGAGTAGCGGACAAGGCACGCGCCAAGCGGCGGCAGCCCGGGGACCCGGGGACCCGTTGGTACCGTGTCCGCCTTCCCCGGGCTGACACGTTCTCTACTTGGATCCCCGGGTCCGCTG
Source organism: uncultured Actinomycetota bacterium (assembly GCA_963735315.1). GTDB lineage: Bacteria > Actinomycetota > Actinomycetes > Streptosporangiales > Streptosporangiaceae > Trebonia. The sequence continues at coordinate 36,688 of CAVTKQ010000021.1, forward strand.
TCCTCACGTTAGCGATCATCGCGCCCCCACGGCAAAGCAGAGTTTGGCGGACCGGACTGCGGAAGGTTCCCTCTGATTCCGTCCGTTTACCCAGATGCATCCCGGTTGCCGTCTGTCGAACCGTAGCGGGCCGCTCGCTGGCGGGCCTTAGCGGCTGCGAACTGGGCATTCTCCGGCGCCGGCCAATGCGACCCAAGTGGCACAGGCAATTGCACGTAGCGGAGCGTGGCCGGCCGGCCATAGATAACAATCTCATAGCATCGGCGTGTCGCGGCTGGTCGGCGGCAACGGTCGGCGGGCCCTGGCGCCTGCCGCGAAGCGGCACCTCTGGTGACGGTGCAGGTTCTCAAGCAGCGTTCAGATCATCTCGAATGATCAAGCCTCTGTCGGTTATTGCGTGACATTCGCGTTGTGAGCGTTCACAATTCCTCTTCTTAAGGCATGCGCATGCTGGCCGGCCACCGGGGCCCCGATGAGGCCGGCCAACAGGACCCGCGAAGGCATACCCAACGAAGGGAAACCCTCATGCGCACGAAGCTTGCGGACGATGCAGAGCATGCCGGCGGACCGAGGAAGATCACCAGAACAGGAGTCGGGGCCGGCGTCTCGTCCGGCCGCCGCGACAGCCTCGGGGTGGCGGCCGTCGCGCGCCGGCGAACGCGCGGCGGCCGCGCAGCGGCGCAGGCCGGACACGGCGGCGGCCACCCTGAGCATCACCAAGCAGTTCTTCGGGAACACGATCGAGCCGTACACCGGCAAGGTGACGCCGACGTACCGCTACACGCTGACCAACGCCAAGGGCATGACGCGTCGATCTCCTGTCCTACGGCGCGATCACCCAGGCGATCTACGTGCCCGGCAAGCAACGGCCAGGTCGCGGACGTGGTGCTCGGCTTCAAGACGCTCGCCGACTACGTGGCCAATGACAGCCCGCCGGTGACCGCCAACGGCGGCCCGTACTTCGGCGAGACGATCGGCCGGTACGCCAACCGGATCGCCAAGGGCACCTTCCAGCTCGAACGGCGCAGACCTACACGCTGCCGATCAACAACGGCGCCGAACGCCTGCACGGCGGCCTCGTCGGGTTCGGCAACCACATCTGGTCCCAGGTCGGCGGCCTCATCAAGACCGGCACGGTCGGCGTCACGCTCCGGCTCGTCAGCCCGAACGGCGACGCCGCCGGCGCGGCCGGCAGCCCCGGCTGCGCGAGCGCGCTGCACCGGCTACCCCGCGCAGCTCACCGTCGACGTCACGTTCACGCTGAACAACCAGGGCCAGTACGGCATCCACTACAAGGCGCACAACGACGACGCCAAGCTGAGCACCGTCCTCAACCTGACCAACCACAGCTACTTCAACCTGGCGGGCGAGAACTCGGCGGCCGGCTCGGCCTACAGCCAGATCTGCAGATCAACGCCGACAACTACTCGCCGACCGACAGCACGCAGATCCCGCTGCCGCTGCCCAACGGCATCCCGGTCGCGGGCACGCCGTTCGACTTCCGCGCGCCGCACACCATCGGCTCGCGGATCAGCGACGTGAGCGCGAACGACAACACTCCCGCGAGCTTCAGCACGGCCACCGGGGGCAAGAGCCAGCTGCTCATCGCCCAGGGCTACGACCACAACTGGATGCTGAACAAGCAGACCGGCCAGACCACCGGCCCCGACGGCCTCAACCTGGCCGCCCGCGCCTCGGACCCGGGCAGCGGCCGCGACGCTGACCGTCTGGACCGACCAGCCGGGCGTCCAGTTCTACAGCGGCAACTTCCTCACCGGCACGCTGACCGGCATCTCCGGTGACACCTACCGTCAGGGCGCAGGCGTACACGTTCGAGACCCAGCACTTCCCGGACTCGCCGAACCAGCCGACGTTCCCGTCGACGAGCCCTCGGCCCGAACAAGACCTTCGACCTCGACGACGATCTTCGCCTTCTCCGGATAACCGAACCGACACGCACCGGTGCCCGGCGGACAAGCGTCCGCCGGGCACTCCGGCGGCCGGCCGCCAGGCGCGCGGCGGCGCGCGTGGTCATAGGATGCAGGAAGGTGACGGACACGCTGCTGCTGCTCGACGGCCACTCGCTGGCGTACCGGGCGTTCTTCGCGCCTCCCGGTGGAGAACTTCGCCACGACCACCGGCCTGCCCACGAACGCCGTCTACGGCTTCACCGCGATGCTGATCAACGTGCTGCGCGACGAGAAGCCGACGCAGGTGGCGGTCGCGTTCGACCGCAGCGAGCCGACCTTCAGGCACGAGCAGTACGTCGAGTACAAGGCGGGCCGCACCAAGGCCCCCGACGAGTTCCGCAGCCAGGTCAGCCTGATCTTCGAGGTGCTCGACGCGCTCGGCATCCGCCGCCTGTCCGCCGCCGGCTACGAGGCCGACGACATCATCGCGACGCTGGCCACCCAGGCAGAAGCCGAGGGCACGACGTCCTCATCGTCACCGGCGACCGGGACACGTTCCAGCTGGTCTCGGACCACGACGACCGTGCTGTACAACAGCCGCGGCGTCTCCGACATGCGGCGCTACGACCCGGCCGCCTGCAGCGAGAAGTACGGGCTGACCCCGGCCCAGTACCCGGACTTCGCCGCGCTGCGCGGCGACCCGAGCGACAACCTGCCCGTCCATCCCCGGCGTCGGCGAGAAGACCGCGACGAAGTGGATCGTGGAGTTCGGGTCGCTCGAGAACCTGGTCAACCGGGTCGACGAGGTCAAGGGCAAGGCCGGCGACGCGCTGCGCGAGCACCTCGGCAGCGTGCTGCGCAACCGCCAGCTGACCACGCTGATCCGCGACCTGCCGGAGTCACGCGTCGGCGCGACCCCAGCCGACCTCACGCCGCGGCCGTGGAACCGGGAGACGATCCACCAGCTCTTCGACACGCTCCAGTTCCGCGTGCTGCGCGACCGCCTCTACCAGACGTTCCCCGACGGCCTGCCCGGCGCGCCGAGGCCACCGCGGCCGGCCCGGGGCCGACGCGCCGCCGCGCGGCGGCAGCGAGGGGTTCGAGGTCGACGCGTCCGTTCTCGGCCCCGATGAGGTCGCCCAGTGGCTGGACGAGCACGAGTCGCCCGAACGGATGGGGCTTGCTCTGGACGGCACCTGGGGCCGGGGGCGGGGCACGCTCACCGGCATCGCGCTCGCCGCCGCGCGACGGCGCTGGCGCGTACCTCGACCCGACCGAGCTCACCCCGGACGACGAGCGCGCCCTCGGCGACTGGCTGGCGGCGGGGGAGCGCCCCAAGGCGCTGCACGACGCCAAGGGACCGATGCACGCGCTGGCATCGCACGGATTCGTTCTGAACGGGCTGACGAGCGACACCGCGCTGGCCGCATACCTCGCGCTGCCCGGCCAGCGGACCTTCGACCTTTCCGACCTCGCGCTGCGGTACCTCGGCAAGGAGCTGCGCGACCCGGCCGGGGACAACGTGCAGCTGACCCTGGACGGCTCGGGCGAGGAGGAGTGCCGCGCTCGCGCTCGTCCGCCGGGCCCGCGCGACCCTCGACCTCGCCGCCGCGCTGGACGCCGACCTGGAAAAGCGCGGCGCGACCCGGCTGCTGCACGAGATCGAGCTGCCGCTGGTCACGCGTCCTCGCCGAGATGGAGCGGATCGGCATCGCGGCCGACACCGACCACTTCGCGGAGATGTCCGCCACCTTGTACGGCGAGGTGAAGCGGGCCGAGCAGGCCGCGTACGCCGTCGTCGGCGCACGAGTTCAACCTCGGCTCGCCCAAGCAGCTCCAGGAGGTGCTGTTCAACGAGCTCGGCCTGCCGAAGACCAAGCGGATCAAGACCGGCTACACGACCGACTCCGAGGCGCTGACCACGCTGCTGGCTCGCCGCGACCCGAGGCCACCCGGTGCTCGAGCACCTGCTGCACCACCGCGACGTCGCCAAGCTGAAGTCGATCGTCGACTCGCTGATCCCGATGGCGGACGAGGACGGCCGCATCCACACGACGTTCAACCAGATGATCGCCGCGACCGGGCGGCTGTCGTCGACCGACCCGAACCTGCAGAACATCCCGATCCGCACCGAGACCGGCCGCCGGATCCGGCGAGGGCTTCGTCGTCGGCGCCGGCTACGAGACGCTGCTGACCGCGGACTACTCGCCAGATCGAGCTGCGCATCATGGCCGACCTGTCCGGCGACGCGGCGCTGATCGCGGCGTTCGAGTCGGGCCACGACTTCCACGCGGCGACCGCGTCGCGGGTGTTCGGCGTCGACGCCGCACGACGTGACGCCCGAGCAGCGCGCCAAGATCAAGGCGATGAACTACGGGCTCGCGTACGGCCTGTCCGCGTTCGGCCTGTCGAACCAGCTGCGCATCTCCGTCGAGGAGGCGCGCGGCCTGATGGACGAGTACTTCAAGGAGTTCGGCGGCGTCCGCGACTACCTGCAGTCCATCGTCGCCCAGGCCCGCCTCGACGGCTACACGTCGACGATCATGGGCCGCCGCCGCTACCTGCCCGACCTGACGTCGGACAACCGCCAGCGCCGCGAGATGGCCGAGCGGATGGCGCTCAACGCCCCGATCCAGGGCTCGGCCGCCGACGTGATCAAGGTGGCGATGCTCCGCGTCTCCGCCGCGCTGAAGGCCGCGGGCCTGAAGTCGCGGATGCTGCTCCAGGTGCACGACGAGCTCATCTTCGAGGTGGCGCCCGGCGAGCTTGACGCCCTGACCGCGCTGGTCAGGGCGGAGATGGCCGCCGCGACCGACCTGCGCATCCCGCTGGAGGTCTCGACCGGCACCGGCCGCAGCTGGGCCGAGGCCGCCCACTAGGCAGCGCGGTTTGCGCTGGCGAACAGGGCAATCAAGGCGGCCGATGCCTGCAGCAAGAGCCTAACCCACCGAGCGACTGCGCAGAGCAGCGCGACGTTGCGAGCGTCTGCTGCGAACAGCAACCCAGGCCTAACCCCGGCCACAGGCGGGAGGCGAGCTTCATACCTCGTGCACGGAGAGCAGCTGCAGGGGGTCGTCCCCCGCGGGCGATACGGAGTTGTAGCCTGGCTCAATTGACCAGCCAGCGAGAACTACATACCCTGAACTCTGCGCTGTGTCCTCGTGCGGTCTCGTCGCCGCCACTCGGTCCGCGAAAGCGGGCCGCCTGGCTGTGAGACCGCCGGGGCATGCCTCGGCCGCGACCCGGCCGGGCAAGTCCCGCGCGTTCACTGCTTGAGTCCGCTGCGCGCAACATTCATTCCTGTCCGCATCCGGAGCCCACCAACTCATGACGAGCAGCACGCAAGCCACCTCGACCCCCAAGGTAGCGGTCAACGACATCGGGTCTGAGGAGGCATTCCTCGCCGCGATCGACCAAACCATCAAGTACTTCAACGACGGCGACATTGTCGAGGGGACCGTCGTCAAGGTCGATCGAGACGAGGTTTTGCTCGATATCGGCTACAAGACCGAGGGCGTCATCCCGTCCCGGGAACTGTCGATCAAGCACGATGTCGACCCGCACGAGGTCGTTAAGACCGGTGAGCAGATCGAGGCCCTTGTCCTCCAGAAGGAGGACAAGGAAGGCCGCCTCATCCTGTCCAAGAAGCGGGCGCAGTACGAGCGCGCGTGGGGCACCATCGAGCGGATCAAGGAGGAGGACGGCGTCGTCACCGGCACCGTCATCGAGGTCGTCAAGGGCGGCCTGATCCTCGACATCGGGCTGCGCGGCTTCCTGCCCGCGTCGCTGGTGGAGATGCGCCGGGTCCGCGACCTGCAGCCGTACGTCGGCCGGGAGATCGAGGCCAAGATCATCGAGCTGGACAAGAACCGCAACAACGTGGTGCTGTCCCGCCGTGCCTGGCTCGAGCAGACCCAGTCCGAGGTCCGCCACACGTTCCTCAACACGCTGCGCAAGGGCCAGATCCGCAAGGGCGTCGTGTCCTCGATCGTCAACTTCGGCGCGTTCGTCGACCTCGGCGGCGTGGACGGCCTGGTGCACGTGTCCGAGCTGTCCTGGAAGCACATCGACCACCCGGGCGAGGTCGTCGAGGTCGGCCAGGAGGTCACGGTCGAGGTCCTGGACGTGGACATGGACCGCGAGCGCGTCTCGCTGTCGCTGAAGTCCACCCAGGAAGACCCGTGGCAGCAGTTCGCCCGCACCCACCAGATCGGCCAGGTCGTCCCCGGCCGGGTCACCAAGCTGGTGCCGTTCGGCGCGTTCGTCCGCGTGGAGGAGGGCATCGAGGGCCTGGTGCACATCTCCGAGCTGGCCGACCGCCACGTGGAGATCCCGGAGCAGGTCGTCCAGGTGGGCGAGGAGATCTTCGTCAAGATCATCGACATCGACCTGGACCGGCGGCGGATCTCGCTGTCGCTCAAGCAGGCCAACGAGGGCGCGGCCAGCGAGGCGGCCGGCGACGAGTTCGACCCGACCCTCTACGGCATGCCCGCGACCTACGACGAGCCGGGCAACTACGTGTACCCCGAGGGCTTCGACCCGGAGACCGGCGAGTGGCTGCCCGGCTACGACTCGCAGCGCGAGGAGTGGGAGCGGCAGTACGCCGAGGCCCGCGCCCGCTTCGAGGCGCACCGCCGCCAGATCGAGGAGTCCCGCGCCAAGGCCGAGGAAGAGGGCGAGGCAGGCGGCGAGGACGCCACCGCCGCGACCTCCCAGTCGGCGCCCGCGCGCCCCGCGCGGCGGCAACCGCCCGGCCGGCCCGGACAGCAACGCCCCGCAGGGCACCCTGGCCTCGGACGAGGCCCTGGCCGCCCTCCGCGACAAGCTCTCCGGCGGCCAGAGCTGAGGTCGCTGTAAGAGTTCATCCGTAACGGATGCGGCATCCTGCCCCGTCGCCCCACTTCCCGTGGGACGGCGGGGCAGCGCCGTTTCCGGGGCTGACCGCGAAACCGGCGGAACATGACCCCGGTCGGCGGGCCGAGCGGCGCGGGGCGGAGGCCGCCCGCCCGCGCAGTCACGGGCAACTCACAGCGCACCGTACCTCCAGTAACGCGCGCTGGCGCGCAGCCGCGCGGCGCGGCCGGCTCTCATCCACGGCCGCCGGCCTTAGGCGCAGACCTCCCGGGTGACTCGGCGGGCTCTGCCGGCCCAAACTCACAACAGCCCCAGTCTCCTCAATGGCAAGCCTGTTCGCGAAGCAACCGGCGCGGCAGCAGCCTTAACCTCGGGCCCCGGGACACCTCAGCGCGGGCGAACCGTGCCTGCCCGCCGAACACTGCCCCGGCTCGGACGGCCTGAGCCCCGCCAACCACGGCCGAGCCGAAGATGGCGGATCGTTGGGCGCCCTATGGTGCGCCAGCGATCCACCATCTTCCCGGCCCCGCCGTGAACGAGCCGGCTTCAGGCTTGCCGCCGCGCGCGGGAGCCCAGGTCGGCCCAGACCTCGGCGACGCGGCGGTCCAGGTCGTCCAGGGTGCCGGAGTTGTCGATCACGATGTCCGCGATCGCCAGGCGCTGCTCGCGGGTCGCCTGGGCCGCCATGCGGGCGCGCGCCTGGTCCTCGGGCAGGCCGCGCGCGGCCAGCCGGGAGACCTGGAGCTCGGCGGGGACGTCGACGACGATGACCACGTCGAAGTCCGCGCTGCGCTGGCCCTCGGCGAGCAGCGGGATGTCGTGCACGACGATCGTGTCCGGGCCGCCCGCCTGGACGGCGGCTTCCTCGGCGGCCTGGATGTGGTCGTGGATGAGCGGGTGCGTGATGGCGTTGAGCTTCGCGCGCGCGGCCTCGTCGGAGAAGACGATCCCGGCGAGCTTCGCCCGGTCCAGCGACCCGTCCGGCCGCAGCACCCTGGGCCCGAAGGTCTCGGCGATCCGCGCGAGCCCGGGGGTGCCGGGCTCGACGACCGCCCGGGCGGCCTTGTCCCCGTCGAGCACGACCGCCCCGAGCGCGGCCAGCCGCCCGGATCACCGCGCTCTTGCCCGACCCGATCCCGCCAGTCAGCCCGACCCGCAGCATGGCGCTCCCTTCGCTCGCGGGCTGTACGTTACACCGCCGGGGAATTACCGTCCCGCACGGGCCTCAGACTCGGTGAAGGCGGCCTGTTGCGCGGCCTGGCTCCATTCTGCAGCCCTTGAGAGCGGTCAGGTAGGCCAGCGCGGTGCGTTCCACGCCGGTTCCGGACTCCACGAGCGGCCGCAGGTGGCGGGCGACGGCGTCGTCGGCCTCCTGGGTCGCTGAGGGCCTGCTGCAGGGCTTCCTGGAAGGTCGGCTGCAGCGGGTTGCCCGACATCCGCAGGAACCGTTCCCAGGGCACGGGTTCCTTGCGGTTCTGTCACGCTGACCCGCAGTTCCAGGCTGACTTCGCGGAACCCGGCATCGCGGGCGTGGCGCACCAGGTCCCGGCGTCGAAGTCGGCCATCCGGCGGCGATCAGCCCGCCGGCGGCTGGATCGATGCGTAAATGGCCCTGGAGCCCTGGCTGCGGCAGCGCGGCCTTGACCGACGGGTGACGTCAAGTAGCCGAGGAACAGGCCGGGGTCGGGCCGGACATCAAAGGACCGTTGATCGGCTCACGAGACAGGCTTGCCCGCCCGCGGCGCAGGCCGCAGCCAGCACGGGAAGTGACGTAACTCGCGCATGGCACCTGCGCCTTGTCTTTGACGTAGATCAGCCACCGACCCTGGTGGTGACCGCGTCGGCCGAGGCGTCCCGAACGCCGGTGAGCTGGTCGGCGGGGCCCGCGCAGGACGAAGCGGCAGCGGTCAAGCAGCCCGTTATAAAAAAAGAGATAATTCCGCGCTGGCCGCGGCGCGGCAGTGATCGAGCAGGTCCTGCGAGATGTCGGAGAAGATCACCCGCCCTGACGGCCCCAGCCGTTCCAGTGCGCCGAACGCGATGAGGCCGTCCCCGGTGCCAACGTCCAGCAGCGTCTGGCCGGGCGCGAGCCGCGCACGGTCCAGGACCTCATCCCGGACGGGGTAGAGGAACCCGGCGAGGTCCCTCTCCCGGGCGGCGGCGTCGCCGCCGAACCGCACCTCAAGCAGCCACCGGTGCCAGCGGTCAGGTCCTGTCACGACACCACGCTCCTCAGCCCCGCCCATTCCCGGATCAACACCCCTGGCAAGACATTAGCGACACCCTGGCCGCAGCGGGCCGCGGATCCCGGGTCCGCTGACCGGCCCTGGACGTAGACGACCGCGGATCCACCGTCGCGGGCGCAAGCGCGCCCGCCGTCCGCGCGCAGCTGCCAGTCAGTAGGGTTTGGTTATGCGAGCTAACGGAACGTTCAGCGTCAAGGCATTCGACCCGACGAGCCTCACGCCGGAGCCGGCCATCGAGACCGCGCTCCCGGTCGGTGTCGCGCGGATGGAGAAGCAATTCGAGGGAGCCGTCGCCGGCCGCTCGGCGACACTGTTCACCGCCGCGTTCGACCAGGCGACGGGCGTCGGCACCTACGTGGCGATGGAGTCCTTCGAGGGCACGGTCGACGGCAGGCAGGGCGCGTTCAACTTTGTCCACTCCGCGTCGACAACGGGCAGCGACCGCGTGGCCGAGTACTTCGCGATCGTGCCGTCAAGCGGCACCGGCCAGCTCACGGGGATCGCCGGCAGCGGCGGCCTGACCGTGGACCCCGACGGGACGCACCGCATCTGGCTCGATTACGAGGTGGGCCGCTAGCCGCTGAGATCGCGCCACTGAAAGAAATGTAAATACCCGTTAGCCCTTGACGCCCGTCGTGATCCCCTCTAATTTCACGATTAAAACTAAGTCTTTTAATAAGTATTGACTTTCCTCCGCGCCGCTGGCGGTCGAGGGAGAAGTGCCCGGCGCCACGTTGCCTTGCCGTGCGTGCCTGGGACTTCGCCCGCTGACACGGCAGCCTCCGTCACCTTTGCCTGGCCCGTTTCACCGTCGCGCTGAAAGGATCTCAATGCAGCTAATCCGCACGATTTAGGAAGGGGCGCCGTTATCGCAGGCACGTCATTGGCGTCCTGCTCGCGGTGCTGGCAATGACCGCCACGTTCACGGCGACTACCGTTGGCAAGGCCCAGGCCGCCACCCTGCTCTCCCAGGGGCAGCCCGCCACCGCGTCCTCGCTCGAGAACGCCACTTTCCCGGCCTCGGCCGCCGTGGACGGCAACACGGGGACGAGATGGTCGAGCGCCTTCTCCGACCCCCAGTGGCTCCAGGTCGACCTCGGCAGCACCGCGACCGTCAGCCAGGTCGTGCTGGAATGGGAGGCCGCGTACGCGACCGCGTTCCAGATCCAGACCTCGCCCGACGGCACCAACTGGACCACGATTTACTCCACCACGACGGGCACCGGCGGGACCCAGACGCTGAACGTCACCGGGACCGGCCGGTACGTGCGGATGTACGGCACGCAGCGGGCCACCCCGTACGGCTACTCGCTCTGGGAGTTCCAGGTCTTCGGCACGGCGGGGGGAAGCGGCAGCTCGTGCAACACGACCGACGCCGCCCTCAACCACCCGGCGACCGCGTCGTCGCTCGAGAACGCCAGCTTCCCGGCCTCGGCCGCCGTGGACGGCAACACGGGGACGAGATGGTCGAGCGCCTTCTCCGACCCGCAGTGGCTCCAGGTCGACCTCGGCGCCAGCCAGAGCGTCTGCGAGGTAACCCTGGACTGGGAGGCCGCCTACGCGACCGCGTTCCAGATCCAGACCTCGCCCGACGGCACGAACTGGACCACGATTTACTCCACCACGACGGGCACCGGCGGAAACCAGACGCTCGCGGTCAGCGGGACCGGCCGCTACGTCCGCATGAACGGCACCGCGCGAGCCACCCCGTACGGCTACAGCCTCTGGGAGTTCGGCGTCTACACCACGACCGGCGGCACGACCGGCGGCGGGGGCGGCACCGGGACAGGCGCGCCGCCCGCGTCGTTCTGGGGCAACACGAGCGCGATCCCCGCGGCCACGCACGTGCTCGAGGTCGCCATCGTGAACCAGACCAACGGCCAGTACCCCGACAGCCAGGTCTACTGGAGCTTCAACGGGCAGGAGGAATCCATCGCCCAGCAGCCCTACATCGACATGCCCGCCAACTCGGCCGGGCGGATGTACTTCTACCTCGGCTCGCCCAACAGCCCCTACTTCGACTTCATCGAGTTCACCGTGGGCGCGTCGTCGATCAACGTGGACACCACCCGCGTTGACCGGTTCGGCCTCAAGCTCGCCCTGCTCCTGCACGGCCACGACGGCTCTAACCAGGAGGTCGGCGAGAACTACGCCACCTTCCAGGAGAGCAGGAGCGCGACCTTCACCCGGTTCCAGAACTCGGTGCCCGCCGAGTTCAAGGAGCTGGCCACCGACCAGGCGCCCTACGGCATCCCCTCGCCGGGCAACGACCCGGCGTTCCAGCCCGGCGGCGCGGACGCGAACTACTTCACCAGCTACGCGGCCGCCAACGGTGACACCTCGGACAGCACCGCGCAGATCTTCGGCTGCGGCGGCACGCTGTCCGCCAACCCCACGCTGTGCGCCGGGCTGAACCGGCACGTCGCGCAGCTGCCGGCCGCCCAGCAGTCCAACCCGGCCAACTTCTACCTGGCCGCCCCCGCGAACTACTACGCGCAGTTCTGGCACCAGAACGCGATCAACGGCCTGCAGTACGGCTTCCCCTACGATGACGACGCGGGCCAGTCGTCCGACATCTCGATCACGAACCCGCAGTACATGGTCGTCGCCGTCGGCTGGTAACGAGGTAACCAGCTAACCGCGGCCCGCCGGGCGGCAGCCACCGCGCCGCCCGGCGGAGCCATGTCATGCCAGGCTCCCGCCTCCCTGGATTCAACGTGGGCGAATCGGGCACACGCTACGATTTGGTGCCGTGGCCGACTTTGATCCCACTACGCCCTCGATCGCCCGGGTCTACGACTACCTGCTGAACGGCAAGGACAATTTCGCCGTTGACCGGGAAGTCGCGGAGAAGCTGCTCGCCGTGGTCCCCATCTCGGCCGACGTGATGCGCGAGAACAGGCACTTCCTCGCCAGGGCCACCAGGTGGGCGGCCGGGCAGGGGATCACCCAGTTCGTCGACCTGGGCTGCGGCATGCCCACCGAGCCGAACACGCACGGCAGCGCGCGCACGGTCATCGCCGAGCCGCGCGTCGCCTACGTCGACAACGACGCGGTGGTCCTCGCGCACCTGCGCGCCCTCGCCGCCCACGGCAACTCCGGCGTGACCGTGGTCGAGGGTGACGTGCGCGAGGTCGCGGCGACCCTGGACGCGGTCAGCGCGGGCATTGACCGGTCCCGCCCCGTCTGCCTGCTGATGGGCGCGCTGCTGCACTTCTTCCCGGCCGACGCCGCGCGGGACCTGGTCGCGGGCTACGTGGCCGCGCTGGCGCCCGGCAGCTACGTGGTGCTGTCGGTGGGCCGCGGCGACGGTGACGCGGCGAACCAGGGCTTCCGGGCCTACTCCTCGGGCGGCAACCAGTCCTACAACCACTCGGTCGCTGACTTCACCAGCTTCTTCGGTGACCTCGCGCTCGTCCCCCCGGGCATCGCCGATGCCCGCGAATGGCACCCCGACCCCGGCGAGGAGGGCCCGTTCCCGCCGCGCAGCGGCTACACCGATCGTCGGCGTCGCCCGCGTCGGCTAGCCGCCCTGCTCGCCGCCGTTCACAGCTCGCCGCGCTGGCGCAGTTGCTCGCGGAACTCGTCAAGCGCCTCGTCCTGGTCGGCGCCGAGGTCGTCGAGCACCACCATCTCGGTGCCGGTCCAGTAGGCCCCCGCGTAGCCGCCGCCCTCCGGCTCGACGAGCAGGAAGTCGTGCCCGATCTTGATGTGATCGTGCACCTGTTCCCACGACGTGCCCGGCGGGACCAGGGCGATCGACGGTGGCTCGCTGTCGTCGTAGGTCAGGCCGTCGAGCATGGGCCACTTCCTCACGTGGGCGGCGGACGCCAGCACCTTAAGCCGGGGGCCGCGCTCGCGGCGTCTCATCGGCAGACGCCAGGGAGGCGAGGCGGCGGCGGCTGAGCTAGATCAGCTCAGCCGTGCGCCGCCCGCCGTCAAGGTCAGCGGCTCGGCCGGCGCCGTCGGGCCGTCCGCGCTCGCGGCCGCGGTGACGTCGGGCAACCGCAGGTCGACCGTTCCGCGACGTCCCCCGCCCGTTCCCTCCCGGTCGGCGAGCAGCTGCCCACGCGTACAGGCTGATCGGGTAGATGAAGTAGCCGAAGCGGGTCGCCGGGGACAGCAGGAACAGCGCGGTCAGGCCGATGGCGATGCGCCGCGCGGCGGCGGCGGGGGTGGCCGGCGGCGCGAGCACCAGCGAGGCCGCGGTGGCCAGCCCGGCCGCCGCGAGCAGCACGAGCGCGGCGAGGTGGCCGCCGGAGCCGAGCGTCGCGAGCAGGTGGCCGGGCAGGGGGCTCTGCGCGGGCGACTTCGCCGCGGTAAGCCCGAGCGGGTAGGCCACCGTGTTCTGCAGGATCGAGGCCGGGTGGCGCAGCGCGGCCGGCGCCAGCGCCGCCACGAGCGCGGCGGCGGCCGCGAGCACCACCGCGGTGAACCTGACGGCGGAACGGGTGCCGTCCCGGGCGGCGACCATGACGGCGATGATGGCCAGCGCCGGCCAGGCGGTGTACTTCATCGCGCACGCCACGCCGAGGACGAGGGCGGCCGCGACGGTGTCACGGCGGCGGGCGCGGGCCTCGAGCCGCGCGCCCGCTCCGGGCGAGCAGCGCGAGCGCCAGGCAGGTCAGGGCGATCACCGGCGGGTCGGTGATCCCCATCGTCAGCGGGAACGCCATGACCGGGCACGACAGCCAGAACGCGGCATGCCCGAGTGCGGCACGCCGGCGCCCGGCCGCCCGCGGCGCGAGCGTCACCAGGAACGTCGCGTACAGCAGCAGGAACGTCGCGGCGATCAGCCAGGGCCACGTCTTGCCGGGCAGGCCGAGCGCCCCGGGCAGGCCGAAGAGCGCCATGACCGGGAGGTACGGGTTGTAGGCCAGCCAGCCGCCCGCGGACAGCGCCGCGACCGGCAGGTAGGGAGTGCCGTGCTGCAGCAGCAGGACCCCGGACCTGGCCACGACCGCGACGTCCGGGGGAGTGGGCTCCCTGGTCATGAGCCAGAGGGCAGGCCCGGCCAGCGCCCCCGCCAGGCTGGCCGCGATCGCGAGCCGCCCGCCCCAGGCCCGCCCCGAGGCCCGCCGACCGTGACCGAGATCCGGCGGCGACGGCGTACCCGCCCGCCGCCCAGGTCCCCCACCAGTGGTCAAGGCCCGGCCCGCTGAACAGGGCGACCCCGGCGGCGTACACCGCGAACCCCGAGTACCACACGGCCCGGCGGCTCCCGCCGGGCATCGTCACGACCCCGTATCCCATGCGACCGAGGATGCCGGGCGCCGGGCCGGGAAACGATAGGGCTAAGCCCCGATTTAACCCGGAACCTAAGGCCCCTCCCGTCGGGGGCTAGCTACACCTCATCGGGTCCGTTACCTCCGGTCAGCGGCCCATGCGGGCGTAGGTGCGGGCGGCGAGGAAGGCGAACACGACCAGCAGGCCGCCGCTCCACGCGAGCGAGATCAGCACGTCATGCGCCGCCGGGCCGCCGAGTATCAGCGCCCGTTCCGCGTTGACCAGCGCGTCGACCGGCTGGTGGGTGCCGAACGCCTGCAGCCAGCCGGGCATCGCGGTGGCCGGCACGAAGGCGGCGGAGGTGAAGACGAGCAGGAACACGACAGGCACCGCCGCCGCCTGGGCGGCCTCGGGTCGCTGACCCGCAGGCCGAGCGAGGCGAAGCCCCAGGAGACCGCGTACCCGAACGCGACCACCAGGCCGAGCGCGGCCAGCAGGCCGCCCGCGCCGTGCGGGCTGCGGAACCCGGCGGCGAAGCCGACGCCGGTCATGACGGCGACGACAAGCAGGTTGCGGGCCAGGTCGGCGACGGTCCGGCCGCCGAGCACGGCGATCCGGGCCATCGGCAGGGTGCGGAAGCGGACCAGGATGCCGGTGCGCAGGTCGCCGGACAGCCCGACCGCGGTGCCGACCGCGCCGAAGGCGACCGTCTGCGCGAAGATGCCGGGCATCAGGAAGTCCACGTAGTTCGTGCCGGGCACGCGGATCGCGCCGCCGAACGCGTAGCGGAACAGCAGCACGAAGATCACTGGCTGGACGGTGGCGAACACCAGCGCCTGCGGGGTGCGCAGCTGGGTCAGCAGGTTACGCCAGGCGACGTCGGCCGTGTCCGAGAGCGCGCTGGCGACTGCGCTGAACGCCGCCGCGACGCGGCTGGCCGCGACCTGGCGCGGCGCTATCGCTATCGTGCTCATGCTGCTTCGCCTTCCCGGGTCAGGGACAGGAATACGTCGTCCAGGGTGGGCTCGCGCACCGCGACGGACACCGGGTCGGGTGCCCGGCCGTCCAGGGCGCGCAGCACGCCGGTGAGCTCGCCGGAACCGGTAGCGGACCGGACCTGGAGGCCGGCGCCGTCGCGCCGCGGCCGGTAGCCCGCGCGCAGCCAGCGCCGTCCTGGGCTGCCTGGGCGGCCTCCTGGCCGCCGAAGTCCAGGTGGAAGACCACCGTGCCGAACCGGGCCTTCAGCTCCGCGGGGGTGCCGGTGTCGGCTACCCGCCCGGCGGAGATGATCACCACCTGATCGGCCAGCGCGTCGGCTTCTTCCAGGTACTGCGTGGTCAGCAGCACGGTGGTGCCGGACCTGGCGAGGTCGCGCACCGAGTCCCACAGCGCGAAGCGGCTCTCCGGGTCCAGGCCGGTGGTGGGCTCGTCGAGGAACAGCACCGCCGGCCGGTGCAGCAGCGCGGCGGCCACGTCGAGCCGCCGCCGCATCCCGCCCGAGTAGCCGCGCACCAGCCGGCCGGCCGCCGCGCTCAGCCCGAAGCCGTCGAGCAGCTCGTCGGCGCGGACCCGGGCCTGGCCGCGGCCCATCCGGGACAGCCGCCCGATGAGCCTGCAGGTTCTCCCGCCCGGTCAGGTTGGGGTCCACGGCCGCGAACTGCCCGGCCAGCCCGATAACGCGGCGCACCCGCGCCGCCTCGGTCACCACGTCGAGCCCGCCGACGGTCGCGCGGCCGGCGTCGGGGCGCAGCGCGGTGGCCAGGATGGAGACGGTGGTGGTCTTGCCCGACCCGTTCGGCCCGAGCAGCCCGAGCACGGATCCGGCGGGCACCGCCAGGCTCAGCCCGTCAAGCGCCTGCACCTCGCCGAACGCCTTCCGCAGGCCGCGGGCCTCAATCGCGGGTTCGCTCATCACGCAGGTCCCTTCTCGCTGTCGCCGCGGCGGCCGAGCGCGCGGCCGCCGTTACTCAGAAGACTTAGACATCGAAGAGTTAGATGTCAATCCCTTAGATATCGAAGCTTTAGGATGCGGGAACCCGCCGCACGGCACCGGTCGTCGCGGCCTGACCTAAGCGAGCCGCCAGGCGAGGAGCCCGTCGGCCCCTTCGGCCTGGGTGAAGCCCGCCGTCACCAGTTCACGCTCGAGCACGTTCCATGGCGGGCGGTAGGCGTGGCCGGCGATCTCTTCTTCGCTGATGACCTTGCCGCCCTCGGTGATCCGGTGCAGGTACCGAGCGCGGCACGACTCCTCGTCGGCGTCGAGGATCTCCCACAGCATCGAGTAGGTGTGCCAGGCCCACCCGGCGTGACTCCAGTTCCTGCAGCGGGCGGGGCGCCGGCGGGCCGCCGTCGCGCCAGGTGAAGACCAGCAGGCCGGCGGGGTCAAGCGCGGCGGCCAGGACCGGCCAGAGCCGCTTGCGGTAGCCCGGCTCCATGGCGTACATCACGTTGATCATCACGACCGCTTCGACTGGCTCGTCAAGGGCAAGGCTGAGCGCGTCACAGGGGAGCACGGTCACCCGGCGCAGCAGCTCCGGCCGCGAGCACAGCCGGGACAGCAGGATCCCGCGCATTCCGGCCGAGGGCTCGAGCGCGAAGATCTCGGCTTGTGTCCAGTCGGCCAGGGACACGGTTATCAGTCCCGATCCCGCGCCGATTTCCAGGATGCTGCGCCGTGACCCCGGTCAGGCAGCGGCGGCAGGTTCTCGCGGACCTTGGGCACGTGCCCGTTCTCGTGGAACAGGTCGTAGAACGGGAGAGAGATGAAGTCGGCCACGACGGGAGACTCTACGCTTCACGCCCGCCGCGCCCGCCCCGGCTGCTCGGCCCGCCCGCGGCCGTCGGCCCGCGGCGGCCGGACCCGGGCGCCCCGGAATGTCAGACCCCCTCCGTAGAGTTGAAACATTGCGCCGTCGCCGGGGAGAGATGAAGACGTGCCGTCCCCGGAGGCAGAACGGCGGCCGAATCTGAGGAGGTGGCGCCATGCGTCCGGTAACCGACCTGCAGCGGAAGGTGGCGCCCTTCGAGGTCGTCACCGAGATGACCCCCGCCGGGGACCAGCCGGCCGCGATCGCCCAGATCGCCGAGCGGATCCGGGACGGGGAGAAGGACACCGTCCTGCTCGGCGCGACCGGCACCGGCAAGACGGCGACGGTCGCGTGGGTCGCCGAGCAGCTGCAGCGCCCGGTGCTGGTCATGCTGCCCAACAAGACCCTCGCCGCCCAGTTCGCCAACGAGCTGCGCGAGATGATGCCGAACAACGCGGTCGAGTACTTCGTCTCCTACTACGACTACTACCAGCCCGAGGCGTACATCCCGCAGACCGACACCTACATCGAGAAGGACTCCTCGATCAACGACGAGGTCGAGCGGCTGCGGCACTCCGCCACCAACAGCCTGCTGACCCGGCGGGACACGATCGTCGTCGCCTCCGTCTCCTGCATCTACGGCCTCGGCACCCCGCAGGAGTACGTCGACCGCATGCTCAAGGTCAAGCTCGGCGACACCATGGAGCGCGACCAGCTGCTGCGCAAGCTGGTCGGCATGCAGTACACCCGCAACGACATCGCCTTCACCCGCGGCACCTTCCGGGTCCGCGGCGACACCATCGAGATCATCCCGCAGTACGAGGAGCTCGCGGTGCGGATCGAGATGTTCGGCGACGAGATCGAGCGGCTGTCCACGCTGCACCCGCTGACCGGCGAGGTGATCAGCGAGGACGAGGAGCTGTACGTCTTCCCCGCGACCCACTACGTGGCCGGCGAGGAGCGGATGGAGCGCGCCATCGCCGGCATCGAGGTCGAGCTGGCCGAGCGGCTCGCCGAGCTGGAGCGCCAGGGCAAGCTGCTTGAGGCGCAGCGGCTGCGGATGCGCACCACCTACGACATCGAGATGATGCGCCAGGTCGGCAGCTGCTCCGGCATCGAGAACTACTCGCGGCACATCGACGGCCGCGAGGCCGGGCTCCCCGCCGAACACGCTGCTCGACTACTTCCCCGAGGACTTCGTGCTCGTGGTCGACGAGTCGCACCAGACCGTGCCGCAGATCGGCGCGATGTACGAGGGCGACATGTCCCGCAAGCGGATGCTGGTCGACCACGGCTTCCGGCTGCCAAGCGCGACCGACAACCGCCCGCTGACCTGGGACGAGTTCACCGAGCGGATCGGCCAGACGATCTACCTGTCGGCCACGCCGGGCCCGTACGAGCTGCAGCGCGTCGGCGGCGACGTCGTCGAGCAGGTCATCAGGCCCACCGGCCTGGTCGACCCGCAGGTGATCATCAAGCCGACCAAGGGCCAGATCGACGACCTGCTCGAGGAGATCAGGCTGCGCACCGAGAGGAACGAGCGCGTCCTGGTCACCACGCTCACCAAGAAGATGTCCGAGGACCTCACCGACTACCTGCTCGAGAGCGGCGTCCGGGCCCGGTACCTGCACAGCGAGGTCGACACGCTGCGCCGGATCGAGCTGCTGCGCGAGCTGCGCCTCGGCGAGTACGACGTGCTCGTCGGCATCAACCTGCTCCGCGAGGGCCTCGACCTGCCCGAGGTGTCCCTCGTCGCGATCCTCGACGCGGACAAGGAGGGCTTCCTCCGCTCGCCCACCAGCCTGATCCAGACGATCGGCCGCGCCGCGCGGAACATCAACGGCGAGGTCCACATGTACGCCGACAAGGTCACCAACGCCATGCAGCGCGCGATCGACGAGACCAACCGGCGCCGCGAGAAGCAGGTCGCCTACAACACGGCCCAGGGCATCGACCCGCAGCCGCTGCGCAAGAAGATCGCCGACATCCTCGACGCGATCATCCGCGAGGACGCCGACACCGAGGAGCTGATCGGCGGCGGCGGCCGCCAGCAGTCCCGCGGCAAGTCCCCGGTCCCCGGCCTGTCCTCCCGCGCCCGCGCGGCCGCCCAGGGCGCGGGCGAGTCGTCGCCCGGCGCCAGGGGCGAGGCCCGCGGCGACCTGGTGTCGCTGATCAGCCAGCTCACCGACCAGATGCACGCGGCCGCCGCGGAGCTCCAGTTCGAGGCCGCGGCCCGCCTGCGCGACGAGATCAAGGAACTCAAGCGCGAGCTAAGGGGAATGGAAGCGGCGGGCGTCTGACGCGGAATGGGCCGGGCGAGCCGCCGTGTCGCGACCGTTCGGTCAGCGTCGGCATGGCCCGCCGATCGTCCCGGGCGACCCGTGATTCCGACGAGTCGTGCTTCGCTCGCGCACTGCGTGACGTCTAACACTGACGATGCCCTATAAGGCGGGATTTGCCGGGCTGTAGAGTGCATCCCATGCCCTGGGTGGTCCGCGAGGCGGTGCGCGACATCAACCGCGCGGTTGGCCGGCGCTGGCATGCCATCGACCCGCTGCTGCCCGACCCGGGGACGCTGCCGACGGGCTGCGGCGAGCCGCTCGTCGTCACCGGCGACAACGGCCGCATGGCCGGCCTCGGGGTCTGCGTCCACCAGCACATCCCGCCGCAGTCGCTGAACCAGACCTGGGGCGCCGCCGACCGGTTCACGCTGGTTCCCCGGCTGCCCGGCCAGGACATCGCGGCGGCCGCCGGCCTGCTGCTCACCCAGTGGCGCGATCACCTGGCCGGCGTCGGCGCCACCCGCGGCCCCGACACCTCGGCCAGCGTGGTCTGGCCGAGCCTGGACATCACCGGCGTCCAGGCCCTGCTCCGGCACGGCCTGCAGCCGCTCACGGTGATCGCCGCCCGCACCCGGCCGAACGGCCCGCCGCCGCCGCCGCGCCGCGCCTACGGCGTGACGATCCGCCCCGCGGGCCCGGCGGACGAGGAGCAGGTGCTCGACCTCGAGCTGCGGCTCATCCGCTACGACATGCACTTCGGCGGGCCGGTGTGGCGGACGGCCACCGCCCGGCTGGTCCGCGACGAGATCCGCGACAGCCTCGCCCGCCCCGACCCCTGGACCTGGCTCGCCGAGCGGAACGGCCAGCGCGGTCGGCCTGCTGGTCGCCCAGCCGCCGCAGGACGCGGGCTGGATCGCGGGCATGACCAGCAAGACCCCGGCCGCCTACCTGCAGACGATGTTCGTCGACGGGCAGGAGCGGGGCACCGGGATCGGCGCCGCCCTCGTGCGGAACCTGCACGCCAGGCTCGACGGCATGGGCGTCGCCGTCACGCTGCTGCACCACAGCCAGGTCAACCCGCTGTCGGCCCCGTTCTGGTACCGGATGGGCTACCGCCCGCTGTGGACCAGCTGGGAAGCCCGCCCGGCCAACGCGCTGCGCTAGCTCCGCGGGGAGACTGCCCCCTGCAGGCGGCTTCGCCGCCTGCGGCGCGCGAGCGCGCGGCGCTGCGGCGATGGCTGCCCTGGAGTGCTGCGCTGCGCAGCCTGCCGCTGGGTGCTGAGGGCTGAGGCGTACCCTAGGTGGCATGCTGGCCAGCCTCGATCGCCGCCGTGGTCGCGGCGCTGTGCTACGGGATCGCGTCCGTCATGCAGGCCGTCGCCGTGCGCGAGGCCAGCAACCGGTCGCAGGCCCAGGCCAGCGCGGGCGGCGTCGACCCCGGCCTGGTGCCGCGCATGCTGAGCCAGTGGCGGTTCGTGGTGAGCGTCGTCATCGACCTCGCTCGGCTTCATCGCCCAGCTCGTCGCGCTGCGGCGGCTGCCGCTGTTCGCGGTCCAGGCGATGGTGGCCGCGAACCTCGCGGTGATCGCGGTCCTCGCCACGGTGATCATCGGCGCCACGCTGTCGCTGCGGGAGTGGCTCGCGGTCTTCGGCGTGGTGGCCGGCGTGGGACTGCTCGGCTCGTCCGCGGGCGCCGAGGGCGCCAGCCACGCCGGCGTCGCCTTCAAGATCGCGCTGATCGTCGCGACCGCGGTCCTCGGCCTGTGCGGGCTCGTCGCCGCGCGGCTGCTGCGCGACCCGGCCCGCACCCTGGCGCTCGGCACCATCGCCGGCTTCGGCTTCGGCGCGGTCGGCATCGCGGCCCGGGTGCTCAACGGCTTCGCGCCGCTCACGCTGCTGCGCGACCCCGCGGCCTACGCGGTCGCGGCGGCGGGCATCGTGTCGTTCGTCTTCTACGCCACGGCGCTCGAAGGCGGCAGCGTCACCGTCGCGACCTCCGCGGTCGTCCTCGCCGAGACGCTGCCCGCCGGCGGTCGTCGGCGTGCTCTTCCTCGGCGACACGACCAGGCACGGGCTCACCCCGGTGGCGGTGATCGGCTTCGCCCTGGCCGTCGCGAGCGCGGTCATGCTCGCGCGGTTCGGCGAGGCGGAGCACCGACCGCCGCCCGGCGACCGGCCACGCGCGGCAGGGCCACGCAGTGAGCGCCAGGCCAGGCGCCCCAGGCACGCGGCCTGGCCTGACTCGAGCCAGTGCCACCTGAGGCTGGCATCGAACCGGTTCCCGTGTTATCCTGGTGGCCCGTGGACCTGCGGATTTACGCCGCAACATCGTCGACCACGGGAGCCCATCTTGGCCGCTGCAGCCACTCAGTCAAGGCTAGCCTCACAAAGGCCCATCAACACCAAGCACATCTTCGTCACCGGTGGCGTCGCCTCCAGCCTCGGCAAGGGCCTCACCGCATCCAGCCTCGGCCGCCTGCTGAAGATGCGGGGCCTGCGGGTCAAGATGCAGAAGCTCGACCCCTACCTCAACGTCGACCCGGGCACGATGAACCCGTTCCAGCACGGCGAGGTGTTCGTCACCGACGACGGCACGGAGACCGACCTGGACGTGGGCCACTACGAGCGGTTCCTCGACATCAGGCTCACCGGCGAGGCGAACGTCACGACCGGCCAGGTCTACTCCAGCGTGATCGCCAAGGAGCGGCGGGGCGAGTACCTCGGCGACACGGTGCAGGTCATCCCGCACATCACCAACGAGATCAAGTCCCGGATCCTCGGCATGGCCGGGCCGGACGTGGACGTGGTGATCACCGAGGTCGGCGGGACGGTGGGCGACATCGAGTCGCAGCCGTTCCTCGAGTCGATCCGCCAGATCCGCCATGAGATCGGCCGGGACCGCTGCTTCTTCATCCACGTCTCGCTGCTGCCGTACATCGGCCCGTCCGGTGAGCTGAAGACCAAGCCGACCCAGCACTCGGTGGCGGCGCTGCGGTCCATCGGCATCCAGCCGGACGCGATCGTGGCCCGCAGCGACCGGCCGATCAGCGACGGCCTCAAGCGCAAGATCTCCCTGATGTGCGACGTGGACGAGGAGGCGGTGGTCTCCACCCCGGACGCCCCGTCCATCTACGACATCCCGAAGGTGCTGCACGGCGAGGGCCTGGACGCCTACGTCGTCCGCAAGCTCCAGCTCCCGTTCCACGACGTCGACTGGTCCGCCTGGGACGACCTGCTGCGCCGGGTGCACCGCCCGGCCCGCTCGATCACCATCGCGCTGGTCGGCAAGTACGTCGACCTGCCCGACGCGTACCTGTCGCCGGCCGAGGCGCTGAAGGCGGGCGGGTTCGGCAACGACGCCAAGGTCACGATCCGCTGGGTGACCAGCGACGACTGCGAGAACGCGGACGACGCGGCGGGCCAGCTCGACGGCGTGGACGGCATCCTCATCCCCGGCGGGTTCGGGGTGCGCGGCATCGAGGGCAAGATCGGCGCGATCAGGTACGCCCGCGAGCACCAGATCCCGGTCCTCGGCCTCTGCCTCGGCCTGCAGTGCATGGTCATCGAGGTCGCCCGCGACCTGGCCGGCATCACCGGCGCCAACAGCGCCGAGTTCGACCCGGCCACGCCGGACCCGGTGGTCGCCACGATGGCCGACCAGGAGGACGTCGTCGCGGGGGACAGGGACATGGGCGGCACCATGCGCCTCGGCCTGTACCCGGCCAGCCTGAAGCCGGGCACGATCGTCAGCGAGCTGTACGGCGGCGCCGCCGCTGGTGGAGGAGCGGCACCGGCACCGCTACGAGGTCAACAACGCCTACCGGGAGCGGCTCGAGCAGGCCGGCCTGGTCTTCTCCGGCCTGTCGCCCGACGGCCGCCTGGTGGAGTTCATCGAGCTGCCGCGCGACGTGCACCCGTTCTTCGTCGCCACCCAGGCGCACCCGGAGTTCCTGTCCCGCCCGACCCGCCCGCACCCGCTGTTCTCCGGCCTGATCGCCGCCGCGCTCGCCCGCTCACGGGCCGGCGAGACCGGCACCCGCGCGGCGGCGACCGCGTAAGGCCCTAGGCTTCGGGTCCATGGTCGAGGATTCCCCGCCGGACAGCTGGCCGGTGGCCGGCACCGCAGAAGCAGTTCAGGAACTGGCTCGATCACCGTCCGCACCGACAAGGTGCAGATGCCGGACGGCAGCCATGCCGAGCGGACCGTGGTCACCCACATCGGCGCCGTCGCCGTCCTCGCGCTCGACGAGCAGGACCGGGTGCTGATGATCCGCCAGTACCGGCACCCGGTCGCCCGGCAGCTGTGGGAGATCCCGGCCGGGCTGCGCGACGTGACGGGCGAGGCGCTGGTGGACACCGCGCGGCGCGAGCTGCTCGAGGAGACCGGGCACGCCGCGCGCGAGTGGCACGCCCTGGTCGACTCCTACGCCTCGCCGGGGATCACCAGCGAGCGGATCAGGATCTTCCTCGCCCGCGGCCTTGACGGCGGCGGAGTCCGACTACCAGCGGGAGGGCGAGGAGAAGTTCCTGCGGACCGCCTGGGTGCCGCTCGCCGAGGCGGTGCAGGCGGCGCTGGCCGGGAAGCTGCACAACGGCGCGACCATCCAGGGCGTCCTGGCCGCGCACATCGCCAGCTCAGCGGGCTTTTCGGGCCTCCGGCCGCGCGGACGCGCCCGAGACCTAGCCGCATCCCGGCAAGAAGCCCGTCACCTTCTGTTAACCTACCGCGCTCAACTGGGTACTCTCCGTGTCCGTAGGGGCTTTCTGGGCTTAGCCCCGGCTGCCGCGGGCCGCCGGGGCGCCGGACGACGGGGGAACTCATGAAGGTTGGCGTCCCAGCCGAGGTGAAGGACAACGAGTTCCGGGTGGCGATCACGCCCGCGGGCGTGCACGAGCTCGCCCGCGCCGGGCACGAGGTGTTCATCGAGGCGGGCGCCGGCGCGGGCTCGTCGCTGCCGGACGAGGAGTTCACCGCCGCGGGCGCGACGATCCTGCCGACGGCCGACGACGTCTGGGACGACGGCCGACCTGGTGCTCAAGGTCAAGGAGCCGGTTCCCGAGGAGTACCACCGGATGCGGCCGGGCCAGGTGCTGTTCACCTACCTGCACCTGGCCGCCTCCCGGGAGTGCACCGAGGCGCTGCTGGCGCGGAACGTCACGGCGATCGCCTACGAGACCGTCCAGCTGCCCGACGGCTCGCTGCCGCTGCTCGCGCCGATGTCCGAGGTCGCGGGGCGGATGGCGCCGCAGGTGGGCGCGCACCACCTGCAGCGGGACGGCGGCGGCCGCGGGCGTGCTGATGGGCGGCGTGTCCGGCGTGTACGCGGCGAAGGTCGTGGTGATCGGCGCGGGCATCTCCGGGATGAACGCGGCGGCGATCGCGCTCGGCATGCAGGCCGAGGTGCTGCTGCTCGACAGGAACGTCGCCCGGCTGCGCGGCGGCGGACGCGATCTACCAGGGCCACTGCCAGACGGTGACGTCCAGCGCCTACGAGGTCGAGCGCGCCGTCTGCGACGCGGACCTGGTGATCGGCGCGGTCCTGGTGCCCGGCGCGAAGGCCCCGACGCTGGTCAGCAACGAGCTGGTCGCCAGGATGAAGCCCGGCTCCGTCCTCGTCGACATCTCGATCGACCAGGGCGGCTGCTTCGAGGACTCACGGCCGACGACGCACGCCGAGCCCACCTACCGGGTGCACGACTCGGTCTTCTACTGCGTGGCGAACATGCCGGGCGCGGTCCCGCACACCTCCACGTACGCGCTGACCAACGTGACGCTGCCGTACGCGGTGCAGATCGCCAACCGGGGCTGGCGCGAGGCCCTGCGCAACGACGACGCCCTGGCCCTCGGCCTGAACACCCACGACGGCGCCGCTCACCTGCGCCCCGGTCGCGCGAGGCGCACGACCTGGCCTGCACCCCGGTGGCCGACGTGCTCGCCTAGCCGCCGCCCGGCAGGTGCCCGGCCGGCCGGCCTGGCCTGGAGGCCGGCGCCGCCTGGGCGGCTACGATCGCCGACGTGGTGAGCGTTGACGACGCGGTGACGCGGTACCTGCAGTACCTCGTGGTGGAGCGCGGGCTCGCGGCCAACACCGTGCAGTCCTACGAGCGCGACCTGCGCCGGTACGCGGGCTTCCTCGGCGCGCGGGGCAGGTCGGCCCTGGCCGACGTGACCGGGCTGGACGTCGCCGAGTTCCGTGCCGCGCTGCGCACCGGGGACGACGAGCACCCGCCGCTGGCGGTCAGCTCGGTGGGCCGGGCGGTCGTCGCCGTCCGCGGGCTGCACGCGTTCGCGCTCAGGGAGGGCCTGACCGCCGCACGACCCGGCCCGCGAGGTCGCGCCGCCCGCGCCCGCCAAGCGGCTGCCCAAGGCCATCCCCGTCGACGCGGTCGAGCGGATCCTCGACGCGGCCGGGTCAACCGAGGACCCCGACCCGCGCGTGCTGCGCGACCGCGCGCTGCTTGAGTTCCTCTACGGGACCGGCGCGCGGATCTCCGAGGCGACCGGCCTCGACGTCGACGACCTCGATCACCTGGCGCAGGACCCGGCCGTCCTGCTCACCGGCAAGGGCGGCAAGCAGCGCTACGTCCCGGTCGGCCGCTACGCGGTCAGGGCCCTCGACGCCTACCTGGTCAGGGGCCGCCCCGCGCTGGCCGCCGGGCGGGCGCGCAGGCAGAGCCCCGGCCGTGTTCCTCAACGCCCGCGGCGGCCGGCTCACCAGGCAGGGCGCGTGGGGGATACTGCGCGAAGCAGCCACTCGTTCGGGAAAGTCCGACGTCTCACCGCACACCCTGCGGCACTCCTTCGCCACCCACCTGCTCGACGGCGGCGCGGACATCCGCGTCGTGCAGGAGTTGCTCGGACACGCCTCGGTGACCACCACGCAGGTCTACACTCTGGTGACGGTGGACAAGCTGAGAGAGGTCTACGCCGCCGCGCATCCCCGCGCTTTCGGCTGACGCGTGCTTCGGCTGACACTGGCCGCATCCGGCAGCGTTCGGTGACCACGCAGGTGCGTCGGTGGCTAGAAAGTCCGGCTACCACGGCGCGCCTGCTTGAAAGCACCGAGCGCAGGGGCCTAGTGTCCCGAACAGTTCGCGACCTCTAGCCCCGGGAGGATCTTACTGGTGGCCGCATCGCGCGTAACAGAGCTTCTGCCGGGAGACATCGGGCCCACGGGCCGGCCGCTCCCCGCCTTCCCCGAGCCCAAGCCGCTGACCGAGCACGGCCCGGCGCGGATCGTGGCGGTCTGCAACCAGAAGGGCGGCGTCGGCAAGACGACGACGACCATCAACCTGGGCGCGGCACTCGCCGAGCGGGGCAGGAAGATGCTGCTCGTCGACTTCGACCCGCAGGGCGCGCTCTCGGTCGGCCTCGGCATCCAGCCGCACGACATCGACTCCACGGTCTACAACCTGCTCATGGAGCGCGGCGTCAAGGCGCACGACGTCATCTTCGAGACCGGCGTCCCGAACCTGGACCTGCTGCCGTCCAACATCGACCTGTCCGGCGCCGAGGTCCAGCTCGTCCACGAGGTCGGCCGGGAGTTCATCCTCGGCGGCGCGCTCAAGGACGTCGTGCCCGAGTACGACTACATCATGATCGACTGCCAGCCGTCCCTCGGCCTGCTCACGATCAACGCGCTCGCCTGCGCGGACAGCGTGCTCATCCCGCTTGAGTGCGAGTACTTCGCGATGCGCGGCGTGGCGCTGCTCATGGAGACCATCGACAAGGTGCAGCAGCGGCTCAACCCGAACCTGAAGATCGACGGCCTGCTGGGCACGATGTACGATTCGCGTACTTTGCACACCCGGGAAGTGCTCGGCTCCATCGTGAACGGCTTCGGCGACAAGGTCTTTCATACGGTGATTAACCGGACCGTGCGCTTCCCGGACGCTACCGTTGCAGGTGAGCCCATCACGACGTTCGACACGTCGTCGATGGGGGCTAGTTCCTATCGTGAACTCGCCAAGGAGGTACTCGAGCGGTGGCAGCAGGCAGGGGACGGTCACGCCGGGTAAGCATTCCCGGGGTCGCGGAGCTGTTGCGCCCCGCCGTGCCCCTGCCAGTCACCTCTGATGAACGCCAGGCGACCGGCAGGGAAAGGCACGATCAGAAGATCACCGTCTACCTGTCCGCCACCGAGCTGCTCGACCTGGAGCACGCGCGCCTGCGGCTGCGCCGCTTCGGGTTCGTCCTCGACCGGGGACGGCTCGTCCGCGAGGCGATCGCCATCCTCCTCGCGGACCTGGACGCGCGGGGCAAGGACAGCCTGGTGGCGCGCCGCGTCCGGTCCAGCCAGGACGACGGCCAGGCCCACGCCAGGACACGCCGCCGAGGACGAGGCCGCGGAACCGGCGCAGGACACAGGCTTATCGAGGACGCGGTACCGTCGTTAGACGTGGGCACGACCGCTGGCAGCACGATGAAAGGCGACCTCACCGCCGGCGAGGCGGGCGACGCGCCGCGCGGCGCGGGCGCCTTCGAGGTGCACCTCGACGTCTTCGAGGGGCCGTTCGACCTGCTGCTCGGGCTGATCTCCAAGCACAAGCTGGACATCACCGAGGTCGCGCTGTCGCAGGTCACCGACGAGTTCATCGCCTACATCAGGCAGCGCTCCGGCGGCTGGGACCTGGACCAGGTCAGCTACTTCCTCGTCGTGGCCGCGACCCTGCTCGACCTGAAGGCCGCCCGGCTGCTGCCCTCGCGGCGAGGTCGAGGACGAGGAGGACCTCGCGCTGCTCGAGGCCCGCGACCTGCTGTTCGCCCGGCTGCTGCAGTACCGCGCGTACAAGGAGGTCGCCGCCGTGTTCGCGGGCCGGATGGCGGCGGCCGCGCAGGCGGTTCCCGCGGCGGGTGCCGCTCGAGCCGCGGTTCGCCGAGCTGCTGCCCGAGGTGCTGTTCACCATCGGCCCGCAGGAGTTCGCGGCGCTCGCCGCCCGCGCGCTCACCCCCAAGGCCCCGCCCACGGTGTCCGTCGACCACATCCACGCGGCGTTCGTCTCGATCAGGGAGCAGGCCGTCCTCATCGCGGGCAGGCTGCGCGGCCTGGGCCGCGCGTCCTTCAGGCAGCTGTCGTCGGGCGCGACGGGCAACTACGAGATCGTCGCGTCGTTCCTCGCCCTGCTCGAGCTGTACCGCGAGGACGTGGTGGCGTTCGAGCAGGTATCACCGCTCGGCGAGCTGTACGTAACCTGGACCGGCGGCGACCGCGAGGTAAGGCTCGCCCCGCCGGGCGCCGGCCGGGCGACGCGGCGTCGGCAACGGAAACCGAAGAAGAAGACTACATATGACCAGCGATTTCACCGGGGACGCCGGCGACCACCGGGACGGCAGCGCGGCGGGCGCGCCCGGCGACGAGACCGCGGACGCGCCCGCCGCCGCTCCGGCTGACCGGGACGCCGCGCGGCGCGGACGGCGCGACGACGGCGACGACGACGGCCCCGGCCTGCGCGCGTCGCTCGAGGCGATCCTGCTCGTCGCCGACGAGCCGGTCCCCGAGGTGCTGATCGCCCAGGTCCTCGAGCGGCCGCGGCACGAGGTCGCCGACGGGCCTGCGCGCCCTGGCGGCGGAGTACACGGACGACGGCCGGGGCTTCGACCTGCGGGAGATAGCAGGCGGCTGGCGCTTCTATACTCGGGAGGACTGCGCCCCGCTCGTCGAGCGGTTCGTCAGGGACGGCCAGGAAGTCCGGCTCACCCAGGCGGCGCTCGAGACCCTGGCCGTCATCGCCTACCGGCAGCCGGTCAGCCGGGCCAGGGTCTCGGCGGTGCGCGGCGTCAAC
Source organism: uncultured Actinomycetota bacterium (assembly GCA_963735315.1). Classification (GTDB taxonomy): domain Bacteria; phylum Actinomycetota; class Actinomycetes; order Streptosporangiales; family Streptosporangiaceae; genus Trebonia. The sequence goes on from CAVTKQ010000021.1 coordinate 65,796, forward strand.
TGCGACGGCGTGATCAGGACGCTCGTGCTGCGCGGGCTCGTCGAGGACTCGGGGACCGACCCGGAGACCGGCGCGATCCTGTACCGCACCACCGGCTACTTCCTTGAGCGCCTGGGCATGGCGTCCCTGGACGAGCTGCCCGACCTGGCGCCGTTCCTGCCGGAGAACATCGAGGACATCGAGGACAATGAACGCACGCGGGCGTAGCGGCCACGGAAACGAGCAGCGGACGCCGGCTCTCGCCGCAGGCAGCTGCAGCGCCGCCGGAGGCAGCACAGCTGTCGCCGGAGGCGAGGGCCCGGCTCCGGGCGCTGCGCAGCATGGGCTTCGACGACGACGATGACTTCGCCGCCGACGAGGGCGAGCGCGACGACCTCACCGACGTCCCCGGCGGCGTCCGGCTGCAGAAGGTACTCGCGGCGGCCGGCGTGGGCAGCAGGCGGCACTGCGAGGAGCTGATCGGCGCGGGCCGGGTCGAGGTGGACGGGCAGGTCGTCCGGCGGTTCGGCGCCCGCGTGGACCCGGAGACACCAGATCATCCGGGTCGACGGCAAGCGCATCCCGGCCCGCCAGGACATCGTGTACCTGGCGTTCAACAAGCCGCGCGGCGTGCTCACGGCGATGTCGGACGACCGCGGCCGCAAGACGATCGTCGACTTCCTCGGCGACCGCGCCGAGCGGCTGTTCCACGTCGGGCGGCTCGACTACGACACCGAGGGCCTGATGCTGCTCACCAACGACGGCGAGCTCGCGCACCGGCTCGCGCACCCGAGCTACGAGGTGGCCAAGACCTACTGGGCCGAGGTCCCCGGCCCGGTCCCGCGTGACCTGGGCCGCCGCCTGCAGGCCGGCGTCGAGCTCGAGGACGGCGTCGCGGTCGCCGACAAGTTCCGGGTCCTTGAGCAGGCCGGCGGCCGCGCCATGGTCGAGATCACGCTGCACGAGGGCCGCAAGCACATCGTCCGCCGGATGCTCGCCGAGGTCGGCCACCCGGTCAGCAGGCTGCTGCGCACCACCGTCGGCCCGATCAAGCTGGGCAGCCTCCGCCCCGGCGCGACCAGGGACCTGACCACGAAGGAGATCGGCGAGCTGTACGCCGCCGTCGGCCTCTAGGCCGGCCGACCGGGCAGGCCCGCAACCGTCAGGCCCGCAGCCGGAAGGCACGGGGCACCGCGATCCGCAGTAGCCTTGAGGGTCAGAAGTGAACCCTTTCATCCTGACGGGGAAGGGTACGCGGCCTCCTCAGGCCAAACGCAGGATGAAAAGGTTCGTCTTTAAGGAGTCAGGCAGTGACAGTCCGGGCTATTCGCGGCGCGATCCAGGTCGACGCCGATGACAGGGACGCCATCCTTGAGGGAACCGCCGAGCTGGTCACGGCGGTGATGACGCGGAACGACCTCACCCCCGACGACGTGATCAGCGTCCTGTTCACGGTGACCCCGGACCTGACCGCCGAGTTCCCCGCCCTGGCGGCCCGCAAGCTCGGCTTCCACGCCGTGCCGCTGATGTGCGCGACGGAGATCCCCGTCAAGGGCGCGATGCCCCGCGTGGTCCGCCTCATGGCGCACGTGGACACCGAGCGCCCCCGCGCGCAGATCCAGCACGTCTACCTCCGCGGCGCGGTCGCCCTCCGCCAGGACATCGCCCAGTAACGGCCAAAGGCGAAAGACGATGATCCGGAACGGGAGCGGCCCTTCGCCGCCGCATGGGGAGCACGCTCATGACCGCGCCCGCGCGGGTGCTTGTCTCGGGGACCGGGCTGATCGGGACGTCCATCGCGCTGGCGCTGCGCGAGAAGGGCACCGAGGTCTGGCTCAGCGACGCCGACCCGGCGACGGCCAAGCTCGCCGCCGACCTCGGGGCCGGCACGGTCGTGCCTGACCTGCGCGACGCCAAGGGGATCGCCGACGTCGCGGTCCTCGCGATGCCGCCGGCCGTGGTCGGCCGGGAACTCGCCTTCGCGCAGGAGTGCGCCGTCGCGGACGTGTACACCGACGTCGCCAGCGTGAAGGTGCTGCCCGCGCAGGCAGGCGCGCGACCTCGGCTGCGACCTGGAGACCTACGTTCCCGGGCACCCGCTCGCCGGACGGGAGCGGCACGGGCCCGCCGCCGCGCAGGCGGACCTGTTCCTCGGCCGGACCTGGGCGCTGTGCCCGCTGCCCGAGACGTCGCCGGACGCGGTCGACGCGGTGACCGCGCTCGCCGTGGCCGCGGGGCGGACCCGGTCGTCACCGACCCGGTGACCCACGACCGCTGGGTCGCGCTCGTCTCGCACGCGCCGCACCTGGTCGCGGTCGCGATGGCCGCCCGGCTCGCCCCGTCCGAGCGTCCCCGCCGACGCGCTCAAGCTGGCCGGCCAGGGCCTGCGCGACGTCACCAGGATCGCGGCGGGCGACAGCGCGCTGTGGACGCAGATCCTCACCGCCAACGCCGGCCCGGTCGCGGAGGTCGTCGCCGCCGTCGCCGAGGACCTGGCCGCCGCCGCGCGCCTGCTCGCGCGCCTTCCCGCGGGACACCGCCGCGCCGCGCGCCGGGCCCGCCGGCGTCACCGAGCCTGCTCGACCGGGGCCGGGCGGGCGCCGGCCGCATCCCGGGCAAGCACGGCGGCCAGCCGCGGAACTTCACCGTGGTCCAGGTCGTCCTCGCCGACCGGCCGGGCGAGCTGGCCCGCCTGTTCAACGCGGCCGGCGCGGCCGGGGTGAACATCGAGGACATCCGCCTTGAGCACTCGCCGGGCCTCCCCGTCGGCGTCGCGGAGCTCTCCGTCCGCCCCGAGCAGGCCGGCACCCTGCTTGACGCGATGGAGGCCGGCGGCTGGCCCGTCCGCCGCTAGGCGTGCAGGGCACTCTAACGGGTCGCGCGAACCAGCGGGGTGTGTGCGAAGCTAGACCCCATGACCGAGAGCGCGAAGCAGGACACCACGAAGGCACCGGCCCAGGCCGCCGAGGACGGGCCCGCCGCGACGGAGTCCGCCGCGACCCAGGACGAGGCCACGCAGGAAGCGGCCGCCGAGCCCGCGACCGGACGCCGGCGCCACGGCCGGGGAACCCGCCAAGCCCGACCTCGACGAGACCAAGCGCAAGTTCCGCGAGGCACTCGAGCGCAAGCACCAGGCGCACAACGAGGGCCAGGGCAAGGGCGGCCGCGACGGCGGCAAGATCAGCGGCGCCCACGGCCCGGCCGCGAGCCGCCGCAACTTCCGCCGCAAGAGCGGCTGAGGTTAAGCCCTTGCCTGCTGCGCGGGCTGAGCAGCAGCGCGACCGAGGCGACGACGACGGCCCCGCCGATGAGGGCGCTGAGCGTGAGCCGCTCGCCGAGCAGCAGCGCGCCGAGCGCGACGGCCACGACCGGGTTGACGTAGGCGTACGTGGACACCACGGAAGTGGGCAGCCGCCGCAGCGCGATCATGTAGCAGGTCAGGGCGAGCAGCGACCCGGGGCCGATCAGGTAGGCCAGCGCGAGCAGCGACTCCGTGCTGGCGTGCCCGGGCCACGCCTGCCCGGTGGCCGCGGCGAGCCCGACGAGCACGGCCCCGCCGGCCAGCATCTCCATCGCGCTGCCGAGCAGCGGGCTGGCCGGGGCGGGCAGCCTGCCCGCGAGCACCGAGCCGACGCCCCAGCTCACGCTGGCGCCGAGGACGACAAGCACGGGAAGCACCGCGCCGTGCCCGTGCGGCTGGGCGACGATGGCGATCCCGGCCAGCCCGATGACCAGGGCGGCCCAGCCGCCCGGCCGCAGCCCGCGGCCGTTGATCACCTGGTCGGCCAGCGCCATCCACAGCGGGACGCTGGCCACGAGCAGCGCGGCAAGGCCGGACGGCAGCGTCCGCTCCGCGTAGGAGACGCCGCCGTTGCCGAACGCGAGCAGCATCGTGCCCACCACGGCCATCCCCGCCCACTGCGCGAGCGAGCCCCGCGCCCGCGCCCGCGGCGCTGCCCCTGCCCCCGGCTGTGCCCTGCTGCGCCCTGCTGGGGCCCGCGGCGGCGGCCGAGCCGCGCCGCCGGGTAGAGCAGGAGACCAGCCGTGAGGTACCTCACGCCCGCCATCGGGAAGGGCGGGATGGTCCGGTCGGCTACCCGGATCGCGAGGTAAGTCGAGCCCCAGACGACCCAGACCGCCAGCAGCGCGGCCCAGGCCGTGAGGTCGGCGGGCCGCCGCCGCAGCATCCGCCGCGGTGGCCGCGGCGGGCCGGTGAGCAGGTCGGGTCGGGCGCAGGCTGGTTCACCCGCTAAGCCTCGCCCGGCGGGGCGGGGCTAACCAGTGGCGCGAATGACAATGACCGGTACTTTCCTGCCTACACTAGCGGCATGCGCTCGGTTGCGGTTCTCGCCTACGACGGCGTCTCGACGTTCGGCCTCGGCGTCACGGCCGAGGTCTTCGGAGTTGACCGCAGCGCGGAGGGGCTGCCCCGCTACGACTACGCCGTCACCGCCGCCGAGCCGGGACTGATCAGGACCGACGTCGGCCTGCCGGTCCTGGTCGAGGCCGGCCTGGACCGGCTCAGCTCCGCCGACCTGGCGATCGTCGTGTGCTGGGACGACATCGACTCCCGCCCGCCCGAGCCGGTCCTCGACGCGCTGCGCGCGGTGACGGCGCGCGGCGGGCGGGTGCTCAGCCAGTGCACGGGGGCCTTCGTGCTCGCCGCCGCGGGACTGCTCGACGGCCGCCGGGCGACGACCTACTGGAAGTACGCCGGCCAGCTCGCCCGGCGCTACCCGCGGGTCACGGTCGACCCTGGCGTGCTCTACGTCGACGAGGGCGACGTGATCACCAGCGCGGGGACCGCCGCCGGGATCGACGCCTGCCTGCACGTCGTCCGCCTAGAGCACGGCGCCGCGACGGCCAACGAGATCGCGCGGCGCCTGGTCGTCGCCCCGCACCGCGAGGGCGGCCAGGCGCAGTTCGTCCCGGCGCCGGCGGGCGGGGCCGACGGCGGGTCAGAGCTGGCCGCGCTGCAGGACTGGGCGCTCGGCCGCCTGGCCGACCCGATCACCGTCGCCCAGCTGGCCGCCAGGCTCCACATGGCCCCGCGGACCTTCGCCCGCTGGTTCGCCGTCCCAGACCGGGACGACCCCGCACCAGTGGCTGACCAGCCAGCGGCTGAGCCGGGCGCAGGAGCTGCTTGAATGCACCGATCACGGGGTCGAGCAGGTCGCCGCCGACTGCGGGCTCACGGCGCTGATGCTGCGCCGCCACTTCGCGCAGCGCCTGGGGATCACCCCGCAGGCCTACCGCCGCCGGTTCACTCAGCTGGCGTCCTGACTCCCGACCGCCGCCCGCCCGGTACCATTTCTGGGTGGGAGTCTCCTCGCCGCACGGTCTGGTCATCGCCATTGACGGGCCGTCGGGTTCCGGTAAGTCGAGCGCGTCTAAGGGCGTCGCCCGTGAGCTCGGCCTCCGCTACCTGGACACCGGGGCGATGTACCGGGCGCTGACCTGGTGGTTCATGACGGAGAACGCCGATACCGCCGACGCGGCCCTGGTCGCCGCCCGCGCGGCGGAGCCGGTCATCGAGGTTTCCACCGACCCGGACGACCCGTGGACCCGCGTCAACGGCCGGGACGTCTCCCGCGAGATCCGGACGCCGGAGGTCTCCGCCCAGGTCAGCGTGGTGGCCCGGGTCCCCGCGGTCCGCGAGCACCTGATCGCCAGGCAGCGCGCGATCATCGCCGCCGCCGACCCGGGCATCGTCGCCGAGGGCCGCGACATCGGCACGGTCGTGGCCAGGAACGCCCAGCTCAAGGTGTTCCTGACGGCCGACCCCGGTGCCCGCGCCCGCCGCCGGGCCGCCGAGCTGCGGGCCGACGCCGGCGAGACCGAGGCCGCCCAGGCGCGGCGCGACCGCCTGGACGCGGCCCAGTCGGAGAAGGCCGCCGACGCGCTGCTCCTCGACGCGACCGACCTGACCCTGGACGAGGTCATCGGGAAGATCGCCAGGCTGGCGCGGGAGCGCGGCCAGGACCTGCTTCTCCTTGACGACCCCCAGCTGGTCGGGTGGTCGGCCCAGGGGCAAAAGGAAGAGGGCTCCAAGGCATGCGCGGGGGACAAAAGCAGTTAACGCCGAACGGATGCGCGGCGCCGCCAGGCAAGACACGCTTGTCGTCCGGCACCGCGGACGAGGCAGCCGAGTAGTGAAGCCACCCCGTGGCTTTCGCGGCCCGGGCGGGCCTGACGCGATCAGGTTTCGCGGCCAGGCCAGCGCCGGGCCGCCAGCGGGGTGTACGGGGGGTCGTCCCCCCGGAGGAAAAACAGCCCGGAGGGGGCGAGTTAATTGACGGACATCGACGCCGGTGATGACGGCTGGGTAGACATCGGCGACGACTTCGACGTCGCCGAGTACGGCGACGGCGAGTCAGCGGCCGACGGCAGCGCCGGGCGTTGCCGGATTCGGACGCCGGGGCAGCCGGTGCTGGCCGTGGTCGGCCGCCCGAACGTCGGCAAGTCCACCCTGGTCAACCGGATCCTCGGCTCCCGCCAGGCGGTCGTGCAGGACGTGCCAGGCGTGACCAGGGACCGGGTCGCCTACGACGCCAACTGGCGCGGCAGGCAGTTCACCCTGGTGGACACCGGCGGCTGGGTGGCGCGGGCCCAGGGCCTGGCCGCCCAGGTCGCCGAGCAGGCGGAGATCGCGGTCGGCCTCGCGGACGCGGTGCTGTTCGTGGTGGACGCCCGGGTCGGCGCGACCGACGAGGACGAGGCGGTCGCCCGGGTGCTGCGCCGGTCGGGCAAGCCGGTCGTGCTCGTGGCCAACAAGGTGGACGACGCCAAGAGCGAGTCCGACGCCCAGTCGCTGTGGTCGCTCGGCCTCGGCGAGCCGGTCATGGTCTCCGCCATGCACGGCCGCGGCAGCGGCGACCTGCTCGACCTGGCGCTCGAGGCGCTGCCCGAGGCGCCGCCCGAGCGGCAGGGCGAGGGCGGGCCGCGCCGCGTCGCGCTGATCGGCCGGCCCAACGTCGGCAAGTCGTCCCTGCTCAACAAGCTGGCCGGCGAGCAGCGCGCGGTCGTCGACTCGGTCGCGGGCACGACGCGGGACCCGGTGGACGAGCTGATCGAGCTGGGCGGCACGACCTGGCGGTTCGTGGACACCGCCGGCATCAGGCGCCGGTTCAGGGAGAGCCAGGGCGCGGACTACTACGCGACCCTGCGCACCCAGTCCGCGCTCGACCGGGCCGAGGTCGCGGTCGTGCTCATCGACGCGAGCGAGCCGCTCACCGAGCAGGACCTGCGCATCCTGTCGATGGTGACCGAGGCGGGCCGGGCGCTGGTCATCGCCTACAACAAGTGGGACCTCACCGACATCGAGCGCCGCGAGTACCTGCAGGACGAGATCGAGCGCCAGCTCTACCACGTCCGCTGGGCGCCCCGGGTGAACATCTCCGCCGCGACCGGCCGCCACGTGGAGCGGCTGGTCCCGGCGATCGAGCAGGCCCTGGCCGGCTGGGAGCAGCGGATCTCCACCGGGCAGCTGAACTGCCTGGCTGAACGCCCTGGTGGCCGCCACCCCGCCGCCGATGCGCGGCGGCAAGCAGCCGCAGGGTGCTGTTCGCCACCCAGGCGGGCATCAAGCCGCCGCACTTCGTGCTGTTCACGACCGGGTTCCTCGAGGAGACCTACCGCCGGTTCATCGAGCGCCGCCTGCGCGAGGACTTCGGCTTCGCGGGCACCCCGGTCAAGCTGACCATGCGCCTGCGCGAAAAGCGCGGCAAGAACGCGGGCCGTGCCCGCGCTCGGCGCCAGGCGCCGCCGCTGACAGCCGCGCTGTTCGGGATAATCGTCGCATGTTCGCCGGAGAAGCTGCTTGAGCTGGACAGACAGCGAGTGTGGCACCCGTACGCGCCGATGCCGGGCACGCGTGCAGCCGCTGGTCGTCGAGTCGGCGAGCGGGGTACGGCTGCGGCTCGCCGACGGCCGGGAGCTGATCGACGGCATGAGCTCCTGGTGGGCGGCGATCCACGGGTACCGGCACCCCGCGCTCGACGCCGCGGCCCGGGACCAGCTGGGCCGGATGAGCCACGTGATGTTCGGCGGGCTGACGCACGAGCCCGCCGTGGCCCTGGCCGACCGGCTGGTGACGCTCGCGCCTGACCGGCTTGAGCACGCGTTCCTCTGCGACTCCGGCTCGGTCTCCGTCGAGGTCGCGGTGAAGATGTGCCTGCAGTACTGGCGCTCGCGCGGCGCCGGCGCGAAGACGAGGCTGCTGACCTGGCGCGGCGGGTACCACGGGGACACGTTCATGGCCATGTCGGTGTGCGACCCCGACGGCGGCATGCACCGGATGTGGGACGGCGTGCTGCCCAGGCAGGTGTTCGCGGGCCTGCCGCCCGCCGGGTTCGGCGCGGGGGTGGACGAGGCCTACGCCGAGGAGCTGCGGCGGCTCATCGAGGCGCACTCCAGCGAGCTCGCGGCGGTGATCGTGGAGCCGGTCGTCCAGGGCGCGGGCGGGATGCGCTTTCACGACCCCGGCTACCTGCGGGTGCTCCGCGACGCCTGCGACGCGCACGACGTGCTGCTCGTCTTCGACGAGATCGCGACCGGCTTCGGGCGGAGCGGGAGCGCTGTTCGCGGCCGAGCACGCCGGGGTGTCCCCGGACGTGATGTGCGTCGGCAAGGCGCTGACCGGCGGGTACCTGACGCTCGCGGCGGCGCTGTGCACGGCCGAGGTCGCGGCGGGCATCGCGCGCGGCGAGCTTCCCGTGCTCGCGCACGGGCCGACGTTCATGGGCAACCCGCTGGCGTGCGCGGTGGCCGGGGCCTCGCTCGACGTGCTCCTCGGCGCCGAGGCCGGCGGCCCGGCCGACCTACCCGCGCGGCTGGCAGGCCGAGGTGGCGCGGATCGAGGCGGCGCTCACGGCCGGCCTGGCCCCCGCGGCAGGCCGGCCGGGCGTCGCCGACGTGCGCGCGCTCGGCGCGATCGGCGTGGTGCAGCTCGACCGCGAGGTGGACGTCGCCGCCGCCACCGAGGCCGCCGTCGGGGCGGGGGTCTGGCTGCGGCCGTTCCGCGACCTGATCTACACGATGCCCCCGTACGTGACCAGCGACGCCGACGTGGCCGCCATCTGCGCGGGCGTGCTCGCGGCGGTGGCGGCCGCCACCACGGGGGCCCCGCGGGCGGCCGCGCTAGCCGTCCGGGCGCTCCGCGGCCAGGTGAAACCAGACCGTGGTGCCGGCCGGGTCGCGCAGGTACCCCCACTGCGCGGCGAGCTGCTGCACCAGGTACAGGCCGTGGCCGTCGGCCGCGAACAGGTCGCCCTTGACCACCGGCGTCCCGCCCGAGCCGTCGTCGATCACCTCGATGAGCACGCCGTCAGGCACGTCGACGACGACGATCGTGACCGAGCCGTCCGGCGACCCGGACGCGGTGTGCATGATCGCGTTCGTGACCAGCTCAGACGTCAGTAATGTCGCGGCGTCGGAGTCGACCCGCTGCCCCTTGCCGGTGGCGGCCAGGGTCCGCGTGATGAAGGCGCGGGCGCCGGACACCTCCTCGGCCCTGCCGTGGATCGTCAGCGAGCCGAGGATCGCGGTCCGGTGCCTGGCCTCCAGCGCCGGGATCGGCCCCGGAGCGGGGCGACTCTTCAAGGGGGTGTCCATCTGCGCATGCCTCCCGATGTAGCGCATTCGGAACTTCGGTACCTCGTCCTACCGCGCGAAAGTTGACCCGTAAAACTAATAAGCGATATTTCCGACAAGAACCATATGTCCGTTTCATGGCACTTGTCGGTAATGCCGCCACGGCCGCTATTAAATCCGCCCGTCAGCCGCCGTGACCTCTTCGATGATGCACGTGCAAGCGCACGCGTGCGCAAGTGCGTAGGGCAAATTTTGCAGATGAAATCGCGGATGGGATTTCACTTCGATAGCTTTCGCTGTATCGTGCTGCTTGTCACCCCGCGTCGGTCATGGGATGTGCTGCGCGCTTAAATGGCGTGATCAGAAGAATGGCGACGTCTCCGGAAGGAGGTGGATCCGCGATGACGACCGGCCCGACCGTCCGTAGGCGCCGCCTCGGCACCGAGCTGCGCAAGCTCCGCGAATCCAACGGGTACAAGCTGGAGGAAGTGGCCGCGCAGCTCGGCGTCGCGCCATCGACCCTATCGCGGATCGAGACCGGCAAGGCGCCGACCAAGTCGGCTTACCTGAACCAGATGCTCGAGATGTACGGCGTGGTTGAGCCCGGACAGCGCCAGGTCCTCGTCGACATGGCGCGCGAGGGGCACCGCAAGGGGTGGTGGGCCGCCTACGACGACGTGCTCCCCAGCGGCTTCGACATCTACGTCGGCCTTGAGGCCGAGACGGCCGCGGTCCGCGGCTACGAGATCTCCGTGGTGCACGGGCTGCTGCAGACGCCCGACTACGCCAGGGCGGTGCTGCGCGAGATGTTCCCCAGGCACGGGCTCGAGCAGATCGACCGCCTCGTCGACCTGCGGATCGAACGGCAGCGGCGGCTGGACGACGACCCGCCCCTCGACCTGTGGGCCATCCTCGACGAGGCGGTCATCCGGCGGCCGGTCGGCGGGCAACCAGGTGATGCGCGGCCAGCTTGAGCACCTGCTGGACATGGCGGCCAGGCCCGGGGTGACCCTGCAGGTCCTGCCGTTCGCCTGCGGTGCCCACGCGGGGCACGGCGGCCCGTTCTCGATTCTCGAGTTCCCGAACCGGTCCGACTCCGAGGTCGCCTACGTGGAGTCCGTGGCGGGCTACCTCTACCTGGAGAAGGACAGGGAAGTGCGGACGCGGGTGGAGGCCTTCGACCGCCTCCGCGCCGCGGCGCTCGCCCCGGCCGCGTCCGTCGACCTGATCGCGCGAAGTAGCAAACGAGCTTTAGCGGGAGCCGTGGCGGCTGGGGTGGTCGCCACGGCGGGTCCAACAAAAGGGGAAACACAAGGAGGAACCGAATGGAAGGGAACCTGGGCGAACTGCACTGGTTCAAGAGCAGTGCCAGCGCGGCTGGCAACTGCGTCGAAGTAGCTCACCTGCCCGGCGGGGGCGTCGCGGTCCGTGACTCGAAGGACCGCGGCAAGGCGCCGCACGTCTACACCCGTTCCGAGTGGGAGGCGTTCCTGGTCGGCGCCAAGAACGGCGAATTCGACCTGCCCCTCGCCTAGCGGCTGCCCGCGTCCCGGCGAGAGCGGCAGCTGGCCCTGCGCAGCGGGATCCGCCCTGCAACCTTCCGGGCCAGGGGGAGAGAAGACGGCGGGCCCCCGCGTCACGCGGGGGCCCGCCGTCCTGCGTGCCGGTGCCTGGCCCAGCTCGCCGTTCCCCGGTCACTCCTCGTCGGCGGCCTCCAGCTGCCGATGATCTCGTCCAGGATGCGCGGGGTCTCGTGCGGCTCGTACGCCACGATGGACAGGCGCTCCATGGCGAGCAGGTACCGGTCCACGTCGACCTGCTTGTCCAGGTAGAGCGCGCTGGTCAGGTTCTCGACGTAGACGACGTCGGGCAGGTCGCGCTCGGCGAACCGCAGGATGCTGAACCCGGTCGGCACCGCGTGCCCGCCCGCGCCGTACGGGATGACCTGGAGGGTGAGCGTCGGGCTCGCGCAGGCCTCGCTGGAGGTAGCGGAGCTGCTCAAGCTGGACGGCGATCCCGGCGACGGGGCGGCGCAGCACCGCCTCGTCGAGGATGATCCAGAGCTTGAGCTTGCCCTCGCGGAAGCGGCGCTGCCGTTCCTTGCGCAGCACGACGAGCCGCTCGGCCTGGTCGATCGGGTGGTCGCCGAGCGAGATGACGGCGGTCGCGTACTCCTCGGTCTGCAGCAGGCCGGGGATGAACTGCGCCTCGTAGACGCGGATCGAGCGCGCCGCCTCTTCCATGCCGACGTAGGCCTGGAACCAGTCGGGCAGGATGTCGTTGTAGCGGTGCCACCAGCCCGGCCGGTTGGACTGCTCGGCGAGCGTCAGGAGCTGCTCGCGCTCGCGCGCGTCCACGCCGTACAGCGTCAGCAGGTCAAGGACGTCGATCTCGCGGATCGCGTTCCTGCCGAGCTCGATGCGGCTGATCTTCGACTCCGACGCGCGGATCTTGCCTGGCCGCCTGCCGGGCGGTGATGCCCCTGGCCTCGCGGAGCCGGCGCAGGTGAGACCCGAGCAGGATGCGCAGGACGGTAGGCCCGTCCGAAGAGTCAGGCACGCCGCCGACCTCCTCGTCATTCCCGGTGCCATGCGGCACGGTTGAACGCGCATGGCTAGTCTTACGCGGCTGATATAGCGCGGTACCGCGCAATTGCGTTGGCCGGGTCCGCCGTCGCGCAGCGTACCCAATGATATCGCATATGGGATTCCATGTCGGCTATCCGATCCTCAAGATTACCGGTTAATGTCGGCTATCGCACCCCGCGGGCGCCTCCCGCGGGTGACGCGCGCGGGATGCGGCCCTCACCCGTTGTGCATGCACAGCAAGGCTTTTTGTGCATGCACAAGACGTGCGATCCGCCTGTGGCGCGCGGGGGCGGTGAGGCCTGGCGCTCCCGGGCGCCGTGCCGGCGGCGGTACCGGGCGGTCATGCGGAAAGGCAAAGGACCAGCCGGACGGAATTGCGCCGCCGATAACCGCTAATTCGGCTATCGGCGTCCATGTGCCCGACCTGCGATGCGGCCCGCACAATTGCCGAAGCTATTTCGGGGAACTGGCTTATGACCCAATACGTCCCCGGTGCCGCACGGCCGACGCGGCCGCCGGCCGGCGAACCGCCTTCCGTATGATCCAGGTATGCGCTATCGAACCCTGGGTGACTCCGGCCTGCTCGTCTCGGTGGTCGGCCTCGGCTGCAACAACTTCGGCGGCCGCCTCGACAACGCGCGGACCCGCGCGGTCGTCGACGCGGCGATCGACGAGGGCATTACGCTCTTCGACACCGCCGACATGTACGGCAGGGACGGCGGCTCCGAGCTCGCCCTCGGCGAGGCGCTCAAGGGCCGCCGGGACAAGGTCGTGCTCGCCACCAAGTTCGGCCACCAGGCCGCGGACATGGGCTACGGCCCGGCCGCCGGCGCCAAGGGCGGCCGCAAGTACATCAGGCTCGCGGTCGAGAAGTCACTCACCCGCCTGCAGACCGACTACATCGACCTGTACCAGCTGCACACCCCGGACCCGCTCACCCCGATCGACGAGACGATCGCCGCGCTCGACGAGCTGGTCACCGAGGGCAAGGTCCGCTACATCGGGCACTCGAACCTCTCCGGCTGGCAGCTCGCCGACGCCGCCCACACCGCGCTCGCGGGCGGCCGCACCCCGTTCATCTCCGCGCAGAACCACTGGTCGCTCCTCGAGCGCGGCGCGGAGCGGGAGGTCGTCCCGGCCGCCCGCCACTTCGGCCTCGGCGTGCTCCCGTACTTCCCGCTCGCGAACGGGCTGCTGACCGGCAAGGTCCGCAAGGGGCAGGAGATCCCGGCGGGCACCAGGCTCACCGAGCCGCGCCGGGCCGGCTTCGTCACCGACGCCAAGCTCGACAAGGTCGAGGCGCTCATCGCCTGGGGCCAGGCAGCAGGGCGTGTCCATCCTGGAGATCGCGATCGGCGGCCTCGCCGCCCAGCCGGCCTGCTCCTCGGTCATCGCGGGCGCGACCTCCCCGGACCAGGTCAAGGCCAACGCCGCCGCGGGCGAGTGGGAGCCGACGCGAGGACCAGCTGGCGGCGATCGACAAGATCGTCCCGCCGCCGGCCGCCGAGCGCTGAGCGGTCAGAACCAAAGATCAAGAACCCGGGCAAGAGGAACGGGTGCGGCTGACTCGCTCAGCCCGCCCGCTTCCAACGCAGGCCCAGCCGCGCGCCGTCCGGGCAGTCTCGCTGCAGGCCGAGGATGTCCTCGTCCAGCGGCGGCGCGTAGGAGGCGTCGACCGGGCCGCCCGGGTTGTAGTTCAGCTCGGCCACGGCGAACGCCTCCGCGTCGTCGGACAGCCTGCTTCCCGAGTAGCCCATCAGCTCGACGGCCATGATGTCCAGGGTGCTGGCGTCGGCACTGGTCGGGCTTGCCGCGCGAGGATGCTCGCCGCCCCGGCGGTGAGCTGCGTGTCGGCGGTAAGCCGCGTGCCGGTGAGGAGGGCGACCGCGAGGTCGGCGGTGAGCGGGCCGCGCTCGTACCCGGTGGGGTCCACGACGCGTGCCGCAGCGTCAGGACGTTGCCTCGCCGCCGCCGCGAATGCCGCGGCGGGCGGGGGCCGTAATCGACCCCCGAGCGATCAGGCCCGCCACGGCGAGTCCAGGACGCGGCGAGCGACGGCCGCCAGCGTGATCGCGGATCTGGTCGGCATGTCTGCCCCCTGTCTGACGTGCGGGCTCGCGCTTTCGGGCGCGGCCCTAGTAGCGGATGGCGCTGAGCAGGTTCTTCTCCGGCCAGTACCAGATCGTGTACTGACCGACGTGGTAGACGCGGGCGGGCGCGCCCCAGGCGGCGCGGACCGCCTGGTAGTCGGCGTAGCCGGGATAGCCGGGCTCGTCGGGGCTCAAGCACGACGAACCGCGCGGCAGGAGCGCCGCGGGTCGAACCAGGAGTCATTGACCTCGCCCGGATGCGCGCCGATGCGCGCCGTCGGCGTCGGCGATCGGCCGGATCGCTACCGCGCCGCCGCTGGCCAGCGTGACGACGCTGGCCTGCCAGTAGCCGCCGAGGCCGGCGCAGCCGAGCCGGTGGCTCTGCAGCCAGGCGGTGAGCGGCGCGCCCTGTGGCGGGGCGGCCGGGGCGGTCAGCTCAAGCGCCGAGCCCGCCGACGTAGCCGATACCGATGACGACAAGCAGCGGGCCCGCCAGGCGCGCCGCGACCGCGCTCGCGCGGCCCAGCGCGGACGGTGACGTGCCTGGCGCGGGCGGGGCAGTGCGAGCTGCGGGCGGGGCAGCGCCAGCTACAGGCAGGTTCGGGCGGCGCGGCAGGCGGGCGAGCACCGGGGAAAGCTCCCGGGCGGCGAGCGCTGCCGCGAACGGCAGCACCGGCGCGATCTCCCGCGCGGAGCTGACGTCGAGCGACCCGCTGCGGTCACGAGGAACGCGCCCACGTTGACCGCGATGGCGGCGAGCAGCACGTGGCCGACCAGGTCCAGCCCCCGGCGGATCCGCCACGCCGCCACGCGCGACCCCGGCGGCGGCGAGCGCGACCCCGGCGAGGTGCAGCAGGAGGAAGGCCGTCGCCTGGGCGGCGGGCGGGCCGGAGACGTCGGCGCCGAACAGCGCAAGCAGGCACTGCCCGGCGACCGGCAGGTTGTGCCGGAAGATCTCGCTGAGCGGCGCGAACTGGGTGCTGAGCGGCCGGACGGTGAAGCCGCCGGCGGCGTTGATGACCCGCAGGATCCAACGCGCCGCCTCCGCCGCGGCCAGGGCCCCGCCGGCCAGGGCAAGCTCGTAGGCGACGTCGTGCCCCGACGCGCGCAGGTTGGCCGTGCCCGCGCGCTTATGTTCGCGGTGCCGTGCCCGCGCCAGGCCCGCACGCGCCGCGCGCGCCGTGCACACCAGCGACGAGCGGGATGATCCCGGCGATCGAGCACGATGGAGTCCGCGACCTCGGTCCAGGCGAGCAGCACCGATGTGATCACCGGGACATACCAGCGGCGCCCGCCCCGGTCGAGGACCAGCCAGGTCAGCAGCAGCGGCACGGACGTGCCGATGTGGTCGGGGGAAGACAGCAGCACGTTGGTGCCCGAGCCGAGCTGCGGCGCGAGCACGATGCCCACGCGACCACGGCGACGCGGACCAGCGCCTGTCGTCCCGCTCGCGGTTCCCTTGGCGACCAGCGCGGCGAGCAGCACGACCAGCGTGTAGGTCATGGCGGCGGCGATGTCCACCACGTCCGCGCGCAGGCCCCGGATGAGCTCCACGAGGGCGTACTGCGGCAGTTCGGTCGTGTAGAAGGAGACGTCCGACACGGTCCAGCCGCGAAGCAGCGGGTTGCCGTGCAGCATGTCCCAGGCCTGCAGCGCCTGCGACGCGCCGTCGGAGTTGACCGCGCGGGTTTGCGCGAGGCGCAGGTAGACCGCGAAGGCGGCGCACGGCGCCGGCCAGCCAGGCGCCGGCCGGCCCGTACGGCGCGGGCCATCCGGGTCCCCGTTACTGGCAGTCGCCGGACTGGCCCCGTGCTCGCCGCGGCTCGGCCGCCCCGGCGGCTCCGGCCGCGGCGTCGCGCGCGCGATACCCGGCAGCCTGAGACCCCCCCGATGATCGCACGCCGCTATCTCACCACAAGTGACTGAATAATTACGCCGAGTGCTCGAAAAGCGCTGCGAGCAATCTCACAACGCTCCGGCGCGGCGCTGAAGAAAGCGCCATTCCTGGATCATTGACCCTGGATATGACCATTTATCAGGCGGTGGCGCTGCTCGCCGCCGGCATCGGCGGCGGGATCGCCGGCACGATGGCCAGCGTCGCGAGCGTCGTCTCCTACCCGGCGCTGCTCGCGCTCGGCCTGCCGCCGCTCGCCGCCAACGTCACCAACACGATGTCGCTGGTCTTCTGCGTTCCCGGCGCCGTGCTCGGCGCCCGGCCGGAACTGGCCGGGCAGCGCCCGCGGGTGCTGCGGTTCGGGGCGGTCATGGCGGTCGGCGGGGCGCTCGGCGCGGCGATCCTGCTGCTCGCACCGCCCGGCGCGTTCGCGCTCGCGGTCCCGGTGCTGATCTGCTCCGCCGCCGTACTCGTCCTGCTGCAGCCGAAGCTCCGCGCCCTGTCTCCCCGCCCGGGCGCCGAGCAGTCAAGGCGGCGGCTGGTCGTGATGTTCTGCGTCGCGGCCTACCTCGGCTACTTCGGCGCGGCGGGCGGCGTGCTGCTGCTCGCCGCGCTCGCCGCCACCATCAGCGAGTCGCTCATCAGGGTCAACGCGATCAAGAACGTGATCTCCGGCGCGGCGAACCTCGTGGCCGCGTCGGTGTTCGCCGTGTACGCGCCGGTGGAGTGGGCGTTCGTGCCGCCGCTCGCGGCGGGCTTCCTCATCGGCGGCTACGCCGGGCAGCGCCTGGTCCGCCACCTTCCGGTCGCCGTGCTGCGGGTCGTCGTGGCCCTGGCGGGCCTGGCGCTGGCCGTCAAGCTCGGGATCAGTGCCTATCGGTGAGAGTCCGCGACGGGGGGAATTCGGCCGCCGCACCGATTCGCATGATTCGCAAAAATATGAGCGCAACCATTTGTCATTACGCTATGGTTTTTGTATCAGCCAGCGTCTGGGTCCGCTGGCGGCACATTTTCGGGGGCCAGCGCACTCCTGCCCCGCGCGGCGCGAAAGCCGCGGCCGCCGCAGGCAGCGCCGGTAGTCAGTTATTTCAGCACGGGCCTTTCGCGCCGCGTGCGTCCGTCGCGGCATCGGCGGGAGCGATGTCACATGGGCTTCATCATCATCCTAGGTAATCATTTTCATCATCGGTTATTACCTGTCGCTCAGGGCTCACCCGTTCACGAAATGCAAGGTCTGCAACGGGCGCGGCAGGTATTAACGGCACTGGTCTCTACACGTACGCCATCGGCCGGTGCCGCAAGTGCGGCGGGACCGGCCGGAAGGACCGGCTCGGCGTCCGCCTGTCTCAACCGGGGCAGAGGCCGGAGCAGCGCCGAACTGGCCCAGCGCCGCCAGAGCAGGACGGTCCTGGCGGCGAGCCAGCAGCCGAGCGCGGTCCACACGCCGGGCAGGCCGAGCCAGTGGAAGCGGAGCACCAGGCCGGCGAGCGGCGCGAAGGCGAGGATCGCGAGGAGCATCGCGCGGCGCATGGCGGTGTAGTCGCCGAGGCCGAGGATGACGCCGTCGTAGACGAACGCGAGCGCGGCGAGCGGCTGGGTGGGCGCGGACCACAGCAGCCCGGCGACCGCGGCGTGCCGCACCGTCGGGTCGGCGGTGAACACCGCGGGCGCGAACAGGGCGAGCGCGGCGGTCACCACGCCGAGCCCGCACGCCGAAGGCGAGCCCGAGCACGAGCGTGCGCCGCGCCGCGCGCTCGGCCGCCGCCCGGTCGCCGCGGCCGAGCTGCCGCGCTGACGAAGACCTGCGCGGGCACCGCGAGCGCGTCCGTGGCCAGCGAGAGCATCCCCCACAGCCGGTAGGCGATCTGCTGTCCCGCCAGCGGAACCGGGCCGAGCCGGGCGGCGACCGCCGTCGCGGCGAGCGGCACGACGCCGAGCGCGATCGTCCGCACCGACAGCCGGTGCCCGTCGCGCAGCACGGCGGCGATGTCACCGCGGGCGGGCCTGGCCGGCGGGTACGGCGACCGCCTGGACGCGTACCCGTAGGCCGCCGCGGCGAGCACCTGCGCCGTGACCGTGCCCCACGCCGACCCGGCAAGGCCGGCGTGCAGCCCGAACACGAGCGCGATCTCAAGCGCCACGTTCACGACGTTGGCCCCGACCGCGATCAGCAGCGGTGTCCTGGTGTTCTCCAGCCCGATGAGGTGCCCGTTGCCCGCGTAGGACAGGTAGAGGAAGGGCAGGCCGAGGGCCGAGATCCTGATGTAGACGGTCGCCGCGGAGCCGATGCCGGCGTGGCCGCCGAGCAGGCCGACGAGGAGCGGGGCGATGAGGATGACCGACGACCGACGTCACGGCGCCCCACCCGGCGGCGACCGAGTAGGCGGCGCCGACCGCGCGCCCCGCCGCGCCGTGCCTGCCCCGCGCGGCGTTCCGCGACACCTCGGTCGTCGTGGCGGTCGACAGGAAGATGGCCAGCCAGGCCACGATCGACAGCGCGGACGTCGCGATGGCCAGGGCGTCAAGCGGCGCGCGCCCGAGGTGCCCGACGATCGCGGTGTCGGCGAGGTTGTACAGCGGCTCGGCGAGGATCGCGCCGAGCGCGGGAACGGCCAGCCGCGCGATCCGCCGGTCGAGATCGCGCCGGTTGACCGCGCGGTCTGGCTCACGCCCGCCAGGATATAGGTCACGGCCTGGGCCGATATCGCCCCGTGCGGTACGGTTAGATACTCGTGAGTCGAATCCAGTCGCCGCCGGCCGTTCCCGGCCGGGACCATGCCCGGCTGGAGCGGACCCTGCTCGTGGTCGGCGTGCTCGCCCTCGGCTACAACCTGCGCGGCGCGATCACCAGCCTGCCGCCGGTCTTCCCCGAGCTGCCAGGGCAGCCTCGGCCTGTCCGGCGCGACGATCTCCGTCCTCGCGGCCACCCCGGTCATCTGCTTCGGCGTCGTCTCCGGCTTCGCCGCCGGCCTCGCCAGGCGCGCGGGGGAGGAGCGGGTCCTGCTCGGCGCGAGCATCGCCCTGGTGGCCGGCCTGCATCGCGCGCGGCGCCGCCCCGGCGGCGCTGCTCTTCCCCGGCACGATCCTGGCCAGCGGCGCGATCGCGGTCATGAACGTGCTGCTGTCCAGCCTGATCAAGCGCCGCTGGCCGGAGCGGGCCGGCTTCCTGATCGGCCTGTACATCACCGCGCTGTCCGCCGGCGCGATCGTCGCGTCGCTGGTCAGCGTCCCGCTCTGGCAGGCCACCGGCGGCTCGGTCGCGCTGACGCTCGGCTGGCTGGCCGCCCCGGCCGCCCTGGCGGCGCTCCTGTGGCTCCCGCAGGCCAAGGCCGAGGCCAGCGATCGCGGCGCCGCACGCGGCGGGGCCGGCGCCCGGCGCCGCCCCGCCCGCCCGGCCCGCGTGGCGGTGCACCGGCACGCGCTCACCTGGCACGTGACGATCTTCATGGGCATGCAGTCGCTGCTGTACTACGCGACGCTGTCCTGGCTGCCGACGATGCTGCGCGACCGGGGGGAGAGCGCCGCGGCGCCGGCGACCTGCTCGCCCTGATGGGCGTCGGCAACCTGGCCGTCTCCCTGCTCGTCCCGATGGCCGCGCAGCGGATGCGCTCGCAGGTCACGCTCGTGCGTGCCGACCGTCGATCGCGATCGCGGGCGGCCTGGCCGCCCTGCTGTACGCGCCGCTCGGCGGGGCGGTCGCCTGGGCGCTGATCCTCGGCGCCGGCCAGAACGCGGCCCTGGCCCTCGCGATCTTCTTCACGGCGGCCCGCGCGCCGCACGCGGCGGCGGCCGCGTCGCTGTCGTCGCTCGCCCAGGCGGTCGGCTACCTGCTCGCCAGCGCCGGCCCCCTGGAAGTCGGGCTGCTGCACTCGGCGACGGGCAGCTGGACCGCGCCGGTCATGGTGCTGTTCGCGCTCAGCGTCGTCATGCTCGTCGCGGGGCTCCTCGCCGCCCGCCCGAGGATGCTGCCCGCCGAGGCCGGAAAGAGCAGGGCTGGACGAAGAAGCGACGGAAGCAGGAGGGGACCGCATGACCCAGGCACCCGTCGGGTTCGACCTCGACATGACGCTGATCGACTCCCGGCGCGCGATCCTGCGCGTCATTCGCGGGCGTCGCGGCCGACACCGGGGTGGCGATCGACCCGGCCGGCGTGACCAGCCGCCTCGGCATCAAGCTGGAGGCCGAGCTCGCGTACTGGTTCCCGCCCGGCGAGATCGCCGAGGCCGTGCGGGTCTACCGCTCGCACTACCTCCGGCTCGCCGGCCCGCTGACCAGCCGGCTGCCCGGCGCGGCCGAGGCCCTCGCGGCGGTCCGGGCGGCCGGCGCCCGGGCCGTGGTGATCACCGCCAAGTACGAGCTGACGGCGCGGCTGAGCCTGGAGGGCGTCGGGCTGTCCGCCGACGAGCTGTTCGCCGACGCGCACGGCCCGGAGAAGGGGGTGATCCTCAAGGAGATCGGCGCGGCCGTCTACGTCGGCGACACCCCGGCGGACATGGCCGCGGCGGCCGTCGCCGGGGCGCACGCCGTGGGCGTCACCACCGGCTCGTTCACCGCCGCCGACCTGCGCGCGGCCGGCGCGGCGGACGTGCTCTCCTCGCTGACGGATTTCCCTGCTCTGTACCGCAAACTCACGACCTGACCCTAATAGCCGCAAATAATCGGATCACTGTGCGACATAAACTACATATTAGCCTCTCGTGATCTGCGAACTTAATAATGGAAATCGTGGTGTGGCACCCGCGACGCGAGTTAACGCCCGGTAGGGTGACGCGGGTGAGTTCGGTGCTTGAGCGTCGCGAATCCGCCACGCCTCGTAATCAGACGACGGGATCGCGCCTGCTGCTCATCGGCGGGGCGTCCTTCGCCGTCGTGCTGGCTCGGCTGGCTGATCTACGCCTTCACCCACGCGGCGCCTTATACGGTCGACCCGGCGGACCTGCAGGTGTACGACAGCGGCGGGCTCATTGTCCGGCACGTCAGCCCGCCTTATGAGCGCGCGGTTCCAGTACCCGCTCTACGACTGGCCGCTGAGCAAGGTCGCGCTGAAGTTCACCTACACGCCGTTCGCGGCGGTCTTCTTCGTCGCCATTTCCTATATCCCCTGGTCGGTCCTGCCGCGGCTGTCCCAGGTGGTGAACCTGCTGCTGCTGCTCGCCGCCGCCTGGTTCACCACGGGCGTGCTCACCCGCACCCGCGGGGGACGGCCCCTGCTGCCCGCGGCGGGCGGCCGCGAGTGGCGCACCCGGCTGGGCGGCACGCTGCTCGGCCGCCGCCGCCGCGCTGCTCACCGAGCCGGTGTTCCGCACCATGTACCTCGGGCAGGTCAACCTGCTGCTGATGGCACTGATCATCGGCGACCTGCGCCAGCCCGACGACCGCCGGCTCAAGGGCATCGCCACCGGCATCGCCGCGGGCATCAAGCTCGTCCCGCTCGTCTTCATCCCGTACCTGCTGCTGACCAGGCGGTTCCGGGCCGCCGCGGCGGCCGCGGGCGCGTTCGCCGCCACGGTGGTCATCGGCTTCGTGGTCGTGCCCGGCGACTCCACCGACTGGTGGCTGCACGGCCTGTTCTTCGCCGACGGCCGGACCGGCTTCGTCGGCTGGGGCGGCAACCAGTCGCTGCGCGCCATCCTCACCCGGTTCGCCGGCTCGATCGACGGCGCGACCGTCGGGTGGGTGATCGCCGCGCTGATCGCCGCCGTGATCGGCCTGGCCAGCGCGGTCCTTCTCGACCGCGCCGGGCATGCCATGCTCGCCATCCTGGCGACCGCGCTCGTCGGCCTGCTCGACTCGCCGATCAGCTGGGACCATCACTGGGTGTGGGTGGTGCCGGGCATGATGGCCGCCGCCTGCTACGCGTCGCGCGCCTGGCGGGAGGGCCGTCGGCGCGCCGCGCGCTGGTGCGCCGCGCTGGCCGGCGCGCTGCTGCTGATCTTCGCGGCCTGGCCGGGCGCCCTGTGGAGCGTTCCCGTCACCGGGCCCGGCGACTTCACCAACGGCCTCATCTGGGCCGGCCCGAACAGCCGGGTCACCAAGTTCACGCTGTTCGGCGACAACCCCGGGTTCCTTGAGTACCACTGGCGCGGCCTGCAGAACCTGTCAGGCAACGCGTTCGTGCTGACCGGCGTGGCCCTGCTGATCCTGCTGGCGGTCGTCGCGCTCAGGACGCGGCGCGGCGCGGCCGCCCGGCCCGCTTGACCGGCCGCGCGCCGGCCAGCATCTCGCCCGCGGACTTCTCCGTCACCAGCGCGCCGAAGGCCTCGGCGTCCATCGTCACCCGCCGCGGCACGTCCTCGCCCGGCAGGTAGAGGTCGAGCACCGCGACCCGGAGCGCGTCCTTCTCCATCGCCAGGGCCTCGTCCGCCAGGGCCTCGATCTCCACCGGCCCGTCCCCGAGCTCCGGGTGCTCCTGGATCACGATGCGCGCGAGCGCGTCCTCCCGCATGATGAGCTGCCCACTCAGGTCGCTAAACCGGACAGTCTTCTGACCCATGATCCGACCCCTCTATCCGAACGCTCTTACTGAGCCTCGCCGACAAGGGTCAACCTAGCCGTAAACCTGTTCGCCTGTCAAACGCCTGTTCTAGCCGAATAGAGCCTATACGAATCTCTGGTCGACCACGCGCCACCGGTCAGCACAGGGCCGGTCAGACCGGCTTCTTCATCTGCATCGCCGTGACCTCGTACCCGAGGCTCTCGTACAGCGACCTGGCGATCATGTTCTGCCCGTGCACGTTCAGCCCGAGCGACGTCATGCCGCGCGCCCGCGCCTCGTCCTCGGCGAGCCGCATCGCCGCGCGCCCGTACCCGCGCCCGCGGAACGCGGCCTCGATCTCGATCTCGAACACCCACGCCATCAGCGGGTCGGGATCCGGCCCGGGCACGCCGAGCCACAGCCAGCCGACGCCGACCTCGCCGGCCATGATCCGGAAGACGAGCTGCCCGGGCGTGGCCGCCCCGTCGCCGAAGTACCGCGTGGTGTCCCGCTCCGCCTTCTCCCGCGCGGCCTGCGCGGGCATGCGCGCCGGACGCCGCGATCAGCGCGGCGTACCCGGCCATCTGCCGCGGCAGCCACTCGTCGAACTCGGCGCGCGTCATCCGGCGCAGGGACAGCTCGGCGCTCACTCATGCCACCAAATTAAACCGCTACCGTGCGGCGCCGCCAGCTGGGCCCGCGACGGCGCGGGACTGTCGGCACTGCGCGCGCAGTAGCCTCGTTCCGCAGGCCGCAGCAGAGACCGGGAGGAGCCGCAGGTGCAGGAAGGAACCGCCTCGCACACCGCGCGCAGCGTCGCCGCCCGCCGCCTGGAATACGACAGGGTCGCCGCGCCGTACGGCGATCCCGCGGCGGACGAGGCCCTGACCAGCGATGTCGCGGACGGCCTGACCCCGGCGCGCGGCCGGATGCACGAGTACATCCGGGCGCGGACCGCCTTCTTCGACCGGGTGGTGGTGGACTCGATCGACCGCGGGATCACGCCAGGTCGTGATCGGCGGCGCCGGCTACGACGGCCGCGCCTTCCGCTACGCCAAGCCGGGCGTCCGCTGGTTCGAGGTCGACCACCCGGCCACCCAGGCCGACAAGCTGGAGCGGGTCACCAGGCTCGGCCTGCGACGCGGCGCAGCTCAGCTTCATCCCCGCCGACTTCACCGCCGACCCGGTGGCCGGGCCGCTCCTGGCGGCCGGGCTCGACCCCGCGCGCCCGGCGCTGTTCCTGTTCGAAGGCGTCGCCGTCTACCTGGAGCGGCCGGTGACCGAGCGCGTGCTCGCCGAGTTCCGCGCAGGTCACGCCGGCCGGCAGCCCCCTCGCGATCAGCGTCTCCATCCACGGCGCGACCTCGCAGACCCGCGCCAGCGTTCCAGCAGCGGGTGGCCGAGCTGGGCGAGCCGGCCCGCACGGTGCTCACCTTCGCCGAGGCCGCCGGCCTGCTGTCGGCCGCCGGCTGGCAGGTACAGCCGAGGTCAGCGACCGGCAGCGGTCCGCCGGCCTGCTGCTGGCCCGCGCCGCCGACCGCATGCGACAGGCTCGCGCCACTCTCCGCAGCCGCTCCGGAACGGCTTCCGCCGTCCCCGCCGGGCCCGCGCCGCCCCGCCGCCGCGGCAGGCCTCCGCCAGGCCCGCCTCGTCCGGACGCTCCCGCACGCCGGCGGCCGGCCGCCGGCCGCCCGGCCGCGCCAGGCGTCGCCCAGCGCGCGCCGGCCAGGCGCCGGCCGCCCTCCCGCTGTCCGCGCTGCTGTCGCAGGCGCTCGTCGCGTTCACGATCGAGGCCGACAACGAGACCGAGCACCGCCTCCCGCACCGCACCCAGGACTACGGCCTCGCGCCGGGCGCGCCGCCCGGCGCCCCGTGGCTCACGTCCCTGCTGATGTACGCCAACTGCCTGCGCCACCTGCCCGACGCGGGGATCACGATCGCCGAACTGCGTCAGCCGGGCAAGGACCGGCACGAACCTCGACGGCATGCGCCGCTGGCGCTACGTCACGTTCACCCCCGACCCCGGCCACGGCAAGCGCCCAGCGGCCGGACGCGCTGATCCGCCCGACGCGCCTGGGGCATCGAGGCCCGCGACACCTGGCAGGCGGTGACCGCGGAGGTCGAGTCCCGCTGGCGCGACCGCCTCGGCGCCGGCGCGTTCGACGCGCTCCGCACCGCCCTCGCCGGCGTCGTCGGCGCACTGGACCCGACGCTGCCCGACTGCCTGCCGATCCTCGGCTACGGCCTGTTCAGCCCGGCCAGACCCGGAGGCCAGGACGCGGCAGCGTTCGCCGGCCAGTCCCGGCGGCTGCCCCGCCGCGGCGACCTGCCGCTGTGGGCGCTGCTTTCCCGGCCGCTGCTCGCGTTCGCGGCACAGTACGAGGCCGAGCCGGGCCCGTCGCTCGCGATCAGCGCCAACGTCCTGCGCGTGCTGACCGAGGCCGGCGTGCGCACCAAGGACATCCCCGCCCTTGGCGGCGTCTCCAAGGAGTCGGTGGCGATGGCCATCGGCGTGCATGCGGAAGTCCGGCGCTGCTGACCGAGGGCCCCGACCCGGCGGGCAGCCGGTTCAAGGTCACCCGCCTCACCGCCAGGGGCGTCGCGCTGCGCGACGAGTACCCCGCGCTCGCCGCCGACATCGAGCGCGACTGGCGCGCCCGCTTCGGCGACGCCACGGTGACGGCGCTGCGGCAGGCCCTGGAGCCGCTCGCGGCGGGCGACCCGCCCCGGCTGTTCGCCGGCCTCGAGCCGTACCCGGACGGCTGGCGTGCCCGGGTGCCGCGGCCGGCGACGCTCCCGCACTACCCGATGACCCTGCACCGCGGCGGCTACCCCGACGGCAGCTGACCACGGCCGACCGCCGGCCGAGGCTGCCGCGGCGCCGATCTCGCCGCGACGGCGCGCGAAGGTGTGGGGGAGACCCGCCCCTGGGTAAAGCACCTACCAAGGAGGTGCTGAGCATGCGTCTTGGCAAGGAACAGGCCGTGGGTTACGTCGAGGACACCGAGGCCGATTCGCTCCCGGCGGAGGAGAGTCACGATCGGCCAGGCCGACGGGATGCCGCTGACCACAGCCCCCGACCCTCGCTGACCGTCCGCTAACAGGCCGGGGACATCGTCACAGCGATGGCCCGCCTGCCGTCGTGGCCGGCGGGGCCCGCCAAGGACGAGCGCCCGGACCGGCCCTTCACCGGCTACAAGCTGGCGCACGCCGTGCTGTCCGCGGACGGCGCCACAGACCGGCTTCGCGGGCCTGACGCTCGGCGCGACCCGCGTCTACGGGGCCGTCGGCGACGCGTCCTGCGTGTGGAACCACCGGCATGCGCCGCCGCGCCGCTGGTGCGGCTGCGGGTTCTACTGCCTGAACGACCTGGCCGACGCGCGCTCCCTGGCCTGCGCGACGGAGAACCGCTCGGCCCTGCTGCTCGAGGTGACGGCGTCCGGCCAGTACATCCGCTACGAGCGCGGCCTGCGCTACAGCAGGCAGCGCGTCCGCGCGATCCTTGACGCCCAGTGCGCGTGCGGCCGCCCGGGCACGCGCCCTCGCCGACGCGGGCAGCGGCCTGATCGGCTGGCGCCACCTGGCCCCGGTCTGCGACGCGTGCGCGGCAGGCAGGCCGGCCCTCACCCTCAGGGAGTTCACCGCCCGCCTGGACGGCACCGTCCGCGTCGCGGCCGCTGCTGTCGAGCGCCCCGCTGGCCCCGCAGCTCACGGCGACAGCCCGCGCGCCGGCGGCGCGACCTGCCTGCCACGGCGCGGGAGAGTCACCGATCGCGGTCCTCACCGCGGAGATCGCGCTGCTGCACGCCCGCCTGGACGACCTCCAGTCCCGCCTGGACAAGTGATCGCCGTATCGCGTTAACGGGGGCGAGCGAGGCTGACCGGCAGGAGGACTGGTCGACCGATGCCGCTGGCGGTCCTGCTGTCGGTGGCCGCGAGCCTGTGCACAGGAACTGGCCAGGGAACGCGCCGGGGAACGCTGATGATCTACCTCGATTCGGCCGCTGTCGTGAAGCTCGTCCACGCCGAGGCGGAATCGCAGCCGCTCGCGCGCATGGCTGGATGCCCGCGCCGCGACGGGATGGATCAGCTCCGTGCTCACGGAGATCGAGTCATTCCGCGCGCTCGCCAGGCACGCGCCCGAGGCGATCAGCCGGCTGCCTGCGGTGCTCGACCTGATTGACTTGTCGGGCTGGGCCGCCGGTCCGGATTCTGGCCCAGATGGCGAAACCAGCCGCTGTCCGCAGCCTCGACGCCATCCACCTCGGCACGGCCCTGCACGCCCGCCCCGTGCTGACCTCGTTCGTGACATTCGACAAGCGCCTGCTCGACGCGGCCAGAGCCGCTGGCCTGCCGGCCGACTCACCGTCCTGGCCGCATCCGGCGGACCTGCGGCCGGTCAGGTTGCGGAAGCGGCACGGCCTACAGGCGGGAAAGCAGCCAGGCGTGGACCTCGCCGATGCGGGACTCGGTCAGCGTCAGGTGCCCGTCGTGGTCGAGCAGCCTGGCCTCGCACGCCGGGAATCCGCGCGGCAAGCCACTCCCCGTGCCCGAACGGGACGAACTGGTCCTCCCGCCCGTGCATGAGCAGCACGGGCACGGTGATGTCGGCGACGGCGAAGCCCCACGGCTCGGCCATGGCCAGCCCGTCTTCATCCCAGCCTTCGACGCCGGGCGCGAGCCCGTCCCTGACGCAGAGCGCCAGGTAGTCGGCCACCGCTCCGGTCATGACGGCGGCGTCGGTCGGGGACAGCAGGGTGGCGAACTGCGTGTGCAGGTCCGCGGCGCTGACCGAGAGCATCGCCTCCCGGTCCTTCTCCGCCTTCGCCCAGGCGGCCGCGGGGTCCTGCAGCATCAGCTTGAAGTCGTCGACGTTCTCCTGCCCCATGCCGGCGAACCAGTCAAGCCCCTCGGCCGGGTACGGCGCCAGCGAGGCAAGCGAGGCCGCCGCCGCGACCAGGTCGGGCAGCAGCGCGGCGCAGGCCAGCACGTGCGGCCCGCCACCGGACACGCCCCACGTGGCGAGCCGCGAGATCCCGAGCGCGGAGCAGATCGTCCGCACGTCGTCGGCGGCCGACGCGACGGTCCGCCCAGGCTGCGGGCTGGACTCGCCGTACCCGGGCCGGTCGTAGCTGATCAGCCGGATGCCCCGCGCGGCGGCGTCGGTGACATGCGGCGCGTACAGCTGCCGCGAGTTCGGCGTCCCGTTGTGCGCGAGGACCGGCTTCCCGCCCGGGTCCCCGTCCTCCTGGACCGCCAGCGTCCGCCCGTCCTCGGTCTTGATCCTGTGCTCCATCGCTCGCTCCGCTCATCAGGCGCCGCACTAGCCAGCCGCCATCGCTAGGCGCTGCCCGCGCAATCCGGCAGTGCGGCTGACCGCGACCGCGGCAGGGCGGTAGGGCGGCAGGCGCTAGCCCTTGACGACGCCGGAGACCAGGCCGCGGATGTAGAAGCGCTGCAGGCCGATGTACAGCAGGACGCACGGCACCATCGCGATCACCGCGCCCGCCTCCAGGTAGCCGAAGTTCACCTGGCCCACGCTGCCGTACTCCATGTTCAGCAGGGCGAGCGGGAGCGTGTAGAGGTTGTTGGACGTGATGAACGTCAGCGCGCCGACGAACTCGGTCCAGGAGAACAGGAACGCGTAGAGCACGGTGGTCGCGATGCCGGGCACGATGAGCGGCCGGAGCACCGACACCAGCGTCCTGGTCGCCGAGGCGCCGTCGACGGCCGCGGCCTCCGACAGCTCCCACGGGATCTGCAGGAAGGTGTTGCGCATCACGAACACGCCGAACGGCAGGTTGAACGTCGTGTAGAACAGCGCGAGGCCGGCCAGGTTGTTGGTCAGGCCGAGGGAGTGCATCTCCAGGAACAGCGGGGTGAGCAGCGCCTGGAACGGGATCATCATCGTGACCAGCACGAGCGCGAACACCAGGCCCGAGCCGCGGAACCTGAAGCGGGCGAACCCGTACCCGGCCATGGTCGCGATGACCGCCGTCAGCAGGCCGGTGCCGACCGCGACGACCAGGCTGTTGGCCGCGTAGCGCAAGATGTCGTTGGTCCCGATCAGGCCCGAGTAGTTGGCCGTCGTCAGGTGCGAGAAGTCCCCGGCCGACGGGGCCTGGGTGACCAGGGCTCGACGGCATGAACGAGCGGAGCACGGCCCAGGCGAGCGGCAGCAGGAAGATCAGCGCGGCGAGCGTGCCGCCGGTCACGTACAGGGCGAACCCGGTGCGGCCCAGATCGCGGCCCCGGCCCGCGTCCGATGGCCGGGCGCGCGCCCGCCGTCCGCGGCCCGCGGGACGCCGGGGCGCGTGGACGCGCGGGAGGCGGCGGTCATCGCCTGGCCCGCCGTTCGCCGCCGTCGCGCAGCAGGTAGAACTGGGCGGCGCTGATGATCCCGATCACGATGACCAGCGCGATCGCGCCGGCGGTCGCGTAGCCCAGGTGGTACTGCACGAACGCCTCCTCGTAGATCCACATCACCACGGGCTGGGTGGACGTGCCCGGGCCGCCCTCGGTGAGGATGTAGAACTGGTTGAACGCGAGGAACGAGCCGATCACCGAGATGATCAGGGCGAGCGCGATGTTCCTGCGCAGCAGCGGCAGGGTGACCCGCCACTCCTTCTGCCACCAGGAGGCGCCGTCCACCTCGGCCGCCTCGTAGAGCTCCGTCGGGATGCCCTGCATGCCGGCCATCAGCAGCATCATCGTGAGCCCGGACGCGAACCAGATGACGAACACGCAGATGGCGGTCAGCGCCAGGCCGTAGTTCACCGTCCACGCGGTGTTCGCGTGCGCGAGGCCGACCTTGGACAGCACGTAGTCGACCGCGCCGGAGTCCGGCTGCAGCTCGAGCAGCGCCATGAACGACTCGGTGGCGAGCCCCACGATGAACGGCAGGAAGAAGGCGGTGCGGAAGAACACCGAGCCGAACCGCCCGGACCGCACGAGCACCGCCATGGCGTAGCCGACGACGAAGATCGGCCCGGTGACGATCGCCGTGTAGAGCAGGGTGAACAGCACCGAGTGGATGAACTGCGGGTCGTGGATGAGCAGGCTGTAGTTCTGGCCGCCGATGAAGTGGTACGGGCCGATCAGCGGCCAGTTGGTCAGCGAGATGTAGACCGCGAAGCCGAGCGGGAACAGCACGAAGAGCGCGACCATCGCGACCGCGGGCGTGACCAGCAGCATCGCCGGTCCGCGACCGCCGCGCGCCGACAGGCCGTGCCCCCACAGGCGGGGCCCCCAGGCTCTGTAACGCCGTCCCGCCCGCGAGCCGCGGAGCGCGGCTCGCGGACGGGACAGCACGTCACCGGGACTGGTCACGAGGCCGCCTGTTGCAGCAGCCGGGTCAGCCCCGACTGGCCCTGTTGCAGCGCGAGCGCTCATGTTTCCGTCATACACCGCAGAGGTGAACATCTGGAACCACGGACCGCCGGCCTGGTTGAACATCTGGTCGTAGACGAGCGTGACCGGCGCGTACCCCTTGGCCAGCGCCTTCAGCGCGACCGCGTCCTCGGGGTTGGCTTGGCGGAGAAGGCGGGGGTGAGCACGTCGGTGCGGACCGGCGTCGCGCCCAGGGCCGGGTACTGGTCCTGCTGCTGGGTCTGCATCACCCACTGGATGAACTCCCAGGCGCCCGACGGGTTCTTGGCGGCGGCCGGGATGGCGAAGTCGTCGCCGCCGTCGAAGGTGCTGTACCCGCCGTTGCTGCCGGGCAGCGGGGTGTCCATGAACTCGGTGCCGAGCTGGCTCGGCTTGACCAGGCCGATGAGCTGGCCGTAGCCGCCCGGCATGATGCCGATCTTCCCGGCCGCGAAGTCCTGGCCCCAGGTGGTGCCGTTGTCGGTGCGGTCGTTGTCCGGAACCAGGTGCTGCGTCCACATCTGCCGGTACAGCGTCAGCGCGTTCTCCAGCGGCGTGTTGCCGGTGATGTTGGCGGTCTGGCTGCTGATGTCGCCGTTGGTCAGGTGGGTGCCGTCCGCCCAGATGCCCGGCTGGACGGTGAAGCCGAGGCAGCCCTGGCAGTCGCCGGCGAACGTGACGCCGCTGATGCCGTCGCCGAGCTTGTTGATCGCCTGCGCGTCGGACAGGATCTCCGCGTACGTGGTCGGCGGCTTGTTCGGGTCGAGGCCCGCCTTCTTGAACAGCGTCTTGTTGTACCAGAGCACCGACAGGTCGGCCCAGTACGGGACGCCGTACTCCTTGCCCTGGTAGGTGGCCGAGGCCCACGTGGCCGGGGGACAGCGCCGACTTGTAGGACAGCTTGTTGATCGCGGCGGTCAGGTCCATGAACGACCCGTTGCGGGTGAACGTCGGCATGTCGATGTCGTTGAGCCCGACCACGTCCGGCGGGTCGCCGGCCCTGATCGAGGTGGCCAGCGACGTCACGTCGTCGTTGATCGACGTGAGCGTGAGCTTGACCTGGAGGTTCTTGTGGGTGGCGTTGAACTCGCTGACCAGCTTCTGCGCGAGCGTCTTGGATACGGTGCGGGCCCAGAACTGGACCGTGCCGGTCGCGTTGACCCCGAAGGTCGACGAGGCTGGCGCGAGCCGGCGGAGGAGGGGGACTGATCCGGACGACGAGCATGCGGCGGCGGCGGCAAGCAGCATGACGGCCGCCGCCCCGGTGAGTGTCTGTCTAGCCGAGAGCTTCATTGCCGTGGCCTGTTCTCGTTTGGGAGCGGCTTGGGGAACCAGGGAAGACGACCCACTGGCGAAGAGTGAAGGAAACCCTTTTCCCAAGAAGCTAGGAAGCCGCGCCCGCGCGTCAACCCCTCAGCGGGAACCGATTGTTAACGTGCACATTCTGGCAGGATAACAGCAAGAAGCGCCACGCGGCCCGATTCCGCGCGCCCCGAGCCCGGGTCCACGTGCTCCGCAGCCCGAGTTCCCACGCGCGCCGCGCGCCGCAGGCCATCCGTAGCGCTCGGAGCTGCCAGCGGCCGCCAGTCGCGCCGGGCCGCACCCCGCCCGCCTCATCCACCTCATCCGCCCGCCCGTCGCGAAGAGACCGGTGCACCTAGCGCCCGTATGTGGTCGGAGCAACACCCACGATGCCCGCCGTGGCAGGGCGGCCCGGCACCTGGATGCGAGGCCGCCGGATTGACTGGTCGCCGGGCTGCGGACGAGGTCAAGGGCCATGCATGCACGCGGGGCCAGCCGGCTGCGCGAGGGCCAGGCCGCGGGCAGGGCCAGCGGCGGCCAGACGGCGCGGAACGCCAGCGCCGCTGCCGGCTCGCCCACTCGCCCACCGGGAGATAACAGCAAGACGCGTGCCAAGCCTTCGAACCGTCGGCTGGCTCCCCCGGCATGAAAGTGCCGTTGATGTCGTCATAGCGACATGAACGGCACTTTCATGCGTCCGGGCCCGGCGCCCAGGCCCGGGTTCCAGCCCGCCCGCGGGACGGCACGCGTCCGCCGGGACGGCAGGCGCCCGCCGGGCGGACCTCACGCGCCCGCCAGGCCCGGCGCCTACCCGGCCGGGGCGGCGAAGCCGCCGGTCGACTCGCGGATGTCCAGCCGGGCGGGTACCCGGTGCACGTCGTCGGCGTGCTCGCCGCCGATCGCGGCGAGCAGCCGGGTGGCGGCCACCCGGCCGACCTCCTCAAGGCACGGGTCGACGCTGGTCAGCGGCGGCAGCGCGCCCTTGGCCATGGGCAGCCAGTTGTCGAAGCCGACGAGCGCGACGTCGTCGGGGATGCGCCGCCCGACGGCGCGCAGCGTGTCCGCGACGCCGCGGGCGATCTGGTCGCTGCCGCAGAAGATCGCGTCGGGCCGGTCGGCGAGCAGCAGCCCGGCCGCCTCGCGGCCCCAGTGCTCGCTCCACTCGCCGAACCTGATCTCGCCGCACGGCGCCGCGCCCGCCTCGGCGAGCGCCGCGGTGAACCCGCGCGCCCGCAGCCGGGCGGCGAGGAACCGCTCGGGGCCCGGCGATGTGCGCGATCCGCCGCCGCCCGATCGCCAGCAGGTGCTCCGCGGCCGCCCGGCCGCCGCCCTCGTCGTCGGGCAGCACGGCGGCCGCGCCGCCGCCCGGCGGGCTGGGTCATCGCGTAGACGACCGGGATGCCGGGCAGCGCCTGCACCGGCGGCCGCGGCTCGATCCTGCGGCCGGTCACGATCAGCCCGTCGACCCGGCGCGCCCAGAGCATCTCCACGTACCGCCGCTCGCGTTCCGGGTCGTCACGCGTGTCGCACATGAACACCGAGACCTGCCCGGTGCCGAGCGCGTCTTCCGCGCCGAGCATGACCGGGATGCTGAACCGGCCGAAGCTGTCGGTGGTGATCAGCCCGACCGTGAACGAGCGCCCCGCGAGCAGCGCCTGCGCGAGCGTGTTCGGCGCGAAGCCGAGCCGCTCGGCCGCGCGCATGACCCGCTCGATCGTCTCGGCGCGCAGCTTGCCCTGCCCGTTGAGCGCCTTCGACGCGGTGCCGACCGACACCCCCGCCGACTCCGCGACGTCCCTGATGGTGGCGCGCCGCGCGCTCCGTTCCCGCCCCAACTCGGGGCGCCCGGGAGGCGCCGCCGTCCCCTCGCTGCTCGTTCTCCGACCTCCCCGCATCCCGCCAGGATCGGCTGTTGACGTACCTGAGCCGAGACTCTAGCGTACGGTTCAGATTCAGGGAAAACCTATTCCTTGCCGGATGGGAGGCGGGTCCCCTGCGCACGCCGGACGATTCATCGCACAGCCACGTCGGAGCACCACGCCGGGCACCGCCGCCCGGCGGCGGCCCGGTCGTCCCCACCGGGGCGGCCATCGCCGCGCAGCATCCGCTGCCCGCCGCCGGCGCCCGGCTGACCGGCGGGCTGCTGCACGAATGGCAGCGCCGCAACGCCGACGCCAGCATGCCGCTCGCGTTGCACCAGCTCGTGGTGGCGGGCAACCTCGACAACCTCCAGCTGGCCATTCGCGCCGCCGAGCGGCCAGCGCCCGCCCCGTTCGCGAGGCCAGCCCCGGCAGGCCCGGCGCCAGCGGCGGAAGCGCCGGCAGGCGCCGACACGCCGGACGGCACCCCCGCGCCGCCCTCCGCGCCCACCGCTCCCCGGGCCAGCGGCGTCACCCCGCCGGCGGACCTCGGCTACCACGGCCCGGTCTTCATGGACTCCGACATCTACAAGACCCTGGAGGCCATCGGCTGGGAGCTGGAATCCGCCCAGCACCGAAGCCCAGGCACCGAAGCCCAGCTGCACCGACCCAGGACCCGCCGCCCACCCCCAGGCGTTCGCCGACTTCGCCGCGACCGACCATCGAGCTGCTCGCCCGCGTCCAGCGGCCGGACGGCTACCTGAACTCCTACATCCAGGCCAGCGGCGAGCCCCGGTACGCACAACCTCGCCTCCAGCCACGAGATGTACTGCGACGGCCACCTCATCCAGGCCGCGATCGCCCTGGCCAGGGGCGCGGGCGACCAGGCCGCGATGGACATCGCGATCAGGCTCGCCGACCACCTGGTCAAGGAGTTCGCCGGCCAGCGCAAGGGCCTCGACGGCCACCCGATCGTCGAGACGGCCCTGGTCGAGCTGTACCGCGAGACCGGCACCACCGCCTACCGCGACCTGGCGGCGCAGTTCGTCGACCAGCGGGGCCACGGCCTGGCGGGCGATTCCGGCTTCGGCCGCCGCTACCTGCAAGACCACCTCCCGGTCCGGCAGCGGACAACCGAGGTCGGCCACGCGGTGCGCGCCCTGTACCTGGAGGCGGGCGTGACGGACGTGGCCGCCGAGACCAACGACGCGGAGCTGCTCGACGTCCGAGCAAGCGCGCTGGGACGACATGGTCGCCACGAAGACCGTCCCTGACCGGCGGCAACGGCTCGCGGCACGAGGACGAGTCGTTCGGCGACCGCTTCGAGCTGCCGCCCGACCGCGCCTACAACGAGACGTGCGCCGCGATCGCCAGCTTCCAGTGGAGCTGGCGGCTGCTGCTCGCCACCGGCGACGCGAAGTACGCCGACCACATGGAGCGGATCCTCTACAACGGCTTCGCCGCCGCGATCAGCACCGACGGGATGAGGTTCTTCTACGTCAACCCGCTGCAGCGCCGCGTCGACCACTACGAGAAGGACGACCCGGGCCGCCGCCGCGAATGGTTCAAGTGCGCCTGCTGCCCGCCGAACATCATGCGCCTGCTCGCCTCCCTCCACCACTACCTGGCCACAAGCAGCGGACGACACCCTCTACCGTCCACCAGTACGCCACCGCCACGCGTCGACCGGCGCGGACCTGGGCGTCGAGGTCGAGCACCGACTACCCGTGGGACGGCCTGGTCACGCTGCGCGTGACGCAGCGCCCCGGCAGGCGGAACGGGAGATAGCGCTGCGCGTCCCCGCGTGGAGCGCCACCGCGGGCCTCGCGGTGAACGACCAGGAAGAGTCCAGCGGAACGGGTGCCGGTTCCACCCGATCGCTACCTGCGCCTCCGCCGGGCGTGGCGGGCCGGCGACGAGGTGCGCCTGCGCCTGGACATGACTCCCCGGCTGGACCTACCCCGACCCCCGGGTCGACGCGGTGCGCGGCTGCGTCGCGATCGAGCGCGGCCCGCTCGTGTACTGCTTCGAGCAGACCGACCAGGCCGCCAGGCTCGACGAGCTCGCGGTCGCTCGGCGGCCCGCGGCTCGACAGCACGGGCCGACAGCACGCTGGCCACCCTGACACACGGCGCATCGGCGCGCACCGGACTCCAGGTCACGCGGTGACCCTGCCCGGCATCGGCGCGACGATCCAGGTCGCCGCGCCGGGCAGGCACGTTCCCGCGGGGCCGGCCGCGGCCCTGGCCACCGCGCCCGCCCCGGCCGAAGGCGCACCGCCGGGCGAGGACGACCGGGCCGTCACCGTGACCGCGATCCCGTACTTCCAGTGGGACAACCGGGGGCCCGGCGCGATGCGCGTCTGGATCCCGGCCGCCGGCACCGGCCGCCCCCAGTAGCACGCGCGGAAGCACGGAAGGAGGCCCGGTGTCCCAGATCGCCATCGCCCCGGCCAGGACGCTCGGCACGATCGACCCGAAGGTGTTCGGCGGGTTCGTCGAGCACCTGGGCCGGTGCATCTACGGCGGCCTGTACGACGAGGGCTCGCCGCTGGCCGACGAGCGCGGCTTCCGCAAGGACGTGCTCGGCCTGCTCCGCGAGCTGCGGCTCGGCGTGCTGCGCTGGCCGGGCGGCAACTTCGTCAGCAACTACCACTGGACCGACGGGATCGGCCCGAAGGCGGAGCGCCCCCGCCGCCCCGAGCTCGCCTGGGGCGGCGAGGAGCCCAACACGTTCGGCACCGACGAGTTCCTCGCCTACTGCGCCGAGCTCGGCCCGGAACCAGGCAGCGTGGCGCCGTACATCTGCCTGAACATGGGCACCGGCACCCTCGCCGAGGCCCTCGCCTGGGTCGAGTACTGCAACTCGGCGCGGAACACCGACTGGGCGGACCGGCGCCGGGCCAACGGCCGCGACGAGCCGTACCAGGTCAGGTACTGGGCCCTCGGCAACGAGATGTACGGCCCGTGGCAGGTCGGCATGATGACCGCCGCAGGAGTACGTGCGCGAGGCCACCCGGTGGGCCCGGGCGATCAGGATGCTCGACCCGGGCGCGCGGCTGGTCGCCTGCGGCGAGACCGGGCTGACCGACTGGGACGCGGTCGTGATCGACGGGCCTGGCCGGCCTGGTCGACTACCACTCCATCCACATCTACACCGGCAGCGACGACTACTGGACGAACGTGCTGCAGCCGCACCAGGCCGAGCGCGCCATCGCGACCACCGCCGCGCTCATCGACCGGGCCGCCTACGCGCAGGGCCTGGAGCGCAAGCCGGCGATCGCCTACGACGAGTGGAACGTCTGGTACCGCAGCATGCCGGAAGACACGCGGCAGGGGCGGACCTCGCCGAGCGGTACACGTTCGACGACGCCCTCGCGGTGGCCACCTACCTGAACATCTTCGTCAGGAACTGCGCGCGGGTCCGGATGGCCAACCTGGCGCAGATGGTCAACGCGATCGCCCCGATCGTCACCACAAGTGACGCGGCGGCCGTCCAGCCGATCTACTACCCGTTCCTGCTGCACGCGAGGGCGGCCCTGGACGCCGCCGCCGACGTGCACGTCGACGGCCCCGTGGTCAGCCCGCCGCTGCCCGCCGGCGCCAGCCGCTGGCCGCACCGGGTCGCCGACCTCGGCCCGTTCGCCCTGGTCGACGCCGCCGCCAGCGTCAGCGCGGACCGCCGCCGCATCGCGGTGACCCTGGTCAACCGGAGCCCGGACGCCGCCGAAGAGGCCCGCCTCGTGCTGCGCGACTACGCGTTCGACGGCCCCGTCGCCGTCACCACGCTGACCGCCGCCGACCCGCCCGGGGCGCCCGGCCAGCCCCCGCCGCCCGCCGTCCCGCCCCTTTCCGGCCCCCCTTCCCTAGCTGGCATTGCGGGCACCCACCTGGCCGAGAGCACCGGGCAGGCCGACGGCCCCGTCCTCGCCCTCTCCCTGCCGCCGCGGTCCTTCACGGTCGTCGAGGCACCCATCGCCGAACGCCGCCTCGCGTAGCGCTTTCGCGCGCGCACCCCCTCAGCGCGCGCCCCGGGAAACAGAGAAACAAAGGAGTTCTCCGTGATGAATATAGACAGGACAAGGACACCAAGAAGAAGACGATCCCAGCTCGCCCTCGGCGGGATCGCCGCCCTCGCCGCGCTCACCGGCCTCGCCGCGTGCAGCAGCGGGGGCAGCAGCTCCGCCCGGCCGCCCCCGCGTCAAGCGCGCCGAGCGCGCGGCGCGGCCAGCAGCGCGTCGGCGTCCGCCGCGCCGAGCCCCAGCTCGTCGGTCACCGTGGAGGCCGGCGCGAACTGCGCGAGCAGCAGCGCCACCAAGATCACGTTCTGGGCGTGGGTGCCCGGCCTGGGCCGCGCGGTCGACGAGTTCAACAAGACCCACCCGGGCATCTGCGTCACCCAGGAGGACGTGGGCGCGGGCGACCCCGAGTACGTCGCGATCACCAACGCGCTCAAGGCGGGCTCCGGCGCGCCCGACGTGGCCGAGGTCGAGTACGACGAGCTCCCGTCGTTCGAGGTCACCAAGAACGTGGACGACCTCGTGCCGTACGGCGCGAACAACTACAAGAGCGACTTCGTGCCGTGGGCCTGGCAGGAGGTCAGCCAGGGCAGCGCGGTCTACGCGATTCCCGGCGACGCCGGCCCGATGGCCTTCTACTACAACAGCGCCCTGCTGGCCAAGTACCACATCACCCCGCCGACGACCTGGGCGGAGTTCGCCACCGACGCCGCCACCTTGCACAAGGACGACCCGTCCGCCTACATGACGAACTTCTCCGCCACCGACCTGCAGTGGATCATGTCGCTGATGGCGCAGGACAACGCCTGGCCGTTCACCTACACCGGCGGCAGCACCGTCACCATCAACTGGACCGGCCCGGCGCAGACGGCGTTCGCCAAGTACTGGGACGCCATGCTGTCCGCGCATGAGCTCAACTCCACGTCCGACGTGTCCGCCAGCTCCTTCGCCGACATGGACAAGGGCATCGACGCGAGCTGGCTCAGCTCGGCGTGGGGCCCGTCCTACTTCCTGCCCGACGCGAAGGCGTCGCTCGGCGACTGGCGGGCCACGAGCCTGCCGCAGTGGACCGCGGGCGCCGACGTCGCGGCGAACTGGGGCGGCTCCGCCTACCCGGTCTTCTCCCAGTCGCAGCACCCCCAGCAGGCCGCCGAGTTCGCCGAGTGGCTGAACGCGACCTCCGCCTCGTGGAACATCACCAAGACGGCGCCGTCGCTGCTGTTCCCGACCTACGTCCCGCTGCTCAACGACCCCTCGTACAAGAACCTGAACAACCCGCTGTCCGGCACGTCCAACCCGAACGTGGCGTTCACCGGCGCGGCCTCGCACATCAGCTCCGATGAGTGGCCGCCGTTCATGACCGAGGCGCTCAACGAGGCGTCCACCGTCTTCGCTGGCGTGCAGAACGGCAAGGAGACGCTCCAGGCGGCCTTCGCCGCCTTCCAGAACGTCCTGGTGACCTACGCCAAGGCACAGGGCTTCACGGTTAACACCTGACAGGGGCAGCACCTCACATGCGGTCATCCTGGATACACCGGCGGGACCGGCGCGGCGTGTGGTTCGTCGCGCCGTTCCTGCTCGGCTTCTTCCTCTTCATGCTCGTGCCGCTCGGCTACGCCATCTACACCAGCCTTTACACCTACCGCATCATCGGCGGCACGAGCTTCACCGGCGCGTCCAACTACACCCAGACCCTGGAGTCGGGCCAGTTCTGGGCCGGCGTCATCCGGGTGATCATCTTCGGGGCGATCCAGATCCCGGTGATGCTGGCGATCGCGTTCTTCTTCGCCTGCATCTTCGACCTCGGCGTCGCGAAGTACGGCACGTTCTTCCGCACGGTCTTCTTCATACCGTTCGCGGTGCCGGCCGTGGTCGGCGCGGTCATGTGGTCGTTCCTGCTTGAGCCGCAGTTCGGGCCGTTCAGCCGGCTGGCGAGCGCCCTCGGCTTCGCCAACACCAACTACTTCAGCCCGAACCTCATCCTGCCGGCGATCATCGTGATCGTCATCTGGGAGTGGACCGGCTACAACATGATGATCCTCTACACGGCGCTCAAGTCGGTGCCCCGTGACGTCGTCGAGGCGGCCATCCTCGACGACACCCCGCTGTGGAAGATCATCCTGCGGATCAAGCTGCCCCTGGTCCGCCCGGCGATCGTCATGCTGGTCTTCCTCAACACGATCGGCGCGCTCCAGCTGTTCACCGAGCCGCAGATCCTCGAGTCCTTCCAGCAGGGCTCGATCTCGGTCAACTACACGCCCTCCTACTTCATCTGGAACACGGCGATCGCCGGCGACCAGACCAACCTCGCCGCCGCGATGGCGGTGATCCTCGCCGTGATCATCGTGGTGATCTCGGCGACCTCGCTCATCGTCCGCCGCCGCAGGGGAGAGCTCGCATGACCGTCACCACGGCGCCGCCCCCGTCAGGCCGGACCGCGCGCCGCCGCACCTGCCGATTCCCGCCGCGAGCGCCGGCGGCGGGAGCGGCTCGCCGCGCGCGACAGCGAGATCCCCGTCGAGCTGTACGGGCTGCGCCGCGGCACGGTCACGCTGCTGACCACCCTCGCGTTCCTGTTCGCGATCTTCACGCTGATCCCGATCGCGTGGATCGTCATCAACTCGACGAAGACCCAGGCGAACATCTTCGAGACGTTCGGCTTCTGGTTCGCGAGCCCGTTTGAGTTCTTCCACACGTTCGGGCTGCTCTTCCAGAACGTCGACGGGTACGGCACGTTCATCCAGTGGTTCGGCAACACCGCCCTGTACGCGGCGCTCGGCGGCGGCGGGGCGACCGCCCTGTCGGCCTTCGCCGGCTACGGGCTCGCCCGCTTCCAGTTCCGCGGCTCCCGGCTGGTCTTCTACGTGATGATCGCCTCGCTGCTCGTGCCGATCACCGCCCTGGCCATACCGCTCTACCTGACCTACGCCAAGGCGCACCTGATCAACTCGATCTGGGGCATCGTGCTGCCGAGCGTGGTCTCGCCGATCGGCGTCTACCTGATGCGGACGTACGTCGACATCTCGGTGCCGCGCGAGCTGCTGGACGCGGCGCGCATCGACGGCGCGGGGGAGCTGCGGATCTTCTTCCGCGTCGCCCTGCCGCTGATGGTGCCCGGACTGCTGACCGTGCTGCTGATCAACGTGGTCACGACCTGGAACAACTACTTCCTGCCGCTGCTGATCTTCAACGTCAACACCAAGTACCCGCTCACCGTCGGCCTGGGCCTGTGGTCGGGCCGCGCGGTGAACAGCGGCGACGCCAACCTGTACCCGATGCTGGTGATGGGCGGCCTGGTGACCATCGTCCCGCTCATCGCGCTGTTCCTCATCCTGCAGCGCTACTGGCGCGGCGGCATGCTGCTCGGCAGCATCGCGAACTAGCCCGCTCCCGAAGCAGCCCGCCCCGAAGCAGGAGGTGACCGAATGTCCGCCATCGAGCTTGCGGACCTCACCAAGGTCTACGCCACCGGCGTGACGGCCGTCGACCGGCTCACCCTGGACGTCGCCGACGGGGAGTTCGTGGTGCTCGTCGGGCCCGTCCGGCTGCGGCAAGACCACCGCGCTGCGCATGGTCGCGGGGCTTGAGCCGGTCACCTCGGGCACGGTCAGCATCGGCGGCCAGGTGGTCAACGACGTCTCGCCCCGGCGGCGGGACGTCGCGATGGTCTTCCAGAACTACGCGCTCT
This sequence comes from uncultured Actinomycetota bacterium, assembly GCA_963735315.1. Classification (GTDB taxonomy): domain Bacteria; phylum Actinomycetota; class Actinomycetes; order Streptosporangiales; family Streptosporangiaceae; genus Trebonia. The sequence goes on from CAVTKQ010000021.1 coordinate 106,648, forward strand.
ACCCGCACCTGACGGTCTACGACAACATCGGCTTCGCCCTGGAGAACGCGGGTGTCGCCAAGGACGAGCGGGACCGCCGGATCCGCGCGGCCGCCGCGTCGCTCGGCCTGGCCGACCTGCTGCGCCGCAAGCCGCGCCAGCTGTCCGGCGGGCAGCGGCAGCGGGTCGCGATGGGCCGCGCGATCATCCGCGACCCGGCGGTCTTCCTCATGGACGAGCCGCTGTCCAACCTCGACGCCAAGCTCCGGGTCTGGATGCGCGCGGAGGTGCTGCGGGTGCACAAGTCGATCGGCGCCGCCACCCTCTACGTCACCCACGACCAGGTGGAGGCGATGACGATGGGGGACAGGATCGCGGTGCTCAACGCGGGCACCCTCCAGCAGTACGGGCCGCCGCAGGAGCTTTACACCCGCCCGGTGAACCTGTTCGTCGCCCGGTTCATCGGCTCGCCGGAGATGAACCTCTACGAGGCGGCCGTCGACGAGTCAGGCGCGCTCGTCCTCGGCTCGCAGCGGGTCAGCCTCGGCGAGCTCCCGCCGGCGGCGCTGGCCGGCCTCGCGCCCCGGCCAGCCGGTCATCGTCGGCCTGCGCCCGGAGGACCTGGCGCTGTGCCCCGACGGCACCCCCGGCGCGCTGGTCGCCGACGTCCGCGCGATCGAGCGGCTCGGCAGCGAGCAGCACGCGTTCTTCTCGATTGACGCCCGCCCGCCGGGCGGGCCGGACGGCGGCCCCGCCGCCGCGCCGGGCGGCCCCGCTCCCGCGACGGCCGGGACCGCCCCGCCGGGCCCGGGACCGCGGGCGGCGCCGACGCCGACACCGGGCTGCCCGGGGTGGCCCACAACGGCGTCGCCCGCCTCGACCCGCGCGCGGCGGTGCGGCCGGGCAGCCGGATCACCCTGCGGGTGGACCCCGCCCGGCTGTACTTCTTCGACCCGGCCACCGGCCAGGCCACCGGCTGGCCGGCCAGCCAGCCCGCCCCTGGTGCGACGAGCGCGCCCGCCACGTCAGCCGACGCGGTCCCGGCACCGTTACCCCGCCCGCCACGTCCGTCGCAATTCGTCACCGTAAGTTACCGGCGCACATGATCGGGTGTTGTTACCGCCCTTATGCGGGCGCTAACAACACCCGATCCTCGAAACGGGCCGCGTCCCGGCTTCACGCCGTGACCGTTTCCGCGGCCAGTTAGCCTCCCGGCGCGGGCGCGGGCGCCTGCCCCGCCCCGGCGGGTTACCGTGGCAGGGCCGGTGGAACACGAAACCGTTCGGGATACTTGCTCGCGCAAAAGGCCGGGCCCGGTCAGCTCGCGGTCAGGGTCCACAGGTGGTCGGGGGTGCCGTTGTCGGTCCACTGCAGGACCTGGGCACCGGAAGCGGTGCTCTGCTTCTGCACTCCGAGCACCAGCCCGCTGTTGTAGTTCTCGATCTTGTACTGGCCGCTGCCCTGGGCGATGACCTGCCAGAGGTGGTCCGAGGTGCCGTTGTCACCCCAGATCAGCGCGTCGGCGCCGGTCGTGACGCCCTCGGCGGAGATGCCGAGCACCAGCCCGCTCGCCGCGTTCTTGATCTCGTAGTAGTTAGCTCCCTCAGGGACCAGGGTCCAGTCCTGGGTGGCGCTGCTGCCCGCGGTCGCCTGGACGGCCAGGGTGCCCTGCGCGGTGCCGCTGCCGCTGGTGTCCAGCCGCAGCCCGCTGTGCCCGTTCTTGATCGTGAAGCTGCCGGACAGCGCCGGGCTGCCGCCGGGGGTGATCAGCAGGTGGTAACCGTTGGCGGCGTTCATCGCGCTGACCGGAACGGTGACGGAGCCGTTGCTGACGGCGACGTTGGCGGCGGAGATGACCTGCGGGTCGACGACGGCGGTGGTGCGGCCCGCGGACACCGCCTGCTCGAGGACCACGTGGGCGGTGGACCCGAAGGCGGCGCTGAGCCCTTCACGGTGACCGCCGTCGAGCCGGTACCGCCGCCGAAGATGACGCTGACCTGGTTGCCCGCCGAGTTGACCGCGGCGGCCCCGTCGAGCCCGTACACAGCGGTCGAGACGTCGCCGGGCGAGCTGGGCCGCCTCGCGGTCCAGGCCCTGGTGCAGCGGATGGCCAGCCCGCAGGCGGCGGGCGCGCCCAGGGTCGAACTCGTCGCGCCCCGCATCACCGACCGGGGAAGCATCCGCTAACGCGGGCGCGCGGCCGCCTTGCGGCAGGCGGGCCGCCGTGCCCCGAAGCCCGCGTGACCGTTCCTCATTCGCGATATATGTTCAGGTAACGACGTATTTGCGGCCGATAGTTTCGAATTGCGCCGCCCTCTCTACCTGGAGTTCGCGATGCCCCGGCACGTACGGCGAGCGGTGCTGGTGTCCTATGCCGCGTTCGTGCTTGTCGGGCTCAGCGCGGGGGTGAGCGGCGTGCTGCTGCCGTCGCAGATGGCCAGCTACGGCGTCGACCGGGCGGCGATCGGGGTCACCTTCTTCACCAGCTCGGCCGGGTTCGTGCTGGCCGGCGCTGAGCACCGGGGCGCTGATCGGCCGGCTCGGGGTACGGGTCACCCTGGCGGTCGGCGGCGGCGCGTTCGCGCTGGCCGGCCTCTACGTGGCCAGTCGGCCGCCGTTCGCGGCGTTCCTGCTGGTGCAGCTGGTCGCCGGGTACGGCACCGGGGTGCTCGAGTCGGGGCTGAACGTCTACCTGGCGGCGCTGCCCGGCGCGACGACGCTGCTCAACCGCCTGCACGCGTTCTTCGGCGTCGGCGCCCTGCTCGGGCCGGCGCTGGCCGCCTGGATCGTCGGCTTCGCCTCGTGGACGGTGGTCTGGCTGGTGCTGGCCGTCGCCTGCGTCGCCGCTGGTCGCCGGCTTCCTGCTGGCCTACCCGGCGCCGGAGCCGCCCGCCGCCGGCACCGCACGGCGCCCGCCTCGGCCCCGGGCCGCCCGCGCCGCCCGGCCGGCCCGAGGCCCGCCCCGGCCCGCGCCCGCGGCGGCCTGACCGGCGCGGCCCTGCGGGACCGGGGCGTCCAGCTCGGCTCGGCGATGCTGGCCGTCTACGTCGGCCTTGAGCTCAGCGTGGGCAACTGGGGCTTCAGCTACCTGGTGCAGGCGCGGGCGCTGCCGGCCTCGCTCGCCGGCTACACGGTCAGCGGGTACTGGCTGGGCCTGACGCTCGGCCGGTTCGTGATCAGCCCGCTCGCCGCCCGGGCCGGCGCGACCACGGCCGCCATGATGTACGCCTGCCTGGCCGGCGTCACGGCCGCGGCCACGCTGGCCTGGCTGCTGCCGTCCGCGCGCCGCCTGCGTGGCGCTCGGCGCTGCTCGGCTTCTTCCTCGGACCGGTCTTCCCGACCACCATGGCGATCGTGCCCCGGCTCACCAGGCCCGCCCTGGTGCCCGCCGCCATCGGCGTCATGAACGCGGCGTCGGTGGTCGGCGGCTCCGCGCTGCCGTGGCTGGCCGGCACCATCGCGCAGGGCGCCGGGATGCGGGTGCTGCTGCCCTTCGCCGTGGCGCTGGCCCTGGCCCAGTTCGCCGTCTGGCGGCCCGTCGCCGGCGGCTGCGGGCGCCGGCGCCCGGGCCCAGGTGACCTCGCGCGACGGGCTCATCGCGCGAAAATCAACAAACTGATTTCCTGGCCAGCGGGTATCGGGGCGCCGCCGCCCTGCCCCCGCCGGAATGCCAGGCGTATCGTCAGACTCGTGGCATCCGATGAAGTGGGCCGGCTGCTCGGCCAGTTCGCCGCGGACGTCGGCCGGGTGCTGCCGCTCGTCGCCCTGTGGGCGCACGGGTCGCTGGCCTACGGCGACTTCGTGCCCGGCCGCAGCGACCTGGACCTGGTGGCGCTCGTCGGCGCCCCGGTCACCGGCGAGCAGCGGCAGGACCTGGAGCGCGCGCACAAGGGGCTCATCAGCGCCGAGCCCCTGGCGGCGGGACTGCACTGCTCCTACATGGTCAGCGGAGAGCACGCCGATCCAGGCCAGCAGCACCTGACCTGGGCGCACCAGGAGATGTTCGAGCGGCCCGTATCGCCGGTCAGCCGCCGGGAACTGCACCAGGGCGGGCTGAGCCTGCTCGGCCCGGCCCCCGCGACCGCGCTGCCCGCGGTCAGCGACGCCGAGCTGGCCGCCTTCATCAGCGCCGACCTGCGGGACTACTGGCTGCCCCATACCGCCAGGCCGGACCTGTGGCTGAGAGACATCTGGGTCGACCTCGGGATGCTGACGCTCACCCGCGCGCAGGTGACCCTGCGGGACGGGCGGCTCATCACCAAGCGGGAAGCCCTCGACGTGCTCGCCCGGATGGGCGCCCCCGCTGACGTGGTCGGCGACATCCGCAAGCGCAGGTACGGCCCTGAGCCCGGGAACGGCACTGGGCCGGCCGCCCCGGACCACTGGCTGGAAGAGCGGGGCGAGCTGGCCAGGAGCTACGTCAGGCTCGGCATACGGCGCACCCTCGGCCTGGGCTAGTTCCGCTAGCTCCAGTCCCGGCCGTGCGGCTCAGGCGACGCGATCCGCCGCACCGGCCCGGCAGGTATCCGGGCCAGGCCTGCCGGCCTGAGCTGGCACCGTGATCTGATTGTTACCTCAGCGCGCGTCTCTAGGTCCATGCGGCGCCCCTCTGCGCAGGTAATGAGTCACATCGACCTGCAGTGTGCCGCGGGGAGCGGCCTCGGCGGGGTTAGCGGAGGGGCGACTGGAATGACGTCGCTGAGCGAACAGAGTCTTGCCGGGCAGCTAGCCGACGTGCCCGCCCAGGGGTTGCGGAATGACGCGGACGAGGCGCCCGCCGGGCAGCAGACAGTCGGCACGGTCACCGAGGAAAAGTGGGCGATCTGCTGCTCGGGCGGCGGCATCCGCTCGGCCGCCTACTGCCTTGGCGCCCTGCAAAGCCTTCAGGATGGCGGCCTGCTGGAGAAGGTCAAGTGGATTCTCGGCGTGTCCGGGGGCAGCTACATCGCCGCCTCCCGGGCGCTCGTGGCCCACGGCCTCTCAGCGGCGCCGCCCGGCCGCCGGCCCCGCTCCGGGGGAGGGGCCCGGCCTGCCGCTCCGGCGGAGCCGCAGGAGGCGGCTTACGCCCCTGGAACCCCCGAAGAGCGCAACCTTCGCCTCGATACCCGCTACATCGCGCCCAACGGGTCGACGGTTCTCGTCGGCGCCCTGTCGCTCCTCCTCGGGGTGCTGGTCACCTTCGTCCTCGCACTCGCCCCGGTGTACGCGCTCGCGCACGCATGGGGCTGGCTGCTGCGGTGGCAGGGCGTGGCCGTCCCGTCCGCGAACCACGCCGTCAGCGCCCACGTGACCGCGGCCAGCTGGTGGCCGTGGCCCGTGATCCTGGCCGGGGTGACGCTGGCGCTGTTCGTGGCCTGGTGGCTTTCCCTGCACCCGCACGGGACACGCGACCTGGACGGCGGCGGGCACGCCCGCCTGCCATGGTGGGTGTACCTGAAGCCGGACGACCGGGACAGCGCGGGCAACCGGGCCGTGGTCGTCACCCGGACGGCCGTCCTCGCCGCCGGCGTGGCCGCGGCCATGATCGGCGTCCCGTTGCTGATCTCGTGGGTCGTGCGCGCCAGCGGGCCGGCAGGCGACCTCGCGCGGGCCGTCGGCTTCGGCGCGCGGCCGTCGTGGTCGCTGCCAGCGCTTGCGGGCCTGGTCGCCGCGGTGGGGGCGGTCGCCAAGTACGTCCAGGGCGGCCTGGCCAAGTGGAACGCCGCCGCGGCCGGCCGCAGTCCGCGTCCGCTCAGGCGGCGCAGCCCGGGCTGCCCGCCCAGCTGGGCGGATGGCTCCGCCAGAAGCTGGCGCCGTGGCTGGCCAGCGCGATAGTCGTGCTCTGCGGTCTCGTGCTGGCCCTGTTGTGGACGACCGACGGGGTGCGCGCCGGATATACGACCGCCCAGCTCTGGGCGGTGCTCGCCGCGCTGGCGGTGATGGTGTTCACCCGCGCGGGCGTCGACGTCAACCGCCTGTCCCTGCACGACGTCTACCGCTGGCGGCTGGCTGACGCCTTCGCCGTCACCAGGGCGGCAGCCCGGGAGACCGATCCCGTGCGGGCCCGGATGCTGTTCAGCAAGGCCTCCGCGACCCGCCTTTCCGAGTTGCGGGACCCGTCAGGCGAGGCGGACGAGCCCGGCCTGGTGATCTGCGGCACCGTGAACATCAATGCCGCGCGAGAGGTCCCGCGGGGCCAGGACGGGTTCTGCATCGCCTTCGACCCGGAGCACGTGACCCTGCGCAGGGAACGCGGCCTGGAGACGGGCTCAGTGACCGCCCTGACATCGGACTACGAGGCCCTGATGGGCAAGCGGCACTGCGCCTTGTTCGACGTGTCCGCGATCAGCGGGGCGGCGGTCTCGCCGCTGATGGGCTCCGCGACGCGCCAGGCCTACCGCATCCTGTTCACCTTCACCAACATCCGCCTCGGCGTGTGGCTGCCGCACCCGACTGTCGTCCATGATGCCCGCGAGCTTCTTGACTCACCGGCGGCGGATGGCCGGCGCGGGCCGCTAAGCCGGCGGCAGCCTCCGCCGGACGACGACAAGGACGCCGCCCCAGGCAACGACCGGCCGTGGGCCTACCGGCCGCTGCTCCTGCTGCTGTGGTACCTGGCGCCGCACCCGCTCTGGGACCGCCGCCCGAACAGGAACCACTGGCGGGAGGCGCGGCTCTGGGCACACGTGCTTGACCTCAGGGTACGTAAGCCGCGGGCCGGGGGGCTCTGGCTTCGGGTCCTGCAGCCGACGCTGGGCCTGCTGTTCGCCGAGGCGTTCGGGAAGCTGAGCTTCCGCAGCACCTGGATGTACGTGACGGACGGCGGCCACTACGACAACCTCGGGCTGGTAGAGGCCCTGCACCGGGGGGCCGACCGGATCGTCGTCCTCGACGCGTCGGGTGACCAGGTGAGCACGTGGTCCACGCTCGGCAGCGCCATCGCGCTGGCCAGGTCCGACACGGGTGTCCAGGTCACGCTGAACCCGTCGGTGATGTGGGCGCCCGGCCTGGCCGCGGGCCAGGTCAGCCACCCCTGGGCCGCCGGCACGTTCACGAGGCCGCCGCACGCCGCGGGGCCCGGCCAGCCCGCGGAAGGCCGCATCTGGGTATGCAAGCTCGGGTGGTGGGACGGTGCCCCCTGGGACGTCCTGGCCTACGCCAGAGGTCACTCGACCTTCCCGTGCGACGGCACGCTCCAGCAGCTGTACGACGTGGCCGAGTTCGAGGCGTATCACCAGCTCGGCGCGGCCAGCGCCGCCGGCGCCGCGCAGCACTGCGACCCGCCGCTGAAGCAGGAGGCACACGTTACGCAGGGGGCGGTGAGCTCTCGATGGGAACCAGCTCGCCCAGGCCTGCCGCGCCGGGTCAGGCCGCTCGCGTCGGGCAGGCCGCCCGCCGCGCCCTGGCCGCCATCCGGGTGATCAACGGCGGCCTCGCCCTGATCGCGCCAGGCGTCATCATCGGGCGCTTCGGCGAGCAGCCGGCCGGGAGCGGCGCCGCGGTCTACGGCCTGCGAATGTTCGGCGTCCGGACCGTGCTGCTCGGCGTCGACCTCGCGACGCTCTCGGGGGACCCGTTGCGGCGCGCTCTGCGCCAGGCGGTCCTCATCCACGCGACCGATACCGCGACCGTGGTCCTGCTCGGCGTCACCGGGCGGGCGAGGCCGCGTACCGCGATCCCGCTCGCGCTTATCTCCCTGACCAACACCGCCCTCGCGATCACGGCCTGCCTCGCGGAGCGAGCGGAGCGAAAGGCATGACAATGAGCCAGCCATCCGAAACCCAGCCTGGACGCCGCCGTACCTTCTTGTGGCGGATCTACGACGAGGCCGCGCAGGCGGCCGACCACGCGGTCGGCTGGGACAAGCTGCCGCGGGTGCTCGGCCTGCTCGTCCTGGTCGGCGTGCGGGACATCCTGCGGCAGCGCAACCTGTACGACACCTCGGCCCTGCCGTCGGCCGCCGGCCCCAAGGTCCCCGCCCCAACGCCTGAGACGCTCACGACCAGGACGCCGGACGGGTCATACAACGACCTTGACCAGCCCGCCGATGGGCATGGCGGGCACGCGCTTCGGCCGCAACGTCCCCCTCGCGTGCGGGTACCAGGAAGCGCCCGACCAGATCCTGGAGCCCGAACCCGCGGGAAGTCAGCCGCGAGCTGCTGACCCGCCACGACGTTCATCCCCGCGACGATCCTGAACCTGCTGGCGGCGGCGTGGATCCAGTTCATGGTCAAGGACTGGTTCAGCCACGGCGCCGGCGACCCGCAGCACGGCTTCGAGATGCCGCTTGCCGCTGACGACCCGTGGCCGCAGCGGCCGATGCGAGTGCTCAAGACGCTGCCCGACCCGACCCGGCGCCGAGCGACGACTACGGCCGCAGACCTTCCTCAACACCGAGACTCCCTGGTGGGACGCGTCGCAGATCTACGGCGGCGCCGCCGAGGAGCAGACAAGCTGCCCCGGCGCACCGGCACGGACGGCAAGCTGCGTCATCGGTCCGACGGCAACCGGCTGGTCCTCCCGGATGACCCGACCCTGAGCCCGGCGTTCGGTCCCGGGCTGGTGGCTCGGGCTGGCCATGATGAGCACGGTCTTCATCCGCGAGCACAACGCCATCTGCGACGCGCTCAAGGCCGACTACCCCACCTGGACCGACGAGGAGCTGTTCCAGCGGGCCCGGCTCATCATCGCCGCCCTGATCGCGAAGATCCACACCGTCGAGTGGACGCCGGCCATCATCGCCCACCCGACGACCGTGACCGCGCATGAGCGCGAACTGGTGGGGCCTGGCCGGGAAGAGCGATCCGCCAGACGTTCGGCCGGATCAGCGGCAGCGAGGTGATCAGCGGCATTCCCGGCTCGCAGACCGACCACTTCGGCGTCCCGTACTCGCTGACCGAGGAGTTCTCGATCGTCTACCGGATGCACTCGCTCATCCCGGACGACTACGCGATCCGGTCGGCCGCCGATGACCAGCTGATCGCCGAGTACACCTTCCCGGAGATCGCCGGGCCCCACGCCCAGGAGGTAACCGGCAAGCTGACCATGGGCGACATCATCTACAGCTTCGGCAGTGGCGCATCCCGGCGCGCTCGTGCTGAACAACTACCCGCGGTTCCTGCAGGAGTTCCAGCGGCCCGACAACGACCGGCTGATGGACCTGGCGGCCACCGACATCCTGCGCACCCGCGAGCTCGGCGTGCCGCGCTACAACGAGTTCCGGCGGCTCCTGCACCTCAAGCCCGCCCGGAGCTTCGAGGACCTCACCGAGGACCCGGCCCAGCGGGCCGCGCTGCGCCGGGTGTACCGGGACATCGATTCCGTCGACACGATCGTCGGGATGCTCGCCGAGAAAAGGCCGAGCGGGCTTCGGCTTCAGCGACACCGCGTTCCGGATCTTCATCCTCATGGCGTCGCGCCGGCTCAACAGCGACCGCTACTTCACCAAGGACTTCACGCCCGAGATCTACACGCAGACCGGGATCAACTGGGTGCAGCAGACGTCGATGACCGACGTCCTGCTGCGCCACTACCCGCAGCTTCGCCCGTCCCTGCGCGGCGTGACCAACGCCTTCCAGCCCTGGCAGCGGGTGCCGCGCCCCCGGGAGCTCGTCATGAGGCCCGGTGAGCTGGCCGTGCGGGACCCGCGTCACGGAGGCCTGCCATGCCGCAGCAGCTAGGGGTGACCATCCGGGCGGAGGTAGCCGCTGACCAGGTGACGCCGCTGCGCGACTGGCTGGCCAAGGCGGCGCGCACCGGGACGGCGGACGGCCCGTTCGCCTTCGGGACGCATGCGCGGGCTGCACTTCGCCAAGCTCTTGCTGCTCGACGAGGTGACGGACCTCAGCGGCCAGCGCATCCCGGCCAGCCTGGTGCTCATGACCGAGGTGGACGCCCCGCTGCGACCCCACCTCGCCGAGCTCATCGACGTGGGCGGGACGGGGATCGACCAGGCATTCGGGTTCTGCGCTGAGCTACCCGGGCCCCCGTGCCCCTCGCCGGGCTCGCATCGCCTGGCTCCGCCGGCACCTGGTGGGGGCCAGCGCGTTCTACGTCAACACGGTCGGCCGTGGCCGAGGGCAGATCCGCCAGGAAGCCGCCCTCCACGACGCGATCGAGGACTACCTCGACCAGGGTGACTGGAGCGGCCGCGCCGCCGCTGACGTGCGCGCGGGAGATCCGGGCCTACGTGGCGGGACACAAGGATCTCGCCTGGGCGATGAGGCCGCCCGCGCCGCCTTCCCTGCTCTTCCGGGCGCGCGAGGCGGTCCACAAGGTAGCCGTGCCGCTCGCGCTCCTGTGGCTGCTGCCGGCGCTCGCCGTGATCCTGCCGGCCTGGGCCCTCCTGATCCGGCTGTCCGAGCGCTCGGAGCAGCCGGTCACCGAGAGGCCAGCGCCGGAGCACCTGGACGCGCTCGCCCAGTATGAGGACTTCGCCGCGCAGAACCCCTTCGCGGTGGTGGGCTTCATCCGGCCCGGCCCGCTGCGGTCGGTGACGATCCGCGCGGTGATGCTCGCCATCGACTACGCGGTCCGGCACCTGTACAACCACGACGACCTGGCCGGGATCACGACCATTCACTTCGCCCGCTGGGTGCCCCTGGACGGCTGGCGGCGGATGACGTTCGCCAGCATCTACGACGGCGCGGTCGAGGCCTACAACGATGACTTCATCGACCAGGTCTGGTGGGGCCTGAACGCGGCGTTCGGCAACGCCACCAAGTACCCGCCAACCCGCTGGCTGCTGTGGGGCGGGGCCACCTACGAGCAGCAGTTCAAGAACACGCTGCGCATCCACCAGGTACCTGTGCCGGTCTGGTACAGCGCCTACCCGGCGCTCAGCGCCGCCAACATCGAGAACAACGCGCGGATCAGGGCCGGCCTGCGGGGTCACATGACCACCGCGGACGCCGAGCGCTGGCTGGCGCTCTGTGGTGAGGTATCCCATGACCGCCCGTCTTGACCTCCCCGACATCCAGGGCCTGTTCGCCCGCGGGTACAGCAAGCACCCGCACGCGCGGTTCACCGTCTTCTCCGCCGCCAGGCCCGCCACCGGAGGCGCGCTGCTCGACTGGCTGATCCCGCGCGTCACGACGGCGGCGCCGTTCTCCGGGGACGTCGCGGTGCAGGTCGCGTTCACCGCGTCCGGGCTGCGCTGGCTGGGACTGCCGGACCGGGTCGTGGCCGGGTTCCCCGCCGAGTTCACCGAGGGCATGACCAACGCGAACCGGAGCCGGTTCCTGGGCGACGTGGGCGAGTCCGATCCGCGCCACTGGGGATGGGGCAGTCCCGGCCAGCCCCAGGTGGACGGCATCCTGATGCTGTACGCCACCGATCAGGGCTTGCTCGAGGGCCAGCAGCGGGAACTCATCTCGCGGCTCGCGGACAACGGCATCACCGGCGTGACGGAGCTCCCGGCGCTCGAGCGCGGCGACTTCGAGCCGTTCGGCTTCCACGACGGCATTTCCCAGCCGGTCGTCGCGGGCCTGCCGAAGGCCGCCGGCGCGCGGCAGGCGGTGGCCGCCGGCGAGTTCGTCCTTGGGTACCCGAACGCGCGGGGGCAGGTACCCGACAGCCCGCTGCTGCCGGCGTCCGATGACCCCATGCGCCTGCTCCTGCCAGATCCGGCAGGCACCGGCGCGGTCGACCTCGGGCGAAACGGCAGTTACCTGGTCTTCCGGCAGCTCGAGCAGGACGTTGACGGCTTCTGGCGGTTCCTGGACGAGGCCACGCGGGGAGCTGACGGACTCGAGGATCCCGCCGCCAGGATCGCCCTCGCCGCCAAGATGGTCGGCCGCTGGCCGAGCGGCGCGCCGCTGGTCAAGGCGCCAGGCCAGGATGTTCCGGCGCTGAGCGACGACAACGACTTCACGTACCGCGATGACCTGCCCGGCATGGCCTGCCCAGTCGGTGCCCACGTCCGCCGGGCGAACCCGCGCGACTCACTGCCCAGCGGGGCCGCGACCTCGCTGGCCACCAGCGGCCTGCACCGGCTGCTGCGCCGGGGCCGCAGCTACGGCCCCGCCGCGGGCGGCCCCGATGCGGCGGCCTCCGCTGCGGGCGGCCCCGCCGGAACTGGCCTGTACTTCATGTGCCTGGCGGCCAACCTGTCCAGGCAGTTCGAGTTCGTCCAGCACACGTGGCTGAACAACGCCACCTTCAACGGCCTCTACGACGACGCGGACCCGCTCACCGGCAGCCGCTGCTCCGCGAGCGCCGCCTTCACGGTCCAGGCGCGCCCGGTTCGCCGCCGCTACCGGGGCCTGCCGCAGTTCGTCCGGACCCGGGGAGGCGCCTACTTCTTCCTGCCCGGCATTTCCGCCCTGCGCTACCTGGCCCAGCTCCGCGGGACGGACCACCGCACACACAGCGTGACGTCACACTCAGCAGCACGAAGGAGCACAGACATGACAGACATCATCACCTCCGCCCCGGCGACCCTGGTCCCCCGGACGCGAAGCGAGCTCGCGCGACTGTTCAGCTCGGGCCGGGTCGGCGAGATCCCCGACGGCCGCGGCCGGGGGACGGTCCTGCTCGGCGCGGGCGGCGCCGCCTCCCGCCTGGCCGCCGCCGCGTGCTACGCGCATAGCGTGGCGCGGCAAGGTAGTGAACGCCCGGCAGGGGCGGCTGAAGAACATCCTCACCCCGCTCAACATCCAGGCCATCGCGGCCGCCGTCTACAAGCAGGGCAGCTGGGTCGACGGCGCCCCCTGCATCGTGCTCGACTACTCGAAAACCTCGCTGGTCGCCCGGCCGATCCGCGACGAGATCCGGGAGATCGCCCCGGGCGTGTTCCTCGGCGTCGTCTTCCTGGGACGCCGTCATGTCCTGGACTTCACCCTGGACTTCACCCGGTGAGAAACAGATGAGAGCCATGGACACCCGCCCCCGCAAGGTCACCGAGCCGGGCACGGTCATCCAGCCCCAGGGCCTGTTCACGTTCCTTGTCCTGCGCCCGCTCAGCGACCTGTTCCTCTGGGCGTGGCGGCTGGAACGGCGGGTGGAGTACCTCTACCGGCCGCAGTTCGACCGATGGTGCAGGCCCGTCCTGTTCAACTGGGCGCAGGCGCTGCAGAACTCCCGTCGCCCCAACCAGCACCTCCCGCTCGTCCAGGAAACGCCGCTACCGAACGAGGACGGCCTGACCCGCGCCATCATCGATGAGCTGACCAGGTTCACCAGGGAGAACTGGCTCCCCGGCGGGGCGCAGCGGTTCGGCAACACCAAGACCTTCGGCGTCCTGCGCGGCGAGTTCGCCGTGCTGCCGCAGCTCCCGCACAGCCTGCGGCGCGGGCTGTTCGCCGAGCCCGCGACGTACCCCGCGTGGGTGCGCTTCTCCGGCCCTGGCCCCTACGCCCCGCCGGACATCGAAGACTTCGGCCAGTGCTCCGTAGCCATCAAGGTGATGGGCGTACCGGGTCCCAAGCTGATGGAGGACGAGCGCTTGACCCAGGACCTGATCCTGGTCAGCCCGGCCAGCTTCGTCACCCCGAACATCGCGGAGAACGCGAAGCTGCAGCAGTGGGTACGCGCCAAGGCGCCGCTGGCGTACGCGATCAACCCCTTCGACTCCCACCTGCTCCACATGTTCATGCAGTTGCTCTACTCGCCGATGCAGGCCAACCCCCTGGAGGTGCAGTACTACAGCAACGTCCCGTTCCTGCTGGGGGAGGACCAGGCGGTCCAGTACTCACTCAGGCCGCGCGAGCCGGCCGTCACCAAGATCCCCGCGCGGCCGGCCGAGAACTACCTGCGCGACGCGATGGTGCAGACCCTCGCGGCCGGCCCGCGGACCTTCGACTTCATGGTCCAGGTGCAGAGTGACTCGCACCTGATGCCGATCGAGGATGCCACGGTCAAGTGGCCGGAGCGGCTGTCCCCCTACGTCCCCGTGGCCCGGCTGACCCTGCCGGCGCAGCGCTTCACGTCCGACGGCCAGCTGGCCTTCGCGGACGTCCTGCGCTTCAACCCGTGGCACAGCCTGCCCGACCATAAGCCGCTGGGGAACTCCAACCGCGCGCGGCGGACAATGTACTACGAGCTCGCGAAGCTGCGCCAGGCCATGAACGACGTGCGGCACGTCGAGCCGACTGGTGACGAGCGGTTCCCGGATTAAGTGCCCGCCGCCGCGCGCCCGCCGAGGACGGCCAGCCCGCTCACCAGCTGCCGCGGTGCTCGGGCACGAACCTGACCAGCGGCAGCATGAGCAGCAGGATGCCGGCGAACACCAGGAACACGTGCGCCTGCATGATGCCCGCCTCGGCCTGCGGCGCTGCGCGCGATCACCGCGGTGGTCACCGAGACGGCGGTGATCGCCCCGGACTGCCGGAACATCCCGCGCAGCCCGGCGATGGCGGCCACCTGGTCCGGGGCGAGCTGCAGGCTGGCGTTGTTGGCGGCGGGCACGGACAGCCCCATGCCGAGGCCGGTACAGGCCGCGCCCCGATGGCCAGCCAGCCCGTACGGGGAGATCGGCGCGGGCGAGCCGCCATCATCACCAGCCCGCCCGCGAGGATCAGCGAACCCGGCGATCATCGGCCAGCCGGTACCCGGTGCGGCGCAGCGCCATCGCGGCCACCCCGGCGACCGCGATCATCCCGACCGCCCGCGCGGTCAGCAGCGTCCCCGCGCCGAGCGGCGCGATCCCGTACCGGTCGCTGCGCGTACAGCGGCACGAGCGCGGCGAAGCCGAGCGCCGCCGCGCCGTACAGGTAGTTGATCAGGTTCATGATCCCGAAGCCGCGCCCGCGCAGCAGCCGGTAGGGCACGAACGGCGCCGCGTCGGTCCGCGAGTGCCGCACGAACAGGAAGCCGAGCACGATCGCGCACGCCACGCAGCCGAGGAAGACCGGGCTGTAGAACGGGACGTCCCCGCTGCCGAGGTAGGTGATGCCGAACATGCCAGTCGCGATCAGCCCGGCGAGCAGCACGACCCCGGTGACGTCGATGCGGCGACGACGGCCGGGTGCGCGGAGGCGGGGATGAACTTCGCGGTCAGCAGCGATGAGGACGATGCCGATCGGCACGTTGACCAGGAAGATGCCCGCGCCAGGACCAGTAGCTGACGAACAGGCCGCCGAGCGACGGGCCCGACGATGCCGCCGATCGGGAAGATGGAGGTGAACATGCCGACCGCGCGGTCCCGCTGCTCGCCGAAGTGGTCGGACACGATCCCGGTCGCCGACGGCATGAACGCGCCGCCGCCGAGCGCCTGGATGAACCGCGCGACCAGCAGCACGGCGATGTTGGAGGCGAACCCGCAGCACAGCGAGGACGACGGTGAAGATCGCCGCCGAGATCATGAAGACCTTCTTGCGGCCGTACATGTCGCTGATCTTGCCGGCCATCGGCATCGCGATGACCTGGCCGAGCGCGTAGATCGAGATCGTCCAGCCGCTCCAGTTGATGCCGGCGTGCAGTTCCTTCTCGATCGCGGGCAGCGCGGTCGCCACAATGGTCTGGTCGATCGAGGCCATGAACAGCGCGATGGAGACGATCGCGAAGATCAGGCTTGCGCCGGTCCTTCGTGCCGCGCCCCGGGAGCGTCACAGGCCGGCTCGCTGGTTCTCGCGGTTTCTCCGGTCAGGCTCACATGCACTAACGTTAGTTGCTTGCTAGCAAGCATTCAAGTCGAATTCCGGAGAACGTGATGGACACCGAACTCGTGGCCCGGCTGCGCGCGGTCATCCCCAGGCTCGCCCGCGTGCTCAACGACACGTCCACGGGCGAGGACCTCACCCCGACCCAGTACTCGGTGCTCGCCCTGGTCCGCGGCCGCGGCCCGCTGGGCCTGACCGAGCTGACCGAGCTCGAGGGCCTGAACCCGACCATGCTGTCGCGGATCGTCAAGGTCCTGGACGAGCGCGGCCTCATCCGCCGCATGCAGGACCCCGGCGACCTGCGCGCCGCCCGCGTCGCGGTGACCGCGGAGGGCGAGCGGGTGCACGACCGGGTCCGCGACCAGCGCACCAAGGTCCTGTCCGACTGCCTGCACGGCCTCCCGCCGGACACGACGGCCACGCTGCTCGCGGCCGTCCCCGACCTGGAGGCGCTGGCCGAGGCGCTGAAGCCGCCTAGCGGCCAAGCCCGTGCACGGCCGACACGTCCAGATCGGAGGATACCCGAACGGGTGCGGCTAACTCCGGCCGCCCGCGGTGATCACTCGCGTGCGGCGGCGGGCCCCTCCGGCAGCCGGAAGCGCGGCAGCGGCGACGGCACCAGCAGCGCGGCGCCGACGACCCCGCCGATCACCGCGACCCACAGCGCGGGCCGCAGCCCGAGCGGCCGACCCGAGCAGCCCGCCGAGCAGCGCCCCAAGCGGCCGGGTCCCGTAGTTGATCGCGGAGAACGCGCCGCTGACCCGGGACCGCACGGCGTCGGGGATGACCGCGGCGAAGATCGACCCGATCGAGATGTCGAGCACCATGACCCCGAACCCGGACAGGAACTCGGCGCCGAACAGCATGCCGACGACCGCCCAGTCCGTCCCGTGCCCGGCCGGCACGGGCGCGAGCGGCACCAGCGCCAGCGGGGCGGTGAACACGAAGCACCCGGCGACGTAGGCGAGCCCCACGCCGATCCTGGCGGCGATCGCCTTGGTCAGCGCCGCGCCGAGCAGCCCGCCGGTCGCGCCGCAGCCGAGGATGAGCCCGAGCAGCCCGGCGCTGACGTGCAGCGCCCGCACCGCGTACAGCAGCACGAGCGCGAAGAACATCAGGTTGAAGAAGTTGACCACCGCCACGCCGATCAGCGAGGCCCGGACGACGGGGGAGCGGACGATGAACCGCAGCCCCTCGGTGACGCCGCCCTTGCCGTCGTCCGCGGGCGGCTCCACCGGGTCGATCCGCCGCAGGAAGAACGCGGACCCGAGGAACGACAGCGCGTCCGTCGACGAGGGCGAAGGGAGCGGTGAGCAGCTGCGTCAGCAGCCCGCCGAGCGACGGCCCGACGAGGAACGACATGGCCCGGCTGCCGTAGATGAGCGACTGCCCGTCCACGTACTGCGCGGGCGCGACGATCGACACGAACAGCGTCGCGTCGGCGACGTTGAACAAGATGGACAGCGTCCCGGCGGCGAACACGACGGCGAGCAGCTGCCCGAGCGTGAGCACGCCGAGCGCCCAGCAGACCGGGACGGTGGCGAGCAGCGCGCACCGCCCGAGGTCGCAGGCGATCATCAGCTGCCGCCGCCGGCCGCGCCGGTCGGCCCAGGCCCCGGCGTGCATCCCGAACAGCAGGCTCGGCAGCCACTCGAGCGCGGTCAGGTAGCCCATCGCGGCCGCGCCCGGCGTGCAGCGCGAGCACCGCGGTCAGCGGCACCGCGACGGTGGTGACCTGGTCCCCGACCATGGACACGGTGGACGCGCTCCAGTACCGGCGGAACACCACGTCGCGCAGCAGCGGCGGCACGAGCCGCCGCGCGGCCGGCGCGCCGGCTCGGCTGTGCTCGCGGGGTCTCGCGGCCGGCTCTCGCTGCGCCGGCCTGGCTGGCCGTGCCCGGCCGCCGCGCTCACGGCTCCTCCCGCAGGGTCACGTTGGGGAACCCGAGGTGCAGGTAGGTGGCGAGCCGGGCGCCCGGCGGCCGCAGCTCCGGCCTGACCTGCCGCTCGAAGTACTTGTCGACGATCGCGGCGAGGTCGCGCCCGATCTCGGCGAGCTCGTCGGCGGTCACCCACAGGAAACGGTCGCCGATGAACGCGGCCCGCTGCCATTCCTCGCTCTCGCCGGACCGGACCTCCAGCCAGCGCATGAGCTGCGCGAAGTACGACTCGGCGAGGACCTCGGACGAGCAGGCTGGCCGCGGCCGTGGCCTCCGGCGTCTTCTGCACGTCGTCCCAGCCCGTCGACGTGGTGGTCGCCCGCCACGGCTTCTCCCGCCCGGTCCCGTCCCCGGTCTCCTCGACGAGGCCGTACTTGGCGAGCTGCCGCAGGTGGAACGAGCACGTCCCCGACGACTCGCCGAGCAGCCGCCCCGCCTGCGTCGCGGTCAGCGGCCCCCGGGTGCGCAGCGCCAGGATCAGCTTCATCCGCACGGGGTGCGCGTACGCGCGCAGCGCCGTGGCGTTATCGAGCCGGGTGATGCTCCGCCCCGGCACCTGCTCCGTTCGTCGCCATAATGCAAAGCTAGCTTTGCAAAGAACTCTTTGCAAGCAGTCGGGCTGCCGGATCTCCCGGGCAGGGCCGGGAAGCCCGCCGCCTCAGGCCGCGATCGCGTACGGCACGGGCGCGCGCCGCAGCCACTGCCAGAACGACCGCCGCGGCGGCCGCGCGAGGATGTGGCCGCTGCCGCACTTCCCGGCGACGGTGACCCGCAGGAACACCGGCACGCTGTCGCCCCACGGCGCGCGGACCTTGACGTGCCCGCTGCGCACCGACACGTCGTCCAGGTCGACGGCGATGCCCGGCCTGGTCACCAGGAGGATGTGCCCGCTGCGCACCTCGGCGTCGATGTGCAGCGTCGGCTGGGTGATGACCGCCTCGGTGAAGTCGACCTTGATGTGCCCGCTGGTCACCTTGAGGTCCATCCGGGCGGGCACCGTCCACCGGCCGACCCGCTGGCTGTGCCCGCTGCTGACCTGGATCTTGATGAGCTCCTTCGCCGGCGCCGGCCGCGACCCCGCCCGCAGGACGGCCGCGAGCGGCCCGGGCAGCTGCGTCCCGGGGCGAGCGCGTTCCCGGCGGGCGGCAGGTCGGCGACGAGCACCGCGAGGTCGTCGTAGGTGCGCGCGGTCAGCGCCCGCTCCAGCCGCTCGTCGAGCTCGTCCGCGGTGAGCCGCCCGTCCCCGGCCGCGACCCGGAGCACCTCGGCGACCTGGTCCCGGTCCTCGTGCGACACCCGCAGCGCCCCGCGCCCGTCCCCGGCCCCGGCGGCCGCCTGCCTCGTTTGCTCCTGATCCGACATGGCACAAACTGTAGGCCACGGCGCGGCTTCCCGCCTACCGCTCAGCCGCAAAGACGATGCATCGTGACCTGGCGCGCGGCGCGTCTGCGGCGGTTGCGATCGCCATAATTCTCTGACTAAAGTCAGAGATCGTGACTGATCCTGTCGCCGTCGTCCGCCGCTTCAACCGCTCCTACACCCAGCGCATCGGCGTGCTGGAGGACTCCTTCCTCGGCCTGGGGATGCCGCTGGGCCCGGCCCGCCTGCTGTTCGAGATCGGCGCGCGCCCGCGCCCGCGACCACCCAGGCGCTGCGCGAGCGCCTCGGCCTCGACTCCGGCTACCTCAGCCGCCTGCTGCGCCGCCTGGAGCAGGACGGCCTCGTCCGCGTCACCCCCGACCCCGGCGACCGGCGCCGCCGCCAGGTCAGCCTGACCGAGGCGGGCCGGGAGCGCTGGACGGAACTCGAGCGCCGCTCCGACGACCAGGCCCGGCTGATCGTCGACCCGCTCACGCAGCGCCAGCGCGACCGCCTCGCCCGCGCCCTGAGCGAGGCCGACCTGCTGGTCCGCGCCGCGACGGTGACGTTCGAGCCGGTCGACCCGGCCTCGCCCGTGGCCAGGGACGTGGTCGGCCGGTACTTCGCGGAGATCGGCCGCCGCTTCGGCTTCGACCCGTCGGGCGAGACGGAGAAGGACACGAAGCTGCTCGCCCCGCCGACGGGCGTCTTCGTCGTCGCGCGTCTCCGACGGCGAGCCGGTGGCCTGCGGCGGCCTGCACACGATCGCCCCCGGGCAGCTCGGCGAGCTCAAGCGCATGTGGGTGCACGACGACTGGCGCGGCGCGGGCCTCGGGTCACGGCTGCTGCGCCACCTGGAGGACCAGGCCCGCGCGCTCGGGCACGGCGCCGTCCGGCTCGACACCAACGCCGCGCTGACCGAGGCGATCGGCATGTACCAGCGGGCGGGCTACCGCGCGATCGGCCGGTACAACGACAACCCGTGGGCAACGCACTTCTTCGAGAAGCGCCTTTCCGCGACGACGCGAAATTTCCCCGCCACGCCGCCCGTGTCTTCGCCCCTCGAATCCCTGTCCGATAGCCTTCGTGTCATAACCAAAGCGGCCGCCCCGATGCAGACACACCGGCGTCCCGCCCGCTCAGCCCTCCCACCCCCCAAAGGGCGGCTGGCCCTATGCGCTCAGGGCCAGCGCGGGCGGGGCACCTCCGGCTGCCGCCGGGCCCGCGCGCCGGTGGCTGCTGCCGCGCGTCAGCCGCGCTGCCCGGGACCCGGCGGCTGGCCTGGCACGCCGCCGGCGATCCAGCGGCGGATCTGCCCGGCCGCCTGGTCGGCCACCGCATGCCCGGCCGGGCGCGTCACCAGGTCGCTGAGGGCGAACATGTCGAGGACGTGACCGAGGTAGGCCCAGTCCCGGGGGCGGGGCAGCCCGGCGGGCTGGTGCCCGGCGAATCCGGCGCGGAAGCCCTCGGTGAAGCCGGCGGGATAGTCGCCGCGAACCGGGTCATGTTCGCGGCGTCGGCGTACGGGCACCCGGAGAAGCTGAACTCCCAGTCCAGCACGGCGTCCACCCGCCAGCCGCCGCGCGCCCGGGTAACCAGGATGTTCTTCGGATTCACGTCCGCGTGCACCAGCCGGGCCTGGCCGTCGACCGCGGCCAGCGCCGGCGCGTGCGCGGCGCACAGCCGGGCCCAGGCGCGCCGCGCGCCAGGGTCAAGGCGCTCCTCCGGGACCGCGTCCATGCACTTGGCGGCGAACTCGGCGAGCTGCCGTGACCACGGCGGCATCTCCCGCACGCCGAGGTCCCGGTCGCCGAAGAAGCCGGGACGGCCGAACGTCACCGCGCCAATGCCGGCGATCACACGCCCGACCTCAGCGCCGAGCGCGGCCATCCCGTCCCCGCCGGCCGCCAGCACATCGCTGAGCGGGGTCCCCGCCACGTACTCCAGGACCATGGCGGCCCGGACGCCCTCGCTCGCCGCAGGCACGACGCGCAGCACCGCGGGAACGGGAACCTGCGCCCGCGCCCGGGCCATGACCGCCGCCTCGATGGCGGGATCCGGCCCGCCGAGCCGGACGACGACCCGGTCACCGCCGGCCAGCGTCAGCAGGCAGGTCTCGTGCGAGAACCCGCCGGCCAGCGGCCGGACCTCAGCCACGGCTGCGCCGAGCGCCGCCGCGATCGCGTCAATCTCTCCAGCTCGCACCAGACCAGTCTGTCCTATGCGAGAAGGCAGCCCAGGAAGACGACCGCAGGCAAGTGTCACGTCGGCGAGGTGCCGCGCTCTAGGCGCTCGGCGATCCAGACTTGATGATCGACTGGCGGTTGACCCCGAGGCGTCGCGCCTCCCGGTCCAGGGACTCGACCATCCACGAGGGGAAGTCAACGTTCACTCGTCGCTGCTCCAGGCCCGGCCGCCGCGCGGCCGACATGTCCAGCTGCGACGTGACGTCCTCGCCGTCGTCGAAGGCCGGTCGAACTGATAATCTTAACTTAGTCCTCGGATGGGCAGGCAGCCGGTAGTCACGGCACAGGGCGCGCGAGCGCGACGCGATAAGCGGTAGCAGGACAGTGCGGACAGCCGTATCCATCCGGGAGGTGAGCCACGATGTGCGCCCAGACGACGTGCATGCCCCACGGGCTGCCTTCGACGGCGCGGCGGACGCGCTGCGGATGGCTAGTGCGGCATTGGATTACCTCAACTCCGGCTCCGTCGCGAACCTGGACGCAGCTGCCTGCGGCGACCTGCTGATCGCACTGGGGGAGATCCAGGCGAAGCTCACCGCCGCGCATGCCGGGTTCCTGCGCCGCTTCGACACCGCCAGCGCCCACGACGCGGACGGGTACGGCTCGTCGTCGGCGTGGCTGGCCGCCAAGGCCGGCATGTCGAAGAAGGCCGCCAGGGCCTCGGTCCGCCAGATGCGCCAGCTCGGCGGCCGGCCGCTGCTCGGCACCGCGCTCGCCGCCGGCGACATCACCGACTCCCTGGCCTTCACGATCGCGGACTGGACGCCGCAAGCTCCCGGCGGATATGCGCGACGAGACCGACCGGATCCTGCTTGAGGCCGCCGCGGCGGGCGCGTCCCTCGACGACCTGGCCACGATCGCCGCCTGCGCGATCGAGCAGCTGGCGGCAGCGGCAGCCCGACCCGGATCCCCCCGACGACGGCTTCGACGACCGCTACGTCCAGGTCGGCACCACGTTCGGCGGGGCCGGCGGTGATCCGCGGCAACCTCGACCCCGGAGTGCGCGGCCGCAGTCCGCGCGGTCGTCGAGGCCCTGGGCAAGAAGGCCGGGCCGGAGGACGACCGCACCGAGGGCAAGCGGTTCCACGACGCCTTGCAGCTGGCCTGCGAGCTGCTGCTGCGCGCCCGGCTGGTTCCTGACCGCGCTGGCGCCGACACGCAGGTGGTCGCGCACATCCCGCTGTCCCAGCTGCGCCGGCTGCCCGGCGCGCCGGACCTGGAAGACGCCTGGATCCGCGCCCGGCTGGCGAGGACGGGTACCTGTCCGGCAAGGACGCCGAGGCGGCGGCCTGCGACGCGCAGACCGTCCCGGTCGTCACCGGCACCATGGACCTGGCGGTGATCGACCAGATGATCGACCTGGCCCGCACCGCCGCTGAGGCAGCCACGGCGCTCGATGGCGCCACCGGGCAGCCGGGGAGCGATCCGGCTGGCCCGAACGCCGCCCCGCTTCCGCGCGCCGTCCCCGGAAGCCAGGCGCGCCCTCCGCTACACGATGGCCCGCCTGGCCGTCGACCTGGTCTCCGGCCCGGCCGGCGTCGCCGCTGTCCTCCGCCAGGGCCTGCTGAGCAAGCCGTACAACACCCCGAGCCTGCCACTGGACATCGGCTACAGCGACAGCATCCCCGGCTACATCCGCCGCGCCGTGCTCCTCAGGGACCGTACCTGCGCCTGGCCGAGGTGCGGCCGCCCCGCCGTCTACTGCGACGTGCACCACCTGCGCCACAAGGAAGACGGCGGCGAGACCTCCCTCCCCAACCTCGCCCTGGTCTGCCAGTACCACCACGACGTCTCCATCCACCGAAGAGGCTGGCAGCTCATCCTCCACCCCGACGGCACCACCGAGGCCCGAAGTCCCGACGGACGGCAGGTCCTTCATAGCCACGCACCCCCGGCCCAGCAAGCTGCCTAAGGTCAGGCGGCGGTGCCGCCGCCTAACCCGAGCCCCGGCGACTCCAGTGACGCTTGGCCTTCAGAGACGTCACCCAGGAAGCGTCAATGCGCTCTCAGCTTCCTGTGGGCTTTGATGGCTACAGTTGTCGGCGTGCCATTTCCCCGGCTTCCCCCGACCTGTCAGCTGACGGTGACGTGATGAGCGTGCCGGTGCGTTCGGCTGTGCGCCCCGTGAGCCCGCATGTCGTTCCTGAGCCGCGCCCGGGCGCCCTGCGCCCGGCGGAGGTCGCGAACGCCGGCGTGTTCGGCGCGCTTGCCGTGATCATCGTGTCGGTGGGCACGTTCCTGCCCCACCTTGGCGTGATCGAGCTGCTGTCGGCCGTGCCGTTCGCGGTCGTCGGGCTCAGGAACCGGGCGCGCGCGGTCATCGCGGCCGCGGTCGCGGCGGGGTTCGTCGCCTTCCTCGCCGCCGGCGCGTTCGCGACCGTCGTAATCGCGGGCTGCGCGGTGCTTGGCGGGCCCGTGCGGGATCATCCGGCGCCGCGGCCGCGGATCCGGCGCGGTCGCCCTGCTCGCCGCCGTGCTCGCGCCGGCCTCGGCCGCGGCCGTCGTGGGCGTGCTGTACCTGTTCGCGGGCATCCGCGAGCTGACGCTCGAGACGATGCGGGCGACCGTCGTCGGGGTCGTCCACGTCGCCGAGTTCCTCCGCCTTCCGTCGCCGGCCGGCGACGCCGTGATCAGGGCCGCCGACACGCTGCTTGGCGCCTGGCCGGTCGTGGTCGCGGCCGTGATCCTCGTCGGCGTGCTGGCGGAGATGCTCATCACGAACGCCTTCGTGATCCTCGCCGCGCGCCGCGTCGAGTGGCTCGCGCAGGCCGACCCGCTCGACTACGCCGCGCGTGCCGATGCGGCGCTGGAGCGAGTCAGTCGCACCCGTTCCTCTCGAATTCGCCGGCGTCGGCTTCGGGTACCGCACCGACTCCGGGCGGCGACGCGCTCGCCGATGTCGACCTGACCGTTGAACCGGGGGAGTTCGTCGCGGTCGTCGGCCCGAACGGGGCCGGGAAGTCCACGCTGGTATCGCTGCTCGCCGGCGCCGAGCCCACGCGCGGCTCGGTCCGCCGCCCGGGCCGCGTCGGGCTCGGGCGGCCTGGCGGCACGGCGGTCGTGGGGCAGCGGGCCGAGGCGCAGGTGATCGGCAGCACCGTCGGCGAGGACCTGCGCTGGGGACTGCCGCCCGGGTACCCGGTGGACACCGACGCGCTCCTCGGCTCGGTCGGCCTCGCCGGCCTCGCCGCCGCGAGCACCGAGTCCCTGTCCGGCGGGCAGCTGCAGCGCCTGGCCATCGCGGCCGCCATGGCCAGGCGCCCCGCCCTGCTCATCTCCGACGAGTCGACGTCGATGCTCGACGCGGCCGGCCGCGCCGAGGTCCTCGACCTGCTGGCCTCCCTCCCGGCCCGGGCGGGCACCGCCGTCGTGCACGTCACCCATGACCCGGCGGAGGCCGCGCGGGCCGACCGCGTCATCGGCCTCGCCGGCGGCCGCGTCGCCGACGCCGCCGCCATCGGGCACTCCGCCGATATTGAACACAGTGCCAGCGCGGCGCGGACGACGGACGCGGCCCCGGGCGGCCGGGTCCGGCCACCCGCCCGGCACACCGGGCGAGCCGGTCATCCGCGTGCGCGGGGTCGGCCACCGCTTCGACGCGGGCACGCCCTGGGAGGTCACCGCGCTGCGCTCGGTTGACCTTGACGTCCGCGAGGGCGAGGGGCTCCTGATCACCGGCGAGAACGGGTCAGGCAAGTCGACGCTCGCCTGGGTGCTCGCCGGGCTGATCAAGCCGACCGCCGGCACCGTCACGGTCGACGGCGCGCCCGCCGCGCAGTCGGTCGGCACGGTGGCGCTGTCGTTTCAGCACGCCAGGCTGCAGCTGCAGCGGCCGACCGTCGCCGAGGACATCCTCGCCGCCGCCGGGTTCGACGCCAAGCCGGGCGCGGCGGACGGCGCGGCGTTCGCGGCGGCCAGCCTGCACCGGGTCGGCCTGCCCGCGGACCTCGCCGGGCGCAGCGTCGACGAGCTGAGCGGCGGCCAGATGCGCCGCGTCGCGATCGCGGGCCTGCTGGCGTCACGGCCGCGCGTGCTGATCCTGGACGAGCCGCTCGCGGGCCTCGACCGGGAGAGCCGGCGCGGGCTGCTTGAGCTCCTCGGGCACATGCGCCGCACCGACGGCCTCACGCTCGTCATCATCTCGCACGACCTTGAGGACATGGGCCTCGCGTGCACCCGGACGGTCGAGGTGACCGGCGGCACGGCAGTCCTGCCCGGTGCCCCGCCAGGGCAGCCCGGCGGCCGCGGCGCCGTCGGCCCGCCCCCGCCGCGGCGGCCTGGTGTTCCGCGCGGTGCCTGGCACCTCCGCGCTCCACCGGCTCGGCCCGGCGACGAAGATCGGCATCCTGGCGGCGGCGACCGTCGTGTCATTCTCGGCGCCCGGCTGGCCCGTCATCGCCGGGCTCACCGTTCTGCTGGCGGCCGGGCTTGCCGCCGCGAGGCTGCCCCTGACGGTCTTCCCGCGCGTCCCGTGGCTGGTCACGGCGATCGTCCTGCTCGGCGCCGTGGCGGCGGCCGCGGGCAACGGAATCGCCTTCTACGTGCAGTCGCTGCTCTTCACGGTCCTGTTCTTCGCACTGTCGCTGCTGCTCATCTGGACCACGCGGGTCGAGGAGCTCCCGGCGGCGTTCACCCGCATCGCCGCGTCCGCTGCGCAGGCTCGGCCTGCCCGTCAACGAGTGGGCGCACTCGGTGACGTTCGCGGTGCGCACGCTCCCGCTGCTGCGCGACGAGTTCCGCGTGCTGATCGCGGCCCGCCGGCTGCGCAAGCCGTCGCGGGCGGCCAGCCGCCGGGCCCGCGCCCGCGCCCGCGGCCGCGAGCTGCTCGACATCATCATCGCGGTGGTGGCCTCGGCTGGCCGCCGGGCGTCCGACCTCGGCCGCACGGCGACCATGCGCGGCGGCATGCGCTAGGTCAGACAGCGACGACGATCTTGCCGACCTGCTGCCCGCGCTCGAGGTGGCGGTGCGCGTCGGCGATCTCGCCGAGGCTGAAGACCCGGTCGATGACGGGGCGCAGGGCCCCGGAGCGCAGCCCGGCGGTCAAGAATGCCGCCATCCGCCGTACCACGACAGGATCGAGGACGTGCTCGAAGCTCATGTAGCGGTAAATGGTCAGCGGCGCGTTCATGGGCATCGCCGCGGGGCGCGGGTCAAGCCATCCCACGGTGACCAGGCTGCCGCCAGGCTTGGCCGCGGTGGCGAGCTCAGCTAGTCCAGGCCCCATAACGGAGTCGAGGATTACCTCCACGCCAGCGTTGTCCGTGTAGGCGCGCGCGGCCTTTACGGTGTCGTCCTGGTCGGTGGCGATGACCGCGGCGGCGCCGGCGGCCTGCAGGGCGTCCTTCTTGGCGGAGTGGCGGGTGACCGCGAGCGGGATCGCGCCGACCTGGTTGGCAACCTGGATGGCGGCCAGGCCGACCGAGCTGGAGGCGGCGGTGATCAGCACGTGGTCGCCAGGCCGCATCCCGGCCTTCTCGACGAGCGCGCCGTAGGCGGTGGAGTACGCCACCCAAAGTGCCGCCGCGCTGGTGGCGTCCAGCCCGGCGGGCCGCGCGATGACCGTAGTGGCCGGCACGACGGTGTACTCGGCGTAGGTACCGTTCAGGTCCATTGCGGGCACGGCGGTGATGATGACCGGGTCCCCGACGCTGACCGTCTCGACACCAGGGCCGAGCGCGTCGATGGTGCCGGCTCCCTCGCAGCCCAGCCGGGCGTGCGGCAGCCGGAACGGCCCCGGGTAGGCGCCGGAGCGCATCATCTGGTCGAGGCGGTTGACGCCGGCGGCCTCGATCTTGACTCGCACCTCGCCGGGGCCGGGCTCGGCGGCGGGCTCATCGGCGACGTGCAGGACATCCGGGGCGCCGGTCTCGTCGAAGACGACAACGCGTGGCATGGCAAGGCTCCTTCGGGCACGGGTGCGCTGCGGCGCGGTTGGCCTTCCGCGTCGTCACATGGCATCATGGGTAAACGGAACGACGTCCCGATTGACGATACGGGACACTGTCCCGTTTAGCAAGCGGCCGCCGATGACAGGGGCGATGGCAGGCAGGCATGAGCGATACGGAGACCGGCGGGCGCGCGCCCCAGGTTAAGCGGGCCGACGCCAGGCGCAACGAGAAGGCCCTGCTCGCCGCGGCCGCCGAGGTCTTCGTCGCCTCCGGGGTGGAGGCGCCGATCCGTGACATCGCGGCCAGGGCCGGCGTGGGCACGGCGACGATCTACCGGCACTTCCCGACCCGCGCGGACCTGATCGTCGCGGTTTACCGGCACCAGGTCGAAGGCCTCGCGGAAGCCGGCCCGGCGCTCCTCGCCAGCGCGGAGAGCCCCTATGCCGCGCTGCGGCGCTGGGTCGACATGTTCGTCGACTTCCTGGTCACCAAGCACGGGCTCGCCGCCGTGCTGCAGTCCGACGACTCCTGCTTCGACCCGCTGCACGCTTACTTCCTCGAGCGGCTGGTGCCCGTATGCGACCAGCTGCTGGAAGCCGCCGCCGCCGCGGGCGAGATCCGCTCCGACCTGGACGCCTTCGAGCTCATGCGCGGCGTCGGAGGCCTCTGCGCAGGCGCCACCGACAGGCACAGCTACGACGCGCGCCGGCTGGTCGAGATCCTCATCAGCGGGCTTCGCCAGCCTGGCGGCACCAGCGGCTAACGCGATGGGCGGCTGACGGCCAGTGACCAGGCCACACCCCGGCGGGCCGCCGCCTCGAAGCCGTACCAGACCACGTCCGCAGCGACCTTGCCGACCGTGAACCCGAGCCACACCCCGCCCGGCAGCGGCTGCAACAGCCACGCCGCGCCCGCCAGGCACCCGGGACGGATCAGGAACCCGTCCAGGGCCTCCGCGGCCGCGCACGACGCCAGCTGCCGGGTGACGGTGTGCCAGGCCCCGGCGGCCAGCCTCCGGAACCCGGTCAGGTGGGCGGTGGCCCGGCGCGCGTCAGCGGCCGTCTTCGCCCCGATGCACCCGTAGAACCCGATCGCCTCGCCGGCCGTGGCCAGCCCGGCCGCGGCCAGCAGCGACCCGGCCGCCAGGTAGCCGGCCGCGAAGCCGGTGACCGCGCCGAGGGTGCCGACCAGCTCGGCCAGCCCGAACCGGTCCCGCCAGGCCCGCCAGCGCCCGCCCGGCGGGGGAGCGGCCCCCGCTGCCGCAGCTGCGGCGGGCAGCGCCGGCTCCGGCCGTGCGCTTGCGGCTGTAGCCAGCACAGCCATAACCGGTTGCGTGCTCATGTGGATCCCCCGACCCCGAAGCTCCGCCGCGATGTGCGGTCCCCTGCTAGTACAGAGTGTGCGAGAGCGGCCTTGAGACACGATTAACCCGTGGTTGAGCGACCGCGGGCCGCTCCGGCTGGGGGCATAACATCGTTGTCGTGACCAGCCATGAGCAGGCCCCGCCAAGTCGCAACCAGGAACGGGTCGTCACCGAGTTCCGGGCCCGCGGCGGGAAGGTGGGCGGTTACCACGCCACCATGCAACTCCTCCTGCTGACCACGACCGGCGCGCGAACCGGCCTGCGCCGGGCCGTGCCGCTCACCTACCTCCCCGATGGCGACCGCTACCTCGTGACGGCGGGCAACGCCGGCTCTGACCGCCATCCAGCCTGGTACCGCAACCTGGCCGCGAACCCGGACGTGACGGTTGAGGTCGGGACCGAGGCCTTCAAGGCCGTCGCGGTCATCGCCGACGAGGCGGAGCGCGGGGCCCTGTACGAGCTCTTCGCCGCTGCCTACCCCCAGGCGGCCGGCTACCAGGCCCAGACCACCCGCCCGATCCCCGTCGTCATCCTCACCCGCCGGTAGCGGTCGCGCTGGCACGGCCGGCACCTTCATTCGGCGGCTGACTGGCCCCGGCTGCCGTCTTCGCCGCGGCCGACGGGCCGGTTCAACCTGAGTTGAGGGGCCGTCAGATCGCCTGGTGGCCGGGCGGGGTCGCGTCCTGGCCGAGAGCGACCGATCTCGCTTCCAGGTGAGGATGGCGCAAGAGCCTGTCCACGAGCGCGGCGGGCCCGCCGATGCAACTCCAGTCGTCGTCCCACAGCGTGGAAAACAGCCAGGAACGATCCGCGGGGAACATCAGATCAGGCAGGACGCCCTTGCGGAGGGACCTTGGCTCGCCCTGACGCCAGGCGGCGGCCTGGCCTGGCCCTGCTTCGGCTAGCACGTAATGCCACGACCTTTGGTAGAGGTCTACTTTCGGCACGTCAGGGAAGACGATGTCGTCGTTGCCGGTGTCGAGGTATCCGAGCCACCATGGCCGGGCCGCCGGGTGCTCGCTGAGCAGGGTAAGGAGCGCGCTGTCGCGTCGGCGTCGCTCCCCGGGCTCCTCTGGTATCACGATCGTGGCGTAGGCCTCGTAGACGGGGGGGATAGCCGACGTGATAGCCAGGCCCGTGGCCACGCCGCCGGCGATCCAGGCGATCTCGGCGCCGGTCCCGATGCGCCACGACTCACCGTCTTTAACCCGGGTGATCACTCCGTCAGCCTAGCTACTCAGCTACGGAAAGCCCGCGCGGTGACCGGGCCACAGCGCGGCGGGCCGCGGCTTCCAGCCCGTACCAGACCACGTCGGCGGCGGCCTTGCCAGCCACGAACCCGAGCCATACCCCGCCTGGCAGCGGCTGGGCCAGCCAGGCCGCGCCTGCCAGGCACCCGGGACGGATCAGGAACCTGTCCAGGACCTCCGCAGCCGCGCACGGCAGGCCGCGATCGTCATACACGGCCGCTACGACCGCGCCCGGCCGCCCGAGCAGGGTCGCGAGCTCGTCGGCGCGCTGCCGAACGCAGAGTTCCGGTTCGTGGAAACGCGGCGCACACCCGGCTCTACGAGGCCCCGGCCGCCGTAGCGACTGCCGTCCGCGACGTGCTAGCCCTGACTCGCTGACTCCAGGGGCACGCTCCCAGCTCAAGAACATCAGCCGTTGACCGGCCGCATCCTTGCGTGGCGGTCAACGGCTGACCGGCCCTTGCTGGTCAGGGCTCGCTGAGGGGCACGGCGGCCGGGGCCGCGCTGTGCTCGGTGAGGACGTGCTGCTTGCCCCGCACGCGGAGCCAGTAGTAGGCGAGGCCGACGACCGCGACCGCCGGGATCATGAAGCAGGCGACGTACTGCTGGTACCAGGCGCCGCCGAAGAACTCGGCGCGCGGCCAGCCCAGGTTCACCGCCATGGCCGCGCCCCACGCGACTGCGATCACGTTGACCGGGAGGCCCCACTTGCCCAGGTTTACCGAGCCGCGGGGGGCGGTCTCGTTGGCGGGCCAGCCCTTCAGGCGCTTGCGGAGGGTCGGGACGGTGACGCAGAGGTAGGCAAGGTAGACGAGGATCAGGGCGATGCTGACGACCGCCTGGAAGAGCTTGGTGTTGCCGAGGCCGATGAGCATGATCAGGACCGGGACGACGCCCGCCACGAGCGTGGCCGTGACGGGGATGCCGGTACGGGGGGAGACCTTCGCCAGGGCGGGGGCGAAGGGGAGCTGGTTGTCCCGTGCCATCCCGAACATGAGGCGGGTCAGCAGCGCCTGGCCGGCCGCGGCCGCGCCGAACAGCGCGATCGCGACGTCGACCAGCAGGATCTTGCTGGCGACGCTGCCGGTGACGGCGTTGACGACGTAGCTGAGGCCGAGGCCCGCGACGTTCGGGTCGGTCAGCTTCGGGATCGCCAGCATGGCAACGAACAGGAGGATCGCGCCGAGGATGCCGGACGCGATGTAGGCGCGCAGCAGCCCACGGGGGCCGCGCTTGCGCGGTTCTTGGGTCTCCTCCGCCATGGAGGCCGCGTTGTCGAAGCCGAAGAAAGTGAACAGCGGCAGGAACGCGCCGATCAGCAGGGCGCCGAACAGGCCCCAGCTGTGCCCGGCCCCGACGCCGAGCGAGTTCGTGAGGACGGCGGGGCTGTTCGTGACGTGGAGCAGCATGACGATTACTGCCATGATGAGGCCCGCGAACTCAAGCAGCACGATCGCGTTCGCGATCCGGGTGAGAACCTTCACGCCGAAGACGTTCATGAGGGTCGTCAGGACGTACATGATGACGCCGAGGATCAGTGAGTTCTTCGCGAAGTCGGAGTCGAAGATGCTAGGCACCTGATGGCCGAAGAACTCAAAGCCCGCCGATATCGACGTCAGCACCTGCTGGATCGCCGAGCCGAGCGACGCCTGGCCCGCGAATAGCGCGGTGATGTATAGCCAGCCCGCCGCCCAGCCCCAGCCGGGAGTCGCGATCTGCTTCGCCCACTGGTAGGTGGCCCCGGCCAGCGGGAAGTAGCCGGCGAGCTCGGCGAAGACCAGCGCTACGCACAGCTGGAACGCGAAGACCACGAGCCAGACCCAGAAGACGGGCGGCCCGGCGAACGCGTAGCCGAGGCCGAACGCGGTGAAGACGCCAGCGAGGACCGAGATCGTCCCGAAGCTGATGGCGAAGGTGGAGAAGCTGCCGAGCGTCCGCTTCAGCTCGTGGCGGTATCCAAGGCGTGCGAGGTCGGCATCGTCGTCGTTCGCGACAGTTTCTAGCCGGTCGGTACTCATCGGTCACTCCTGACAGGGGTTTCAGTGCTTGGCATGAAGGTGGGCGACGGCGAGCTGGGTCGCCATCATGTCGATCGACGCGCCCTGCTGGTGACTCCGGTACACCAGCGCGTCGCGGAGGTAGCGCTGCATCCGGCGGCCGTCGCGGACCGCGTTGGACGAGCCGCTCATGCGGGCCAGGTTCTCGATCGCGGTGAACGCGAGCTCGCCGGCCTGACCGTGGGTCGACTCCAGGAGCAGGTCCTGCTCCGCTTCGTAGGGGAAGCCCTCCTCAGCCGCCTGACGGCAGTGCTCAAGGTGCTGGCGAGCGGTGCCGAGGACGATCTGGCGAGCGGCGCTCGCCTTCGCGAGGCCGAGGCCGAGGGTGCGCTGGTGGTCGGTGGCGTCCATGCGCAGGCCAGGCGGCAGCGGGCTGGAGGTCTTGCTGGTGCGGATGATCCGCTCGTACTCATCAGTGGCGGCGTCCGCCATCCCGGTCATGATGGCGCCGATCTCGCCGTGGAAGAAGTTGAGGTGCCGCGAGTTGTACATGGGGTTCGGGTGGACGCCGGAACGCTGCGCGGCGTTCGACGTGTCGAAGCTGAACGGGTCGCTGGTGACCACGAAGTGCCCAGGGACCCGGGCATCCTTGACCGTGATCGAGTGCGAGCCGCTCCCGCGCAGGCCGAGCAGGCCGTGCCAGTCGTCGAGCATCGTCCAGTCGGCGCGCGGGATCGCGACGAGCACGTTCGGCGAGTCCTCGCTGGTGCGCCCGCCGGCGTCCGCCAGCAGTGCCCGCGCGATGAAATGGGTCGAGTGCGGGGCACCGGAGCAGTAGTTCCACGTGCCGGTCACGATGTAGCCGTCGCCGGACGGGGTCACGGTGCCCGCGGGCAGGTCACGGGAGGCGGCGACGAAGTGGCCGTCGTTCGCGGCGAAGATCTCCCGCTGCGCTGCTTCCGGGAACAAGGCCGCCACCTGCAGGACATGGGCCGCCCCAAGGCAGAAGCACCAGCCCGTCGACGGGCAGCCGCGCGCCAGCTCCATCACCACGCGGTAGAAGGTCTCGATGTCGAACTCGTAGCCCCCGAACCTCCTCGGCTGGAGGATCCGGTAAAGGCCCGCCTGCCTGAACAGCTCATGGGTCTGCGCTGAGTAGTAAGTCCGTTGCTCGGTCGCCTCTTGCCCGTCCCGCAGGTACTCGCGCAGCGCCGCGGCGCGGGCGATGATCTTCTTAGGCGTCAGGCCTGGCTCTGGGACTTCGAACGGCTTTGCGCGCAGGGAGGCTGAACTCATGGGCAAGACGGTAGAGCAGGTGCGTTTTCGCGATCCAATACCAGTTCTTAATCCCGCTATAACGAGACGCTTATAGCGTGGCCACCATGAACGCGAGCGTCCGGCAGCTGCGCGACTTCGTCGCGGTCGCCGACGCGTCCAGTTTCACCCGCGCCGCCCTGGCAATGCACATCGCCCAGCCCGCGCTGACGCAGCAGATCAGGCGGCTCGAGAGCGAACTGGGCGTCACCGTGTTCGTCCGTGGCCCGCGCGGGGTCACCCTCACCCCCGAGGGCGAGGAACTGCTCGCGCAGGCGAAGGTCGTCCTGCGGGAGTACGACGCGCTCCGCGAGCTGGCGGGCCGGCTGCGGCGGCGCGCGGTCGGGTCGCTGCGGATCGGCTTCCTGGCTCAGGGACCCGGCGAGCTCCTGTACGAGGCGCTCCGCGCCTTCAGCGCCGGGCGGCCCACCATCGGCGTGGCCCTGCAGCCGTTCGGCTTCGAGGACTGCTTCATGGGGATCACCCGGGGGCTGACCGACGTCGGTTTCAGCATGGGCATGCTTGACGAGCACGACGAAGTCGCCGCCAAGGCCCTCTTCGAGGAGTCGATGGTCGTCGCCATGGCGGCCGATCACCCGCTCGCAACCCGTCAGCGGCTGCACATCGGCGAGATCCTCACGCAGCCCCTGTTCACCGACGTCCACCCGCCGGGACGGTACCGGGACTACTGGGACGCGATGGCATACCGCGACGGGCAGCCGCCGACCATCATCAACCGGGCCGCGACGCATGACGAGTGGCTCGAGGCGCTGCGGCTGTGCAACGGCATCTCGCTCTGCCCGGAGAGCACGCCCGCGTACTACCCGCGGCCCGGGCTCGTCTACGTCCCGCTCGACGGCGTTGAACCGGTCGTCCACTGGGTCATGTGGCGCAAGGACACCTCCAACCGGCATGCCGGCGAATTCGTGGAGACGGTCGCCGCGATCGCCGCCAAGCGCCGTCGGCCCCGCCTCCGTGCCTCCTAGGAATCACCCGCCAAGCGCGTCGATCCTGCCGAGCTCTTCCGGGGTCAGCTCGAAGTCGAAGATGTCGAAGTTCTCCTCGACCCGCTCCCGGCGCTTGCGACCGCGGGATCACCACGAAGCCGTGCTCCACGTGCCACCGCAGGATGACCTGCGCGGCCGTCTTGCCGTGCGCGGCGGCGATCTCCGCCAGCACCGGGTTGCCGAGGTCGCTGCGCTTCAGCGGGCTGTAACCCTCAAGGACGACCTGGCGGCTCCGCAGCTCGGCCACTTCCCGCTCATCGAAGACGAACGGGTTCCACGGGATCTGGTTGAGCGCCGGCGCGCGCCCGGTGGCGGCGATGAGCTCGTCGACCTGCGCGATGCTGTAGTTGCTCACCCCGATGGCGCGGGTCTTGCCCTGCTCCAGTGCCCCGATGAACGCCTTCCAGGTGTCCGGGCTGGCCTGGCGGTTCGGCGGCCAGTGCACGAGCCACAGGTCAACGAAGTCCACGCCAAGCGCCTTCAGGCTGGCGTCGATGGTCTGCGCCTCCCGGCCGGCGTTCGACGGCGGGCACTTGGTCGTGATGAACACGCTCTCCCGGGGCAGGCCGCTGTCCCGCAACGCCGCGCCGACGCTGTCCTCGTTCTCGTAGGCCGTGGCGGTGTCGATGTGCCGGTAGCCGAGGTCGAGCGCGGCGCGGACGCCGCTGTAGGCGTCCTCGCGGCTGAGCTCCCAGGTGCCGAAGCCGATGAGCGGGATGGACACGCCGTCGGCGATCCGTACGACCTCCTGGCTGGTGCGCGCTGACATGCTCGTCCTTCCTGCTCGCTCCGCTGCTTGCTTCTCCGGCACCAATCACATCAGATCACCCAAATGCCTCCGACAGCGGTTCCGCCCCGAGGGCAAGCAAAAGGACATCATCCCGAACGAGTGCGTGCTCCACCCGTCCCGCCGCCCGCTGAACGAGGCGGCCAAGCCGGCCGCCCGGCCGATGAGATCCCGGGGCCGCTGACGTCTGCCTGTCAAGGTAGTCAAGCGGGAGGGGCGAGGGATCATGACACACGCGACAGGCGTGCCGTGCTGGATGGACCTGCTGACGTCGGACACGGCGCGGGCGCGGGAGTTCTACGGGAGGGTCTTCGGCTGGACCGCCGAGGAAGCGTCGCCGGAGTTCGGCGGCTACTTCATGTTCACGGCCGGCGGCGTGCCGGTGGCGGGCTGCATGCCCGCGCAGCCGGGCATGAACGTCGCCGACGCGTGGGGCGTCTACCTGACCTCGGCTGACGCGGCCGGCACGCTGGCCGCGGCGGTGGCCCTCGGCGCGACGACCAGGTTCGAGCCCGAGCCGGTGGCGGACCTCGGCATCCAGGCGCTGCTCGACGACCCGTCCGGCGCGCGGATCGGGATCTGGCAGCCGGAAACGTTCGACGGCTTCGGGCCGATCGGCACCGGCAGGCCGGGGACGCCCGCGTGGTTCCAGCTGCACGCCAGGGACTACCAGGGTTCTGTGAGCTTCTACCGCGACGCGTTCGGCTGGACGCCGCAGGTCATGGGCGACACGGACGACTTCCGGCTCGCCGCGATCCTGGACGGCGAGGCGGGCGCGCCAGGGCAGCCGGGGCAGCCGGTTGCCGGGATCATGGACGCGAACGCCCACCTGCCGGCGGGCGAGGGCCCCCGGTGGGAGATCTACGTCTCGGTCGACGACGCCGACAAGACGCTGGCCACGGTCTCGGAACTGGGCGGCACGATCATCCGGGAGGCCGCCGACACGCCGTTCGGGCGGTTCGGGGACGTGCGCGACCCGATGGGCGCCGTCTTCAACGTCATCGGCCGCATCGGCTGACGCGATCGCGCGGATGGTGGATCGTTGGGCCGCCTATAGCCCGCCCAACGATCCACCATCTTGCGTGCGCTCGCTACTTCGGGACCGAGGCGCTGGAGTTGCCCCGCGTGCACGTCGGCCACCCAGTCCCAGCCGTCCTTGGCCGATGGGCCGACCCGCGGGTCGCTGATATCACGGCCATCACGCAAGGCATGCACGTACGCCCGGTCCTGTTCGATCCGTGCGTGCACCTGATCAGCTCCGCCGACGGACCCGTGGCCGGGGATGACGACATCGACGTCGCCCGCCGCGTCCTCGAGCAGCCGCAGCGCGGCAAGGTAGTCCTCGATCGGGTCCGCGGTGCCGTTCAGGTCGAGCATCGGGATCAGGACATCAGAAAGCATGTCGCCGGCGACGAGGACCCCGCGTTCCTCGATCAGCAGCGCCGCGTGGCCCGGGGCGTGCGCTTGATGCTCGATAATCCGGACTTGAGGGCCATCCCAGGGAATCTGCGCCGTCTCGGCGGGCAGGCCGGTAATGAGGCCAAACAGATCCCACGATATCTG
Organism: uncultured Actinomycetota bacterium; assembly: GCA_963735315.1. Taxonomy (GTDB): domain Bacteria; phylum Actinomycetota; class Actinomycetes; order Streptosporangiales; family Streptosporangiaceae; genus Trebonia. The sequence goes on from CAVTKQ010000021.1 coordinate 142,922, forward strand.
CTCGGCGATGTCCGGCGGTATCCACTCGGCGATGCTGTCCTTCCAATGCGGAACCGACAGCTCATCTCGGATAGTAGCCGCGCAGCGGGCCGTGCCGTGACGGGGCGCGGAGCCGAACCTGGCGTGCCAGAGCACGTGATCCCAATGATCATGCGTCGAGAAGCCCGCCACAACGGTCTGGCCCGCATCGGACAGGTCGTTCGCCAGGCAGGCCATTTCGGAGCCGTATATCCCGGCATCGATGAGCAGCACGCCAGCCCGGCCTTGCACGACAACGGCGTTGCTCTGGCAGAACTCGCTCTCGTGGATCAGCACACCCTCCGCGACCTGCCTCAGCACGGGTGACTCCTTTCGCTTGTGGTTCGCAGCCGCTTGTCGAAACGGTAGTACCTGGCGGTAGCAGATCGCGGCCGGAACGGTAACCAGCTTCAGGACTTGCCGCTTGAGATCCGCCACAGGTACGTGTTGCCGTTCGCGTCCCCGGTGGCGAGGATGCCGTCCGACTCGAACGCGACCGAGGCCGCGCCCTTGCTGTCCGGGTCGGTGACGGTGGCGATAACGCTCTTCGTCCCGGCGTTCCGCAGGTACGTGCTGCCGTCAGCGTTCCCCTCGGCGAGGGTGCTGCCTGGCCCGAACGCGAGTGAGGCAACGCCGGTTCCGTAGGGGTCGGCGAGGGTCGCGGTAAGCGAGGCCGTGGCCGACGTGGGGAGCGCCGGCGACGCGGCCGTGCCGGGGCTCGCCGGTGCCCTGGCAAGCGCTGGCGTGCTGGCGTGCAGGCCGGCCGTCGAGCCGGCGCCTGACCGAGCCGGTGCCTGGTGACTGGCTCCCGCCGCTGCGCAGGGCAAGAACGGTGCCGAGAACGGCGGCGGCCGTCGCGGCGGTCGCCACGATGACCACGGGCCGCGCCCGGCGCCGTAGCCTTCCGGCGCCCGCAGCGGGGCCTGGCGCCTGCGGCGGGTAGCGTCGGCCCGGGCCGCGTGTGCGTCCCGCACGTCGGGGAAGCTCGGGTGACCAGTGAACGGCGGCGGGGGCGCGAACGCGCCAGCCGCGGCGAAGGTACCCTGGCCGCCGCTCCACGGGCGTCCTTGCCCGGTCAGGGTGTCCCGGAAGTGGGTTCCCCGCGAGTCTTCGGGCCCGGCCGCCTGGGTGGGCGGGTACGCGAGCCCCGGGGCGGCACCCGTGCCCGCAGGCGGCGGCCGAAGGCCGCTGGCCGGGTTGCTACTGCCCGTCTGGCCGGCGCGGCAGGCGGCCAGCGCGCGGGCCGTGGCCAGGGCGTCCGGGCGGTGGGCGGGGTCCTTGGACAGCAGCGCGCCAAGCACCGCGAGGAGCGGCCCCGCGTGCCGCGGCGTGGCGGGCGCCCTGGTGAGGATCGCCGCGATCAGCGCGGTCATGGTCGCGCCGCTGAACGGCGCGGCGCCCTCGATCGCCGTGTACAGGGTGGCGCCCAGCGCCCACAGGTCGAACCCTCGTGCTCCACGACGTCGTAAATCGTGATCACACTAGGATGGTCAAGCCGGGCCGCCGCCTGCGCCTCCCGGATCATGCGCGCGAGCAGCTCAGCGTGCTCGCCGCGCGACTGCGGCGGCAGGATGACCTCCTTGACGGCCACCACCCGGTTCAGGAGCTGGTCGTAGCCACGCCACACCCGCCCCATGCCGCCCTGCCCGACCGCCTCGGACAGCAGGTATCGCCCCGCGACCAGCATCCCCGCCTCACCCTGCACGGCAGGACATTAGCGGCACGCAGAGCGGTAAAACGCCCAAGTGACGCTTTCGGTGCGGTCACCAGAGAAATTGGGCGCTGCAAGCGTGGCCGATTCCCCGATGCCGTGGCCGCCGCCGCTTCCGCGGGGCTGAGCGACCACCCATCATCCCGAACGAGTGCATGCTTCCCCCGTCCCCGCCAGTCGCTGAGCCAGGCGGCCAGGCCGGCCGCCCGCAGCGATTGTGAGGCCTGGATTCTGCACTGCGCCTGGGTGCTTCCCGGCGCTAGTGTGGGTGAGTGTCCCCGTATGTTTCGCTTGGCTTCGCGCGGCCTGGCCGGTGACGTCCGAACCGTCCGGTCAGCCAGCTAGGGGGGCCGAGATCTGGATCATCTGCGGTAATGCGTGTGCTGGCAAGACGACGACGGCCCGGCTTCTCGCGCAACGGCTCCCGCTGGCCGCGCACGTCGAGGGCGACGAGATGCAGCGGCTGATCGTATCTGGCTGCCGGTGGGCGGTGCCCGGCGATAGCGACCCCGGCACCGGGCGGCTGGCCGGCGAGGCGGGCGTCCAGTATGCGCTGCGCATCCGCAACGCGTGCCTGGTCGCCGCCGCGTTCGCCGATGCCGGGATTTCGGCCATCGTCACCGACACGATCATCAACGAAGGGTTCGAGTCGCTGATCGAGGTCCTGGGCGGCCGGCTGGTCAACTTCGTCGTGCTCCGCCCTCCTGTCGCGCTGCTACGGCAGCGCGGGATTGACCGGCTGCCCGACGAAGCGGCGTATTTGGCGGACCGCTACGGCGACGCAGATCACCCCGAGGCCGCGGAGTTCGCCAGCCGGGTCCAAGCCGCAGCCGACGGCCGGCCCGTCAACGAGTTTGAGGAGGTCATCGAGCGGGGCCTCGACCGCCTGCCGCATGTTGGCCTCCGGGTTGATCCCAGCGGCCTTGACCTGCAAAGTGCGGTGGACCTCCTGCTGGACCGCCGGGCTGAAGCTGCCTGGATGGTAGACGCCGCCGACCCCATCCTCAGCGAACCCGGGAAGCCCTAACCCGAGCGCGAGGCCGATTCCAGCCAGCTCCAGGACGGCGCGCGGAGCTTGAGCTGGAGAAGGCGTCGAAGTCATAGACGCGGCCGCGGCTGGTGATGTAGTCGCGGCGGAGTTCGGTCCTCCACTGCGAGTTGTGGCCCCACCAGAAGGAACCGTCACTCGTGGTCCTGTGGCGGCGCCAGTACTCCCAGTGCAGGGCAGACCTGTCGGCGGCGCCCGGGACGGCGTGCGCGGACCCGGCGCGGACGTGGACGCCCGCACGGGCGAAGACCAGCTCGCCAATCATCAGGACGGGCCATGCCTGGCCGGTCACCTGGACCGGGGCGGCGGGGTCGCCGGCCGCGTCGCAGGTGATGATCTCGTGCAGGATCGGGTCAAAGCTAGCCTCGGTGACCGGCTGGCAGCCGATGACGGCGAAGAACCGGGTGATCTCGCCGACGGGGACGGGCCGGAAGACGGGCTGCTCACGGCCGAGGGCGCGGTCCAGGTCGCGGACTTCGCCGGTGACCGGGCCGGGCTGGTGGTCTAGGAGCAGCCCCGTGTGCGGCTGGCCCGCCCGCCGCGTCTTCCCGCCTGGGCTGTGGTCCCCGTTCATCGTGAGCTGAGTCTCTCAGCCCGCACCATGGCGTCGCATCTCAATATGCCCGCTCAGCCGCGCGGCACCAATGCCCTTAACCCCGGCAATTGAGATCGTTAGTCGCGTGTTCCAAGTTCCCAGGCGGCCGTTCCTGCCCGCTCGCTGGCGGCCGGGGGACGCCGGACGGTGACCTCGGCACGAGTGAGGATCCCGAGGTCGAGCGCCCAGTCGAAGCGAGAGCGCTGGTGCCACAGCTCGAAAGCGGCCTCGATGAGCACGTCGGCGTCGGAAGCGGACAGGCCGGAGACGGTACGCAGATGGCGCACCGCCTGCGCGTCGCGACCCTGGACGGTGGCCAGTCCGAAATGGGTGACCGTGTGACAGTCGGTGCACAGGCAGATGAGCCGGCGCAGCGACTGCACCTGTGCCGCGTCGTCATAGGCCCACCGTTCGTGCGCTTCCAGCCAGCGCCCGGCTGAGCGGTCCTCCGACTGCCCGCATGCCTCGCACCGCCGCCCGGCCCGGCCGGTGATCATCCGCCGCAGCCGCTCCCAGTCTCGCTCGCTCACGCACGAGCGCACGTTGGTGAACCAGCAACTCCTCGGCACCAGGTCCACGAACAGCCCCGCACCGAACGAGCGGTCCTCGCCCGGCAACAGGTCCGGGACGTCTGGCAGCGCCGCCCACCGCTCCAGCCCCGCGATCCCCGGCCGCGGCGCGTACCACCGCCGCGCGCCGGTGTCCCACCGGGCCCCGAGCGCCTTCGCCTCGTCCTTCTCCCCGAAGGGCACGTCCAGCCAGACCTTGTTCCCAGCCATGACTACCTGACCGCCTCCCACCCGGGCACCCGCCGTCGTCAGCCCCGACCATAACCGCCTGCCCCGACATTGAGGCACCGAAAGCACTCGACCCCACGATCGAACAGCCCACCAGGGAAATGCTGGGCCGTGCTCTCCAAGGCGAGATGGAAGAGCTGGCCACCTTGATTCAGTCCGTCGGCGCCGATCAGTACCGGCGTGTCCTCGGGATGTGCCTGGCCACGGCGGCCTACATTACGGTGGACGTGCGCACTCACATGCACGAGGCATTCTCAGCTCAGAACACGTGATCTGACCGGTAATTAAATGCGATGCAACGTTATTGGCAATGGGCCGCTGACCGAGGCACCGACGCGGCCCTTACCCGAACATGGCGACGCCCGGCACCAGAGATAAGGTGCCGGGCGTCGCGCCCAGGCCGGTGGTGCGCCGGCCTGGGTCATCCCGCGCGGGTGACGGTACGGGGGGTAACCCGTCGCGCGGGGGTCTTCTGCGGAGGGCAGGCACACGTCGCTGTAGTCTGCGCCGCGTGCCTCATCAAGCTCGGTAAGGAGCTCTTCCAGACCCAGGGTGGCCAGCGACCGCATGACCACCTCGACCCAAGCTTCGAGCCGGGCCACGCGCGCTGCCGTGTCTTCGTCGCTCATGGCCTCCTCAGCTTTTCGCGGAGCAAGTAAAGGCAGGTCTCGAGCACGTCATCGGTGCGCCATGAGGCGCACTGCTGTATCGCCCGCGCAGCGGGCAGAGATTGGAGGAATTATCTCTGGATCTGATGCCTAACCGGAGTTCGAAAGGACGAAAGGGAAAACAGCATGGCAGGAAACCGGTGACCGTGCCCAGGTGCGCGGGGCGGTGCGCCGGGAGATCCGCGTGATATGGCGAAAGCCGGATTGCCTGAATCCTAGTCTCCAGAAGGTGCAAGTGTTCACCCGCCGGAAAGGCACCCGAAACCGGCGCCGGTCCCTGCGGCACGATGCGTGATGAGCGTGCCGTATTCCTCCGGGACGCAGGAGCGATGCTCAGTCAGGGTATTCAAGGAGATGGACGGGACGCCTAAGTCACGCTAGACACGTGCAGCAGTGCGAACATGGGATCGCCTAAGGGGCGCGAGCCCTAAGGCGACGGAGTGCCCGTAGTAGTCAGCGGGGTAACGTCCGCTCAATCTGGAGACCGGGAAAGCCGGACCACAGGGCGAAGGGGCACAGGTGAATGAACGCGAGGAAGCCATGAGGATTGCGCAATGCAGAAAGCCGAAGTGGTACTTAACGTTCTCCGTGAGCGCGGCAGGCAGGGCCTGCCATGCGCGCAGCTTTACCGGCAGATGTTCAACAAGGACCTGTACCTGCTGGCCTACGGGAACATTTACTCCAACCACGGAGCGATGACGCCCGGTGCTGGCTGGGAAACCGCTGACGGCATGTCCGAGGAAAAGATCGACCAGGTCACCGGGCTGATGCGGCGGGAGAAGTACCGGTTCTCCCCGGCCCGCCGCGTCTACATCCCGAAAAAGAACGGGAAGCTCCGCCCGCTCGGTATACCGCCGTGGTCCGACAAGCTAGTCGGCGAAGTGGCCCGCCTCCTGCTGGAGGCGTACTACGAGCCTGTTTTCTCTGCCCAGTCGCACGGGTTCCGGAAAGGACGCGGGTGCCATACCGCATTGCGGGAGGTCCACGCATCATGGACCGGCACCGTGTGGTTCATCGAAGGAGACATCAGCGACTGCTTCGGGTCTCTTGACCATGAAATCCTTCTGGGGATACTGGCGGAGAAAATAAAGGACCAGCGGTTTCTCCGGCTCATCCGAAACATGCTGAAAGCCGGGTACCTCGATGACTGGGAATACCGTGAAACGCTCAGCGGGTCCCCGCAGGGCGGCGTCATATCCCCGGTCCTCAGCAACATCTACCTGCACGAACTCGACGAGTACGTCGAGCAGGAACTGATCCCGCAGTACACCAGGGGAACCAGCCGAAAGGTCCCCTCCGAGTACAACCGGATGATGAAACGGCTGGTAAAAGCACGCAAGGCCGGGGACCGGGCGTCAGCCCGGGCTCTGGCCAAGAAAATGCGCGCCGTCCCCTCGAAGGACCCGGCAGACCCGGGATTCCGCCGCCTTAAGTATGTCAGGTACGCGGACGACCATCTCCTGGGATTTGCCGGGCCCCGGGCCGAAGCCGAGGAAATCAAGGCGCGCATCGCCGGGTTCCTCCGGGAGACCCTCGGACTAGAACTCAACGAGGAAAAGACCCTGATAACCCACGCCCGCACCCAGCGGGCGCGGTTCCTCGGCTATGACATCACCGTCCAGCACTGCAACACGAAGATCTCCGGCGGCCGCAGGGGCGCCAACGGGAAAATCGCGCTTAAGGTGCCCCCGGACGTGATCAAAGCCCAGTGCGCCCGCTACCGGAAACGCGGCAAACCGCGTAGCCGGCCGGAACTTCACAACCTTGACGACTACGACATCGTCAGGAAATACGGAGCCGAGTACAGGGGCGTCGTGAACTACTACCTGCTCGCCCAAGACGTTTACCGCCTCAACACCCTGTGCTGGAACGCGGAAACGTCCTTGCTGAAAACGCTGGCAATCAAGCACAAATCCACCGTGGCAAAGACTGCGGCCCGCCACAAGGCAACGGTTTTGACCAGCTACGGTAAGAGGAGATGCTTTGAGGCCAGGCGGGCACGCGACGGCAAGCCGGACCTGATAGCACGATTCGGCGGGATCAGCCTGCGGCGCAACTGGCGGGCGGTCATTTACGACCCCGCGCCCGCCCGGATACTCGTTCCGGAAAAGGAGCTGACCAGAAGGCTCCGCAAACGGAAATGCGAACTCTGCGAGACCGGCACCACGGTGACAGTCCACCAAATCGCCAGCCTCAAGTCGCTAGGGAAACCGGGACCGGGCCAGACCGTGTGGGCAACGCTCATGACAAAAATGCAGCGGAAGACCCTCATTGTCTGCCCTGCTTGTCATGAGCATATCCACGCATCACCCGTCACGCACACGGCATAATTCACTGGAAAGCCGTATGCACGGAAACGTGCACGTACGGTTTGGAGGGAGGCCGTCCGGAAAAGGGCCGAATTCATTAAACGAAATCGGAACCTCGCTGGGCGGCCCACCCTACCCGAGCCCTTCGGGGTCGGCGAGAAGGATGTCGATGGCAATCAACTTTGCTGCCCTCGGCGGCAACGTGCTGATCACCGCTACCGCGTCACTCATCGGTCCTGCTCCAAACTCGCCGCGGACCACGCCTTGCGCGCGCGGTCATCGATCTCCTCGGTTGACAAGTCATAGAGCGCCGCCAGTGTGGCATGAGCGGGGGAGGCCGGCGGCAGCCGCTCCAGTTCCGCGCGCATCTCCGCCCGCCTGCTGAGCAGCGCGGAGTCGTCTAGTTGGGTGAAATCGAGCTGCTCGTCGCTGAGGTTCATGTCTTGCCCCATACTGCTGCTAGTGGCGGCTATGGCATCCTGCCGTCAACGGGGTGGTCTGAAATCGCCAACGGCAGGATGTATCACCAAGGATGCTCAGCAGAATGGTCGTAAAATAGTTGGCACGTGACTACGCCACGTTTCGCCACGATTGCGCGGGAGTGCTGCCACACATGCCACAAAAGCGCGACCCCAAGACCAACCCGAAAGCACTGCTAGGAAAAAGGCTCCGGCTTGGCCGCACAGCGGCCGGGTTCAGCAGCCAGGACGCGCTAGTACTCCAGCCGTAGATCGTTATGTTGCATGGTCTTGGGTTATTTGCCGCTGGTAGTGGCAGGTCCGGGCGCGGTGCTGGTGGCGGCGTCGCCAGTGTGACCAGCGGGGGCGGTGCCCGGCGTCGTGGCCCGGTGGGGCAGTGACTGCGGCGAGGAGGTGGGCGATCTCGTTGCGGGTCAGGGGGATCTGCCCGGCCGCGGCTGGTCCGCGGGCGGATTCGATGGCGGCGGCTATGGTGAGGACGGCGGCGCCGAGCATGGTCAGGGTGACCCACCGGTACCAGGAGGTCCAGCGGCGCAGCTGGTGCTCATCCAGGCCGGTCAGGCCCTTGCCGGCCTGGAAGTTCTCCTCGATCGTCCAGCGAAGCCCGGCGACCTTGACCAGCGCGGCCAGCGTGACCCGCTGCGGGGAGTAGCAGTGGTAGAAGGCCAGTTCCCCGGTGCTTCGGTTCCGGCGGATTAGCAGGCACCGGTGTCCGGGGCCGGGGTTGCTGACGGTGACCCGGGCCCAGTCGTACCACCGGTGTCCCTTGGCACCATCACCTGCCGATAGCTGCTGCCAGGCGCGCCTGGGCAGCCGCGCGGCGAGCTCATCGGCGCGGACGGTGCGGCCGGCCCCGGCGGGGACACGGTGATCGCGCGCGACGGCCAGCACATAGGCGATGTGATGCTGCTCCGGCCAGGTGCGCAGCGGCCCGTTATCCCCGTAGGCCTCGTCGGCGGCCGCCCAGGCGAACGGCACCCGCGCGCTGACGGCCCGCTCGATCATCAGGCTGGCCAGCTGCGGCTTGGTCGCGAACGCCGCGTGCCCGGGAATCCCGGCCGCCTCGCAGCGGGCCGGGTTACCGGTCCAGGACTTCGGCAGGTACAGTTCCCGGTCAATCAGCGCGTGCCCGTGCGGGGCAGCATAGCCGAGGTAGACCGCGACCTGGGCGTTCTCGAGCCGGCCCGCGGTGCCGGTGTACTGCCGCTGCACCCCCGGCGTGGCGGTGCCTTTCTTCACGTCCCCCGTCTCATCCGCCACCAGCACCGCGCCGGGATCACCCAGCTGCCCCACGACGTAACTGCGCACGTCGCCGCGGACCCCGCCGGCGTCCCGCCGGGCCCGGGACAGCAGGTGCTGCATCCCGTCCGGAGTCCGGTCCCCGGCATGCCCGGCGATCGCCCGGCAGTTCTTGCGCGGCAGCTCGGCCAGCAGGCCCAGCACGAACGCCCGGGCCCGGCGCCGCGGCTCCACCCGGCTGAACCGGGCACCGGCCCGGGTCATCAGCTCATCGAATGTCCCCAGCCAGCGGCCGGGGCCTGCGCTGGGGCCAGCGGCCGCCAGAAGATCATCGCGAGTCACCGCAAACCCAGATGATCAGGCAGCGGCCGCCCCGTCTCCGGTACCGGACCCAACATCAACGGCCCGGGCGGCAGGCGAGGCTGCATCACGCCCACCCGCGGCCGGGGTAGTATCCGCCTGCCATCTCACACCCAGGAGCACGCATGCGACGAGGCGAGGTCTGGTGGGCCGAGTTCGACGAGCGACGGCCTGTCGTGCTGCTGTCGGAAGACGAGCCATCCGGGTTCCAGGCGATGCAGGTCGTCGCTCCAGCCGATACCGACATCTCCGACTGGGGAATCGAGGTGGCAGTCGGCGTCCCGGAAGGACTGCCCTTTGAAGGCGTGCTGCGGTTCGCGTTCCCGTGGCCGGGCTTTACCCCGTGCACCTGGCTGACCACCCTGAGCCGGGACGACCTGATCGAGCGGGCAGGCGCAGTGTCCACCGCCAAGCTCAGCGAGATCGACGACGCACTGCGTGCCAGCGAGCAAAGGACGGCGTGGACCCCGGCCGCGGCCGCCAGGCTCAGCGAGATTAAGGATTCCCTCCGTCGGCGGACTCAGGCAGACGGAGAAGGAACGGACGCCCACGCTGACGAAGGTCGATCTCGTCCGCACGACCGACGGTCCGCGGCGCCTCAGCAACAAGATCACGATCTACGGCTGGAGTACTAGCGACCTGCCTCGGCTTTGACCGCACAGTGATCGCCAAGGCCGAAACGGGTGACCGCCCGCCGACCCCCGACGTGCTTGCCGCCTGGTGCGAGGCGTGCGGCCTGGACGCTGACCTCTTCGCGGACCTGACGGAACTCGCCCGTTCCGGTGACGGTCCGATCCCGACGTGGTTCGAGGACTACCTAGAGGCCGAACGGCAAGCGCAGTCCCTGCTGATCTGGTCGCTGATCGTCATTCCCGGTTTGCTGCAAATCGCTGACTATGCGCGCGCCCTGCTGATTGCCCAGCAGACGGACACGTCAGACGACACGATAGACGCGCTAGTGAATGCTCGGCTTGACCGGCAGGCGCTCTTCGACCGAGCCGAACCCCCGGACGTCACGGTGGTACTGGATGAGGCTGTGCTGCACCGGCTGATCGGGTCACCTGCGGTCATGTCCGACGCGCTGGCCCATGTGGCGGAGATGTCCATGCGGCCTAGCATCGTGGTACAAATCGTGCCTGCGAGCAAGGGCGCCAACGCCGGCATCGGCGCGGCGTTCGACATCGCCAGTGCCGACGGCAACCCTGACACGCTGCGCACGGACGGCGTGGAAGACCAGACCACCGAGAACCGGTCGCTGGTGCGGAAGCACCGAGTAGCCTTCAACCGGGTCCGCGGTGACGCACTATCCCGTGACGCGTCACGGGACCTGTTCATGAAAGCAGCGGAGAGATGGAAAGCAACGACATGACCCCGAGTTGGCGGACATCCAGCTACACGGGCAACGGCGGCGGCAACTGCGTCGAGGCGGCAGATGCTGCGAACCTGATCCTTGTCCGCGACACCAAGGACCGTGACGCCGGAACGCTCGCCTTCACTACGGACGCTTGGCGGATGTTCACGACTTCGCTCAAGTGACGGGACTCCACGACATCGGCAGGCGATTCTCCGCGCCGGGGCGGCCTTGTTACATTTGCCTGCCGCGTCGATTAATCGCTATGTGACGTCTGCCGGGGAGAACCGATGCGCTGTCGCCGCGTCCTCCTCGCCGACTAACGCACCGAAACTGCGCCAGAGTCCATGAGCCAGCCGACGTTGACACATTCACGGTCCCCGAGTGACCACGGATCACGGCTGGGCAATGGGGGTGGCGGCAGCGACGGCTCGGTTGGGTGTCGGCGCATGTCCCATCGGTGACGTCATGGTTTCGATCAGTTCTGCGAGGAACTCCCGGGTCTGGGGGTCGACCGCATAGATGACTGTCCCCGCCATTCCGCGGGTGAGCAGTACTTTGTAGATGTTGCGGATGTGCCGGTCATACTGCAGGTCTGTGACTGACCGCTTCTTGAATTCCGGGTCCTTGTTGGCCTCCCGTATGGTAATCGTCCGGCTCTGGCGAGCGATCAAGTCTGGACCGATGATCACGCCAGACCAGTCGTACTCGAATCCTTGGGCCGTGTAAACGCAGCCCACCTGGTCGAAACCGCCGTCCATGGTCGCCCAGAGCGCACTGGGCGGAGCCGCGCCGACGGCCCGATCACCCTTCACATTCCACGGCATCGCCCAGTCGCCGATGCGCACATCGTTCACTAGTCGTCCATCGCGGCCAGGATTGCTCCAGGGCCAGCAGTAGCCGGCCGACGCGCGGGCCGAATAGCCTTCTGCCAGCTTGCCGCGCAGAATGTTTTCCATTTCCCATGGAGAGTCGGCGAGCGTGACCTCGAAGTGGTCGTCTCCGGTCCATGGTTCGGGGCTACCGGTTTCGAGGCCGAGCAGTCGTAGCACCCATCTTTCGTACTTCCGGCTGCCGCCGCACCGGAACTGGTCATCAAGCTGAACGTGATGTACGCGGAATCCCAAAGACGACGCATGTGACTTTATGGCCTCTACAGTTCCGACCTCCCCCGGCTTCACGACCTGGTGCTCGTCGAGGAGGAAGACGGGTACCCGTGCCACGGCGATGAGTTCATCGATCTGGCTGCGCCCGGTTCGCTGTGCGGCGCTGGTGTAGCGGTTAGCGGACGTTTCCCGGATGCGGTGGGCTTCATCGCAGATCAGCACTTCGATGTCGTTTCGCTGGGCATCCATGAAGCTGTTGAAGTACTTGAAGAGATCCTTGACGCGGGGCGAGCCCCGGCCCACATGCCGCCTCATCGTTTGCGTAAAGGAACGGGAGCCTGTGGCGTGCAATGCGGTATACCCCTGACGATTCAGCTCACCAAGCAGCGACAGAGCGATGACGCTTTTTCCGCTGCCTGGGCCGCCAGTGATAACGACGACCCCCTTGGCATCTGAGCGCCTGGCCTTCTCGACCGCATGCATGACAATTTCGTACGCCAGGCGTTGCTCGTCGAGTAGGTTGAACTGCTCACGATCTTTGATCTCGCTCGCCGCCAGTTTCATGAGCTGCTTGGACGGACGAGCGGCGCTCGTCAGCAATCGGTCGGCAGCCCCGGACCCCTGGTCTGTTGTGAACTGATCGCGCAGATATTCGAGAAAAGCCCCTCTCCTGCTCTTGGTGAAGAGCCGTGTTCGTTCGGTCGTGGTAAATTCGAAGAGGTCTTCCACGTCGAGGTCGATGGCATTGTGAAGGTATGCGACGCCGCGCACGGCGGCGTCGTTGCCGCGCAGGGATGCCACGAAGTCGGAGATGTAATCGCAATAGCCTTGGACCTGAAGGAGCGGATGCTCAAGTTCGCGGTGCATTCCCTCGACTACTACAAGTCGTTCGCTGCCTTCGTACAGCTCGGCCTGGCTCCACTGCTTGAGTTCCACGACGACATACGCGTCCCCGCCAGTGCGCCGGTCAACTCCCGCCAGCACTACGTCAGCCCGCCTGCTGGTGAGCGGAAGCTGGTATTCAATCAGCATTTCAACGTTGCCGAGGTCGGCATCCATGAGGTCGTGCGCCAATACCGGGAGGCTGCGCCGCCATGACTTCCGCTCTGATTCCGACGGGGACCGCCCCGTCGTCGCACGTAGATGATCGGCGATGATTCCAGCAAGCTGTCGTTCCATGGGTGAGCCAACCAAACCCGCGGCCGAGACCCTGAACGCCGTCACATTTTCCCCAGGCAGCACGAAGAACTCGTGCGGGTGGGGGCATGTCCGCGATCATGGAGAACCGCCGGAAGCCTGTCGGGCCGCAATCCCTTGCAGGAATTAGACTACTCGCGACTGCCTGCGCAGTCAGGACAATGGCGGAGCCTTGCGCGCAGACCCGAGGTAGGTCTCAACGTCGTAGCGGCGTCCGCTTTCGATAAGCTTTACCCGCGCTGCCTCAATCAGGTCGACGTCCAGCAGGTCGGCCAGCCTGACCAGGTAGATGGTGACGTCGGCCAGTTCTGATCGCATCCGGGCGGCTGCCTCCGGATCGGCCATGACCCGTGCCGCTTCCTCGGGAGTCAGCCACTGCAGCTCCGCGACAAGCTCGCCTACCTCGCCCGCGAGCGCCATCGCCAGGTTCTTCGGGGTGTGGAATTGATCCCACTCGCGCGCGGATACGAACTCCCGTAGTTGCACTGCCAAGTCGTCCAGTGTCACGTCGGCAACCGTACCGCTGGTGTATGTGCGGAGGACATCGGCCTCCGGCGGGCTAGCAGAGGCTGCGGGGCCTCCAGCGAGGCGCCGGACGGGGCCGTAGCGCAGAACTAGCCGATCGGATCGGCTTGCCATGGGCTCTTGGGAACAAGGTTGGCCGACATCAGAGCAGGTGGACGGTCGCCTTACTGGCGCGGTTCGATGAGCTCTCGCCCGCCGCCAGATGTCGGGCTACGGTCCACCATATCGTCCGTGCATAGTCGACTATTCGCGACTCTTACTACTACGTGCACCTGGACGGCTGCTGTCGCAGCGATACGCTCAGCCCGCGAAAATAAAGTGCTACCGCGTGTCAATGTTTGATTCGCACACCTGTACGGGTACCTTGAAGTCAAGAGCCCAGTTCCACCCCGTGAACTGGACGGGCCGGGGCGATGCACCACCATCCCCCCGGCCCTAGACCATCCATCCACACAACTGGAGGACGATCGTGAACCCAAGCATGACCCACCCCGCCCCCGCCGCGCACCTCCGCGGCGAACTCAGCGAGGTCCCGGGCAAAGACCGCATCCTCGGCCGCACCCAGGCCGAGCTAGCCGACGCGATGACCTTCCTCGCCTGGTACGCCCCGGGCACCTTCACGGCGGTCATGGACTACATGGACACGGTAGACGGCGAGCCGATCCCGCCCACTGCGTAGAAGCCAGCCCAGAAGCTGAAGCCCCGCGCGCCCAGCCCCCGTATGGGCGCGCGGGGCTTCGCGCTAGCCGTCACAGACGGCGCCCCGCACAGGGCGCCTGCCGGAGTCAGCGGAGGGCGCTCAGCTGGCGCCGGGTGCGCCGGGCGTCCTGGGTGCGTCCTTGCTGCTGGTAGAGATCGAGTGCTTGGCGCCACATCGCGCGGGCTTGCTCGTGCTGGCCGAGGGCGAGGTGCGGGTGGCCGATGCGGTCGAGCGTGTTGGCGAAGTCGTAAGTGTCGCCCAGGCCGTGGAGCAAGGCGAGAGCCTGCTGGTAGTGGCGGACGGACTGCTGGTGCTGTCCGGTGTGGTGCTCGATGTAGCCGAGGCTGACGAGCGCGGCGGCCTCGCCGCTGGGGTCTTGGTGGCGCTGAAGCAGGGCTAGGGCGGCCTGGCAGTCGGCGACGGCGGTACGGTACTCGCCCAGGCGGGCGGCGTACCAGCCCACCATTGTGAGCAATCGGGCTTCCCATGCTGGCTGGCCGAGAGCGCGGAACAGCTCCAGGGCACGGGCGGCGTGGTACCGCGCTTGCTCATCATCACCGCGCAGCTCCCACGCCAGCGCGAGATGCCGCTGGGTGTGGGCTTGCTCGGTGCAGTCGTCGTTGTGCTCGGACTCGGCGAGCGCCCGGTGCAGGTGCTCGATCGCCTCGTGATGGCGGCCCAGGCCGGAGCAGGCGTGCCCGAGCCACCGGTAGGCGAGGGTGCGAGTGGCCGGGTCGGGCAGGTGGTCGGCGGCGTCCGCCGCGGTCCGCCATACCGTCAGCTCGTCGTGGCGCAGTCCCCGTCGGGCATGGAAGATAGATACGACCCAGGCGAGCCGCCATACGGTGAGGTACCACTGGTGGGCGGAGGCCTGCTGCAGGGCGGCCAGCAGGTTAGGGTGTTCAGCGTCGAACCAGGCCAGCGAGGCCTGGTCATCGGGCAACTCCCGGGGCTGGGTGCCCGGTACGGGCGGGTCGAGCCTGATAGGCAGGCGCTGGGGGTCCAGGAGACGGTCGGCGGTGTGGCCGGTGTGGGTGTAGAAGTCGCATACCCGCCGCAGCGCCTCCTGCCGCTCGGCGTCGGTGTCATGGGTGCGGGCTTGTTCGGCCGCGTAGGCGCGCAGCAGGTCGTGGAAGGTGTAGCGGCCGGGGGCGTGCTCGCTGACCAGGTGAGCGGCCGTCAGCGTGACGCAGGGCGCGGCCAGCGCTGTCGAGGTCGAGGGCCGCGAGGCTGGCCGTCGCCTCCAGGCTGATGTCCGGACCGGAGTGCAGGCCCAGCAGCCGGAACACCCGGGCCGGCTCGTGGTCGAGGGCGTGGTAGGACCAGGAGAACACGGTCCGCACGTCCGCCCGCCGTCCTGCGCGGCGAGCGCGTCCAGGCGGCGGCGGGCGTCGCTGAGCTCGTCGACCAGCAGCTGAGAGCGGGCGCCCCGGGAGTGCCGCCGGGGCGGCGGCGATGGTCAGCGCCAGCGGCAGCCGGGCGCAGCCTGCGATCAGCTCTCGACCGCCGGCTCGGCTCGGCGGCGATCCGTTCGCGGCCCAGGCGGCGGACCAGCAGGTCGCGGGCCTCCTCGCGGGTGAGCAGGTCAAGGGTGACCGGCACGCGCCGTGCAGCGCGACCAGGCCGGTGAGCTGGTTGCGGCTGGTGACCAGCACCAGGCAGTCGGGCGCGCCGGCAGCAGCGGCCGCACCTGGTCGGCGTCGCGGGCGTTGTCCAGCACGATCAGCATCCGCCGGCCGGCCAGCAGGCTGCGGTACAGCGCGGCCTGCGCGTCCAGGCTCGGCCGGGATCCGCTCGGCGCGGCACGCCGAGCGCGTCGAGGAAGCCGCGCACCGCGTCGGCCGGGTCGGCACCGGCGCGCCGGTCGGGTCGAAGCCGCGCAGGTTGACGTACAGCTGCCCGTCGGGGAAGCGGTCGGCGACCTGGTGCGCCCAGTGCACGGCCAGCGCGGTCTTGCCGATGCCGGCGGTGCCGCCGATCGCCGTCACCACCGCGGCCCCGCCCGACCCCAGCTGCTGGGTCACCAGCTCGGACAGCGCCGTGAGCTCGACCGCGCGGCCGACAAAATGCCGTACTCCGGCGGGCAGCTGCCGCGGCACGGCGGACGCGTCGGCCCGCTGCGGCGTGCTCGCGGGCGGCGGTCCCGGCCGCGGTGCGGGCGCTGCGAGCAGGCCGGTGTCGCCGACCAGGACTCGCTCGTGCAGGCGGCGTAGCGCGGGACCGGGTTCGATGCCAAGTTCGTCGATCAGCACCCGGCGGACGCGCTGGTAGGCGGCTATAGCTTCGGCCTGGCGCCCGCACCGGTAGAGGGCGAGCATGAACTGGCCGTGGAAATGCTCTCGCAACGGGTGGCGTGCGGTCAGGTCCCGCAGCTGGGGGATCAACTGCTCGTGGCGGCCCTCGTTCAGGCCAGCCTCGGCCTGCCATTCCAGCGCCTGCACGTGCAGCTGTTCCAGGTGCGGCAGCCAACTGTCCCGCATCAGCTGCGAGGGGACGTCTACCAGCGGGGTGCCGCGCCACAATCGCAGTGCCTCCGCCGCGGTTCGGCCGGCCTGTGCCCAGCGGCCGATGCCGACCGCTATGCCCGTTTCCTTGGTGAGCGTCTCGAACAGCGAGGCATCAAGCTCATCGCCTGACGCCTCGATCACGTAACCGTGAGCGTGCGTAACGATCCGCGCCGCAGCGCGCGCGTCCAGCCGCCGCCGCAACCGCATCACCAGGGCACGGGTCGCGTCCGCCGCCCCGCGGGGTGGCGCGCCGTCCCACACGAGCTCAGCAAGCTCATCCTTCGGCACTGGCTGGCCCGCCCGCCACAGTAGCGCCGCCAGCAGGACCCGCAGCCGGGCCGCCAAAACCGTATCCGGCTCGCCGGGGTCTCCGGCTATCACTTGCAAGGGTCCAAGCACCCCGAACTGCATGCCGTCTCCTCGTTCCGACATCAGTCCCGACAAGCCTAATTAAGCTGCTATAACGCGATAATTGACTCTCGTTGAGAGCCTACAGGACAGCGGCCGAGTATCAGGTGACTGAGCCCGGGACTATGTCCGTGAGCAACGCCGCTTTCAGTGCGGTATTCATCGGCAACAACTATGGCTACTTCTGCCTAAACGGAACCATAGCGACGTTTAGCCAAGGCTGGATCTTCAGTCTCGCTGGCATCAAGGTGGGCAAGGTTCATATCTCGGGCCTGGGTCGAACTGGCAGTACCCGACTTGACCCATTCTCGCAGGCGGTGGCCGTGGTCGTCGTCTTCACTCAAGCGGCGGCGGCCACGCCTCTCGCCGGTAAACACGATGCCGGGCCAGATAAGAAAGAAGGCGTGTTTCGACGGATGATGTGATTGCGCTGCGAAAACTGTCACAACCGCCAGGATCTCCACGATTTTTGAGTGCACGTCGGAGATCCAGCGGATGATTATTGGACGGGCGGTTAAGGGGCTCGGCGTTCGCGAGCCTGACCTGTACCGTGCCGGTTGCTCCTGGCACCCGCGAACGTCAGCGAGGCCGGTTCAGAAGTAGAAGCCCCAGTAGGGCGTGCTGGTGGACTGGACCTGGCTGGCGGGTGGGGCGGTGACCGGCCCCGGAGCGCCGTAATCACCGAACGTGAGGTCCCTGAGCTTTGTGGTCCCGCTTGCTTGCGTGGTGGTCGTCACGAGTCGGCGGACTCGTCCCTGCTTGTCCACGTACGCAGTCCCGCTGAGGGAGGACTGCGTGCTGAGGCGTGCGGTGAACGCGTACCGGGTGCCGGTCCAGCCCGGGCCCGAAGCGGGTCCCGCGTCGCGCGCCGTCGCCAGGGACCGCAGCAGCACCACCCGAAGCACAGCGGGGCTGACCGGCTGGTCCGAGGCGAAGCCGTAGAGGTCGCCCGCCGGCAGGACGTCCGTTTCCGGGACGGGGCCGGAGCTTTGTCCCATGGCTTCCCCAGGTTCCCCATCCCCGACCCGGGAGACAACTTCGTGTACACGTACGTGCCAATGAACCGGATCTGGGCCGACCGCGAAACCCCTGGGGAGAAGGCCTCGCGCGCAGTCAGCCGTTCCGTGCCCTGCTCGATGTGCGGCGTCGATCGCGCCGGACACGATGTCCGCGTTCATTTCCGCCCGCGGTACTTCACCGGTCGAGTCCAGGTTGAAGCTGTAACTCTCCCGCGCGGTCTGGGCCAGCGCACTGGTCAGCGCGGTAAGCGCCGACGCCGGGGCGGCCGACGCCGAAGGCGGCGCGCTGCCAACGCCCGCGAGCCGCGCGGTCGTCACGCCCGCCGCTGCCGCTGCCGCGGCCGCACTCGCAGCCACGAGCATCCACGTCTTGCGGCGCCGGTGAGCCCGCGGCTTGGCGGCCCCCTGGTCCCGCACGCCGCTGGGCATGCCGGTTCCCGCCGGCCCGTCACCGGCCCCGGCCGCGCCATCTGGCTCGGGCGGTGAAGGTGGCTGGTGTCGCCCTGGCCGGTTTCGTGCTCCATCGCTGGCCCCCTCGCGACTGGTGAGGGCCGGGTAGCCGAGCTGCCGCAGCAGGCCGTTGGCCTGGGCCAGTACCGCAGGCGGGATCAGGCCAGCGGGGATGTCCGCCGTGGTCTTGGGAACGGCGTGGATCTAGCTGGCCCCGGCCGTCCCGGGCGAGTGCCGTGTCGCCGCCGAGGCTGGCCGCGCCGAGGAAGGACGCCAGTGCCTCGGCGGACTGCGGCCCGGATGCGGCCAGGTCCTCGTACCGGACGCGCAGGGCGGCCTGCGGGTATGCCGCCTCGAACGCGAGCAGCCCGCGGGTGTGGACCGTCCAGTAGGCGGCCAGGGCGGCGGCGGTGCTGGCCGGGTGCGCCCTGGTGAACGGGGCCAGTGCCGGCGTCGGCAAGGCCCCACGGGCTGGCATCAAGGGCCGCGCGGATGACGTCGCCGCAGGACCGGTACAGGCACACGAACCTCGTGCCCGGGTAGAGTCCGCGCGAACGTCGCCGCGGTTTCCGGCATCGCGTGGCAGAACTCGCACCACCGCCGTTTCCCCGCCCGGGCTAGCAGGGACGTAATGAGGCCATCGGCCAGGGCCCGGCCGGAGGCGGCGGCCAGCCGGGACGGCGGCCCGTCCGGCTGGCCGTCGGCGGTGCGCCAGACGGCCGCGGCCTGCTCGCAAAGCGGGAGGATCCCGGTAGCCCGCCGTGAAGGCCACGCCAGGAAGGCCGTCGAGCAGCGCGCGCAGCCGCTCGGCGCCGGAGTACTCCGTGGCCAGCACCACTATCGGGGCGCGGCCGACCAGATCGGGAGCATCGATGCTCAAGGCGGGCCGCTCGCGACGGGCGAGGCGCGCCGTCGGCGGCGCGCCCGGTGCGCGGGACCGCCGCCATTACGAGACCGCCGTGGTCGCTGGCCGGGACTGCCGCCCCCGGTGCGACCGCCGCATCCCACGAGCTCAGGCCGAGCAGGTCGGCGACCATCGCCACCCGCGTCTGCGCCAGCACCGGGTTGCCCTCGTCCGCGGCGCTGTAGCGCATGTCGGACCGGCGCATCGCGGCCAGCAGGTTGTCCTGCCGTGCCCTGACCGCCTGCCAGGTCTCCGGTGAGGCGAGCAGGCTCCAGGCGATGTCTTCGTCCTCCCCGTCATCGGGCACAACGGTCCGTGACTGACGTCAACCGCCCACTGCGCCTCGCTGCCCCCGGTGACCGTGCGGGACACCAGCACGAACCGCGTCGGCAGTCGCACGGCTCCCACCGGCGGGCGACCTCTTCGCCGGCGCTGTCCACCCGGGACCTGAGCCACTGCTCCAGCTCACCGGCGCCGGGCACCGTCGCCGCGTCGGCAGTGCGCCCGGTGAAGGCGACGAGCCACGGAGCGTCGCGGGCTCGCGGGGGTCGGCGCGGACGGCCCGGGCTGCCCCACTCCGCGTCCACCGGCCGGTAGCCCAGCTTCCCGGTGAGCCCGTTGATCGCGTCGAGGATAGGGGGCGCGATCAGCCCGACCGGGACCGACTCGCCCCGGCCGACCGAGTCGCCGCTGACTGACGACGTCGCCCAGATCTTGTGATCCGACGGCCCGAAGCGCTCGCGTTCGCCGCTGAAGCACGCCCGCGCCACTCCCGGCGCCGGACCCACGCCGAGGAACGCGTATACCCCCCGCATCACGCTGTCGGGATCCGCGACCAGGTCCTCGTACCGGACCCGGTGACATGGCCCGGGGGCGCTTCCTCCACCGCCGCGATCACTGTCGCGTTGTCCAGCCAGTACCGCGCCAGCGCCAGCACCGAGTTACCCGGGCGACCCGGCGATGTAGTGCTCGAACCCGTACCCGGTCAGCCCGAACGGGCACGCGTCCGAGACCGGACCTGATCATGTCCATCGGATGCCGGTACAGGCAGACGAACCGCGCCCGGGGTAGAGATTTGCCGCAGCAGGTCCGCGTGCCTGGCCGAGCCCAGGCTCTTGTCGCAGAACAGCCGCTTGCCCCGCCGTTCCAGGTACGACCAGGTCATCTCATCGAGCATCCGCCGAATGCCCTTGACCGCTGCGTCGGGCACCTGCGGCGGCGCGTCACCGCGCTCGGCCGCCAGCGGCGCACCCTCGATCAGCGACCACACCACCGCCAGTTGGGTGCACAGCGCGGGCAGGCTCGTCTCCGGCGGGCACGCCAGATCCGGATGCGCATCCAGCAGGAACCGCAGCAGCGTCGACCCGACCGGCCCATGCACAGCACGAACACCGGGTCAGTCCGGCCACCCTCAACGGCAGCACCAGCAGAAACTACTCCGGCATATCCCGCAGTCACACTATCCACCTGAACTGCTCCTCCGTTTTCAGCCGGGCAGGCGCCCGTGCATTGTTTGAGCCAGGCCGCGGCCGCCGCGGCAATAAGTACGGCATCGGCAGCCGCAGCCCAGAAAGAAGCCGCTAAGCGGGATCACTCACGTCTTGCAAAAATGCCCGGCATTCGACCAGAAGACAGATACTCACAGATTCGACTTCATGGGCAAGAGTCCCAGTTCCCGATGGCGCGATCCCGGCTGGTGACAGTCGCCGTTGGGCTAGGGCGGCGCCGTAGATGATGGATCCCCGTTGTTGCCGGCGCAGAAGAAGCTGAAAAAAGTGTCGCCCAGGGGCGTCGGCACACCTGAATCGCCAAAGAATGAGACGCAGGTCGGTCCATGGTGGGCCGCGGTCGGCCTGATAAGGACAGTCGAGCGACGTCTCCGGACCGATGGCGCAGTTCCCGTGCGTGGCGATCGGCTCCACCTGCTGGTTTCTTGCCGTTGTCGCGGCTAAGGCCGCCGGAGCGAACGCGGCGGCGCAGGCGGCGGCCCCGGTGAAAACCGTCGCCACCTTGAAGGCTTTCCTCATCCGATTCCTCCTCGAGAGGTCGTGTTCCTTGCGTCTCTAAGCTCCCAGTCAGGAACCGTCAGGTGGTGGCGCAGGTGTCAGGGCCGCCGAACGTGCTGATATTGGCAGACGAGACAAAGACGTCATGAAGGCTGAACGTCCCCGTTCCCTTGGTGAATTTCATGGCTCCGTCGATAGCAGTGGCACCGTGAAACGAAGGAGAGAAGAACGCTGGACCCGTGATCCAGCCGGAATTGTTCCCCCCGCAGAGTTTCATGTAAGGTATGTAGGGGCGTGGCGACATGGAAGTTGTTGGCCCCGCCCACGCAGGTGGGCCCGTGATTCTTACTGGTTGGCCACCAGAGGACCGTCGAGGTCGTCCTCGGTCCCATGGCGCAGTTCCGGTGTGAAGGGCCCTGCTCCGCCTGCTGGGTGTTCGTCGCTGTCGCTGGGCCTCTGCCGCCGGGGGCGAACATGGCGGCACAGGCCGTGGTCCCGGTGAAGACCGTCGCCACCTTGAAGGCTTTCCTCATCGATTCCTCCTCGAGAGGTCGTGCTTCTCTTGCTTCTAAGCTCGCACCGACGTGTGACATCTCCGTGATAAACGCGTGACATCGGCCCCTGTGAGCCGTTGACCTGCGGAATCTGCGGCGAAGATCGGGCAGTACTCGCTTGACTTCTCCCGCCGTCGGTCGCCGTGATGGCATCTGGTTGCCGCCCGTGGCCCG
>CAVTKQ010000022.1:0-43563 GCA_963735315.1 uncultured Actinomycetota bacterium
CTTCCACGCCCAGACCGCGGGCGAGTTCGCGCGCGTCCGCTGCCAGTTCACCGTCCCCGGTGACCACGAATCGCGTTCGCGGGCGCAGCCTGGCCACCTGAGCCGCCATACGGATGAAGTCCAGGGGTGCCTTCTGCTGGTCCAGCCGGGCGACCATGCCCACCACCGGTGCCTCCGGCGGGATCCGCAGCTCGGCCCGGACGGACGGGTCGCGGTCATACGGGATCGCGTCGACGTCGACGGCGGACGGTGCCACGTCAGTCCGTCCCGGTACGGCGATTCCGGCCTGGACAGCGTCCCTGGCAATGGCCAGCACCGCGACGAAGGCGTCAGCAAACGGGCGGGCCATCCGCTCCCGGGCCGAATACAGCCAGAGCCCGTGCGGCATGACGTCCCGCAGTTCGGTTCCGGTGCCCGCGGCCGACCGCCACCAGGGATCGCGGCCGTGCAACGTGTAGACGACTGCCGGAGTGCCGCACACGGCGGCGGCGATCCGGCCGAGGAAGCCAGCTTTCGCCTCGTGGAGGTGCACGACCGCGAACCTCTCGGCGCGGATCAGCCGGACCAGGCGGAGCAGCACGGCGGCGTCTCTGACAGGCGAGACCTCGCGGCGGAACTCGGGCATGCGCACGGTCCGGATGCCTTCGCGGTCCGCGCGCTCCAGCAGCGCGCCACGGCCGCCTGCGGCGATCCAAACATCGTAGCGTTCCGGGTCCATGCCGATCGCGGACAACAGGGTGTTCGAGCCTGCGCCGGCCTCGAGCCGTGTTATGACATGCGGGACCTTGACGCGGTGCCGGGCGGGACGGGCGGGCAGCCGGTCAGCGGGCAGCACAGCCCGGCGGCGGCGCGAGCCAGCGCCCGGTCATGTGCGCCTCCCGTTGCCTGCGGAGTTGGCCGGCACGTCTCCTCGCCAGCCGGCCCGGCCCCACCACAGGAGAAGGCAGCCAGCAGGCCCAGCAGCGTCCAGGCAGTCCGGTCGTGCAGTAGCTCATGCGTGACGCTGTAATCGGCCAGCGTGGCGAGTGCGCCGACGAGGAACCAGGGGGCCGGGCGAAGCCCGGTTGCCGGGCCAGGTCCGGCCCGGCGGGAGCCGCTGGCCCGTGATGCCCGCACGACGATCTCGGTGACCAGCAGAGCAAGCCGGCGAACCCGAGAACGCCCCGTTCCAGCAGCGTCGCTGTCCAGTCGTCATGAGCCTGTTTCGGATAGGGCGCGAGCTGATGCTGCAGTGTGCTCTTCGTGGCATTCGGCCCCAGGCCGAGCAGCGTGGACGAACGCCAGAGGTGCAGGGTTTCGTAGCTGATCGTCTGACGCTCCCAGGCACTCTGCTGCTCCCGGCCGATGGAGTCACGCACGATACGGTTCTGGCTGCTCTGCGCTTTTTCCGTCACGTGGTAGTGGTTCAGCGCCTGGTAGCCGGCACCGACAAGGGCGGTGAGGACAACGAAGACCACCAGCGCCGCCGCGCCGCCGTGCAGGATAGCGGTCCGCACGACGAGGGCAAGCGCTAGCCCGGCCAGCAACCCGGTGAGGGCCGCGAGCGAACCGGTGAGCACCGTGTCGAAGAGCAGGCAGGCGATAACGGGCACCCGCCAGCACAGCCGTCTGGGGCAGCGGCCGGCCAGGATGACGAAGACGGTCGCCGCGAAGTAGAAGCCGGCGCCGTTCTGCTCGCCAAGGGTGAAGCTCGCCCTGGTGGCGTCGGCGGTCGCGACCCCTGCGGCGGCCGCGTTGTGAATGAAGTACGCCAGCAGGCCAATCCCCCAGAGGCTGCCCGTCACGCACCACGCGCGCACCAGGAACGCGGCCGCCGCGTCGGTCCGGCCGACGTTGGCCACCACGGCGGCCCAGCAAAGCAGGAATACGTCAATGACGAGGGCGAGGGCCCCTTCATGCGGATAGCTGCCGAGCAGCGCGGCCAGGCAGCCGGCGATAACCATGACGCCGACCCCTAGCGCGTAGGGGAACTTCAGCCGCTGACGAGTCGACGCCGCCCACAGCAGCGTCACCACGATCGCGACGAAAATGACAACGTCGGCGGGGGCGGTGTTGGCAGGCCCCGCCGGGACGAGAAAGGGCAGGCTGGCGATCGCGGCCGCTACCGCCCACCGCGCGACCCGGTCGCCGCGATCCCGCCGTTCGGGCGGGGCGGGCAGATCCTGAGCCGGCCGGGAGTCCGGCCTCGGGATAGTCTCCAGCATCAGGCCACACCTCCCTCCGGTCCTGGACCGGTCAATTCAGCACCGCGATCGGGTGCAGCCGGGCTACCGGCCGCACCAGCCCGCTGCCGACCAGGATCGCCAGTGCCTCATCGACGCCGTGATCGTCGAGTTGCGGCACCGCCGCCGGCTCGGTGTCGCTGTACCGGAACCGCAGGGTGGTTCTCCGGCGTGCGTCCAGGCCAGACCGGCCCGACTTGGCGAACTGGTCGATGAGCGTCCCGGCGCCGTGGCAGGCCGAGTACAGGCTTCGTTCCGCGCCGTCCGCGGCGACGCAAAGGTAGGAGGAGGTGCGATGCGTGCCCGGCACCAGCAGGGCCTGCCCGACGGCGCCGAACGCGGTACCCGCCGGCATCATCGACGCCGGGTAGGCTCGGCAGGCATTGTGGCGGTGCACGATGGCGCGCTGGCCGCCGGCTTTCTCCTCGTAGATGGAGTTGTGCGGCGAGTCGACCACCAGCTGGGCGCCGCGCGCGCCGAAGACTTTCCGCGCGAGCGCGGACAGCGTCCCGTAGGTCGCGGTCCGGAAGGCGAAGCCGTAGTTCATCGCTGCCGCGTTCGCCAGCAGCACGCGCTCGCCCTCGGTGCCGTCGACCGGTATGGCGGGGCAGCCGTCGGCGAAGTAGAGCGCGATCCGCTGTCGCAACTGCGGCAGCGACCGGGCCGTGGCCAGGTGCGCGAGCGGCCGGCCGACCGCCATCGTGAGCCCTAGCGGCTTGGACATCTTCGTGCGCCGGGCGAACAGCCGTCCCACCTGTCCGGTCAGCTGCCCACCGCCGCAGTGGTACTGGAGCGTCAGCTGCCCGGGCGAGACTCCAAGCACCGCCGCCGCCTCAGGATCGAATACCTCGTCCACCACCTGGAGCTCGACGAAGTGGTTGGACGGGCCGATCGTGCCGAACCTCAGGCGGGACACCTGGAAGGACAGGGACGGAAGTGTCCGCCGTAGCCGCTGCACGCCGCCGTACTGGTCGAGGTCGAGGCAGCCGGACTCTTCGATCCGTTCCAGCGCCTGCGGTGGCAGCCCGTATCGCTCCACCCCGAACCGCGCTCCGTCCGCGGCGCAGCTGAGCACGTCAGGAACGGACAGCTCCCGGCGCCAGCCCGGCGGGTGCGGGTACCGGAACCGCACCTCGTCGAAGAACCGGCGTATCCCGGCCTCGCCCGGGGCGTCCATGTCCAGTGCGAGGAGGGCCATCCCGCAGTTCACCGAGGCGCTGGTGAACTCGGGCCGAATGGTTCCCGCCGTGGCGACCGCGATGCTAGAAGGCATCTCCAGGTCGTGCTTGTGATGGAAGTCAGGCAGGACAACCGGGGCGGCCGCGAGATCGATGCCGGCCGTAGCGCGGCTCAGCGTGCTGAGCGCATCCGGGTCAGCGGGCGCGTCAGGACTGTCAAAGACCAGGGCAGGAAAGTCCGGGGCGCGATCAGCCGTGAAAACGCTCAGGTCATCCACGCTTCGGCTCCTTCGGCGGCGAGGTGGTCGGCCAGCCGTTCGCCGCGGACCTTCGGCAGGTCCACCCGAAGGCACCGCAGCCGGCAAGCGAAGGCCGAGGCAATTTCCGAGACGGGCGGGTGCGCCGGGCCGACCCCAGTGCCGAGGGCCAGCAGCGCGTGCACGCCCCAGTAGCGACGGAGTTCGCCCGCCGCGTACGTCGAGGCGACGAGCGCACGCGCGGCGCTGTCGGGCGGGCACGCCTCGACCCGGTAGTCGGCGCCGCGCCCCACGACGACGAGCACGGCCGGTTCGAGCGAAGGCACCCGCCCGGCGAGGTGGTCCGTCCGCCGTCCGTGCGGCTCCCGCCGCCCTTGTCCCTGTTCGCTGCGCAGCGGCTCAACCAGGCCCCAGGCGCTGTTGCCGTCACCGACGACTATGTTGTCCGCCGTGGCCTGGCCCAGCGCGGCGACCTCAGCCGTGACCAGCGTGGTTTTGCCGGATCCGCTGGGGCCCACGAGTAGCACCGGGCCGCGGCTGCCCGCGGTCAGCGCGGCCGCGTGGAGCGGCGCACGGCCGCGCACCGAGGCGGCCCAGAGCACCGGGTACTGGAGCAGCACCGCCCAGGTCAGCAGCCGGGCGCGGGCACGCAGCGCCAGCGCGGCGGCGCGCGTCCGACGTGGCGGGCGCCAGCGCAGCACTAGTTCCGGTACCGCACCATCCTGCCAGGCGTGCAGGTCGAACCCGGAGGTTGCCACGTCGCGCAGCACCACGTGACCGTCCCGGCACCACCCATCCCTGGCGAGCTGCGCCCACCCGGTCACCGGGAAGGGGCTCCGATCCGGCTCGACTCGCACCCGCACGGTCGCCCCGTCGGGCGGGCCCGGGATGAAGCAACCGTCGGCTCCCTCGGCGACGCTATCCGCGATCCAGCCCGGCGGGCAGCGGATGGCCAGCCGCTCGCCTGCCGTCGGCAGCAGTCCTTCCACTGTGCACCTCGCCTCAGCCCGCCGCGGAGTCCACCCGGGCCGCGGGCAGTCCCGTCCGCGCCAGCGCGGCCATCGCGTCCCCGTTCATCAGGGCCTTGTAGTTGCTGTAGCGAGCGTCCCTGAAGTCGGGCACGGTGCCCCGGACGATCGTCTCCGCGATCTCGGCAACCCCGTCGGCCACCGTCCGCCGCGGGGTGAACCCGATCGCGGTCCTGATCCCGGCAAAGGAGACGCGGTAGTCAGCCTCCTGGGCGGCGGCAGGCGCCACGTTGACCCGGACCCCGGGCACGACGGTGGCGATGATCTCCGCGATCTGCGCCAGTGTGTGGTTTTGCTCGTCGGCGCCCACGTTGAACACCCGGCCCCCGACCGCCTGCCGCGGCGCGAGCAGGCACCGCCTGATGGCATCCGCCGCGTCCCGCACGTGCACGAACGGGCGCCACTGCCCGCCGCCGAAGACCGTGATCTCGCCAGCAGCCACCGCCTGGGCGGCGAGCAGGTTGACCACCAGGTCGAAGCGGTCCCGCGACGACCGGCCGTAGAGCGTGCCGAAACGAAGCACGGTGGGCCAGAAACCGTGCCCCGACTGTTCCAGCAGCAGTTGCTCGGACTCCATCTTGCTGCGCGCGTAGACCGAGATCGGGTCGAGGGGCGAGTCCTCGGCCAGTACGCCGCTGGAGGCGCCGTACACGCTGCACGTGGATGCGAAGATGAAGCGGCCAATGCCCAGCCCGCGGGCTATGGCCGCCGCCTTCCCCGTGGCGTCCCGGTTGATTTCGCGCGTGAGCTGCTCGTCGATGTCGCAGGCCGGATCGCCCACCAGGGCTCCGAGGTGAACCACCGCGTCCGCGTTCCTGAACGCGTGCACCGTCGCCGCGATATCGCGCAGGTCCCCGGGCACCAGCGACAGCCCTGGCCGGCCGAGCAGGTTCCGGATGCCGTCATCGCCGTAGAGGAACGCGTCCAGGATCGTGACCTGGTGTCCCTCGTCGAGCAGCAGCTCAACCAGAATCGAACCGAGGAACCCGGCCCCGCCGACCACGCACACGCGCGCGGGCTGCTGCGGATGTGCTTCTACGGCGCCAACCGCCGATGTCTTTGCGTCCATGCCAGTCGACCTCACTTCTTCCGGCTCGTAGCCACGTTGGCGATGGCCTCGCATACGCGGTCCACCTGCTCATCGCGCAGCGCGGGGAACAAGGGCAGCGAGACCATCTGCTGACTCGCCTCTTCCGCCACGGGGTACAGCCTCGGGTCGGCCTCCGGACCCAGGAGTTCGCGCAGATAGGGGTGCTGGTGATTGGGGATGAAATGCACCGAGCACTCGATCCCCCGCGCGTGCAGCCCGGCGATGAGCGCGTCACGCGAAGGGCCGTACTCCGGCAGCACGCGTATCACGTACAGATGCCACGCGTGCCCGCCCGGGACCGGGCGGGCAGGCAGCCCCAGCCCGGGGATGCCCGCGAGACCGCGGTCATAGCGCGCCACGATGGCCGCGCGGCGAGACTGGTTGTCGCGGAAACGCCGCAGCTGCGCGCGGCCGATCGCGGCTTGCACGTCGGTCATGTTCGCCTTGAGCCCAGCGTCGTCGACGGTGTACCGCCATGCGGCGCCCGGCCCGCTGCGCTGCCAGGCGTCACGACTGATGCCATGCAGGCGGCAGCGCCTGGTGTAGTCCGCCACGTCGGCAAGATTCGTGGTGATCATGCCGCCCTCGCCGATGGCGAGGTTCTTCGTCGCATAGAAGCTGAAACAGGTGGCCCGCGACAATGCTCCGACCAGCCGCCCGTTCGCGACCGTGCCGGCCGCGTGGGCCGCGTCCTCGATCACGCGGTCCAGCCCCAGGCCGGCGGCACTCGCCGCCTCCGCCACGGGGGCGGGATGGCCGGCGAAGTGCAGCGCCATCATCGCGGCGGGCACGCCGCCGCGGGCCGCCGCCCGGGCAGTGGCCTCCGCGCCGGGGATCAGCGTGACCGGATCCGCGTCCACGAGCACCGGCCTCAGCCCCGCGTGCAGGATCGCATTCACCGCGCCGCAAAAGGTGATCGTCGGCACGAGTACCGGCGAGCCCGGGGGGAGGCGAAGAGATCGAAGCGATAGCTCGAGCCCAGCGGTGCAAGACGACACCGCGACAGCGTGCTCAGCCCCGACCCAGCGGGAGAACTCCTTCTCGAACTCGGCGACCTGCGGGCCTGTGGTCAGCCAGCCGGAGGCCAGGACCTCGGCGACGGCGTCCACTGCCTCCGGGCCGATCGCGGTTCGGGCGAACGGGATTCGGTCGGTTGTGACCGCAGCAACGGATGTCACGCTTGTACCTCCATGTCCCGGGAAGCCGGGTCGTCGCGCCGTGCGTCAGCCGGACGGAAACCGCGGCCGGTAAACGCGGCCGCTTTCCGTTTCGCGGGAAAGACGATCACGCCAAGAAGAGTCCAGCCGGAGATCCAGACGAAGTTGGTGACCGCGTCGATGTCGGCGACCTTCAGGATTCTGGGAATCGCCACGACGAGGCCAGTGCGGGGCGAGTTCTCGTCCGCGCTGACGGGATTCAGCTCCGTGGGACGGCCGTTGGGTGTCACCTCCGCCGGTTGCCTCGCTATCCGCGACCGGTTGAACCTCAAGCGGTGGAGCGGGCCTTCGAGCATCCGCATCCGGGCTCGGCGTCCGCCGTTCGGGTCAAGGACAGCGAATCTGACCTCCTGCACCTCCCGGGAATCCGCGGCGAGTTCGATATAGCTGCCGGCGTCGGGCAAGGCAGCCAGGGTCCAGCTATCCGGCGGCGTGCTCATCTCACCAAGCAGCGGCGTGCCGATGGCCCGGGAGATGGCGGCCGCGCCCACCATGCTCGGCCGGGTCATCTCCCAGAGGGCGGCGGCGGCAATGCCGACCACCAGCCCGAGGAGGGCACCAAGCACCGGATCGACCAGACCGCGGCCGCCCGTACTCGCCGCAGAGGAAGCCGTGTCTAGCAAAGCGGGTTCTGGTCCCTGCTGGGCTGCCTGCTGATTCCGCTGCACGACAATCTGCGTTGCCTGATCCTGCAGTGACGTCAGGCGGGCCTCAAGCGAGGTCAGCCGGGCGACTATCGGCGCCTGGCCGAGGTACGGGGTGTTGACGAGCTGTGCCGTCAGGTCAGCGATCTGGGTGTTGACCTGCCTGATTTGCGTGCGTGTCGCTGCTCCCTGCTGGTTCAGACCTTGGACGGACGACGCGAGGCCGCCCCGGGCCAGGGAGGCGCGGGTGCTCACGACCCCGGCCGCGAGCGAGTTGGCGAGCGCCACCGCCACCCGTGGATCCCGGTCCGTGACGGAGAGCATGACGACCCCGGAACTGCCGAGTGTCTGGACGCTGACCGCGCCCGCCACCGCGGTTTCGTCCCGGGTCACGCCGGCGGCGGAGATCGCCCTGTCGACCAGTACAGGTCCGGTCGCGATGGCGTGTGCGGTGTCCGCGAGCACTGCCGCGGTCTGGGCGCTGTTCGGATCCGCCGCCCCCACGACCAACTGCGTGTTCGCCTGGTACCGGGAACTTTCCCGCAACTGGAGGACGATTCCGGCGGCCAAGCCGATCAGGAGGAAAGCGATGATCAGCTTGGCGTGCAGGCGGAAAATCCGGTCAGTCAGTTCATGCAGCTCCATGCTTGCCCACCTTTGTCAGTGGTCGTCTGGGCACAAGCGCCATTTCGGCCTCGAGCATGCGGGCGAGGCCATCGGCCAGCGGCACCGCCGGCGCGTAGCCGAAAGCGTGCCGCGCGACGGTTATGTCGGCGGCCGTGTCCCGCACGTCCCCCGGCTGGGCCGGCCCGCGGACCGTCTCGACCTCGTGGCCAAGCAGCGCGCCGACCGTGCGGATGACCTCCGCCATGGAGGTCCTTGATCCGCCGCCGATGTTGGCGACGCCGGACCAGGACGACTCAGCGGCGGCGGACATCGCCAGGACGACATCTTCCGCATAGGTGAAGTCGCGGGTCTGACGGCCGTCTCCGAAAAGGGGGAATGGCCTGGATGCCAGCGCCGCCCCGATCAGCCGCGAGAAGGCCATATCGGGTCGCTGGCCCGGCCCGTAAACGGTAAAAAGGCGCAGCGCTACGGTCGGAATGCCGAAATTCACCCGGTACAACTCGCACAAGTGCTCGGCCGCCAGCTTCGTTACGCCGTATGGCGAAATCGGCCTCGGCCGCATGGCTTCGGCCGTCGGGTAGCTTTCAGCGTCGCCATACACGGACGAACTCGACGCGTAGACAATCTTGCGGACCGGGGTTTGGCGCAATGCCTCAAGCAGGCGCTGGGTCGCGAGAATATTCCGGTCGACATACACAGCGAATTCCGGCCCCCAGGACGCCCTGACGGATGGTTGCCCGGCCAGGTGGAAGACCACCTCGACGCCGTCGAGGAGTTGCCGCAGCGGGGCGTTCAGCAGATCCAGCCGCCGGAATGTGAAGGAATCCCAGGCAGCCAGGCTGGCGAGGTTCGCCTCCTTGCGCCGCACGTCATAGAAGTCGGTGATCGCATCGATGCCAACTACCTCGTTTCCCTGCTCAAGCAGGTGCGTGCACAGGTGCGATCCGACAAACCCCGCAGCCCCCGTCACGAGAGTGCGCATCGTTCCCCCTCCGATGGCCGGTGATTCGCGGTTTGGGCACGGTGTCGATCTTTGCCGGAGTGTGGCGGCGGGGCACATCCTCATCCGGCGTAGTTCGGGTGCGTCGGCCTGGGACGTTTGGCGCTCGAAAGGCGCACAAGACCGGAAAGACGTAACAGGCAGGGCAGTGGAGCGGCCCGGCGGGACGGACGCCCGTTGTCTACTGATCCCGGCTCGGCAGCTGAGCCATGGTCGAATGCCCGTCCATGGTCGGGTTCGCGATCTGGGCCCGGCGGATCAGCGCCACCGCTTCCAGCGTGGAGTGCACGCCAAGCTTTGCCATCAGGTTCTGCAGGTGCGTCCGCACCGTATTGGCCGAGAGGTACAGCCGGTCTGCTACGTCGCGGCGCCCGTCACCGTCGGCAAGGCATGCCAGGACCTGGCGTTCGCGTGGCGTGAGCGCGGCGAGCAGCGAGTCGTCTTCTTGCCGCTGGTCCTGTGCCCGCATCAGCAATCGGAGCACGGTTGCCATTTCGGCCGGCGGCAACCACATTTCCCCGCGCGAGGTACCCCGGACCACCCCGAGCAGATGGTCGAACGATTCGTCCTTGCGCACCCAAGCCGAAGCCCCGGCCCGGATCGCCGCTACGATCCGCTCAGCTTCCGATGAGTTGCTGAGCATGACCACGCGGGAGCCGAGGCGGGTCAGTTCTTCGCACAGGGTGATGGAGGCGTCGTCAGCCAGGTCAGCGTCAAGTAGGACAACGTCCGCATGTCGCCCGGCCCGCAGGAACTCGCCATGCGTACCCGGATCGACCGCTGCCACGACCGCGATATCCTGCTCGTTCTCAAGCTGAGCAGCGACCGCGTCAGCAAATATGCGTTCCTCATCCACGACAAGGACAGAAATCCTCATGCCCGCGAGCCTCGCTCTGTCTCATCTTGGCCGGAACCCCCGATTGCGTGGGCGGTGCTACGTCAGATTGGGGAGGTGGCGGTACCAGCACCCGGTGAACCGCTGTTGGGCGGGCGAGCGAAACGGTCATCGGATGCAGGCGGCTGAAGCCGTCTAGTCTCCCAGCAAGTTTTCTCTGGTCGCCACCGCAACCGCCTGCAGTCGGCTATGCGCGCCTAGTTTCGTGAGCACGTTCTTCACGTAGGTACGCAGCGTGCTGACCTCGATCTTCATTTCGTACGACATCTGCGCGGTACTCTGACCTGCTACCATCCTGGCGAGTACTTCCCGTTCGCGGGGCGTCAGCAGGTACGCATAACAGTCCGGCGGCCGGTCCGCGGGACGCTCCCTGGCTGTCAGCACCGAATCGAAGATCTCCCCGCCGGCCGCGATCACATCGAGCGCATCGGCGACACGGTCAACATTCTGGTCCTTCCGCAGGAACCCTGCGACCCCGATCCGCACGGCCTCCGCCCGCACCGCCTGATCGACGAAGCCGGACAGTATCAGCACGGCGGTTCGCGGGTACCGCTGCCGGATCACCCGGGCGGCCTGAAGCCCGTCCGGCGGGTCCGGGAAACGAAGGTCGAGCAGGCAGGCGCCAGGCCTGTGAGCGGCAACGGCGGCGATCCCGAGGACCGTGGTGTTCGCGGTCGCCACAACCGGGTGACCGCACCTATCGAGCGCCATCCGGAGCGCATCGCAGAGGATCTTGTTGTCGTCACAAAGCACAAGTCGCATCGGCCCCCCATGGCCGATTCAGGCTCACGGAACCCACAAGCTCACGCGCGCTCCGCCGCCTGCGCCGCGGCCGCACTCAATCCGCCCGCCGTGCCTGATGGTGGTGCGTGCCACCCAGGGAAGGCCAAGACCGAGACCGCTCGAGATGTTACCGAAGCCAGGGCCGCTGTCCTCCACCACAAGCCTGAGTAGGCCCTTGCTCCGCCAGATCTTGACGGTTACCAGACCTGACGGCCCCGCAGCACGGGCCGCATTGCTCAGAACGTTCGACACGATGCGGCGCAGCAGTACTGGGTGCAACGCGCACCGAACCGGCGCAACGGGCGAGGTCACCGTCAGGTCGCACAGCCAGTTCAGCCGCGCGGCCGCGATGACCTCGTTGACGACACGGACCACATCGAGGTGGGTGTCTGTTTCGTTGGTTTCTTCCTCTTTTTCCGTCATGGAGTCGCGCAAAAAATCGTGGATCATGTCAGCTAGCCACTCGGCCTGCCCGGCAATCTGCTCCAGCCGTATCCGCGCGGCGGCCGGTACCCCCGGCTCGGCCATCGCCGCAGCCGTGAGCGCGAGCACGCTGGCGACCGGCTCACGCATGTCGTGGCAAGTTTCCTGCAGTTCCTGAACGACACTCGGAGCCTCATGTACGTCAATGGCCACGGGCACCTCCCCCTGCGCGGCATCGCCCGGTGATAGCCGCGCCGCCACTCCCACTTTGCCGAAAGTGGCCCGAAGGTTAACAGTACGCCACTATACGGTGACTGCATAGTAACGGTACGGTGACTGTGTAGTAACCGACGAGCGCCTGGGGACTGTCACGGGCCGGGGACTCCGCTGCGTCGTCGGCGACGACAGTGGCTCGACTAGGCCTGAGGGCGACGTCGTGGTGGTCCTCCGCGGGGCGGGCTGCCGCAGGCCGGTCGTCGTTTTCGGGAACAAGGCCAAAGGCTTTGTCGCTGTCGTGCGACTCAGTAGGCGTGATGGACTCGACGATGCCGAGCGGGGTGCTGCGTGGATGACGCCGGCGAGACCGCGATCCCGCAGCACCACGTGAAGGAGCTGGCCGACTTCTTCGCGGCGCATGACCGGTGGCTGTTCGGGCACGCGTGCGTGCGCACCCACGGCGACCGTGACCTTGCCGCGGACCTGGTTCAGGACACCTTCGAGGCGGCGGCGGTCGCGTGGGCGGTGCTGCGCGGGCACCCCGGCGGCAGGCAGCGGGCCTGGCTGCTGGGCACGCTGGCGCACAAGGACATCAGCGAACTGCGGCGCAAGGCGGCGTTCCGCCGCAGGCAGCCCGAGATCCACGCCAGGTACCTGGGCGCCCCGGCCGACACTGAGGCCCAGGCGCTGAACGCGATCGGCGCTGGCCCGGGCGCGGAAATCATCGACGGCATGCCGCCGCGGCAGAAGGAGATCGCCCTGATGCGGGCCATGTCATGACCACCGGTTCGAACGCGGGCGACGCGGAGCTGTTCGTGGCCGACTTCTACCGAGGCTCGGCGAGACCGCGCGGAGCGCCACGCCGACGGCTACGACGCCGTGGCGCGGGCGAGCTCGTTTCGTGACCTGGCTCGCCGGCACACCGACCAGGGCGCGGCACGGCCGCCCACGCGGACCGAGCGGCGCGAGGCGGCCTGCGGGTGCGGTCCTTCCGGCGGCGACGTCATGACCGCGAAGCACTGATGGACTACATCGCGCAGGCCTGCGAGGTCCCGGAGCCCGGCGCCGGGGAAGTAGCCGGCCGGGAACGCGCATCAGGGCCGCCGGTAGGCAGAGGAGGCGCTCGGCGACGGCGGCGCGATCGACCGCGGACGAGCGGCCTGGCTTGAGCGGCCGCCGGCCGTGGCCGGCGAGCGAGGACGGCCACGAGGCGCACCGCGACTGGTCGCGTCGATCGCCAAGCGGTACGCCGGGCGCGGCCTGCCGTTCCTAGACCCGGTCCAGGAGGGCAGCCGCGGCCTGGCCCAGAAGGATGCCGGGGGCTCCAGCGCGCGGCCGACGGCCGGCTCCCGGTTGCCTGCGTACACTGACGCGCATGGCATGCCGCATCAGTGAGCTGGTCATCGACTGCGCCGACCCCGGCCGGCTCGCCGCGTTCTGGAGCGAGGTCCTCGGCTACGTCGAACTCAGCCGGGAGGACGACGGAAGCATCGAGATCGGGCCGCCCGCCGGCTTCGGCGGCCCGCAGCCCACCCTCGTCCTCAGCCCAAGCAGCGACCCGCGGACCGGGAAGCTCCGGCTGCACATCGACGTCAACGCCACCGACCGCGACCAGGACGCCGAGCTGGCGCGGCTGCTCGCCCTCGGCGCCAGGCCCGCCGACGTCGGCCAGACCGGCACCGAGAGCTGGCACGTCCTGGCCGACCCTGAGGGCAACGAGTTCTGCCTCCTGCGCTCCCGGCTGCAGGCCTTCTGACCACGGGCCCTCTGACCGCGCTGGGTCAGGAGGCGGGGCTGACGACCACCGCGGTGCCGTAGGCACAGACCTCGGTGCCGAGCTCGCCCACGGAAGTCTCGAACCTCATCGCCAGCACCGCGTTGCCGCCGCGCTGCCGCGCTTCCTCGGTGAGCCGGTCCATGGCCTCAAGCCGGCTGCCGGCCAGCATCTTGGTCTGGCCCTTCAGCTCGCCGCCCCTGAGCGACTTGACCGCCGAGCCCAGCGAGCTGCCGACGTTGCGGGCCCGCACCGTCAGCCCGAACACCTCGCCGATGACCTTGTCTACCCGGAAGCCCGGCAGGTCGTTCATCGTGCTGACCAGCGTCCCGCTCGCCGGGTCCTGGCCGCCGCCGTAATCACTCATTGAACGTCAGGGCACCGCGCCGCACGGCGGCCGGCGCCCCTTCCCCCTCCCCGTTAACGCGCGTTCCCCCGCGGACCGCGCCCCAATGATCTTCGCGAAGATATTAGCACCGGGCCCGGCGGCCGCCACCGCCTGAGCCCGCCGGTCAGCCGAGGAGAGCGGGCCTTTACGTCGGTTTTCAGGACCTTGCCGACCCTGGAGCGCGGCAGGTCCGGCCAGACCTCTACCTGCTTCGGGGTCTTCACGCTGCCGACGCGGTCCTTGACGAAGGCCGGGACCTCTCGGCTGTTACCTCGTGGCCCGGGATGGAGCTGGAGGACGGCGGTGACCCGCTCGCCCCACTTGTCGTCGGGGAGGCCGACGACCGCGCAGTCGAGGACCGCCGGGTGGGCGAGCAGGGCCTGCTCGACCTCGGCCGAGTAGACGTTGAAGCCGCCGCTGATGATCATGTCCTTGAGCCGGTCGACGATGTACAGGTAGTTGTCGTCGTCG
This sequence comes from uncultured Actinomycetota bacterium, assembly GCA_963735315.1. Lineage (GTDB taxonomy): Bacteria > Actinomycetota > Actinomycetes > Streptosporangiales > Streptosporangiaceae > Trebonia. The sequence continues at coordinate 14,214 of CAVTKQ010000022.1, forward strand.
AGGTAGCCGACGTCGCCGGTGTGGTGCCAGCCGTGCCGGGACGCCTCGGCGGTCGCGGCCGGGTTCTTGTAGTAGCCGGGGGTGACCAGGGGGCCGCGGACGACGATCTCGCCGCGCTCCCCCGGCGGCAGCAGGCTCCCCGCCTCGTCCATGATCGCCACCGTGGTCAGCGGGGTCGGCCGTCCCGCCGAGGCGAACCTGCTCCTGGCCAGCGTCCCGTCCGGGCGCAGGTGGTCACGCGGGCGCGAGCGTGGAGATCATCATGGGGGCCTCGGTCTGCCCGAACAGCTGGCCGAGGACCGGGCCGATCACCTTGATGGCCTGCTCAAGCCGGGCGGTCGACATCGGCGCGGCGCCGTACCACAGGCACCGCAGCGAGCTGAGGTCCGCGCCGGGCAGCGCCGGGTGGTCGAGCAGCAGGTAGATCAGGGTCGGCGGCAGGAACGTGTGGGTGACGCGGTGCCGCTCGGCGAGCGCGAGGAACTCCCCCAGGTCGGGCGACGGCATGATGACGATCTCGCCGCCGAGCGTCATGACCGGGAAGCAGAGCACCCCGGCCGCGTGGGTGAGCGGGGCGAGCGCGAGGTAGACCGGCGGGCGGCCCGGGTCGAACGGGTAGCTCATCAGCGTCAGGGCGGTCATCGTCTCGATGTTGTGCCCGGTGAGCAGCACCCCCTTGGGCGTTCCGGTGGTGCCGCCGGTGCCCGCGATCATGACCACGTCATCGACCGGGTCGGCCTGCCACGGCTCGTCGCTCACGCCGGCCAGCCAGTCGGCGAAGGCGACCGCCCCCGGCACCGCCGCCGCGTGCTGGTCAGCCGCGGGAGGCGCCATCGAGGCAGACCAGGGTGGCGAGCTTGGGCAGCTCGGGGGCGATCTTCGCGACGAGCGGCGCGAACGCGGCGGCGAAGATCAGGCAGCGGCAGTCGAACAGGTCGAGCAGCTCGCGGTTCTCCGCCGCCTCGTTGCGCGGGTTGACCGGGCACCAGACCGCCCCGGCCCGGCTGATGCCGAACACGCAGCCGAAGGCGACCGGGTCGTTGCCGGACAGGATCGCGACCTTGTCGCCGGGCCGGACGCCCGACCGGGCCAGTGCCCGGCCGACCGACCAGGACAGCCGCTGCACCTCGGCGTAGCTCCTGGCCCGCCCGCCCATCGTGAGGCAGGGGGCGTCGCTGGGGTGGAGCGACGCCCCCTTATCGAGGAAGTCGGCGAGCCGCATGGCCCCGGTCCCTCCTCAGCTCGACCTGGTGAGAGCGGGGTTCATCACCAGGCCGAAACTGCGCAGCACGCCGAGGAGCTCCCGGTGGCCGAACGCCTGGCAGCCGGACGCGAAGCCCGCCCGCCTCGGCGGCTGCTGGAGCAGCGCAGTACGCCGCGTAGGCCTGCAGCAGGCCGGTCTGCTTGTAGTTGCAGTTGCCGTGGATGACGCAGTGCGCCCGCCCGAGCGGGCCGGAGGCGTGCACCGAGTCGAGGGAGGTGTTGACCCTCGTGTACTCGCGCGGCGGCATCTGGTTCATGACCGCGGCGGCCTGCTCGGACAGGACCTTGACCTTGTCCTGCTCGGACAGTCCCTCGATCTGGGCGAGGGCGCCGGCGACGATCTGCGGCACGCCGAGCATGAGCGCGCGGTTGAAGACGCCGCCGAGGACCTTGACGTTGGCCACCCGCGGGTCCCGCCGGAACCATACCGGGTGCGACGTGCCGCCCCACGGCAGCGCGAGCCCGGTCTCGTGCTGCCCGGGCACGGTCACGGTGTAGAGCCCGCCGTCGGCCGGCCATTCCTGGTAGCCGTTCTGCTCCAGGTAGTACGCCTTGGCGAGGGCGGCGTTGACCAGGATCGTCCTGGTGGAGGCGATCGTCGGCATGCCCTTCCAGAAGACCAGGATGTCCAGCGTGTCCAGGCCGGGCTCCTCCAGGCACAGCTGGGCCGCGATCTCCCCGGTGGTGTACATCTGGGCGACGCCGGGCGCGAGCAGCAGGCCCGCGTCCGCCATCCGCGGGCCGTAGGCCTCCTCGGCGGTGATGAGCCAGTCCTGCTCGCCGGTGGTGTCCAGGTAGTGGGCGCCGGTGGCCAGGCAGGCCTCGACGACCTCGCCGCCGTACTGGGCGAACGGGCCGACCATGTTGCAGACCACGCTGGCGCCGTCGAACAGCTCGGACAGCGGGCCGACCTCGTGCGCCGACCTCGACGATCTCGTGGTCGACGTGTCGATGCCCGGCACGGACTGCAGGGCCTCGGCGATCCGCGCCTTGTCCCGGCCCGCCGCGATGAACGGGACGCCGAACTCGCGCAGGTACTCGCAGACCAGCCGCCCGGTGTAGCCGGACGCGCCGTAGACGATGACCTTCTTGTCGCTCATGGTGCTCCCCCTCACATGCCCATGCCGCCGTCGACCGGCAGCCCGGCGCCGGTGATGAACCTCGCCCCGTCGGAGGCGAGGAACACCACCGCGTCCGCGATGTCCGGCACCTCGCCGAGCCTGCCCAGCGGGGTCAGCCCGACGACCGCGCCCGCCGCCTCCTGCGGGCTCGGGAACAGGCCGATGGTGGCGCAGTCCACCGCGAGCTGGTTGCCCATCTCGGTGGGGACCAGGCCCGGGTAGACGCAGTTCACCCGGACCCCGTAGCCGAGCTTGCCGGATTCCATCGCGGCGACCCGGGTCAGCCGGTCCACCGCGGACTTGGTCGCCGAGTAGCCGGCGATACCGGGGAAGGCGATCGTCGCCGCCACCGACGCGACGTTGACGATCGCGCCGCCTGAGGCCCCGCCCCGTCTCCGGCAGCACGGCCGGGCCGCCGGGCCGCATCGCGCGGAAGCCGTGCTTGATGCCGAGCGCCGTGCCGAGCACGTTCACCTCGAGCATCCGGCGCACACCCTCGGGGTCGAGGTCGACCAGCAGGCACGTGATCTCGATGCCCGCGTTGTTGACCAGGATGTCGAGGCCGGACAGGTGCGCGATGGCCTGCGGCATCGCCTGCGCCCAGCTGTCGTCGGACGTGACGTCGAGCGGCGACGAACTCGGCGTTCGCCCGTCCTCGCGCGAGCGAGCTCGCGGTCGCCTTGCCGAGGTCTTCCCTGATGTCGGCGATCACCACCGCCGCGCCCGCCCGGGCCAGGGCCCGCGCCATCCCCTCGCCGAGCCCGCGGGCTCCGCCGGTTACCAGGGCCTTACGTCCCGTCAGGTCGTAGACGCTCATCGGGCACCCCGTCTGTGCTGCTCGAGTGTTTCCCGCACTCGCCTGGCCGGCGCGCGCTCTGCGTTCCGCCTTGCTCAGCGTTAGCTGCCGCGGACCCGCCCCAGGCCATCGGCGTGCTCTTACCGTCGCCCGCATCTTGACAGTTGTCAAGCATTTGCTTGACGATCGTCTTAAGAAAATTGGCCGCTTGTCAAGACTGGTAAGTTTGTGATGGTTGCACACCAGCGATGGGGCTGGCCAGCGCGACGCGGGCGGGCCCATCGTTGACTGAGGTAGAGCATTGACTGAAGTAGAAGAGCGGAAACGCGAGCGGATCGCCCGCCGCCAGGTGGACAAGTTCGCCGAGCGGCGCGACCAGCTTGCCGCCGCGGCGCTGCAGACCCTGGCCGAGCAGGGGTACGCGCAACACCAGCCTGCGCGACATCGCGCAGAACTCCGAGTTCTCGCACGGCGTGCTGCACTACTACTTCGCCGACAAGTTCGAGCTGATCACCTACTGCGTGCGGCAGTACAAGGCCGAGTGCGTCACCAGCGCTACGACTCGATCGTCGCCACCGCGACGACGGCGGACGAGCTGCGCGCCGGCTTCGGCGCGGCCATGGCGGGCGACGCTGCGCGAGGACGCGCACACTGCACCGGCTCTGGTACGACCTGCGCAACCAGTCGCAGTTCGAGGAGAAGTTCCGGGCCGACGCCGCCGACGATCGACCACTCGCTTGAGCGGATGATCTGGCGGATCGTCAGCAGGTACGCGGAGTTGAGCGAGCGCGATCTCGCGGTCACGCCGGCCCTCGCCTACGCCCTGCTCGACGGCGTCTTCCAGCACGCCCTGCTGCGCCACCTCAGCGGCGACGCCACCGCCGCGACGGACCTGGACGAGCAACGTCCAGCAGGTCCTGCCGACCCTGCTGGCTCAGTCGCCGCTGACGCAGCGCCGCGGAACGGCCCCGGACGGCACCGTGACCGCCCGGGGCGATAGCGAGTCGTCCGCGCTGCGAAGCCGCGGGCGCTCGGGCTAGAAGGGGCTGCGCAGGCGCTGCAGGGCCTCGGCGAGGATGGCCTCGCCGTCGGCGTCGGAGCGGCGCTCCTTCACGTAGGCCAGGTGGGTCTTGTACGGCTCAACGCGCGGCGGGGCCGGCGGGTTCGCCTGGTCCTGGCCGGCCGGGAAGCCGCACCGCGGGCACTCCCACTGGTCGGGAATCGCGGCGTCGGACGCGAAACTCGGCCGGGTCTCGTGCCCGTTGGAGCACCAGAACGACACCCACACGCGGGGCGCGGCCTCGCCGCGCTCCGCCTCGCCCATCGGGCCGGCGCCTACCCTGCTACCGCGAATCGCGTTACCACTGCTCACAGAATCCCACCTTTACACCTTGACGCTTGACCTGCCCGCTTGCCTGCCTGGCTGCAAATGGAGCCCGATCGCTAATGAACGGGAAGCAGACCCACCTGGCTCACTTAATTTCACCACCGGATCCGCGATCGTGCTGGCGGAACGCGCACAGACCTCAGTGGTTGATGAGCCAGCCGAGGGCGACGACGCAGACGAACCAGAGCACGCCGAAGAAGATGGTGATGCGGTCCAGGTTCCGCTCGACCACCGACGACGAGCCCAGGGTCGAGGAGACGCCGCCGCCGAACAGGTCGGACAGGCCGCCGCCCTTGCCCTTGTGCAGGAGAACGAGCAGGATCATCACGAGCGACGTGATGATCAGGATGACCGAGAGCGCGATCTCCACCGGTGTCTTCTTTCCCCTTGATGCTCTTACGCCCTGAAGGACTGCCTACGGGCGATGTCTCAGCGGCCAGTGTTGCCGACATTGGCAGGACCACCGGCCAGCTCACGATACCGGCAGATAGGAGCGAACTGACCGGCGTCGAGGCTCGCGCCGCCGACGAGGGCGCCGTCCACGTCCTGCTCCGCCATGATGGACGCGATGTTATCGCCCTTGACGGACCCTCCATAAAGGATACGCACCCCGGCCCCGGCTTCGCCGCCCGCCGCGCCCGAAATGTGCTCGCGGATCGCGGCGGCCATCTCCTGCGCGTCGTCCGGGGACGCGACCTCGCCGGTGCCGATCGCCCAGACCGGCTCGTACGCGATGACCATCGAGGCGACCGCGTCGGCGGGAACCTTCGCCAGCGAGCCCTTGAGCTGCGCCATGACGTGCTCGACCTGCGTCGCCCGCCTTGCGCACCTCGAGCGGCTCGCCCACGCAGAGGATCGGCGTGACCGACACGGCGAGGGCCGCCTTGACCTTGGCGTTGACCAGCGCGTCGTCCTCGTGGTGGTACTGGCGCCGCTCGGAGTGCCCGCACAGCACGTACGAGCAGCCGAGCTTGGCCAGCATCGGCCCGGAGACCTCGCCGGTGTAGGCGCCCTTGGCGTGCCGCGAGATGTCCTGGGCGCCGTAGCCGATCTTCAGCTTGTCGCCGTCCACCAGGGTCTGCACGGAGCGCAGGTCGGTGAACGGCGGGAGCACGACCACTTCGACGTGCTTGTAGTCCTTGTCGCTCAGGCGTGAACGCGAGCTTCTGCACCAGCGCGATCGCCTCGAAGTGGTTGCAGTGCATCTTCCAGTTGCCGGCGATCAGCGGCAGCTTCTTCGTGTCGGTCATAATGGCAGGCAAGCTTACGCTTCCAGGGCCGTCAGGCCGGGGAGGGTCTTGCCCTCCAGGTACTCAAGCGACGCGCCGCCGCCGGTCGAGATGTGCCCGAAGGACGACTCGTCGAGCCCGAAGGACCGCACCGCGGCGGCGGAGTCGCCGCCGCCGACCACGGTCAGCCCGTCGACCTTGGTGAGCGCCTCGGCGACCGCCCGGGTGCCCGCGGCGAACGCCGGGAACTCGAACACGCCCATCGGCCCGTTCCAGAACACCGTCTTGGCGTCCGCCAGCTTCGACGCGAACAGCTCCCGCGACGCCGGGCCGATGTCCAGGCCCATGTGGCCCTCCGGGATCGCGTCCGCGGCGACCACCGTCGGCGGCGCGTCGGCGGCGAACCGGGGCGCGACCACGATGTCGGCCGGCAGCACGATCTCGACGCCGCGCTCGGCGGCCTCGGCGAGGATCTGCCTGCACGAGTCGATGTGGTCGGCTTCGAGCAGCGAGGTGCCCACCTCGTGGCCGAGGGCGGCGAGGAACGTGAAGACCATGCCGCCGCCGATCAGCACCCGGTCGGCCAGGCCGAGGAGGTTGCCGATGACGCCGAGCTTGTCCGAGACCTTCGACCCGCCGAGCACGACCACGTACGGGCGCGCCGGGTCGACGGTCAGCCGCTCGAGCACGGCCACCTCGGCGGTGACCAGGTCGCCCGGCGGCGTGCGGCAGCAGCCTCGGCAGGTCGTAGACCGAGGCCTGCTTGCGGTGCACCACGCCGAACCCGTCGCCCACGTACAGGTCGCCCAGCTTGGCGAGGTCCTGGGCAAGCCGCATCCGTTCGGAATCGTCCTTCGCGGTTTCCGCCGGCTCGAAGCGGACGTTCTCCAGCAGCGCGACGTCGCCGTCGGCCAGGCCGGCGACCGTGGCGGTCGCGGACTGGCCGACGAGGTCGGTGGCGAAGGCGACCGGCTTGCCGAGCAGCTCGGCGAGCCGGTCGGCGACGACCCGCAGCGACGGGCCGCCCTCGGCGCGCTCGGCGAAGTCCTCGCCCTTCGGCCGGCCGAGGTGGGCCATGACGATGACCCGCGCGCCGCGGTCGGCCAGCTTCTTGATCACCGGCAGCGAGGCGCGGATGCGCCCGTCGTCGGTGATCGCGCCGCTGCCCGGACTTGTCGAGGGGGACGTTGAGGTCGGACCGCACCAGCACGCGCCGGCCGCTGACCTCGATGTCGTCGATGCTCCGCATGCTCTCGCGGCCCTTAGAGGCGGGACGCGACGAGCGCGGTCAGGTCGACGAGGCGGTTGGAGAAGCCCCACTCGTTGTCGTACCAGCCGAGCACCTTCACCTGGTTGCCCGCCATGACCATGGTCAGCTCGGCGTCGAAGGTGCAGGACGCGGGCGAGCCGACGATGTCGGAGGAGACGATCTCGTCCTCGGTGTAGTACAGGATGCCCTTGAGCGGGCCTTCGGCGGCGGCCTTGTACGCGGCGTTGACCTCGTCCTTGGTGACGTCCCGGCCGAGCTCGACGACCAGGTCGGTGATGGAGCCGGTGATCACCGGGACGCGCAGCGAGGTGCCGTCGAGCTTGCCCTTGAGCTCGGGGATCACCAGGCTGGTGGCCTTGGCGGCACCGGTGGAGGTCGGCACGATGTTCTGCGCGGCGGCGCGGGCGCGGCGCAGGTCCTTGTGCGGGCCGTCCTGCAGCATCTGGTCCTGGGTGTAGGCGTGCACGGTGGTCATCAGGCCCTTGTCGATGCCGAAGCTGTCCAGCAGCACCTTGGCCATCGGCGCCACGCAGTTGGTGGTGCAGGAGGCGTTGGAGATGATCGCGTGGTTCGCCGGGTCGTACTTGTCGTCGTTGACGCCCATGACGATGGTGATGTCCTCCTCCTTGGCGGGGGCGGAGATGATCACCTTCTTGGCGCCGCCGGCGAGGTGCGCCTTGGCCGCCGGGCCGGTCACGAAGCGGCCGGTGGACTCGATCACGATGTCCACGCCCAGGTCGCCCCAGGGCAGGTTGGCCGGGTCACGCTCGGCGAGGATCTTGATCGGCTTGTCGCCGACGACGATGGAGTCGCCCTCGACCGAGACCGGCTTGGGGAACCGCCCGGCCACGGTGTCGTACTTCAGCAGGTGGGCCATCGTCTTCAGGTCGCCGAGGTCGTTCGCGGCGACGACCTCGAAGCCGCGGTCGCCGCTCTCCTCCAGCGCCTTGAAGAAGCTCCGCCCGATCCGCCCGAACCCGTTAATGCCTACTCGAATGGTCACCGCACCAGTCTCCGTTCCGATCGCCGCTCGTGACTAGGTTCCAACGTCCGGGACGTCCTGTCACCCTGTCACGTCCCAGCAGCAGCGGCGCGACCGCGATCGCGCCCTCCGGGAGATTATCGGACATGGTGCGCCGTCGCCGGCCCGGGGTGACCTCGGGGCCTGCCCGACCGCGCGCTTCGCTGGCCGGACCTCCCGCAGTGGTCTAGACCATACATAACAAGGTCTAGACCAGACTGGCACTATCACCGAACGGAGGGCGGCGCCGCTTCCTTCACCGCCTCTGTTCCCGCTTCACGGCCTGCCCGCGCGTCACCTCGCTGTCCCACCGTCTGCCGCGGCCGCGTTCGTCGCGGCCGACCGCGCACTTGCGGCCCTTATCCGATCGGACAGGGCGTGACGCCGGAGGGCACAAACGCGGCCCGGGATCTGCTGGGTCCGGGCGCGGTGTCCGCTTCACGGGCGCCGGCGTACGCTGAAATGACGGAAGCCTGACGAGGAGGCGGTTCTTGTGTCAGGGCGCACGGCACGGCGGCGGGTGGCTGCGGGTCACGGTGCCCGCGGCCGGCGCGGCCGGCCGGCGCCCGGCGAGCTCGCCGGCGCGCGGTGACGGCCTCGGCGCGGGCCGACCTGCTGGCCGCCGAGGAGCCCCTGGGCATCCGGGTCGACGGGACCGCGCTCACCATGACGATGCGGACGCCGGGGGACGACGTCGAGCTGGCGGCCGGCTTCCTCGTCGGGGAGGCGATCGTGCACGGCCGCGACGACATCACCGCGATGAAGGTCTGCGACGGGACGACCTGCGGGCACCTCGACCACAGCGACGACGAGATCGGGAACATCGTCGACATCGCCCTCGCGCCCGGCGTCGACGGTGACGTCCGGGGCGCGGCGCAGCTTCATGACCACGTCGGCCTGCGGGGTGTGCGGCAAGACCTCGATCGACGACATCTGCGTGCTGCCGCAGGCCCCGCTGTCCGCCGACACGACGGTCTTCGAGCCGGCCGTGATCGCGGCGCTGCCCGACCGGCTGCGGGAGGCGCAGCGGGTCTTCTCCTCGACCGGCGGGCTGCACGCGGCCGGGCTGTTCACCGCGTCCGGCGAGCTGCTCGTCGCCCGGGAGGACGTCGGGCGGCACAACGCGGTCGACAAGATCGTCGGCTGGGCGGTGCTGCAGGACAAGCTGCCGCTGGCCGGGCTGCGCGCTGCTGGTGTCCGGCCGGGCCTCGTTCGAGCTGGTGCAGAAGGCGGTGCTGGCCGGCATCCCGCTGCTCGCCGCCGTGTCCGCGCCGTCCTCGCTCGCCGCCGAGCTGGCCGAGGAGGCCGGGCTCACCCTGGTCGGCTTCCTGCGCGGCCAGTCGATGAACGTCTACACCGGCGCGCACCGGGTAGCGATACCGGCATGACACGGGCGCGTTACCGTCGCGGCGGGCGGACCGTGAGCCCCGTCGGCGGGCGCCCGGCCGGTCCCGCTGGTCGCCTGGGACCGCTGGCTCGACTCGCTCACCCGGGCGGGCTGGTCGCCGCGGCCCGGGCCCGGCGCACCCGGCGCCGTACGCGGCGACGCGGGGACACTGAGCGGGTCGCGGCCGACGAGGCGCTCGGCCGGGTCACCGCCGTGCCCGTCGCGGCCCGGTGGCCGTCGCCGCGCACCGACTGCGCGGCGATGGACGGGATCGCGGTGCGCGCGGCCGACCTGGCGGCGGCCCCGGCCGCCCTGGCCGCCGACGCCCGGCCGGCGACGCGGGAACGAGCGACGGGACGGTGCGGCTGGCCGCGCGGGGCGTTCGAGTGGATCGACACCGGCGACCCGATGCCGCCGGGCGCGGACACCGTGGTGGTGCGGGAGCGGCTGCTGCCGCAGGCAGACGGCAGCGTGCTCGTCGCCCCCGCGACGGGCAGCGGCCACCGGACCGGGCACGCGGCGCGCGGGCGGAACGTGCGGGCGACGGGCGAGGACTTCGCGGCCGGGGAGATCCTGGTGCCCGCGGGCCGGCGGCTCCGGCCCGGCGACCTGGCCGCGGTGGCGGCGGGCGGGCACGTCGACGCGTGACCGTGGCCCGGCGGCCCGTCGTCGCGGTCATCCCGACCGGCGACGAGATCCGGCCGGTCGGGACCGTGCCCGGCTTCGGCGACATCATCGACACGAACTCGCTCATGCTCGCCGCGCGCTGCCGCCAGCTCGGCGCGGTGACCGCTGGTCAGCGCGGTGGTGCCGGACGACCCGGACGCGCTGGCGGTGGAGCTGCGGCGCGCGGCCGGCCAGCGCCGACCTGATCCTGGTCATCGCCGGGTCGAGCCGGGGGCGCGGCGACCACGCCGCCGCCGTGCTCGCCCAGGTCGGCGGCGTCGCCGTGGCCGGCGTCGCGGTGCGCCCCGGTCATCCCGCGCTGCTCGGCCACGCGAAGCGGCCGCGAGGCAGAGCCACGCGGACGCAGCCGGGCCGGGATCGCGCCGGTCATCGGGCTGCCCGGGTACCCGCTGGCGACGGCGGTCATCTTCGAGCTGTTCGCGGCGCCGATGCTCGCGGCGCTCACCGGGCAGGCCCCGGCGCGGCGACCGCGTCCGCGCCCGCCTCGACCGCGACTGGTCCTCCCCCGCCGACGTCGAGGACTGGGTGCTCGTCACGCTGGCCGCCGGACCCGGCGGGCGGCGTCCCCGCTGGCCACCCCGGCCAGGCGCGGGGCGAGCTCGATCAGCCAGCTCGCCCGCGCCGACGCCTGGTGGCCGATCCCGCACGGCCAGGGCACCTTCCGGCGGGCACCGAGGTCGAGCTGCTCCCCGTGCGGTGAGCGGCCAGACGACCACCCCGGCGGCGCCTGCGCTGCGAGGGCGAGCCCGAGGAGCCCGTTGGCCGCGGCCTCCCCTGCGCGTCAGGCAAACCCGCTTACCGGTCAGCGGCGGCTACGGGCCCGTTCGAAATCGAAGTCTGTTCGGGATGCACTCTCTGCCAGGACGAGACCGGTCGCGATGGTAAATTGGGCCACCTCCAGACGACCTGTCCCCCCTTGTACTCCCGGAGCGTCCAACATGCCTGCTGTCCGTCGCGCGAGGGACGGGGTGTCCGGTGACCAGGCGGGACCCGCTCCGGAGACGGGACATCCACGACAGGGAAGGTGGCCGGCCCGCACGCGGTGGCTGCCCGCGATGACGCCGACCGGGCTGGCGATCCTCGCCGCGACCGTGCTCGCGCTCGCGCTGCGGCTCTTCCTGGTCACCAGGCCCGGCTTCCTGACCTCGGGCACGGTCGAGTACGACGACGGCGTCTACCTCGGCGCGGCGCTGCGGCTGCTGCACGGCGCGCTGCCCTACAAGGACTACGCGTTCGTCCAGCCGCCGGGCATCGTCGTCGTCGCGCTGCCCGGCGCCCTCGTCGGGCTCGCTGACGTCGCAGGCCACCGGGCTGGCGGCGGCCCGCGTGCTCAGCGTGCTCGCGAGCACCGCCTGCGTCCCGCTGGCCGGGCCGGCTCGTCAGGCACCGGGGCGCGCTGGCCTGCGCGGTGACCGCCGGGCTGCTCGCGGTGTACCCGGCGGACGTGCTGTCCGGGCGGACGCTGCTGCTTGAGCCGTGGATGAACCTGGCCTGCCTGCTCGCGGCGAACGCGGCGTTCCGCGAGGGCCGCCTGGCGAGCCCGCGGTGGCTCGCCTGGGCGGGCGTGGCCTTCGGCTGCGGCGTCGCGATCAAGTTCTGGGCCGCGGTCCCGGCGGCCGTGCTGCTCGCCGTCTGCCTCATCGCCCGGCCGCCGGCGGGGACGTCACGCGCCAGGCGCGCGGGCGCCCTCGTCGGCGGCGCGGTCGGCGGCTTCGCGGTCCTCGCCGGGCCGTTCGCCCTCGCCGACCCGGCGGGGTTCATCCGCGAGACGCTGCTCGACCAGGTCAGCCGGGTCGGCTCGTACACCGCCGATCTCGCTGCGGCTCGCGCACCTGACCGGGCTCATCGACGTGCTCGGCCGCGACGGCAAGGTCGCCGCCCCGGGGACGACCACGCACTCGCTGTTCGCCATGGGCGCCGAGGCCTCCACGCACACCGTGGCGGTGGGCTGGCCCGCGTACGCGGCGGCGGCCGTCGGCATCGCGCTGATCGCCGCCGGGTACCTGCGCGGGGTGCGCCAGCGGACGCCGCTTGAGTGGTTCGCGCTGGTAACGGCGGTGCTCGCGACGGCCGCCATCATGGGCTACTCGGCGTTCTTCTACCACTACCCGGACTTCCCCGCGCCGTGGCTGGCGATCGCCGCCGGCGCCGCCGTGCGGCAGCCTCGCCTGCCTGATCCAGGGGCACCGGCCACGGCCCGGGCGCCAGGCTGGCCCGGCGGGTCCTGGCCGCCGCCGTCGCCGTGGTGATCTTGGCCATCGCGGGCATCGAGGCGCGCGAACTGGCCCCGGCGCACGTCCCGGCGAGCCCGCCGAGCGTGTCCGCGCTGGTCCCCGCCGGATCTTGCCTGGTCGCCGACCAGGTCTCGTTCGCGATCGCGGCGAACCGGTTCGCCGCGCCGAGCCCGGGCTGCCCCGACCTCATCGACTCGCTCGCGGCCACCCTCGCGCTCAGCGGCGGCGTGTCACCGCAGGGCGGCGCCGGGCAGCGCGCCCAAGGTCGTCGCCGGCTGGGAGGCGATCTTCGGGCAGGCCCACTACGTGTGGCTGTCGGGCGGCGCCCCGGCGCGCATCCCGTGGACACCAGCCCTGCAGTCCTGGTTCTCCGCTCACTTCCGGCTGCTCGCCGCGTTCCCCGGCTACGGCGCCAGCAAGCTCTACGTCCGCGACCACTGACCGTAAGGCCACGGCTGACGGCGGCAGCCGGGGCAGGGCAGGAGCGCGCGCAGGCGACGAGAAGCGTCGGCCGGGCAGGTGCCCGGCCGACGCTCATATACGATGTCCTCGCGCAAGCGCGACGACGATCAGGTCCAGCCAGTAGTCCGCATCCCCGTCCCCCATCCGTTTTGTAGGCAACCGCCCCGGCACGCCCGGTGCTGCTGTGCTGACTCCCTGGTTACGATACGGCGCACTCGCTCTCGCTGCAATTGCATTGGCCGCAAATGGTGCAGTTCGGTGATAGTACCTACGCCGGCGGCACCGCAGGTTCTCAAGCTGAGACGCGAGACGGCCCGGCGAGCGGATAGGTGACCGGCCGCTCACGCTCCGCGATCACCGCCGCGCAGCAGCGCGGGGTTGTCGAGGACGGGCTGCCAGGCGACCTCCGCCGCGCCGATCAGCCCGGCGTCGTCCAGGTCGCAGCGCTCGATCGGGATGCCCGCGCCGTGACCCCACGGGCTGCGCCGCGTGACGGCCTCGCGCAGCCGCTCCGGGGCGACCGCGAGCAGTTCCCGGTACAGGCCGCCGAGCAGGACCCGGTCGGGATTGACCACGTTGATCAGGCCCGCCAGGCCCAGGCCGAGGCGCGCCGCGACCGCGTCGGCGGCGGCGCGCACCCGCTCGTCGGCCGGGTAGCCGGCGCGCAGCACGGCGACGGCCTCGTCGAGCAGCGGGGGCGCCCGCGGGCGGCGGGTGCCCGGCCTCGCCGAGGAACCGCTCGACGTCGGCCTCCACGCTGAGGCAGCCCCGGTTGCCGCACAGGCACGGGCGGCCGTCCGGGTCGACGCTCACGTGGCCCGCCTCCATGGCGAGGCCGCTGCTGCCCGTGTACAGCGCGCCGCGCTAGCACGAGCGCGCCGCCGACACCGCGGTGCTCGGCCGACACGACGAGCAGGTGCGTGGCGTCGCGGCCGGCGCCGTGCCGGTGCTCGGCGAGCGCGAGCGCGTTGACGTCGTTGACGGCGTCGCAGCCAACCGGGCCGCCCGTCGGGCCGCGCACGCCGTGGCGGGCGAGCTCCGCGGCGAAGATGTCGCGGACCGGCGCGCCGTCGGGCCAGCCGACGTAGAGCGCGCGCACCGCCGTGCCCCCGGGGCGGGTGACGGCGGTCGGCACCGCGACGGCGGCGCCGACGCACCGGCGGCCCGACTCGCGCCAGCAGCGCGGCGGCGGCCTCGGCGACCGGGGCGAGGGCCCGCCCGGGATCCGCGGGCACCGGGCCGTTCTCGGCGTGGCGCGCGACGACGGTCCCGCCAAGCCCGACGAGCGCGACCTCGAAGCCGTCCGGGTGCACCTGGGCCGCGAGGGCCACCGGCCCGGACGGGTCGGGCAGCAGGCGGTGCGAGGGCCTGCCCTGCTGCCCGCCGCCGCGACCCGGGCCCGCGTCCACCACGATCAGGCCGAGGTCGCGCAGCTCGCCCGTGATCGCGCCGGTGGTCGCCCGGGTGACGCCGAGCTGGCTGGTCAGCGCCGAGCGCGTGGGCGCCCGCCCGGTGTGGATCAGCGTCAGCGCGATCCCGGGCAGCGTCGCGGAAGTCAGTTCCACCCGGTTGTCCGCATTTCGATTTACCTCTATCCTTATTTTGTGCAGTTGCTATACAAAATACCGCTCCCGGCCACGGCACGCAACGAGACGAGCCGCGCTACGCGTCGCCATCACCGCGTTCTTCGCGCATGGACGGCTTCGTGTTCGCGAGCTGGGCGGTGCGCATCCCGGCGGTGAAGGCGGCGGTGGGCGCGTCGCCGGCGACCCTGGGGATAGCGCTGCTCGGGGTGTCGGTCGGCGCCATCGCCACGATGGCGCTGACGGGCGCGCTGTGCCGGCGGTTCGGCAGCGCCGCCGGGTCGTGGTGGCCGGCGCCGTGTGGCTGTCGCTCGCCCTGCTGCTGCCCGCGCTCGCCAGGTCGGCGGTCACGCTCGGGCTCGGCCTCGCGTGTTCGGCATCGGCTACGGCGGCCTCAACGTCGCGATGAACAGCCTCGCCGTGGACCTCGTCGCCGTCCTGCGCCGCCCGGTCATGCCGTCGTTCCACGCGGCGTGGTCCCTTGGCGGGCTCGCCGGCGCCGCGCTCGGCGGCCTCGCCGCCCCCGCGCTGACCCCGCTCGCGCACTTCTCGCTCGTCTGCCTGCTCGGCCTGGCGGTGACGGCCGTCTGCGGCCGGGTCGTGCTGGCCACTCCCCTGCCCGTCGCGCGCGCCGGCGCGGCGAGGCGGCGGCCCCCGGTCCCGGCGGCAGCGGGGGCGCCGCCGGGACCGGCCGGCGGCGAGGCGCGGAGGCGATCCGAACGAGGGCGGTCACCCGGCCGGCCCGCCGGGCACTCCGGGGTGTGGCGGACGGTCGCTGCTGCTCGGGCGTGATCGCGCTCTGCTCGACCTACGGCGAGGGCGCGGTCAGCGACTGGGGCGCGCTCCACCTGCGCGAGGACCTCGGCGCCGCGCCGGGCCTCGCCGCCGCGGGCTACGCCGCCTTCGCGCTCGCCGAGGCCTGCGGGCGGCTGGCCGGGAGCACGCTGCTCGCCCGCCTCGGCCAGACCCGCGTCCTGGTCTACGGCGGCCTGGTCACCTTCGCGGGAATGATCGCCGCGGCGCTGTCCCCGGTGCTGCCGCTCGCGCTGGTCGGCTTCGCGCTGGCCGGCCTCGGCGTGGCCAACGCCTTCCCCACGGCCATGGCCCGGGTCGGCGTCCTCGCGGGCCCGCACGGCGTGGCGACCGCCTCCACCCTCGGCTACGCCGGCTTCCTCCTCGGCCCGCCCGTCATCGGCTTCCTGGCCGGCGCGGTCAGCCTGCGCGTCGGCCCTGACCACGGTCTCGCTGCTCGCCGTCGTCGCGGTCGTCCTCGCCCGCGCCGCCTCCCGCGCCGGCGAGCGCCCGCTCCCCGGCCAGGGCAGGCGCGCGAGCGCCCCTGACCGCCCGCAAGCGCGCCTCCGACCGCCGCCCGAGCGCGCCCTGACTGCCGCGGCGCTCCGCGCTTCTTGCTGTTATCACGAAGTGCGGCGGCCGGGCTGGCCAGGAAGATACGTGGATCGCTGTGCGCTGCCATAGGCGCGTCTAGCGATCCACCATCTTTCCGAACCCCGGCGTCAGCCCGGCGCGCGCGGCACTTGTTGCTGTTATCCGCCGAGTGGGCCGGCCGGGAGCGGCGGCTCCGCCGCGCGGCGCAGCGGTGCGGGCCCCGTAGCATGTGCGGATGCCCACGGCGCACCTGCGTCACTCGGTCCGCGCGCTCATCCTCGACGAGGACGACCGCATCCTGCTGTGCCGGTTCGCCGTCCCCGGGCCCGCCGGGACGGTCGTGGTGTGGGCGGCGCCCGGCGGCGGCGTCGAGCCCGGGGAGACCCTGCAGGCCGCGCTGCGCCGGGAGCTGCGCGAAGAGGTGGGGCTGAAGGTCAACGCCGACCCGCCGCACGTCTGGCACCAGGTGGTTGCCGAGCCGGGTCACGCGGCCGGCTACGACGGCGTGATCAACGACTTCTTCCTGGTCCGCGCCGCGTCCTTCGAGCCTCGCGGCTCGATGTCCGACGACGAGCTCGCCGGCGAGAACATCGTCGGCTTCCGCTGGTGGCGCCGCCCGAGATCGCGGGCTACCGGGGCTCCGGCTGTTCGCCCCGCGCGCCCTGGGCAAGCTCCTGGCGGCGCTGCTCGACGACGGCGTTCCGGCCACGCCAATGGCGCTCGGACGGTGACAGCCGCGACGGCGAGTACAGACGCGACGCCAGGCCGACGCGGCGCGCCGGCCTCTACGGGAGCATGTCGGCGGTCAGGCAGGCCTCCGTGCTCGGCATGCCCAGGTCGGCGGCGCGGCGGTCGGCCATGGCCAGCAGGCGGCGGATGCGGCCGGCGATCGCGTCCTTGGTCAGCGGCGGGTCGGCGAGCTGGCCGAGCTCCTCCAGCGACGCCTGCCGGTTGGCGACGCGCAGCCGCCCGGCCATGACCAGGTGCTCGGGCGCGTCGGTGCCGAGGATCTCAAGCGCGCGCTCCACCCGGGCGCCCGCCGCGACCGCGGCCCGGGCCGAGCGGCGCAGGTTGGCGTCGTCGAAGTTCGCGAGCCGGTTGGCGGTCGCCCGCACCTCGCGGCGCATCCGGCGCTCCTCCCACGCGAGCACGCTGTCATGGGCGCCGAGCCTGGTGAGCATCGCCGCGATCGCCTCGCCGTCGCGGATCACCACCCGGTCCACGCCGCGGACCTCGCGCGCCTTCGCGGAGATCTTCAGCCGCCGCGCCGCGCCGACCAGGGCCAGCGCCGCCTCCGAGCCGGGGCAGGTGATCTCGAGGGCCATCGACCGGCCCGGCTCGGTCAGCGACCCGTGCACGAGGAACGCGCCGCGCCAGGCCGCCTCGCAGTCGCAGATGCCGCCGGAGACGACCTGCCGCGGCAGCCCGCGCACCGGCCGGCCGAAGCTGTCGATCAGGCCGGCCTGCCTGGCGAGGCTGTCGCCGCCCTTCGCCACCCGGACCACGTAGCGGTTGCCCTTGCGCAGCCCGCCGGGCGCGAGGACAAGCAGCTCGGACGGCTGGCCGAACACCTCGGAGATCGACGCCCGCAGCCGCCTGGCCACCGCCGCGGTGTCGAGCTCGGCCTCGATCACGATGTGCCCGGCCGGTCAGCGTCAGCCCGCCCGCGAACCGCAGCAGCGTGGACACCTCCGTCTTCCGGCAGCACGGCTTGACCACCGGCACCCGGCTGAGCTCGTCCTTCACGACGCCCGTCATCGCCATCGCGACAGCACCCCCATAACTCAGTGTTGCAGTGTCTCCAGGGGGACGACCCCCCGTACCCCCCGATGCCCGTCCCGGCGGGCCTGATCGCGAAAGCCGCGACCATATCAGGCCCGCCCGACCGGCGAGAGCTCGTCGGCCGGCTCCTGTCGCCGTTTGCGCTCCCGGCGGCCCCGGCTGCCGCGCTCGCATCATCCGGCACGGAAAACCTGGCGGAAGGCCGCGGCCAGCCGTACCGGGTCGTGCCGCGTCCCGTCGGGCGCCGCCACGTCGGCGAGCGCCAGGGAGGCGCGGAGCAGCCCCGCCGCCTTCCTGAGCTCCTCCTCCGCGCCGGCCACCGCGCCGGCGTCGGCGAGCACGACATCAAAAGACAATGATGGCGCGTGGTCGGCGAGAACTTCCAGATGCCGGTGCGGCGAAAATCCCTCGGTCTCCCCCGGCTGCGCCATCAGGTTCAGCGCCACGAGCTTACGCGCCGACGTGGCCGTCAGCGCGGACCGCAGCGACGGCACGAGCAGGTGCGGCAGCACGGAGGTGAACCACGACCCCGGCCCGAACACCACCCAGTCCGCCTCAAGGACCGCCGTCACCGCCTCGGGCACGGCCGGCGGGTCGGCGGGCAGCAGCGAGATCGACCGCACCCGGCCCGGGCGTGACCGCCACCGCCGCCTGCCCGCGCACCGTGGAGACGGCCGCCGGGCGCGGCCGGGTCGAGCCCCTCCACGCAGGCGATGATGTCCATCGGCACCGCCGCCATCGGCAGCACCCGCCCGGTCACCCGCAGCAGCCGGCCGACCCAGTCCAGGCCCGCGACCGGGTCGCCGAGCAGGTCCCACAGCCCGGCGATGAGCAGGTTGCCGAGGGAGTGCCCGGCCAGGTCGCCGTCGCCGCCGAACCGGTGCTGCACCACCCGGGCCCAGGTCGTGCCCCACTCGTCGTCCCCGCACAGCGCGGCCAGGGCCATCCGCAGGTCGCCGGGCGGCAGGGCGCCGAACTCCCTGCGCAGCCGGCCGGACGACCCGCCGTTGTCGGCCACGGTGACGATCGCGGTCACGTCGTCCGTGACCCGGCGCAGGGCGGAAAGCGACGCGGCGAGGCCGTGCCCGCCACCGAACGCGACAACCCGAGGCGGACGGAAGGGCGTCCCCTTGAGGAACGGCTCAGCAGCCAAGAGCCACCCCGCAGCTTCGGGCCGGACAGCGGGGGTACGGGGGGCCGTCCCCCCGGAAGACAACAGCAAGCGATTCACTCCCGCCCGAGGTCGCGGTGCGAGACGGTGACGTCGCGCCCGGCCAGCCGGGCCGCGAGCTGCTCGGCCATCGCCACCGACCGGTGCTTGCCGCCGGTGCAGCCGACCGCGAGCGTCACGTACCGCTTGCCCTCCCGCTCGAAGCCGGCCAGGGACACCTCAAGCACCGCCAGGTACGCGGCGAGGAACGCCGACGCGGCCGGCTGGCCGAGCACGTAGTCGCGCACCGACGCGTCGAGGCCGCTCAGCGGGCGCAGCTCGGGCACCCAGTGCGGGTTGGGCAGGAACCGGCAGTCGGCGACCAGGTCCGCGTCCACGGGCAGCCCGTACTTGTAGCCGAACGAGACGATGTTCAGCCGCAGCCCGGTCACCGAGTCGCCGCCGAAGTAGCCGTGCATCCGGGAGCGCAGCTCGTGCACGTTCAGCGAGGACGTGTCGAGCACGATGTCGGAGTCGCCGCGGATCTCGCGCAGCAGCTCGCGCTCGGCCGTGATCCCGTCGAGGATCGTGCCGGCCCCCTGCATGGGGTGCGGCCTGCGCACGTTCTCGAAGCGCTGGACGAGGACCGCGTCGGAGGCCTCGAGGAACAGCACGTGCGGGGCGACGCCGCGCGCGCCGAGCGAGGAGATCGCGGACTTCAGGTCGGTGGAGAACGCCCGCGACCGCACGTCGACGATGGCCGCGATGCCCGCCAGGGACGCGCGGTCGGCCAGGTCGAGCATGGTGGGCAGCAGCGCGGGCGGCAGGTTGTCCACGACGAACCAGCCGAGGTCCTCAAGCGACTTGGCCGCGGTGGACCGCCCGGCACCGGACATGCCGGTGATGATCACGATGTCGGGCGTGCCAGGCGTCACCCGCTCACCGGCGTTCTCAGTCATTGATCCGACTCCCCCGTAACCTGTCCCTTGCCGCCCGGACGTGCTGCTGTCCCTGGAAGCACTGTTGTCTCTGGAAACACCGTTGTCCCTGGAAACACTGTGCAGCGCGGCCACGACCGTCTCGGCCAGCTTCGGCCCGATTCCCGGCACGGCCGCCGCGATCTCGTCCGGCGTCGCCGCCGAGACGGCCTTCACCGACCCGAACGCCTTCAGCAGCGCGGCCCGCCGGGCCGGGCCGAGGCCGGGAACGGAGTCGAGCACCGAGGTGGTCGCGGCCTTGCCCCGCTTGGCGCGGTGGTAGGTGATCGCGAACCGGTGCGCCTCGTCCCGCACCCGCTGCAGCAGGTAGAGGCCCTCCGACGAGCGGGACATGATCACCGGGTACTCCTGGCCGGGCAGCCAGACCTCTTCCAGGCGCTTGGCGAGGCCGCAGACGGACACGTCGTCGATGCCGAGGTCGGCGAGCGCGGCGGCGGCCGCCGCGACCTGCGGCGCGCCGCCGTCGACGACCACCAGGTTCGGCGGGTAGGCGAACTTCCGCTGCGGTGTAACCACCAGTCGTTCGGCCTGATCTTGGTCTGGATCTTGATCTTCGCGCGCCTCGGGGTCGCCGAGCGTGTCCAGCTCGCCGGACTCCTCCCGCTCCTCCAGGTAGCGGCGGAAGCGGCGGGTGATCACCTCGCGGATCGCCGAGACGTCGTCGGTGCCGTCGTAGCCCTTGATCGAGAAGCGGCGGTACTCGCTCTTGCGGGCCAGGCCGTCCTCGAAGACGACCATGGACGCGACGACGTGCGTGCCCTGCAGGTTGGAGACGTCGTAGCACTCGATGCGCAGCGGCGCGTCGTCGAGCTCGAGGGCGTCCTGGATCTCCTGCAGCGCCTTGGACCGGGTGGTGAGGTCGCTGGCGCGGCGGAGCTTGTGCAGCGCGAGGCCTTCCTTGGCGTTGCGGGCGACGGTCTCGGCCAGGGTCTTCTTGTCGCCGCGCTGCGGGACGCGCAGGTGCACCGGGCCGCCGCGGCGCTCGCGACAGCCACTGGGTCATCGCCTCGGCGTCCGGCGGGAGCTCGGGGACGAGGACCTCGCGGGGGATGCCGTTGCTGTCCGGCGACGTTCCCTCGCCGTAGAACTGGCCGAGGAAGTGCTCGACGAGCGTCGCCGTCGTGGTCTCCTCGACCTTCTCGAGGACCCAGCCGCGCTGGCCCCTGATCCGGCCGCCGCGCACGTAGAAGATCTGGACGGCGGCCTCGAGCTGGTCCTCCGCCAGGGCGATCACGTCGCAGTCGGTGCCGTCGCCGAGGACCACCGCCTGCTTCTCCAGGGCGCGCTCCAGGGCCTTGATGTCGTCCCGCAGCCGGGCGGCGCGCTCGTACTCCTCCTCGTCGGAGGCCTGCTTCATGTCGGCGGTGAGCTTCCTGATGAAGCGGCTGGTCTGGCCGGACATGAAGTCGCAGAAGTCCTCGGCGAGCTCCCGGTGCTCCTCTTCGGTGATCTTCTTGACGCACGGGGCGGAGCACTTGCCGATGTAGCCGAGCAGGCACGGGCGGCCGATCTGCCCGGCGCGCTTGAACACGCCGGTGGAGCAGGTGCGGACCGGGAAGACGCGCAGCAGCGTGTCGACCGTCTCCCTGATCGCCCACGCGTGCGAGTACGGCCCGAAGTACCGCGTGCCCTTCCGCTTGGCGCCCGCGCATCACCATGACCCGGGGGAAGTCCTCCCCCATCGTCACCGCGAGGTAGGGGTAGGACTTGTCGTCGCGGTACTTGACGTTGAACCGCGGGTCGAACTCCTTGATCCAGGAGTACTCGAGCTGGAGCGCCTCGACCTCGGTGTTGACGACCGTCCACTCGACGCTGGCGGCCGTGGTGACCATCAGCTGGGTGCGCGGGTGCAGCGCGGTGTAGTCGGCGAAGTACTGGTTGAGCCGCTGCCGCAGCGACTTCGCCTTCCCCACGTAGACGACCCGGCCGCGCTCGTCGCGGAACCGGTACACGCCGGGCTCCTCGGGGATCTCCCCGGGCTTGGGGCGATAACGATTCGGGTCGGCCACGGCACTAAGACTAGTCGCCGGCGGGGGTTCGCGCGGTCCCGCGCGCCGCCCCGGCGGTTAAGAAGACGGTACCGAACGGGTCTGCCGCCTCCGCGTTCGACGCGCAGCCGGCTTCCGGGCGGCCGCTCGCGCATCGGGGCAACTGTTAAGATATCGTTAACATTCTCCCGCGCAAGTGCGCGCGCGGCTTGACCCCAGTCGCGTTATATCTTGTAGGCTGGCGACTGTGACGGAATCCGCGGCGCCCCGCCGGCAGTGCTAGACACGGTGCAGCTCGGCGCCGACTACTACCAGAACCCGCACGCCTACTTCGCCCGGATGCGCGAGGAGGGGCCGGTCACGCAGGTCGTGCTGCCGCACGGCGACCGGGTCTGGCTGGTCACCCGGTACGCCGAGGTGCGGGCCGCGCTCGCCGACCCCCGGCTGCACAAGGACTGGGCGGGCAAGCTGACGCGACCCGACTGGGTGCCGGACGAGGTGACCGGCTACCTGACCGTGCACATGCTCAACGCCGACCCGCCGGACCACACGCGGCTGCGCAAGCTGGTCTCGAAGGCCTTCACCGCGCGCCGGGTCGCCGGGCTGCGGCCGCGCGTCGAGGCGATCACCGCGTCGCTGCTCGACGCGCTCGAGGCCGCGCGCTGGCGGCGGGCGAGGACACGGTCGACCTGATCGAGGCGTTCGCGTTCCCGCTGCCGGTCACCGTGATCTGCGAGCTGCTCGGCGTGCCCGCGCGGGACCAGGCCCAGTTCCGGCAGTGGTCCAACGCGATCGTGACCAGCGAGGGCGAGCCCGGGAGCTTCCGCGCCGCGGGCGACCGCGATGTACCACTACTTCACCGGGCTGGTCGCGGCCAAGCGCGCCCAGCCGGCCGACGACATGGTGTCGGCGCTGATCGAGCGCGCGCGACTCGGGCGACTCCTCGACGAGCGCGAGCTGATCGCGATGCTGTTCCTGCTGCTCGTGGCGGGCCATGAGACGACGACGAACCTGATCGCGTCCGGGACCCTGGCGCTGCTCACGAACCCCGCCGAGCTTGACCGGCTGCGGTCCGACCCGTCGCTGCTGCCCGGCGCGGTCGAGGAGCTGCTGCGCTACGTCAACCCGCTCAACCACGCGACCGACCGGTTCACGCTCGAGCCGGTGGAGATCGGCGGGGTGACGATCCCGGCCCGCGAGTGGGTGCTGTGCGTCACCTCGTCGGCCAACCGCGACCCGGGCCGGTTCGGCGACCCCGACCGGCTCGACGTGCGGCGGGACGCGGGCGGGCACGTGGCCTTCGGGCACGGGATCCACTACTGCCTGGGCGCGCCGCTGGCCCGGCTTGAGGGCGAGGTCGCGTTCGGCGCGCTGCTTGCCCGGTTCCCCGGCCTGTCGCTGGCGGCGGACCCGTCATCGCTGCGCTGGCGCCCCAGCAGCCTCATCCACGGCCTGGAAACACTCCCGGTCCGCCTCCGCTGACCGGACCGGCGCTGACCAGGCCGGCGCTGGCCATCCTGGCGCCGGCCAGGCCGGTCGCCGGCCTGGCCCGCCGCCGGACGCGCCTGCGGCCGGCCGGGCGGGTCGCCGCCTGGTCCGCCTCCCAGCCCGGGAGCACCGTGCACAGCAGGGTGGCGGCCCGCGCGCCGAACCCGGCCGGCGGGTCGGTGCGGCCGCTCACGGGCCCGCAGTGCCCGTGGTCCTCGGCCGCCGCCTCGCGGGTGACGACCCACAGCGGCACCGTGATCCCCGCGTCGCCCAGCGCCTCGACGAGCGCCAGCGTCCCCGCCAGGCCCGCCGGCCCGTCCGGCGGCGGCGCGTCGCTGAGCCCGAGGAACGACACCACGCCGGCCAGGGACTCCCCGGCCAGCGCGTCCTCGAGCAGCCCGGCCAGCACGTCCCAGCTGACCGCGGCGCAGTCCACCAGCATGGTGTCGACCCGGGCGCCGCGAGCGGCCATCGCCACCGCGCACTGCGCGACCACGTCGCGGAACTGCGCGGCCAATCCGTTCGCGGCCATGTCCCGTATAACAGGCGTACGCGCCGGCGCTCCGCCGGAGCGGCATGTTAGGCGGGCCGGAGGGCTGAAGGGGTGGTTCAGCCTTCCTGTCCCGTAGGACATAAGCGCGGACCGGAAGCCTCAGCGGGGTGGTTAGAGGCTTCCGGTCCGCGGCTTTTCGCCCCCTGGAGAGGGCGTCCCGTCAGAGCCATGTCGCGGATGACGGAGAAGGTGCCGGGCTCGCCTGACCGTGCAGGGGAACGAGGCGCGGACCGAGTCAGCCGCTCCCGTTCCGGTGATCTCGCTTTGATCTTCTGTCTTAGGAGAGCACCGACTCGACGGGCACGGACTCGTAGCCGTGGGCCGCCGCGACCGGGGCGTTGGTCAGCTGGCCCTCGTGGGTGTTGAGGCCGAGGGCCAGGGCCGGGTCCGCCTCGAGCGCCGCGCGCCAGCCCTTGTCGGCGAGCTCGACGGCGTAGGGCAGGGTCGCGTTGGTCAGCGCGTAGGTGGAGGTGTTCGGGACGGCGCCCGGCATGTTCGCCACGCAGTAGAAGACGCTGTCGTGCACCCGGAAGGTCGGCTCGGCGTGCGTGGTCGGGTGGGAGTCCTCGAAGCAGCCGCCCTGGTCGATGGCGATGTCGACGAGCACCGAGCCCGGCTTCATCCGCTTGACCAGGTCGTTGGAGACCAGCTTCGGCGCCTTGGCCCCGGTGACGAGGACCGCGCCGATGACCAGGTCGGCGTCGAGGACGGCCTTCTCGACCTCGTAGGCGTTGGAGGCGATGGTCTGGATGCGCCCGGCGTAGATCGCGTCGATCTGGCGGAGCCTGGCGATGTTCCTGTCGAGGACGGTGACGTGCGCGCCCATGCCGACCGCGATCTGCGCGGCGTTGCTGGCCGGAGACGCCGCCGCCGATGACGACGACCTTGCCCGCGCGGGTGCCGGGGACGCCGCCGAGCAGCGCGCCGTAACCGCCGCCCTGCGCGCATCAGGTGGTAGGCGCCGACCTGCGGGGCGAGGCGGCCGGCGACCTCGGACATCGGGGCGAGCAGCGGCAGGCTGCCGTCGGCCAGCTGCACCGTCTCGTAGGCGATGCCGGTGACCTTGTTGCCGAGGAGGGCGTCGGTGCAGGCCTTGTCGGCGGCCAGGTGCAGGTAGGTGAACAGCGTCAGGCCGGGGCGCATGCGGTGGTACTCCTCCGCGATCGGCTCCTTGACCTTGAGCACCATGTCGGCGATGCCCCACACTTCGTCCGCGTCTGCGATGATGGTGGCGCCGGCGGCGACGTAGGCGTCGTCGGTGAGCTGCGAGCCGACGCCCGCGTCCTTCTCGAGGTAGACCTCGTGACCGTGGCTGACCAGCTCGCGCACGCCCGCGGGCGTGATGGCGACGCGGTACTCGTGGTTCTTGACCTCGCGGGGGATGCCGACCTTCATGGCGCTCTGCCTTTCGTCGCTGGCGGCGGACGCACTTCGTCCGTCTGACGCAGTCCGCTCCATCGCTTACAATGATGCATTTTAATCGGAAAACTTGCTAGATTCCTGAATAAGATTCTGTAGAATGCTGCTCATGATGGCGGAAACTTCATCGGGATCGGTTACTTCGGGGGGCCAGCCGAATCGTGTTCGGCCGGACTGGGCCGTCGGGCCCGGCGGGCGCCGTGGCCCGCGGGCAGGCGCGGCCTGGCGCGGCGGCCGGCCAGGCGGCGCCAGGGCGGGCGACGGGCGACCTCGACGACATCGACCGGCACATCGTGCGCGAGCTGGCCCGGGACGCCAGGATCGCCAACAACGCGCTCGCCGAGCGGGTCGGCATCGCGCCGTCGACCTGCCTCGGGCGGGTCAGGTCGCTGCGCGAGCGCGGCGTGATCCGCGGCTACCACGCCGACGTGGACCCGGCCGCGCTCGGGCGGCCGCTGCAGGCGATGATCGCCGTCCGGCTGCAGTCGCACGCCCGCAGCCGGATCCGCGGTGTTCGTCGCCGAGGTGGCGGGGCTGCCCGAGGTGCTGAACGTGTTCTTCCTGGCCGGCAAGGACGACTTCCTGCTGCACGTCGCGGCGGCGTCGACGTCGGCGCTGCGGGACTTCGTCGAGACGCTGTCCTCCAACGAGGACGTGTCCTACACCGAGACGTCGCTGATCTTCGAGCACATCCGCGCCGACGCGGTGGGCTGACAGCGCCCGCGGGCGGCGCGGTTGAGGGCCAGCACAAACGGCCGCGGTGATTTCCTGTGGCTGCGCGGTCATAGCGCGCGACGTGGGTACGGCAGGACGATGAGAGGCGCCCGGCCGGTCGGCTGGGCTTAAGCGAACTGCATACAGCGAGAGGCAGGCGGCAATGCCATCTCAGGAGTCGTATCGCGACGCGCTCCTGCGGGTCATCGACGAGGTCGTGGCACCCGGCGGCGGCGGCGGTCGACGCATCCGGCGAGTTCCCCCAGGAGCAGGTCAGCGCGCTCGGCGCGGCCGGGCTGCTGGCGCTCACCGTGCCGGCCGACCTGGGCGGCGGCGGCGCGGGACTGCGGGAGGCCGCGGACGTGGTCCGCGAGCTCGGCTCCGTCTGCGGGTCGACCGCGATGGTCGTGACCATGCACTACGCGGCGGTCGCCGCGCTGACGGCGGCCGGGGACAAGGAGACGCTGACCGCGATCGCGGCGCGGCACGCACCTGTCCACGCTGGCGTTCTCCGAGACCGGGTCGCGGTCCCACTTCTGGGCGCCGCTGTCCAGCGCGGCGCTGGCCGACGACGGGCAGACCGTGCGGCTCGACGCGGCCAAGAGCTGGGTCACCTCGGCCGGGCACGCCGACAGCTACGTGTGGTCGAGCCGGCCGCTGCGCGGCGCGCCGGCGGCCGGGCCGATGACGCTGTGGCTGGTGCCCGGCGGCGCCGCCGGGCTGTCGGTGGCCGGGACGTTCGACGGCCTCGGGCTGCGCGGCAACGCCTCCGCGCCGATGACCGCCGACGGCGTGACCGTGCCGCTCGGCGCGATGCTCGGCGCCGACGGCGCCGGGCTCGACCTCGCGCTGGCGGCGGTGCTGCCGTTGTTCCTGGTCTGCTCGGCGGCGTTGAGCGCCGGGCTGATGCGCCGGCTCGCCGACGAGACGGCCGCGCACCTGAGCGCGACCCGGCTCGAGCACCTCGGCGAGTCGCTCGCGCAGCAGCCGGCGCCGCGCGCGCAGCTCGCCCGGCTGCGGATCGAGGCCGACCGGACCTGGGCGCTGATCTCCGAGACGCTCACGGCGGTCGAGAGCGGCCGCGCGGACGCCAGCTGCTGGTGCTCGAGGTGAAGGCGGCGGCGGGCGAGGCCGCGGCGGACGCCGCCGACCTGGCGATGAAGGTCTGCGGCGGCGCGGCGTTCCGCAAGGAGTCGGGATCGAGCGGCTCTTCCGCGACTCCCGGGCGGCCCGGGTGATGGCGCCGACCACCGACGCGCTGCACGACTTCATCGGCCGGGCCCTGCTCGGCCTGCCGCTGCTCGGGGACGTGTGATGCGCTCGCCGGCGCTGCTGCTCGGCGCGGTCGCCTACGACCCCAAGGTCGTCACCATCTGGGACGGGTTCCGCGCCTGGCTGCGCGGCGCGGCCTCGACTTCGACTACGTGCTCTACTCGAACTACGAGCGCCAGGTCGACGGACCTGGTCGCCGGGCGCATCGACGTGGCCTGGAACTCGCCGCTGGCCTGGGTGCGCGCCCGGCGGCTCGCCGCGGCGCGCGGCGTCGCGCTGACCCCGGTCACGATGCGCGACACCGACTGCGACCTGCGCTCGGTGGTCGTGGTGCGGGCCGACTCGCCCGGTCACGTCGCTCGGCGACCTCGCCGGGCCGGGTCGTGGCGACCGGCGCGGTCGACTCGCCGCAGGCCACGCTGCTCCCGCTGTCGCTGCTGCGGTCGGCCGGGCTCGTCGCCGGGCGCCGACGTCACCGTGCGGCGCTTCGACGTCGGCGTCGGCCTGCACGGCGACCACATCGGCGGCGAGCGGGACGCGGCCCGCGCGCTGCTCGTCGGCCGACCCGGCGACGGTCGACGCGGCCTGCATGATCGACGCGAACCTGCTGCTCTTCGGCCGCGAGGGGATGCTGCCCGCCGGGTCGGCCCGGGTCCTGGCCCAGACGCCCGCCGTACGACCACTGCACCATGACCGCGGGCCCGTCGGCGGCCGGCGCGCGGAGCTCGCCCGCTTCGGCGAGCTGCTGCTCGGCATGGACTACGCCGACGCGGCGGTGCGCCCGCTGCTCGACCTCGAGGGGCTCAAGGAGTGGCGGCCGCCCCGCCTGTCCGGCTACGCGCAGCTGGAGCGCGCGGTCGACGAGGCCGGGTTCTACGACGCCGACGGCGAGATCACCGCGGCGGACTACCGGCCGTAGGGCGGCGCGCGATGCCGGTCACCGAACTCGCGACCTCGCCGACCTCGGCCTCGACGAGGGCGGGCACCTGCTGGTCGCCCGGGCGCTCGCGCGGCTGCGCCCCGGGCGAGCGGCTGACCGTCACCGGCACGGCACCCGGCGCTGCGCGTCCACCTGGCCGCCTGGTGCCGCGAGCACGGGCACCGGGTCGCGGACGATGACGGCACCGTCGCGTCGCCAGCCGGCGGCCGCGGCCGGCGGACGCGGCGGTCGTCGTCGTGAAGGGCGGCGCGGGCGACCGGCGCTGGCTCGGCGCGGAGCGGGCCGGCGACGCCGCCGGGCCGCCCGCGGCGCGCGCCGACCAGGCCTGGGGCCTGGCCGCCCGCGGCGCGCTGGTCGAGGCGGGCGGCCCGCCGCTCGGCGCCCACTGGTCGAGCGCGAGCACGTGTGGGCCGACATCGCGCCGCGGCTGTACGCCGCGGCGGCGCGCCAGCCAGTGGGACCCGGCGACCGCCGTCGACTGGACCGCGCCCGCTCGGCGCGGTCCCGCCGAGGTCGAGCGCGCCGTCGTGCAGGTCATGACCTACCTGGTCGAGAACGAGCAGGCCGCGCTCATGGTCCCGGCCCGGCTCCTGGCCCAGCTCCACCCGCACTTCCGGGAGGTCATGCAGCTGCTGGCCACCCAGGTCGCCGACGAGGCCCGCCACGTCGAGGTGTTCACCCGCCGCGCCCTGCTGTCCGGCGGCGCCGCTCGGCACCTCGTCGGCCGGCGGCCGGGCCTCGCTGCAGACGCTGCTCGACGAGCCGGACTTCACCACGGCGTCGTTCCTGCTGTCGGTGCTCGGCGAGGGCACCTTCCTCGACCTGCTGCGCTTCCTCGCACGACCACGCCCCCGACCCGGTCACCGCCGACGTGACCCGGCTCGCGCTGCAGGACGAGGCCCGCCACGTCGCGTTCGGCGTGGCGCACACGGCGCACCTGGCCCGGCGCCGACCCGCACTACCTGGGCACGCTGCGCCAGCGGTCGAGCGCCGCCACGCCGCGCTGCTCGACACCGCCGGCCTGAACGCCGAGGTCTTCGACGCCCTGGTCGTGCTCGCCGCCGGCTCGTGGTCGCCGGCGGCGATCCGCCGCGGCTGGCAGGCGGTGCGCGACCTGCAGGCCGGATGGACGAGGGCCGCCGCCGGCGCCTGGCCGTGCATCGGCTTCCCCGACGACGAGGCCGCCGAGCTGTCCGCCCTGCACACCCGCAACTTCATGT
>CAVTKQ010000023.1:0-33086 GCA_963735315.1 uncultured Actinomycetota bacterium
AACCGGGCGTCTTCCCCCGCCCGCTCCGGCTGACCCCTCGGCGCGCGGCGGGCGGATCGGGCGGAGCACGAAACCGTTCGGATGATCCTTGTTCTTGGGGTAGGCCAGCGGCCGGCGGGGCGATACGTTACTTCGCGGGCAGGCCCGCGCCTGCGCCGGCAACCGACTGAAGGACGCAGGCGATGCTACGAAGCACTGAACGGATTCTCGTGTCACACGCCGGGGTGCTGCCGCGGCCCGAGGGGCTGCAGCGGCTCTTCGACGCCGGCCCCCGCGAGCGGCAGTCCTTCGAGGCGGCGCTGCCCGCCGCGGTGGCCGACGTCGTCGCCAGGCAGGTGGCCGCGGGCGTCGACATCGTCAACGACGGCGAGGTCTCCAAGCGCGGGCTGTTCATCGGCTACATCCGCGACCGGATGAGCGGCTTCGAGGAAAGAACGGTTCCGGCCAGTGAGTTCCGGCCCCGCAACGCGGGGGTCACCGGGCGCGACAGCAGGGACTTCCCCGGCTTCTACGCGGCCGGGCTCGGCGGCTTTCCCGGCCGCCGGCTCGTTGTCCCCGGGCAGGGCGCCGCGCCGGTGACGGAGTACGTCTGCGCCGGCCCGCTGCGGTACACGGGCGCGGCGGACGCCAGGGCCGACATCGACCGGCTGGCCTCGGCGGCCGTCGCGCACGGGGTCGACGCGTTCCTGCCCGCCATCACGCCCGGCACGGTCGAGCACTGGCTGCTGAACGAGCACTACCCGGACGATGAGTCGTTCCTCGCCGCGATCGCCGACGTGCTGCACGAGGAGTACAAGGCCATCACGGACGCCGGGCTGCTGCTTCAGGTCGACGACCCTGACCTGCCCGACGGCTGGCAGATGTTCCCCGACATGACCGTGCGCCGAGTACCGGCGGTACGCGGCGCTGCGGGTCGAGGCGCTGAACCACGCCCTGCGGGGCATCCCGCCCGAGCAGGTGCGGCTGCACGTCTGCTGGGGCAGCCACCACGGCCCGCACCGGGACGACATCCCGCTGCGCGACATCGTCGACCTCGTGCTGTCGGTCCCGGCGGGGTGCTACTCCATCGAGGCGGCCAACCCCCGGCACGAGCACGAGTGGGTCGTCTGGGAGGACGTGAAGCTGCCGGACGGCGCGACGCTGATGCCCGGCGTGGTCGGGCACGCCACGGACATCATCGAGCACCCGGAGCTTGTCGCCCAGCGGCTGACCCGCTACGCGCAGCTCGTCGGCGCGCGAGAACGTGATCGCGGGCACCGACTGCGGCCTGGCCGGGCGGGTCGGCCACCCGGAGATCGTCTGGGCGAAGCTCGAGGACCTCGCGGCGGGCGCCCGCCTGGCGTCGCAGGCGCTGGCCAGCCGCTCGTTATCCCAGCCAGGCCCTTGGCAGGGCGGCGGGCGACTGCCCTTTGCCTGTGCTCATGATGTCCTCAGGGTGCCCATATCGATCAAATCGAAAAGATCTTGAAAAATAGGTCTTCACCAGCTCGACGATGGTAGATCGATGTCGCTATAATATTCGTATCGATAAATTCATCAGCCTTGGTCATCCGGAAGGAGGGCCGACATGGATAACTCGCGAGTCCGGCCCGCTTCCGGGGCTGCGCCGGAAGAGCTTCCCTCCTTCGCGCCGCACGCCGGCGGTCTCAGCTTCAGCCCGCCTGCCGCCCCGGCTGAGGACGACTTCGACCTGGATGCCGACATCGACCGCTGGTCGCCGACATCGACGCGGGACGTGCCGCGGATTCCGGAGGAATGGGAGCTCGAGGGCCCGGCGGTCTCGGTCAGCCTCGGCGACGCGTCGCGACGTCGATCCGGCGCTGCTCGCCGCGATGTGCGGCCCGACGGTCTCGGCGGTGAGGCGCTGAGCGCCGCGTTCGGCCAGGACCAGGCCGCCGACGTGCTGCGTCCAGGCCCGGTCCTGTCCGCGCTGACCGAGCAGGCGGTCGTCCGACCTCGCGGCCCTCTCCGATGACCAGCTGATCGGGGCGCTGTCGGCGGCGCGGCGGCTGGAGAACCGGGCCGCCTACCTGCAGGCCATCGCGATCGCGGAGTTCGCCCGCCGCCGCGAGGTGGAGCGCGAGGAGGCGAAGTCCCGCAAGGTGCCCTTGCACTGCCGCCCCGGCCAGTTCCCCGGCGAGGAGCTCGCGGCCGAGCTCGTCTGCACCGCCCGCTACGCCGACGAACGGATCTGGCAGGCCACCGACCTGGCCACCCGCCTCCCGCGGACCCTCGCCGGGATGGCAGACGGGCACCATCGACGCCGCCCGCGCGTACCATCATCTGGAGCTACACCTGGGCGCTGACCCCGCAGGACGCGGCCCGCGCGGACGAGGTCCTCGCGGCCGCCGCACCGGGCCTGCGCCCCGACCAGCTCGGCCGCAAGGCCGCGGCGCTGGAAATGAAGCTCGACCCGGCGGCGGTGAAGCGGCGCAGGGAGCACGCCCGCCAGGACGGCCAGCGGGTCGAGGTGAGGCATGAGCGGTCAGGGAACGCGATGCTCGCCGGCCGGGAACTCGATCCCGTCACCGCCCTGGCCGCCAAGGCGAACATCGACGCGCTCGCCGTCAAGCTCCGCAACGCGAACCGGGAAGGCTCGCTGCAGCACCTGCGCGCCCTGGTCATGACCGAGCTGCTCCAGGGCCGCGACCCGCTGGACCAGCTCACCGCCGCCGCCGGATCGCGAAGCGGAGGTCCCGCGCCGGCTCCTGCCCGCCGAAGACTGGCAGGACGACCCCGGCTACCGCGACGAGGACCGCGGACGAGCAACGATGACGACGGGCCCGGTGACCGGGGCTTCGAGGCCATCCCGGCTCCTGGCGGTGCGACGAGAGCCGGCGCCGAGCGGCGGACGAGGACGGCGGACGAGCCAGAGGCCGTGCCTCCGCGCGCGCCCAGTCCGGTCCCGGCCGCGGAGCCGGCGGCCTGGCACCGCTGCCCGCCCTGATCAACATCCTGATTCCGGCCGGCACGCTGCTCGGCTGGTCCACCGCTCCCGCCCAGGCCGGCAACTGGGGCCTGCTCGACGCGGACGAGTCGAGAGCGTTCGTCGAGGCCGCCTCGCTCAGCCCGCGAACGCGCTTCTGCGTGACCCTCATCGCACCGGACGGCACCGCCCTGGCCCACGGCTGCTCCCGGGGCCAGCACCCCTGGACCCCGCCGCCCCGGCCGCCACGAACCACACCGGCGGACGCCACACCACCGCCGGTCGCCCGCAGCCGGCCGCCCGGGCGACCGCCCCGGTCCGACCAGGCGCAGCAGCTCGCCGACCTGATCCGGCGGCTGAACGTCACCTTCCGCCCCATCGTCGCAGGGCAGATGCGACCACGCGGACGCCGAGGACCACTACACCCCGAGCCGAGGGCTCAAGCACCTCATCCGCGCCCGCACCGCTACCTGCACCGCCCCCGCCTGCAACGCCCAGGCGGTGCTACTGCGACCTCGACCACACGGTCGCCTACCCGGACGGGCCGACCTGCCAGTGCAACCTGGCGCCGAAGTGCAGGCGCCACCATCGGTGCAAGCAGGCCGCCGGCTGGACGGTCGAGCAGCCAGAACCGGGTGTCCTGCGCTGGACCGTTCCCTCGGGCCGCAGCTACACCACGACTCCGACGAGCTACGACCTCTAGTACTCCCGGCGCCGATAAGCAGTTGCCAGGCCGCAGGCCCGCCACTGTACGCTGGCCGCTGTGCGGGTAGTGGTGACTGGCAGTGCGGGGCACCTGGGTGAGGCCCTTGCCCGGGTCCTGCGTGACGGCGGGCACGACGTGACCGGGGTCGACCTCAAGCCGTCCCCGTATACGACGGTGGTCGGGTCGGTCGCGGACCGGGCCGTCGTGCGCGACTGCGTGGCCGGCGCCGACGCGGTCCTGCACACGGCGACGCTGCACAAGCCGCACGTCGGCTCGCACAGCAAGCAGGAGTTCGTGGACGCCAACGTGACCGGGACGCTGACGCTGCTTGAGGAGGCCGTCGCGGCCGGCGTGCGCGGCTTCGTGTTCACCAGCAGCACGAGCGCGTTCGGCCGCGCGCTGACCCCGGCGCCGGGCGAGCCGGCCGCGTGGATCACCGAGGAGGTGGCGGCGCGGCCGCGGAACATCTACGGCGTGACCAAGACGGCCGCCGAGGACCTGTGCGAACTCGCCCACGCCGAGCACGGCCTGCCCGTCATCGTCCTGCGGACCTCGCGGTTCTTCCCCGAGGGCGACGACAGCGACGACGTGCGCACCGCCTACGCCGACGCGAACGTGAAGGCCAACGAGTACCTGTACCGGCGGGTCGACGTGGCGGACGTGGCGGCCGCGCACCTGCTGGCGATGGAGCGCGCGGCGGACATCGGGTTCGGGAAGTACATCGTCAGCGCGACGACGCCGTTCACTCCCGGTGACCTGGCCGCGCTGCGCGACGACGCTCCCGCGGTGGTCCGGCGGCTGTTCCCTGACTACGAGGCGGAGTACGCCAGGCGGGGCTGGCGGATGTTCCCGTCCATCGGGCGCGTGTACGTCAACGCCCGTGCCCGCGCCGACCTGGGCTGGGCGCCCCGGCACGACTTCCGGTCCGTGCTCGACGCGCTCAAGTCCGGCGAGGATCCGCGCAGCCCGCTCGCGCGGGCCATCGGCATGAAGGGCTACCACGACAAGCCGACCGGCGTCTACACCAGCTGACGGGCGGCGGGCGAAGACCACGGACCGCCGACGGCCGGCGGCTAGGGCCGGCCCAGCGGCCCGCGGGCGTTACGACGGGCGCTCCGCGCCGCGCGGAACAGGCTCAGCGTGATGCCCCGGCCGAGCACCGGGTCGGCGAGCGGGAGCAGGTAGCGGTACCTGGCGGGCAGGGTGGCGCGGACGCCCGCGGGCGGGCGGGTGGGGCTGGCCGACTCGACCAGGTGCAGGCCGAGCCGCTCCAGCGTGCGCGGGTCGTCGCAGGGCCACTGCCAGCGCGCGATGCCGCGCCTGGCGGCCATCTTGTGCTCCCACTTGAGCGCGGCCCGCGGGTAGGTGTCGAACGCCAGGCTGCTGCCGGGGAACCGGGCGGCGATCCGGGCGAGCGCGCTGGTGACGTCCTCCTCGCGCAGGTAGACGAGGACGCCGTCGGACACGAAGAAGTACGGCCCCGGGAGCTCCTCGACCGCCGACAGCCAGTCCTCGTCGAGCAGCGACGCGGCGAGCATCCGCCGCCGGTCGGTGTCCGCGAAGAACCGCCGGCGCAGCTCGATCGTGTCGGGCAGGTCCAGGTCGATCCAGTGCACCGACCCGTTGTCGGTCCGCTCGAAGCGCGTGTTCAGCCCGGTGCCGAGCTCGACCACCGTCCCGCCCGGGTGATCGGCGAGGAACTGGCGGACCCACCAGTCGAGGATCATCGTGCGGATCACCACGATGAACCTCAGGCCGGTCTGGAAGGTGGCCGCGTCGAAGTCGATCGCGCCGACCAGCTCGACGGCCTTGGGATCGCTGAGCAGCGGCCGCTTGCTCTCGCGTCTCCCGCGCCCGCGCCAGGAGCGGGAAGAACAGTGTCTGCTGCACCTGCCCGAGTTCAACCTTTGTCTCATCTGGCATCTGTCCATCCTGCCATCCGGCGGCGGGCCTGTCGTCCAGCCGAGGCGGGCCACCCGGCGGGTGGCCGTAGTGTCGGTGCATGCTCCTGACGTACGGGCACGGCACCGACTCCGCGGAACGGACCGTCGCGACGCTCGCGGGCGCGGGCGTGTCCTCGCTCGTGGACATCCGCACCGCGCCCGGCAGCCGGCGCAATCCCGCAGTTCGCCCGGGCCGCCATGGAGGAATGGCTGCCGGAGGCGGGCATCGCCTACCGGTGGGACAAGCGCCTTGGCGGCTTCCGCAAGCCGAGCGCGGGCAATCCCGACGTGGCGTGGCGCGAGGACATGTTCCGCGGCTACGCCGAGCACATGCGGTCCGCGGACTTCGGCGCCGCGGTCGACGCCGTGCTCGCCGACACTGTGCTAGCCGACACTGTGCTAGCCGAAGCCGTGCTAGCCGAAGCCGTGCTAGCCGAAGTCGCGCTCGACGGGGGCGGGCCGCCGGGCCGGGCCACGGGCCGGTGACGGTGATGTGCTCGGAGTCCCTCTGGTGGCGCTGCCACCGCCGCCTGCTCGCCGACTTCGTCTCGGCCGCCCGCGGCGTCGAGGTGCGCCACCTCATGCACGACGGCCGCGTCGAGGCCCACCGTCCCTCCCCCGGCCTGCGCCTGCGCGACGACGGCCTGCTCGTCTACGACTCAGGCCAGCCGACATTGCTGTGACGGCGCGCGGGCGGGATCCCGGTCCGACGGTCAGGCCCCGTCCCGCCCGCCGCCCGGCCGGGGCCGTCCTGGCCAGGGCGCTCGTCTTCCGTGCCTTCTGCGGGCCGGCCAGGGGCCGGGCCGAACCACCTTGCTGACTATATTCGGCGCGGTCTCGCTCGACACGGGCAGGAACGGGGCAGGCCGGGTAAGCCGCACCCGTTCCGGATGATCATCGGACCGCCCGCGGGAGGAGACGACGGCGCGGCCAGGCCCGGACACCGCGACGGCCAGTGAGCGGGACGCGCTCGGATCTTCGCCGTTCCTCGATATAACCGATTTATCGAACTAAAGTTAAAGCTACGGCTAGGATTGCCTCGTGCAAGAGCGTGCTCCACCCGGCCAGACGGGACGGTCCTCGTCCGGGCCGGCCGTCATACGGGAACGATCATCTTCGGGTCCCTGACCCCGCTGTGGCTCGTGGCCCTGGCCGCGTCGGAGAGCGCGCAGCCCACGACGAGCGGGCGGGTCGAGGCGGGCGTCGTCTTCGGGATCCTCATCGCCCTCAGCGTCGGCGGCTGGTTCGCCGTCAACGGCAGCACGCGGCGGCTTGAGGTGGGCCGGGACGCGATCGTCACCGGCGGCAGGGGGCGAGCGGCAAGCCGTTCACGCTGACCCGCGCCGAGGGCGACACGCTGCGCATCCTGCCCCGGTTCAGGCTGCTCGGGACGGCCAGCGCGCCGCGGCTCCTGTTCCTCGGCCGGGGCGGCTTCATCGCGCTGCCCGGCTTCTCGCTCGATCGAGGTCAGGCGGGCGTGCGAGGCGCAGGGGTGGCGCTTCGACGGCGATCACGTCGCTGGCGGTCAGGGACGTGCAGGACTGGCTGCATCAGGGCCGGTCGCGTGGAGGCGGCGCAGCTCGTCGAGCTGTTCGGCCCCTTCCCCGCCACGGCGGCCGACGGCCAGGCAGCACACCGGCCTCGAGGCGGCGGTCTTCGAGGACTTCGGCGACAAGATCATCCGCACCGCCCGCTGCAACGCCCGCTGAGGCCTACCGGCGCGCGGCCAGCGCGCAGCGCGCCTTCGCCGGGTACGCGCCGTCGCCGGCCGAGGCCGCAGGCCGGATGGCCGAGGCGGACCGGATCGACGGAAAGGCCCGGAACTAACCGGAGCCGACCCGGGAAGCCGGGAAACCGGCGTAAGCCGAGAGCACGGGCGAAAACGCCGTCAGGCCGGGACGAGATAGCGAATCGGCGCGGGCCGATGCGATACTCGCCCAAGCAGGCGATATATTGAAATGCCAGAACACCGATAGCGGGAGCCTTGAGGAGTAACGGTGGACTCTGAGGATTCGGATTTTGCTTTTATCACCATGGACCCCTGGACCGCGGCGAGTGCGTTTTCCTTCTGGGACGACGCCGTGGTCATGCCCGTGGACTAGCCACGGCACGTTAAGTCCGTTATCCTGACGGGTGCCGTGACCGTTCCGGCCGCCGGCCCCGGGACGGCATTCCGCTGCCCGCTTCCCGCCCGTAACATGCCGGCAACCCGGTCTGGGCATGCTTGGCCACGTGGGGGGAGCGCAGGCGAGCTGGCAGGGGCACGTGATCGTCTGCGGGCTGCCCGGCGTGGGCCTGCGGATCGTGGAGCAGCTCGCGCTTTCCGGCGTGCCCGCCGTGGTCGTCGACGACAACCCCGCCCCGGCCCTCGCCCGGATGATCGGCCGCCTGGGGCGTGCCGCTGGTCACCGGGCCGACCCGGGCCGAGGAGACGCTGATGTCGGCGGGCCTCGCCGGGGCGATCGCGGTGATCTGCGCCCAGGACGACGACCTGTCCGCGCTGGAGACCGCGCTGCTCGCCCGGCGGCTGCGCGCCGAGGTGCGGGTGGTCGCGCAGCTCGCCAACCCGGCGGTCGGCCGCGCGGTCAAGGAGGCCGGCGTGGCGGTGCTCGACGTCGCCGGCCTGTCCGCCCCGTCGGTGGTCGAGGTCTGCCTGGGCGAGGGCGTGCAGGAGATGTCCCTGTCCGGGATGCGGTTCCTCGCCGCCCGCACCGCCGCGCCGTCCGACGGCGACGCTGCGCGAGCTGTACGGGGCGCTCGCCCCGGTCGCGGTGGTGCCGCGCGACGGCGACGTGCTGGTCTGCCCCGGCCGGGACACCGTGGTCGGCGCGGGTGACGAGGTGACGCTCATCGGCACCCCGGACGAGCTCGCCGCCGCCTCCGTCATCGACCATCCGGAGCGGATCCGCCGGCTGACCGCCACCTCCGGCCCCGGCGCGGCGCGCCGCGCCGCCGGGTCGCTCGGCGTCCTCGGCGTCCTCGGCGGCGCCGAGCCCGGGGACCCGCACGCGCGGCCGAGCGCGGCGCAGCGCCTGCTGCGGGCGCTGCGCGACCTCGCGGTGTCGCTCGCGCGCGCCGCCGACCGGCGGATCGCGATCGCCCTCGGCGCGCTGCTCACGGTGCTGGTGACCGCGACGCTCGTGCTGCGCTTCACCTACCGCTACGCCGGGCCCGGCCACCGGATCTCGCTGCTCGACGCGGTGTACTTCACCGTCGAGACCGTGACGACCGTGGGCTACGGCGACTTCTCGTTCCGCGAGCGAGCCGGACTGGCTGGTCGTGTTCGCGGTCCTGCTGATGATGACCGGCGCGCTGTTCGTCGCCGTCTTCTTCGCGCTCGTCACGAACATGCTGGTCAGCCGGCGCATCGAGGAGTCGCTCGGGCTGCAGAAGATCACCGCGCTGCGCGACCACGTCCTGGTCATCGGCCTCGGCACGGTCGGCCTGCGGGTCGCGCGGCAGCTGCACGACGCCGGGCGGGACGTGGTGGTGATCGAGAAGGACGAGCGCAACCGGCACCTCGGCCAGCTCCGCGCGCTCGGCGTCCCGGTGATGATCGCCGACGCGACCCTGCCCGAGGTCCTCGCGTCGGCCCGGCTGGCCGCCGCGTCGGCGGTCGCCGTGATGACCAGCGACGACCTGGCCAACCTGGAGACCGGCCTGGCGGTCCGCGACCAGCTCGGGTCGCGCTGGCGCGCGACGCCGGTGGTGCTGCGGATCTTCGACCCGCAGCTCGCGCACTCGGTGAAGGAGACGTTCGGGTTCCGGCACGTCCGGTCCACCGCCGCGCTCGCCGCCCCGTGGTTCGTCGGCGCGGCCCTCGGCCTCGACGTGCTCTCCACGTTCTACGCGGGCGACGAGCCGCTGCTCGTCGCCCGGCTGACCGTCACCCCGGGCGGCGGCCTCGAGGGCCTGCAGATGCACGAGCTCGCGGCGCGCACCCGGGTGCTGGCGCTGCGCCGCGCCGCCGACCGTTCCGTGCTCGAGCACCCGCCGCGCCGCACGACGCGCTTCGGCCAGGCCGACGAGGCGTACCTCATCGGCCCCTACGACGAGCTGCTGACGGTGCTGCGCCGCGACCGCCCCTCCCCCGGCCCGCGGACGCGGGCCTCAGCCGGACGCGGCCTCCGCACGGCGCGACCGGCCTCGCCGACTCCGGCTGACCTGCCGCGGCGGGGTACCAGCGCGCCGTAGCGTGATCCGCCGCTCAGTCCGCTGGCGACGCGGGCGGCGAAGCCGCTGGTCTGCCAGGTCTCGCCCGTCTCGGTGATCGCGTAGGCCTCGTAGCCGTGCCAGGGACTCGCGTCCAGTCGCGGGCGAGGTCCGGGCCCATCGCGAAGGCGGCGGTGGCGCACGCGTCGGCCAGCGCCAGGCTCGGGCCGACGATCGTCACGCTGGCCAGGCCCGCGGCGGCCCGGCCGGCCCGCGGGTTCACGATGTGCGCGCCGCGCTCGGCGGTGCCCGACGTGGCGACGCCGCAGTCCCTGGCCTCCACGACCAGGGCGAGGCGGCCGCGGTCGCAGCGGGTCGGCGATGCCCACCCGCCACGGCGGCGCGGGCGCCGGCCCGGCGCCGGGGCGCCGGGGCGCCGGCGGCGGCGCCCGGGCGGCCGCCCGCGCACTGCACGTCTCCCCCGCCGTTGACCAGGTGGCTGGCCGACCCGGCGGCGGACAGGATGCCCGCGGCGCGCTCGACGGCCCAGCCCTTCACGTAGCCGGACGGGTCGAACCGGCCCCACGGCGACGCCGTGAAGTAGCCGCCGGACAGCTCGCGGACGAACGCGCACGCCTCGATGACCTCGGCCATCTCCGGGCGCGCACCCGTCGACGGTCACCTCGCCGTCGGCGAGCCGCGACACGTCGCTGTCCGGGCGGAAGGGCGAGAACACCCGGTCGACCCAGTGCAGCCACCTGACGGCGGCGTCGAGCGACCCGTCGTGGCGCGCGGCGACCGGGACGTCGAACGAGACCACCGTCCCCATCACCGGCTCGGCGTGCCGCACGCGGGCCGTGAAGGCGGTGTTAGTCAAGGAACCGGTTCTCACTCAAGGAAGATGCTGCCGCCGGAGACCTTGATCTGCTTGGCGGGCAGCGGCTTCGGCGCCGGACCCGCCACGACGTCGCCGGTCTTGATGCTGTACTGGCTGCCGTGGCACGGGCAGTCGATGGTCCCGTCGCTGACCTGGTTGACGATGCAGCCCATGTGCGTGCAGACCGCGCTGAACGCCTTGAACTCGCCGGCCGAGGGCTGGGTGACGACCACCTGCTGCCCGGAGAAGATCATCCCGCTGCCGACCGGGATCTGGCTGGTGGTGGCGAGCGCGTTCGCGGCCGGGGCGCTGCTCGCGCCGCTGGCCGGCGCGCTGCTGTCCGGGCCGCCGGGGCTGGTGCCCGCGGCCGCCGGGGAGGTCGCCGCGTTGCCCGCGGCGGGCGTGCTGCTAGAGGCGCCCGCGCCGCAGGCGGTGATCGCGCCCGCGAGACCCACCAGGCCGACGCCAGCCAGCACGCCTCGTCGAGTGGCCAGCGAGTCCGTCTGTGGTTCGTGTGTCACGATTGCTCCTATTCGCATGTGTGGCCGCTGATGCGGATGGGGAAGCTCCCGTCGCTCCTCTGTATAGGGAACGGGGCGCGGCGCCGGACGGTTCACCGCCCGGTTCACAGGCTGCCGTAGCCCAGGCCACGGGG
The DNA here is from genome assembly GCA_963735315.1 of uncultured Actinomycetota bacterium. GTDB lineage: Bacteria > Actinomycetota > Actinomycetes > Streptosporangiales > Streptosporangiaceae > Trebonia. Next base: position 11,260 of record CAVTKQ010000023.1, read on the forward strand.
ACCCTGCGGACACGCTCTGCGGAGCCGCTGTGGCCAAGGTCACCGCCAGGACCGCGCCGATGGTCGCGGAGCGTAACGAAAGCGGCCGCAGCAGCGATTCGCAGGAAAGAGATTTCGGTCGCACCGAACGGGTGCGCGCTTCGAATAATCGCGATGAACTGGACTAACGGGACTTATGTAGCGTTTTAGACAGGTATTACTTACCAGCACGTCATATCCCTATGTCCTTACCGAGAGTATCCATATCCATACGTAGCGCCATAATCTTGGCAGAGTAGGCATCACGGATAGGACACGGGCAAATGCTGAGAGTTAGCAAGGTCGACGGGTGGCTGAACCGGCCTCGTGGCACGGACGCCGCCCGCCCCGACCTGCGCGCCCAGGGCGCCCGCGTTCAGGATCACTGGCGTGATCATCCGGAGCCACGGCGAAGACTGCAGGCGGAGTGTCGGGGACCAGCACCGGGCGTCAGCGGCCCGTCGCCCGGCCAACCCGCGCTCCGCCTGCACCTCGCCATGATCCCGCCGGGCACCCGCGGCACGCCGCACTTTCACGCCGACCGCGAGACCGCCATCTACGTGGTCAGCGGCGAGGCGGACGTCTGGCACGGCCCTGGCCTCGTCCAGCGGTCGGCGGTCCGCGCCGGCGACTTCGTCTACATCCCGCCGGGCACGCCGCACCTCGCCGTGAACCGGGGTGACGTCACCTCGATCGCGGTCGTCGCGCGCACCGATCCAGCGGATCAGCCCGGCGCCGTCGTGATAGAACTGCCTCGGCACCTCGCCGGCCTGTCGAGCTACCCGGTCGCGAGCGGCGAATGAACTTTCCCCTCCCCCGCGAGCCTCTCGCGGGGACGCGGCGAACCCGGCACCCGCGGCGGCATCCTCCTCCGCCGCGGCACACCAGGGGCTTCTCTCCCCCCTCCCGCCGGATTCACCGCGAGTAGGCCGGCGTCCCCGCTGGTGTAGCAGCGGGGACCCGGCCTGCTCGAACGAGCGCTACGCGGGCATCGCCCGGGGCGCCACTCGAGGCTCCGCAGGCCTACTCGAAGGCCTCGGGCGGCTGGCAGGCGCAGACCAGGTTACGGTCGCCGTAGGCCTGGTCGATGCGGCGGACCGGGGGCCAGTACTTGGCCCGGCCGCTCGCGAGGCCCGGCGGGCGCCGTGGCCGCCCGGGTAGCCGCCCTCGTCCCGCCGGTAGGCGTGCGACCACTCCGCCGCGATCAGCATCTCGGCGGTGTGCGGCGCGTTCTTCAGCGGGTTGTCCGCCGCGTCCCACTCGCCGGACGCCACCTTGTCCACCTCGGCCCGCACGGCGATCAGCGCGTCGCAGAACGCGTCGAGCTCCGCGAGCGACTCGCTCTCCGTCGGCTCGATCATGAACGTGCCCGCGACCGGGAACGACATCGTCGGCGCGTGGAAGCCGTAGTCGATGAGCCGCTTGGCCACGTCCTCGACCGTGATCCCGCCGGGCAGGCGGCGCAGGTCGACGATGCACTCGTGGGCGACGAGGCCGTCCCGCCCGGCGTAGACCACCGGGAAGTACGGCGCGAGCCGGCGGGCGACGTAGTTCGCGGACAGGACGGCCACCTGCGTGGCCCGGCGCAGCCCGGCGGCGCCCATCATGGCGATGTACGCCCAGGAGATCGGCAGGATGCCGGCCGACCCGTGCGGCGCGCTCGCGACCGGGCCGCCGGGCCTGGCCCGGCGCCCTGCTGGCCGATCCTGGCCGGGAGGAACGGGGCCAGGTGGGACTTCGCGGCGACCGGCCCCACCCCGGGGCCGCCGCCGCCGTGCGGGATGCAGAACGTCTTGTGCAGGTTGAGGTGGGACACGTCGCCGCCGAGCAGGGCGGGCGACGCCACCCCGGCGAGGGCGTTGAGGTTGGCGCCGTCGATGTAGACCTGGCCGCCCGCCTCGTGCACCAGGTCGGCGACGGTGGTGATCGTCTCCTCGTACACCCCGTTGGTGGACGGGTAGGTGACCATGATCGCGGCCACCCGGCCCTCGTGGGCGGCCAGCTTGGCGCGCAGGTCGCCGAGGTCGATCGCGCCGTCGGCGCCGCACCGGACCACCACCACCCGCAGGCCGGCGAGGACCGCGGACGCCGCGTTGGTGCCGTGCGCGGAGGCGGGGATCAGGCAGACGTCGCGGCCGTCGTCGCCGCGCGAGCGGTGGTAGGCCCGGATGGCGAGCAGGCCGGCGAGCTCGCCCGCCGAGCCGGCGTTCGGCTGCAGCGAGCAGGCGTCGTAGCCGGTCACCGCGCACAGCCAGCGCTCCAGGTCGCCGATCAGCTCGGCGTACCCGGCGGCGTCCGGCGCCGGGGCGAAGGGGTGCAGCCCGGCGAACTCCGGCCAGGTGACCGCCTCCATCTCGGTGGTCGCGTTCAGCTTCATCGTGCACGAGCCGAGCGGGATCATCGACCGGTCGAGCGCCACGTCCAGGTCCGACAGGCGGCGCAGGTAGCGCAGCATCCCGGTCTCGCTGTGATGGGCGCTGAACGTCGGGTGGGTGAGGAACTTCGAGGTCCGGGCGAGGGACGCGGGGATGGCGTCGCCGGTCGCGACCGACAGCCGCACGTCGGCCGGGTCAAGCCCGCTGCCCACCATGGACGCCCCGACCAGCGCGGCGACCACGTCCCGCAGGTGCTCGGCGTCGTCGTCTCGTCGCACGCGACCTGCACCACGCCGCCGCCCGCGTCGTGCAGGTTGTACCCGGCCTCCCTGGCGCGCAGCAGGGCGGCCCGCGCCTCGGTCGGCCCGGGCAGCAGCACGCCGATGGTGTCGAAGGCGTCGCCGTCCGCTGGTCAGCAGCCCGTAGTCCTTCAGCGTCGCGGCGAGCGTCATCGCGTGCCGGTGCACCCGCCGGGCGATGGCGGTCAGGCCGTCCGGGCCGTGGTAGCACGCGTACATGGCGGCGACGACGGCGAGCAGCACCTGGGCGGTGCAGATGTTGCTCGTCGCCTTCTCCCGGCGGATGTGCTGCTCGCGTGCCTGCAGCGCCAGCCGGTACGCGGGGTTGCCGTCGGCGTCCACCGACACGCCGACCAGGCGGCCGGGCAGCTGCCTGCGCAGGTCGTCGCGGACCGCCAGGTAGGCGGCGTGCGGGCCGCCGTAGAACATCGGCACGCCGAACCGCTGGGTGGAGCCGAGCGCGATGTCGGCGCCGAACTCGCCGGGCGGCTTGAGCAGGGTCAGCGCCAGGATGTCGGCGGCGACCGCCACCGCGGCGCCCGCGGCGTGCGCGGCCTCGATGACCGGCGCCGAGGTCGCGGACCTCGCCGGATGGCCCCGGGGTACTGCAGCAGGACGCCGAAGACGCCGCCGAAGTCGGTGTCCGCCGTGACCGGCGCGACGCGCAGGTCGATGCCGAGCGGCTCGGCCCGGGTGCGCAGCACGTCCAGGGTCTGCGGCAGGCAGTCGGCGTCGGCGAGGAAGGTCCGGCCCGCCGTTGCCCGCGACCCGGCGGGCCAGGGTCATCGCCTCGGCCGCGGCCGAGGCCTCGTCGAGCAGCGACGCGTTGGCGACGTCGAGCCCGGTCAGGTCGCAGACCATGGTCTGGAAGTTCAGCAGCGCCTCGAGGCGGCCCTGCGAGATCTCCGGCTGGTACGGCGTGTACGCGGTGTACCAGGCCGGGTTCTCGAGCACGTTCCTGCGGATGACCGCGGGCGTGATCGGTGCCGTGGTAGCCGAGGCCGATCATCGAGACGGCGACCGTGTTGCGCGCGGCGAGGCGCCGCAGGTCGTCGAGCGACCTCCTGCTCGGTGCGCGGCGACGGCAGGGCGGCAAGCGACGCCGGCGGCCGCGCGTACGCGGGAAGCGCGGCGGTCAGCAGGTCATCGAGCGACGCGTAGCCGAGGGTGGCGAGCATGGCCCGCTGGTCTTCCTCGGACGGCCCGATGTGACGGGCGGCGAACGGGCGGTGCATCGGAAGCGGTGCCGAGATGCCACAGCACCGGAAAATGGACAAATCGCCCTGCATGGAGCCTCCCCGGTCTGGGCTCCCCGTCTGTCGCCCGACTGGCTCCAGAGCGCCTGTCCCGGCCCGGTCCTTGGTGCCTGAGAGGTTCCGGGGATTGTGTTGCCCCTTCGGCGCCCGCGCTGCGCGTCATGCGGCGGCGGGACTCTCCCGGGCGGGATATCAAGTGCGCGCTAGCAGCCTAGCGCATCCGTGCGCTTGGGCTGTCACCCGTCCGGAGGTCGCCTCGGGAGTCCGATCAGCCGGACTGCTAGCCGCCTCAGGTCTCGTCGGCGTAGCCGACATCGGGGGTACGGGGGGTCGTCCCCCGGGAGATATCCGCGCGCGGCGACGGGAAGGCGGCTTCAGCCGCCGAACAGGGGTGGCCCCGACGCGCCGTCAGCCCGTCTTGCGGGCCGCCCGCCGGGCCGCCAGCTCGTCGGTGCCGTCGACGATCAGGCCGTCCTCGGCGCGCACCGCGGGCAGCTCCGCGAGCTCGCCCGCGACCTCCTGCCAGACCCGGCCGAGCGCGATGCCGAAGACTCCCTGGCCGCCGGCGAGCAGGTCGACGACCTCGTCGGGCGACGTGCACTCGTACACGCTCACCCCGTCGCTCATCAGCGTGACCTGGGCGAGGTCCTCGGTCCCGTGGTCGCGCAGGTGCTGGACGGCGGCGCGGATCTGCTGCAGCGAGATCCCGGTGTCGAGCAGCCGCTTGACGACCTTGAGCACGAGGATGTCGCGGAAGCCGTACAGGCGCTGCGACCCGGAGCCGTGCGCGGCGCGGACGCTGGGCTCCACGAGGCCGGTGCGCGCCCAGTAGTCAAGCTGGCGGTAGGTGATGCCCGGCCGCGGCGCACGCCGTGGGGCCTCGATACCCGATCTCGGGGTTGCCATCGAAGAGCGCGCCCGCACAGCTCCGGACCCACCCCTTGTTACCGACACGGCCACCTCCTGTGACTACCCCCGGCATTCGCACCGTAAGCCCGCCGGGCAGGCACGTCAACGATCACGCTCGGCGCGTCGCGACATTGCGGCAAAATCCGGGCAGGGCGGGCGGACCGGAGTGTCAGGCGTGCAGGCGACTCAGGCGGACTTGCCGAAGTCCTCGGGCGAGATCTGGTCGAGGAACTCGCGGAACTTCTCGACCTCGTCCTCCTGCTCGTCCGGGATGGCGACGCCCGCCTCGTCGAGGATCTCGTCGGTCGCGAAGATCGCGGCGCCGGTGCGCAGCGCCAGCGCGATCGAGTCCGACGGCCTGGCGCTGACCTCGGCACCGTTGGAGAAGACGAGGTCCGCGTAGAAGATCCCGTCGCGCAGCGCGGTGATGTTGACCGTGCGCAGCTGCACGTTCAGGATCTCGAGCACGTCCTTGAACAGGTCGTGGGTCAGCGGCCGCAGTGACACCATGCCCTGCTGAGCGAAGGCGATCGCGGTCGCCTCCACCGCCCCGATCCAGATGGGCAGGTACCGGTCGCCCTGCTGCTCTTTCAGCAGGACGATCGGGCTGTTGGACGGCATCTCGACACGGACGCCGACGACCTCCATCCGCCGCACTGGAGCTCCGTCCTCGCACGTGCTCAGCGACTTCCGGTGCCGGTGTGGACCCCGGGGCCGCTAAGCGAACCGAACCACTCTTCCTGCCAAACTACACCCGTTATCGCCCGGAAGCCGAGCGCAGCCCCCGAGCTTCCCGGGACTCACCGGCTGGTGTACCCGGATGCGGCGGCTGTGAAGCCAGTCCGGCCTCGGCTAGTCCGTCTTCAACCAGGGTCGCGTGAAGGCGGGCGATATGCCCGGCGAGGTCCTGCGCCGCGCGCAGCGCGGGCTCGCGGCTGCCCTTCTGCCGGGTCAGTGGCGCCACGGCCTGCTCTACCAGGGCGGCTTCCCGGTCGGCGGCCGCCTTGACGACCCGCAGGTGACGCGGCTGGACGCCGTATTCGCCGAGTCGTACGGCTGACCGGAGGACAGAAAGCGTCTGCGTTCCGTAGGACCTGGCGCGGCGGATGAGGCCGTAGTCCTCGAGCTCGGCGAGCAGCTCCTCGGCGGCGCCGGCCGCGGCGAGCAGCTCGCTCCTGGTCATCGCGACCGGCGGGCACGGCCCGCTGCGCCGCGCCGGCGCTGCCGTCGAGCGCGTCGAGCCGCTCCTTGATGACCCGCAGCGGCAGGTACTCGTCGCGCTGCGCGGTCAGGATGAAGCGGAGCCGCTTGATGTCGGCGGCGGAGAACCGGCGGTAGCCCGATGAGGAGCGCAGCGGCTGGATCAGGCCCTCCGCCTCGAGGAAGCGGATCTTGGACGGGCTGATGTCGGGGAACTCCGGGCTGAGCTCATCGAGCACCTGACCGATGCTGACACTGCTTTTAGGGCAGCACCGCCCCTGCGCGGGGGTGCCGCTCGCGAGCGCCGACTGGTGCCCACGGGTCATACGTAGTCCTGCGCTCCCAGTCCGCGGCGCCTGCCGACCTCGGGACTGCGGGTCATGAACAGCAGCCGGAACTTGCCGATCTGTACCTCGTCGCCCCCGAACAACTCGGCCTCCTCGATCCGCTCGCGGTTCACGTAGGTGCCGTTCAGGCTACCAACGTCACGGACGGTGAAGCGGTCGCCGTGCCGGTAGAACTCGGCGTGCCGCCGGGAAACGGTCACGTCGTCGAGGAAGATGTCGCTGTCCGGGTGCCGGCCGGCCGAGGTGAAGTCGCTGTCGAGCAGGAACCTGCTCCCCGCGTTCGGCCCGCGCAGCACGACGAGCAGCGCCGTGCCGGGCGGCAGCGTGTCCGCCGCCGAGTAGTCAGGACGACGGCTCGTCGGAGTACTCGGGCTCGCCGGCCACCGGCGAGATGATCGACGTGGTCTCGCCGCCGCGCTCACTGGGGATGGCGCTGAAGCTGCCGGTGTTCGTGTTGCGCGTCAGCGGAGCGCCGCAGTTGGAGCAGTACCTGGCCCGCTCCGGGTTCGGCCGACCGCACCGCGCACAGTACATACACCAGCCATGGCTTCGCCCGGCCTCCCCTCTCGCTGTTCCGCAGGCTCGCGCAGCATCGCGTCAGGCGATGCCCCCAACGGTACCCGCGCCGAGGGCTCCGGGTCTACGCGCCACGCGAACAGGCGGCGCAGGCCGCCCTTCGGCGCGCCATCGGGTCCCTGACGTCTCCGCCACACAGCCGCTTCACCTCCGGGTCACGCGCACGGCGCAAGTTCGCGGTGGCGGTGGCCGTCCCGCGCACCGCGAAATGGTACGTCTGCGTAATTAACACAGATTACCTGAATGTGCATCCCCAATCCGCCCGACTAGCCAGGACCAGGGACAACTGGCGGCAGCGCACGCCTCGGCGCGCCGTACCGCGCGTCGCGCTCGGTTCCCGCGCCGGTACTCCCCGGCCTGCTCCACGATCGCCGCCCACTCGTCGAGCAGCAGCTGCGCCGAGTCGGCGTCGCCGCCCTCGGCCCACAGGTGCGTGACCGCGTCCGCCGGGTCGGGCAGCACGAGGACCCAGCCCCGTTCCGCGTCGACGATCCGCACGCCGTCGGTGGTGTCGACCGGCCTGGTGCCCGCCGCCTCCATGACGGTCCGCATCACCGACCCCTTGGCCGCCCACGGGGTGGGGACCGAGCGCCGCATCAGGTGGGCCTGCGGGATGCGGGCGTCGATCTGGCTGAGGGTCAGCCGCGTCCTGGCCACGAGGCCGAGCAGCCGGACGAAGGCCGCGATCCCGTCCACGGTCCGGCCGAACTCGGGGACGACGAAGCCGCCGCGCCCGTCGGCCGCGAAGATCACGTCGTCGGCCGCGGCGGCGGTCGTCAGCGCGTCCCGCGAGGTCGGCGTCCAGGTGACCTGCACGCCGTGGAACCGGCAGACCTGCTCGGCGACCCGGGTGGTGGTCACCGGCAGGGCGACCCGGCCGTGCCGCAGCTCGGCGGCGACCAGGTCGAGCACGACGAGCAGCGCCCGCTCGTCGCTGACCAGCGCGCCCTTCTCGTCGACCAGGTGGATCCGCTCGCCCACGGGGTCGAACCTGACGCCGAACGCGGCCCGCGACGACGAGACGACCTCGGCGAGCCGCTGCATTCCCGCCCGGTCCTGCGCCACGGTCTGGGTGGGCGTGACCTCGTCGAGCCGGTTGTTGAGCGTGTGCACGTCGACGCCGAGCCCGCCGAGCAGCGTGGGCAGCACCAGCGACACGGTGCCGCCCGCGCAGTCGGCGACCACCTTCAGCCCGGCCGCGCTGACCCCGTCCAGGTCCACGCAGCGCAGCAGCTCGTGCGTGTACAGCTCGACGACGCGGGGCGGGTAGGACAGCTCGGCGATCTCGCCGGGGAACGCGCGCCGGAACTCCTGCCGGGAGAAGACCCGCTCCAGCTTGCGCTGCGCGCTCTGGGACAGCTCGGCGCCGCGGTCGTCGAGGAAGATGATGTCGACCGACTGGGTGTCGCCCGGCGTGGTCCGCAGCGCGATGCCGCCGCTGTACTTGCGCCGCGCGGTCTCGAACCTGGCGACAGGCAGCGGCAGCGCCTCCAGGTCCATGACGTTGATGGCCGAGGCGTTCAGCGCGCTCTGCACGGCGCGCTTGAGGGTGCGCGCCGCCCGGGACACGTCACGCGACGTGGTGACCGTGGTGCCCTTCTGCAGCGTGGTCGCGTAGGCGGAGGCGAGCCGCACGGCCAGCTCCGGGGTGACCTCGACGTTGATGAGGCCGGAGACGCCGCGCTCGCCGAACAGGGTCCGCTGGCCGCGCGACTCCCAGATCACCGAGTTGTTGACGACCGCGCCCGCCTCGATGGTCTTGAACGGGTAGACCTTCACCCCGGCGGAGATGTACGCCTCGGGCTCGATCACGCACTCGTCGCCGATGACGGCGGTCTCCTCGATCCGCGCGCGGCGCATCACGTCGGTGTTCTTGCCGACCACGCAGCCGCGCAGCGTCGTGCCCTGGCCGACGAACACCCGGTTGTGCACCACCGCGCGGTGGATGAAGGCGCCCTCCTTGACCACGACGTTGGCGCCGATCACGCTGTACTCGCGCAGGTGCGCGCCCGCCTCGATCTTCGCGTACTCGCCGACGCAGACCGGCCCGGTGAGCACCGCGTCCGGGTCGACCTCGGCGCCCTCGGCCACCCACACGCCCGGCGACAGCTCGAACCCGGCGATGTCGACCTCGACCTTGCGGTTGAGCACGTCGGCCTGGGCCTTGAGGTAGGACTCGAGCGTGCCGACGTCCTCCCAGTAGCGGTCGGACACGTACCCGTAGATCGGGGCGCCGCGCTGCAGGAGCTTGGGGAACACGTCGTGCGACCAGTCCACCGACTCCTTCGGCGACACCTCGGCGAGGACCTCGGGCTCCATGATGTAGACGCCGGTGTTCACGGTGTCGGAGAACACCTGGCCCCAGGTCGGCTTCTCGAGGAACCGCTGGATCCGCCCGTCCTCGTCCGCGATCACGATGCCGAACTCCAGCGGGTCGGGCACCCGGGTGAGCCCGACGGTGACGAGCGCGCCGTTCTCCTTGTGGAACCGGACCATCTCGGTCAGGTCCATGTCGGTCAGCGCGTCACCGGAGATAACAAGGAACGCGTCGTCCTTGAGCTCGTCCTCGGCGTTCTTCACCGAGCCCGCGGTGCCGAGCGGCGTCTCCTCGGTGGCGTACCGCAGCGACATGCCGACGTCGTCGCCGTCGCCGAAGTAGTTCCGCACCATCGCCGCGAGGAACTGGACGGTGACCACGGTCTCGTCGAACCCGTGCCTCTTGAGCAGCCGCAGGACGTGCTCCATGATCGGCCGGTTCACGACCGGGAGCAGCGGCTTGGGCTGGTTGGCGGTCATGGGGCGGAGCCTGGTGCCCTCACCGCCTGCCATCACGACGGCCTTCACGACGGATGCGCTCCTTTCACCAGGTCCCTGATTTGGGTGAGGTAGAGCAGCGCCGCCCACCAGTAGAGGGCGACGCCCCAGACGGCGAACGCCCAGCCGATAATCCGCACGACCTCGGACACGTCACCGCCGTGCGCGCCGAGGAACAACAGCGGAAACGCGTACATCAGGCACAGAGTCGCGGCCTTGCCGACGAAGCTGACCTGCAGCGCGCCGTACTCGGTGCGCTGCCTGAGCACGAGCAGCGCGAGCGCCACGCACACCTCGCGCGCCGCGAGCGCGCCGAACAGCCACCACGGGATGATCCCGCGCACCGCGAGCGCGATGATCGTGACCGCGATGTAGAGCCGGTCGGCGGCCGGGATCGAGCAGCTGGCCGAGCCTGCTCGTCTGGTTGAGCATCCGCGCCAGCTTCCCGTCGAGCCAGTCGCTAATCCCGGCGAAGCCGAGCAGCGCGGCGGCGATGACGTCGGTCGTGGCGGTACGCGGCCCGATGACGAGCCACAGGAACACGGGAACGCCGGCGAGCCGGGCGGCGCTGAGCGCGTTCGGCCAGGTAACAATCCGGTCTCCCACGCTGCGATCGTAATGGAACCGTGTCCGACCGCCGACCTCGGGTGGCCCGGTTAGCGGCACTTCGTGCCAAAAATTTTCGCCATGGACCGAATCCGGCTTCCCCTTCTGTGCGATCTGTTCACCTCTTACGCAAAAAACGCGGAGAGGTCCCCGGCGCTCATACCCAATGCTGAAAACTAACCGTAGGTGACCCTGGGAAAACTTCAGGTTATTCCGAACGAAGTGCCAGCGCGTGCTCCCGCGCCCGCTCCAGGTCGGCAGCTCGCGCTTCCGGCTGGCCGAGCATGCTGCGGTAGACGACGATCAGGGCGGACTTCTGGTCCTCGGACAGGCGCGCGTCGGCGCGAATGGCCTGCTCGGTGTCGGGAACGGGAGGGCTCGTCCGCCGCGGCGGCCGCCGGCCCGCGTGCCGGTCGCGCCGGCCATGGCGTCGATGAGGCCGGCCTGGGCGAGCATGGTCTCCGCGGAGAGGTTGAGCGCGTCGGAGATGGCCCTGAGCACGCGGACCGAGGGCTGGTGCAGGCCGCGCTCGATCTGGCTGAGGTAGGGATTGGACAGGCTGGTCAGCTCGGCCAGCTGGCGCAGCGACAGGTTCGCCTGCTTGCGCCGCTCGCGGATGAACGCGCCGAGGTGCTCCCGCTGGGCCTCCCAGGCCTCCCGTTGGGCCTCCCCCCACGGGCCCGGCATGTCCGGCATAACGCTGCTCCCTCCTGCCGTGCGACGTTATGCAAACTATAGTGCGCGGTGCCGCCGGACGCTACGGGCCGGCGGCACCTCCCGCTCGCCGCGCGCGCTCGGCCCCGCGCCTTCGCTCGCCCGCGGCTCGGACCTGCCGGGGCGCCTCCCCGCTCCCAGTCCAGGCGGGCGCCGCCGGCTCGCGCCTCGTCCGCGCGCGCCTCGGGCGCCCGGAGCCCGCGCGCGGTTACTCGGCGGCCGGGGCGGATGTCCTCGGCGGCGGGCTCGGCCTTGGCGGCCGGGCGCAGGCCGGAGGTGGCCTTGATCAGCTCGTCCGCGAACTTGCGCTGCTCGGCGAGCAGCCGGTCGAGGAAGTCGAACGTGGAGGACACGACCGTCTCCGGCGTCGGCAGGGCGGTCGCGCCCGGCAGCTGGTGCAGCGACGGCAGCTTGCCGGCGAACAGGGCATGGCGGGCAGCTTCTCGGCGGCGGTGTTCACGGTCTCGACGACCTGCTTGATCGCGTCGAGGGTCATCTCCTGGCTCTTGCGGACGACGCCGAGCACCTGCTCCTGCACGTCCTCGGTCAGGTGGCGGTCATGGGTACCTCCTCGGTAAGGGCTGATGTTGCTAACTATATCAAGCATGCTGCACATGTCAAGCAACTGCTTGACATGTGCAGCACCCGCGAGGCGGCACGCCGCGGCGCCGGTGCTGGGGGCATGTCGCGGTCTGCCCGGCCTGGCGCCGCCCCAGTGGCTCCCAGGGCCGGGGCGGCCAGCGGCCGCGCGGCGGGCAGGCGGCGCCGAACCTTAAATTCATTCGCGCACGGACCGTATTGGCCTCGTGACTCTCCGCCCCATGGCACTATTGGCTCCGCGATTTAGCGGACTTACCAGGGGGGATCCGAGGAGATGTCAAGCATTACCACGATGCGCGGCGGCCGGACGTGGCTGACCGCCGCGGCCGTAGCGGGGCTGCTCGCGCTGGCCGCCCCGGCCGCGTGGGCTGCACACGGGCCGACTCGAGCACGGGGCCGACTCCGAGCACGGGAGCGACTCCGAGCACGGGGCCGCTGCCAAGCACGGGGCCGCTGCCAACCACAGGACCGCTGCCGAGCACGGTGCCGCTGCCGAGCACAGCGCCGATCCCGAGGACAGGGCCGCTGGCGGGCAGGGGGCCGCCGGCACGGGCCAAGCCGCGGTGAAGGCCCCGGCACCGAAGTGGCACATCGTCAAGTCGGTGCCGAGCGGTGCCGGGGCGTTCACCGCCGTGGTCGCGACCGGGAAGACAACCGGGTGGGCGTTCGGCGGACAGTTCGCTTCGGTCACCGGCCCGACGGCCTGGCAGCTCAAGGGGGCCAAGTGGACGCGGCAGGCGTTCCCAGGCAGGCCCGCGGAGACGGTCGTGGCCGCGGGCGCGTCGTCGCCGTCGGACGTCTGGGCGTTCACCCAGGCCGGCACCGGCTCACGGGTGCTGCACTACAACGGCAAGGCGTGGTCGGTCGCAAAGACGTTCACCGCGCAGATCGGCGGCGCGTCCGTCGCGGGCAAGAACGACGTCTGGGTGTTCGGCGCTGACCTGTTCGGCACGAAGGCGCTCGGCGCCTGGTACTTCAACGGGCACACCTGGCGGCTGACCGGCGCAGGACCTCCAGGGCGGCAGCGCGCTGTCCCCGGCGAACGTGTGGGCGTTCAGCGGGACCAGGGCCTACCACTTCAACGGCGGGAGGTGGGCCAGCACCCAGCTGAGCGCGCTGCTCCCGGCGAAGATGCTGCTCAACGGCCCGGCGATCACGGGGATCATCGCCCTGTCGGCCAGGAACGTCTACGCGATCGGCAACGGCAACGCCGAAGACGAGGGCGGCCCGACCGTGGTGCTGCACTACAACGGGACCAAGTGGGCGAAGGCCGGCAGCGGGAACTTCGGCTACGGCACGACGGCCACCGGCTCCCAGCAGGTCAGCTCCGACGGCGGGAGCGGGCTGTGGCTGCCGATGCCCGGCGCCGGCGGCCAGAAGTCGTACATGGTGCACTACGCCGCGGGCAGGCTGACCCCGGCGACGCTGCCCGGCAGCTCGCGGGGCATCGACGTCGGCTCGGTCTCCCGCGTTCCCGGCACCAGGGACCAGCTGGCAGGCGGTGACACCTTCACCGCCCCCGGCGTCAGCCAGGTAGCCCGCATCCTCATGTACAGCTGACCGCCCGGCGGCTGAGCCCGCCCGCGGGGCTCAGCCGCCGACCCGGGTCGCCTCGCCGATGATCGCGATCAGCGTCGCCACCGCCTCCTCGGCGTCCGGGCCGTCGGCGGTGACCGTGACCTGCTGGCCGCTGGTCGCGCCGAGCCCCATCACGCCGAGCACGCTCTTGGCGTCGACGGTCTTGCCGCCCGCGGTGACCGACACCGTCGCGGCGAACCGGCCGGCCGCGACGGCCAGGGCGCCCGCCGGGCCGGGCGTGCAGGTCGCCGCGCCAGCGTGATCGACTCAGAGCTTGCGGGCATGCCAGGCCCCCTCCGCGGCCGCGGCGACCGCCTTCAGGTCCGCTCCCGCGGCGGCGGTCACCGTCGCCGCCACCGCCCCTTCCACGAACGGCGCGTCCGCGAGCACCACCCGCGCGCCCGGCATGTCCTCGAGCCCCTCCGGTCCGCAAGCCCCCCTATGTCCGCAAGCCCGACTCGGCAGCACGGCCCGCACGGTCAGCACCGCGCTGCCCAGGTCGGGCAGCACGAGCACGCCCGCCCCGGCCTCGGCGCTGGCCACCGCCCGCGCTACCTTTTCCGCGCTCGTGCCGAGCTCGCCGTCCTCGGTCCCGCCGGCGGCGAGCACCGCGACGGTCCCGCCGCTGACCTGGCGGGCGAGGTCCGCCGCGCCCTCCGCGAGCCGGACGCTGTGCGACACCAGCACGATTCCTACCCGTGGCGCTTCGTGTGACATGTCCTATCCTGAATGTTGTTCGGCAGTGTCGAATCTGGCCGGGTCGAGTCCGGCCGGGCAGAATGGCAGCCGACTGAGACACTCGCTGGTGAGCGGCGAAGGGGTGCGATGATCCAGTCGGTCCAGCGCGCGGCGCAGATCCTCGGCGTGCTCGGCTCCGGCACGCCGCGCCTCGGCGTCACCGAGATCGCCGACCGCCTGGGCCTGGCCAAGCCGACGGTGCACGGGCTGCTGCGCACCCTGGAGGCCCACGAGCTCATCGCCCAGGACCCGGAGACCGGCAAGTACAGCCTCGGCCCGGGCGTGCTCCAGCTCGGCAACGCCTACCTGGACGGCTCCGAGCTGCGGGTCAGGTCGCTGCGCTGGGCCGAGTCGCTCGCCCGGCAGGCGGACGAGGCGGTCTGGGTGGCCACGCTGTCCGGCAGCCGGGTGATCGTGCTGCACCACGTGTTCCGCCCGGACGACACCGTGCAGATCCTCGAGGTCGGCGCGGCGATCCCGTGGCACGCCTGCGCGCTCGGCCACGCGATCGTGGCGAGCCTGCCCGCCTCGCAGCGCGCCGCCGCGCTCGCCGCCGACCTGGCGCCGCTGACCGGCCGGACGAAGACCACGCCGCCAGGCGCTTACCCGCGCGCTCGCCCAGGTGCGCGCCGCCGGGTACGCGGTCGAGGACGAGGAGGCCACCGTCGGCGACGCGGGCATCGCCGCCCCGATCCTCGGCCGCGACGACGTGGTGGCCGGCGCGATCGGCGTGGTCGGCGCGGCCGGCCGGCTGCTCGCCGTGCGCCGCCCGCGATGACCTGGTGCGGGCCGTCGTCACGGCAGGCCGCGCCGTCTCCCGTGACCTCGGCGCCGGGCCGCGGCGGCGTGTCCCTGTCCGCCCTCTGACAGCGAGCCGCGCTCGCGCGGCGCGAGCACGGAGCGCGCCTCGCTGCTATCAGGGGAGGGCGCGGGCCTGCGGAAGTCAGCCGGCATCGGGCACCGCGGTCCTTCCCGGTCCGGGTCCGCCGGGCCTGACGCGTCGGCCTGGGCGATCCAGCGGGCCACCGCGGGGACCCGCGCCGCGCCGACGCTCACCGTCCGGACGCCGAGGGCGAGCAGCTGCGGCAGCACGGCGGGGTCGGCGGCGGCGTCGCCGCAGACGGACAGGCCGATGCCCGCCTCCCCCGCCGCCGCGGACGACGCTGGCGACGGCAGTGAGCACCTTCCGTTCCGCCGCGTCGGCGGGGCGGAGCGCGGACCGCTCGCGGCCCAGGACGTCAGCCGTCAGGTCGTTGGTGCCGATGGAGAAGAAGTCGACGCTGCCCGCGAAGGCGGGCGCGGCCGCGGCGGTGGCGGCGAGCTCCACCATCATGCCGAGCGGCGGCGGGTCGACGCCCGCCGCCTTGGCCGCCCTGGCCAGCTCGGCGCGGACGAGCATCGACCTCGTCGAGCGCGCGCACCATCGGGATCATGACCGCCAGGTCGGTGCCCGCGCCGGCCTGCAGGATCGCGGCGAGCTGGGCGGCGAGCGCGCCGGGGGCGCGCAGGAACGCGGGCAGGCCCGCCGCGCCGGGGAACGGCGGGACCTTGTCGCCGGCGAAGTCGAGCAGCCGGACGACCGCGCGCCTGCCGCGCAGCAGGCGCAGGACCGGGGCGAGCGCGGCCAGGTGCTCGGCGCGGGCCGGCCAGCCGGCCGCGCGGGTGAAGGGGATCTCGGTGCGCAGCAGGCCGACACCCGCCGCGCCGTTGGCCAGGCCGAGGCGGGTCTCGGCGGCCGAGGCGACGTTGCACAGGATCGTGACGAGCGCGCCGTCGGCGGTGCGCGCCGCCCCGTGCACGCCGAGCGGCGGCCGGCGCGCCGGCGGCGCGCACGCGGGCGAGGTCGGCGGCCGCCGGGTCGACGAGCAGCTCGCCGCGGCCCGCGTCAAGGACCGCCCGGTGCCCGGCGGCCGCGCTGGTCACGGCCGGGTCGGCGCCGGCGAGCATCGGCAGGCCGAGGCCGCGGGCGATGATCGCCGCGTGCGAGCTGGCGCCGCCGCCCACCGACACCGCGCCGGCCAGGTGCCCGGCGTCGACGAGCCGGATCAGGTCGGCGGGGTCGACTTCCGCGCGGACCAGGATGAACGCGCTCTCGGGCGGCGGCGCCGCGGCCGCGCCGCCGGCGAGGGCGGCGGTGACCGCGGCGGCGACCTGGCGGACGTCGCCCGCCCGCTGGGCGAGGTCCGGGTCGGGCAGCGCCTCGAGGATCGCGGCCTGGGCTTGCGCCGCCGCGGTGATCGCGGCCGCGGCCGTCGCCAGCGGGAAGCGCCCGGGATCATCCCGAACGGGTGCGTGCTCCTCGCCGCCCGCCACCGGCCCCGCTGCCGCCGGGGCCGGCCGCGGGACTGGCGAGCGCGTCGATCGCCGGGCCGGACAGCGCCGGGTCGGCCGCCATCAGGGCGCCGATCGTGACGATGTCCGCCTCGTCGCCGCGCCCGGCGGCGCGGAGCCGGCCGGCGAGCGCGCGGCGGTCGGCGGCGACGGCGGCGAAGGCCGCGCGGACGTCGTCGGCGGTCACGGTGACAGTGCGGGGCGGCGGTGACGCGCGGCGCCGTCCGCGGTCCCGGCCCGCGTCCGCGCTCCGGTTGCCTTCCCGGCATGCACGTCCGGCAGGTAGAGCTCGCCGGCCGCCACTCCCGCGGAGACCGGCGTTCCCCGGTACGTGGTCATGGCGCGCCGGGTCGGCGTCTCGCGCGGCCGCGTCCCGCAGGGCGGTCAGGATCAGCACGGTGGAGGCCGCGCCCGGGTCCTCGTGCCCGACGCTGCGCGGGCCGAGGTAGGAGGCCCGGCCCTTGCGCGCCTGCATCGACACGGTGGCCGCCGCGCCCTCGGCCGCCGCCGCGGCGGCCGCGGCCAGGGCGTCGGCCTGCGCCGCCCCTTCCGCGACCGCCTTGGCGAGCGCGCGGGTCGCCGGGGCGAGCGCGTCGACCATCGTCTTGTCGCCCTCGCGGGCCGCGCCGAGCTGCTGCACCCCGGCCAGGGCCGCCTCCAGGGCCTGGCCGAGCGCGGCCAGGTCGACCTCGTCCGCGGCGCCCAGGGCCTGCCCGGCCCGGCGGAACGCCGTCCCGTACAGCGGGCCGGACGCGCCGCCCACCTTGGAGATCAGCGTGGAGCCGGTCAGGGTCAGCACCGCCCCCGGGGTCGCGGCGGGCTTGGCGTCGAGCGCCGGCGAGCACGGCGGCGAAGCCGCGGGCCAGGTTGATCCCGTGATCGGCGTCGCCGATCGCCGCGTCAAGCTGGGTGAGGTGGTCACGGTTGGCCTCGATCACCCCGGCGGCCGAGGTGATCCACGCGCGGAAGACGCTGGTGTCCATCGGACCTAGCGTCCCCACCGCAGGGCCGGGGTGTCCACCGGCGCGTCCCACAGCCGGGTCAGCTCCGGCGTCAGGGCGCAGACGGTGACGCTGAAGCCCTGCATCTCCAGGCTGGTGATGTAGTTGCCGACCAGGTTGCGGGCGATCCGGCCGCCGCGCGCGGCGACGTAGTCGGCGACCGCCTGGTAGACGATGTACAGCTCGATCAGCGGCGTGCCGCCCATGCCGTTGACCATGACCAGCAGTTCGCCGTCGAGGGCGAGGTCGGCGTGCGATCGCGTCGAGCGCGACCGCGGCGAGTTCGCGCGCCGGGCCGGAGCGGGCCGCGGGTGCGGCCGGGCTCGCCGTGGATGCCGATGCCGAGCTCGATCTCGGACGTCGCCGAGCTCGAACGTCGGCTTGCCCGCCGCGGGGACGGTGCAGGAGGTCAGCGCGATGCCGAACGACCGGGAGCGCTCGTTCACCTCGCGCGGCCACGGCGGCGACGTGCGGCGAGGTCGGCGCCTTCCTCGGCGAGGGCGCCGGCGATCTTCTCCACGAACACGGTGGCGCCCGACGCCGCGCCGCCCGGCCGTGTAGAGGGAGTCCTGCACCGCCACGTCGTCGTCGACGACGACGCTGGCGACCTCGATGCCCTCGTCGGCGGCCAGTTCGGCGGCCATCTGGAAGTTCAGCACGTCGCCGGTGTAGTTCTTCACGATGTGCAGCACGCCGGCGCCGCCGTTGACCGCCTTGGTGGCCGCGAGGATCTGGTCGGGCGTCGGGGAGGTGAAGACCTCGCCCGGGCAGGCGGCGTCGAGCATGCCGTAGCCGACGAAGCCGCCGTGCAGCGGCTCGTGCCCGGAGCCGCCGCCGGAGACGAGGCCGACCTTGCCCGCCCGCGGGCCCGCCGCCCGGTGATGACCTGTTCTCCAGGTCCACGCTGCAGCGCGGGGTGCGCCGCGGCGACGCCCGCGCAGGGCGTCGGTGACGACGCCGTCGACCGAGTTGATGAGCTTCTTCATGACATTGCCCCGCTGAGTCGTTTCCGGCCCGCGCCTGGCGATGCTGGCCATACTGGTGCTGCCATACGGTTCGCCCCCTTGGCGAAGCGGTCTTCGCCTAAGCTTGTTCGACATTGCCGAACGTCGTTTGAGCGCAACGTATAGTCACCCGCCAAGCACGTCAAGGGGTGCCACCAGGTCCTAACCCCGGCCGCAAAGACGAACAGTCACGGGAACCAACGCCCGCCCACGGCAACACGGGCTTCAAACCAAAGCCACACAGCAAGGCGTTGCGGGTTACGCAATGCCTGCCGAGGCAACCAAGGGCCCTAACCTCAGCCACAGCGCGAGGCGTTGCGGGTCATGCAACGCCTGCCCACGGCAACCACGGCGTTGTAACCCAAGCCACAGCGCGGGGGGCGGCGCGCTTTTTGCGGCGTCCCCCCGTGGGGAGGCTATGGAGGGGCGAAGCCCTTCCATGCGCGGGGGGTGCAGGGGGGTCGTCCCCCCGCAGGCAGTACTGCGGCGAAGCCCTTCCGTGCTTAGGGGGGTCCCCGGGGGGATCATTCCCCCGGGAGTAGTACTGAGGCCGACCGGGCGCTGAGCCTTAGCTCCGCGCCCGGCCGGTCCCCGGCCCTCCCCCTCGCAGGGCCGCCTCGGTCCCCGTCCGCAGGCTCTGTTGAGGAAAACCAAGTCCGTTGAGACACTGAGTCTAATGTCTCATGCATGGTGCTTTGCGCGGTACCGTTACAAGAAGAAACTCATCTCAACATGACATGCGGCGAGGGGTGGGGCGAGGCCATGACGGCCCGGCCGGAGCGGGTACCGGCGGAAGAGGTCAGGAAGCGGATGCTCGACGCCGGGCGCGAGCTGGCCCATGAGGCCGGCGCGGCGCTCACCATTGAGCACCTGCGCCTTGAGGAAGTCATCCAGCGGGCCAGGGTGCCGCGCAGCTCGGTCTACCGGATGTGGGCGTACCGGGAGGAATACATCGATGACCTGCTCTGTCTACCTGGCCGGGAACGGGCAGCTGGTTCAGCGACCGCCCGGTCCTCGATCCCGAGACGTTCGCGGACGTCATGCGGATCCTCGAGGAGAACCCGGGGCTGCTCGGCACGCTTACGGGCCGCCGGGCGCTGCTCTGTGAGATCACCCGGGTCGCGGTTACCCGCAACTACGTGGGGCTCGACCGAGTCCACGCCGTGGCGCCTGCACATGGCGCTTATCGCGACGCTCGGCTCCACCCGCACCGGCGAGGCCCGCAAGCGGATCGCCGCCGCGCTCGAGGACTCGCAGCGGCAGTCACGGGAGATGATGGTCGCCGTGCTCGTCCAGCTCGTGGGGCTGGTCGGGCTGCGCCCGCGCCACCCGGCCTACACGCTCGACCACATGGCCCTGGCCGGCGGCCTGCTCGTCCAGTCCCTCGCACTCCGCAACGTCCAGATCCAGGCGGCCATCGGCGCCCCTGAGGGCCCGGGGATGGCCAGCGCCTCGGACACCGCCGTGGTGGACGGCCTGCTCAATGACCCGATCCCCGGCCCCGGCCTGGACGGCGAGCCGGCCGAGTGGACCATGGCCGCCTTCGCCTACCTTGGCGTGCTCGACGCCTTCATGGAGCTTGACCCGGACTTCAAGGTGCGGGGAGCCCAGGCCGCTCCCGGCTGGCCGGCCCCGCGGGCCAGGGCCATGACGCGGTCGCTGAGCACCGCCACTCCCGGGGTCGGCTCCGCGTCGAAGTAGCCGGGCTTGCGCTTCTTGAGCAGGCCGGTCCCGTTCTGGCTCCAGGTGAAGGCCCGGTTGCCGAGCACCCGGCGGAAGACCGCGTCGACGTTGCCGGGGAACGCCGTCGCCATCCGGCGCAGCGGCAGCGGCGGGATGCTGTCCTCCCGCAGGTAGGCCCGCAGGACGTTGGCGTGCAGCGGGTCGGTCGCGAGCGACGGGTCGGCGAACATCGCCCGCAGCATCCCGTACTCGGGCACCACGACGAACCCGTCAAGCTCGTCGTAGATGATGCCGACGGTGTCGAACTCGAAGAAGCCTTCCGGCATCACGAACGTGGTCTCGCCCGTGTCGCTGACCGCCCGGTGCCGGCCGCGCGCGGCGAGGGCGGAGTCGCGGCGCATCTGGTAGTAGGCGTTGAGCCGTCCCTCGGCCTCCAGGGTCGGCAGCACCAGCTCGTCGCCGCCGAAGAACGTGACGAACTCCTCCCGGTCTCGCCGCATGTAGGACCAGCCCTGGGTGGCCTTCTCCTGGTTGCGGAAGACGAGGTCGGGCTCGCGGGTGGCCAGGTCGATCGCCAGCCGCGCGACCGGCCGTGCGTCGGCCTTCGGGTAGCTGATCTCATCCCCGGCGGCGAGCCACGCCGAGTCGTCCTCGGCGAGCGGGAGCAGGGTTCCGGCGAAGAAGCCGCCCGGGGCGATCTTCCCCTCTTCCTGCGCCCCCTCGCCTGGCGCCCCCTCGCCTGGCGCACTGTCCGCCGCGGCCGTCCGCAGGCCGTAGACCCGGTAGTCGAGGTCGTCGACCAGGTTCAGCGCGATGACGGCCTCGCCCGCGCTGTCCCGGCGGGCGATGGCGCGGACCTCGAAGACGCCGCGCACGCTGTTGCCGGCCCAGTCGAGAACGAGGTCACGATCGGCGCGGCTCAGCCCCCGCTGCGCGCCGATGAACCGCTCGGCGGCGGCCAGCCCCCCGGCCGCGCCGAGGCCCTGCCGCAACTGGATGGCACGCTCGATCAGCTCTGGACCCACGGGAGAAGATGTTAAGGCAGTTCAGGCAGCGAGGATGTCAGACGGCGATGATCGCGTCCTTGCCCCGCTCAGGGGAAACCGTGTCGTCGTCGAACCAGCGCCCGCCGTCCGCGAGGTAGCGGAAGCGAAGCGTGCTCCCCGACGGGACGGTGACCGAGGCGCTGCGCGTCCGGTTCGCCCGGACCCGCAGCGGGTGCGCGAACGGGTCCCAGTCGTTGAAGTCGCCGACCACGGAGACGGCGGCGGCCGGCTCTCCCAGCGGAAGCGCGAAGGTGACGCGCACCGTGCCGTCGCGCCGGGGCCTGGATGTCTTGACCATGATCTCCCCCTGCCTGTGCTAGCTCACATATTCGAGCTGATTATGCCTGAAGCTGGTGCCATAGTCACGTATTTCGTTCGTGACACGCCGTAGGCAAGTCGAGTCGCCCGGTCACCCGGCCGCGTCACGCCCGCCCGGCGGCTGCGCGCCGCCTGCCCGGCGGCTGCGCCGCTTCTTGCTGTTATCAGAGTGAGATCGGGTCGGCGCAAAGATAGTGGATAGATCGGTACGCCAGGGCGCCCACAGCCATCCACGATCTTTGCGCCCGGTCCGGCCGATCGCGCTTCTCGCTGTTATCGGCAGGGCGGCACAAACCTTCCCGTGCCCCCGCAGCCGGGGGAACGGGGCGCTGCCGAGGCCGGCCGCACTCGTTCGGGATCATCGGGAGGGGCGGCGCGGGCGGAAACCCGTTGCACGGTGCGCGCCGCCAACCG
>CAVTKQ010000024.1:0-272182 GCA_963735315.1 uncultured Actinomycetota bacterium
CCCCCGGGAGATAGCTGTCACTTGATCGCGCCCATCGAGAGGCCGCGGACCAGGGAGCGCTGCGCGATCCAGCCCACGATGATCACCGGGACCGAGGCGACGGTGGCCGCCGCGGTCAGGTGCGCGATGTACAGGCCTTCCTGGGGGACGGAGCTGATCAGGAACATCGGCATGGTCGCCGCGTTCGTGACGGTGAGGTTGAGCGCCAGGAACAGCTCGTTCCAGGCGAAGATGATGCAGATCAGCGCGGTGGACACCAGGCCGGGCGAGACGACCGGCATGATGACCTCGGTGATCTCCCTGATCCGGCCCGCGCCGTCGAGCCGCGCCGCCTCGAGCATCTCGCTCGGGCACCTCGAGCATGAACGAGCGGATCATCCAGATCGCCAGCGGCAGGTTCATCGCCGCGTAGAGGATGATCAGCAGCCAGATGCTGTCCAGCAGGTGCGCCTTCAGCGCGATCACGTAGAGCGGGCCGATCGCCGCGACGACCGGCAGCATCTTGGTGGAGATGAAGAAGAACAGCGAGTCCCGCCACCCCTTCACCGGGTGGATGGACAGCGCGTACGCCGCGGGCAGCGCCAGCACGATCACCAGGACGGTGGAGCCGATCGTGGCGATCGCCGAGTGCTCGATGAACGGGCCGAAGCCGCTGAAGACCAGCCGGAACTGGCTGAGCGTGGGGCTGAAGGTGAACTTGGGCGGCCAGGTCTCCGCGGCGGACTCCGGCTTGAACGCCGTGAGCACCATCCACAGGATCGGGATGAAGAAGGCGATGCCCACCACCCAGCCGAGCACCGCCCAGCCCGCCTGTCCGGAGATTTCCCGGGCCCGGCGGCTGCGTCTGCGAGCCTGAACTGGCGCCTGGGCCGACGCGTCGGCGACCGCGGTCACTTTGCCTCCTCGAACTGGAAGACGCTGGCGAACAGCCGCAGCGCGAAGCTGGCGACGATGATCGTCAGCACCACGGTGACCACGCCCGCCGCGGCCGCCCCGCCGATGTCGAAGGCGTAGTTCACCTTCTGGTACAGGTAGAAGGGCAGCGTCGTGGTGGTGGTACCGGGCCCGCCGTTGGTCATCAGCCGCACCTGGTCGAAGGCGGTCACCAGGTAGATCGAGCCGAGCAGGACGCCGAGCTCGATGTACGGGCGCAGGTGGGGCAGGGTCAGCTCGCGGAATGTCGCCCACGCGTTCGCCCCGTCGACCTTGGCGGCCTCGAGGGTGTCTTGCGCCTGGCCCTGCAGGCCCGCCAGCACGATGAGGGTCATGAACGGCGTCCACTGCCAGATCATCACCACGATCACCGACCCGTAGGCGTGCGTGGTCAGCCAGGCGACGTGGTTGACGCCGAACGGCTCGAGCAGCCAGTTGAGCAGCCCGAAGTTCGGGTCGAGCATCGGGCCCGCCCAGACCAGCGCCGCGGCGGCCGGCATGACCAGGAACGGCGTGATGATGAGCGTCCGCACGATGCTCCGGCCGAGGAACTTCTTGTCGAGCAGCACCGCGAGCGCGACGCCGAGGAGCATCGCGACGATCACCGCGATCGCCGTCATGGTCACCGAGCGCACCAGGGCGCTGCGGAAGTTCGGGTCGGTGAAGACTTCCTTGTAGTTGGATACCCCGGTCCAGTGCGCGCCACCGGGCTCGTTCCAGAAGTAACTCTGGAAGCTGTACCAGAGCGTCACGAGGAACGGGACCTGCGTGACGATGATGGTGTAGATCAGCGCGGGCAGCAGCGGGAGGCGCCGCGACCATCGCTCGCGCCGACTCACCCCCCGCGGCCGGAGCCCGGTCGCGGGAGGCGAGGTGACGTCCTCAAGAACGGCCATGTGTCGCAGCCCGTATCAGTTGCTGCCGGACAGTTCTTGCGGTGTGTAGGCCGAGGCGGCCGACTGAGCGGCCGACAGCGCCTGGCTTACCGATTCCGTGCCGGCGATCGCGCCCGCTATCTGCTGGCCGACCGTCAGCCCGAGGGTCGCGAACTGCGGGATGTCGACGTACTGGACGCCTACGTAGGGCACCTTGCCCACCGTCGGGTGATCAGGGTCGGTGCCGTTGATCGACTGCAGCGTGATGTCGGCGAACGCGCTGGCCGCCTTCTGGTAGTTCGGGTTGTTGTACAGCGAGGTCCTGGTGCCAGGCGGCACCGCCGACCAGCCGTACTTCTGCGCGACCAGGGTGTCGTACTGCTTCGAGGTGGCCCAGGAGACGAACTTCCAGGCGGCGCTCTGGTCGTTGACGCCCTGCGGGATGCCGAGCGCCCAGGACCACAGCCAGCCGGAGGACGAGGTCTTCTCGGTCGGCGCGAACGCGTAGCCGGTCTGGGCGAAGACGGACGGGAACTGCGTCGCGATGGAGGTCGCCGCCACCGTGGCGTCGTACCACATCGCGCACTTGCCCTGGCCGTACAGCGTCAGCAGCTGGTTGAAGCTGTCGTTGGAGGCACCGGGCTCGCCGTACTGCTTGACCAGGTTCACGTAGAAGTTCACGGCCTGGGAGACCGCGGGCGAGTCGAGCTGCGCCTTCCAGTTCGTGTCGTACCACTGGCCGCCGAACGTGTTGATCACCGTGTCGAGGGCCGCCATGTTGTCGCCCCAGCCCGCCAGGCCGCGCAGGCAGATGCCCGAGACCTTGCCCGGCTGGTTCACCTTCGCCGCGGCGGCCTGGACCTGCGTCCAGGTCGGGTGCAGCGGCAGGGTGACCCCGGCCGCCTTGAGCAGGGCCTTGTTGTAGTAGAGCATCGACGACTCGCCGTAGAACGGCGCGGCGTACAGGTCGCCCTGGTACGACAGCGACTTGGCGACCGGGGGCAGCAGGTCGGCGGCGTCGTAGGACGGGTCGCTCGCGATGTACTGCTTGGACAGGTCGACGAGCCAGTTGTTCTTGGCGAACAGCGGCGCCTCGTACGGGCCGATCATGACGACGTTGAACGAGTTGCTGTGCGTGCTCACGTCCTTCTCGATCGCGGCACGCAGGTCGCCTTCGGTATAGGTGACGAACTTGACGGTGATCCCGGGGTTCTGCTTCTTGAACACTGACTCGGTGAGCGGGATCATCTGGCCGGTGATCAGCGGGTTGGACACCACCGCGACCGTCACCGTGCCGGTACTGCCGTTGCTGCCGCTCGCGCTGTTGCCGCTGCCGCTCGAGCCGCCGCTGCTTGAGCACGCGGCGGCCGCCGTTACCGCCGCGGCCACGCAGGCCGCGGCAGCCAGTCGGCGCTTTCTGAACCTGGTCCCGAACCTGGACGAACTCATGTATTGAACCTCCGCTATGCTCATTTGAGCGGGTCATTGCTCAGATGTGCTTGTCAACACAGTGAACTCGCGGCTAGGCAATGTCAAGAAAAGCTGCAAATATGAGATAAGTGCGCTCAAATGAGCACACGACGGAGGCGTGAATGGCCAGCTTGTCGGCGGACCGGCCGTCCGAAGTTGTCCTGGCCGCGCGGGTGGCGCGGCAGTTCTACCTGGAGGGCGTCTCCAAGGTCGACATCGCGGACCGGCTGGGGATCAGCCGGTTCCGGGTCGCCCGGCTGCTCGACTCGGCGCGGGAGAGCGGGCTCGTCCGCATCGAGATCGGCCTGCCAGGCGGCGCGCTCGACGCGGGGCTGTCGGCGGAGCTGTGCTCCGTCTTCGGCCTGCGGCACGCGTTCGTCTTCAACTTCCCCGAGGACGAGTCGCCGCTGCGCCAGCGCCTCGGCGAGGCGGCCGGCCAGGTGCTGATGGACCTGATCACGCCGGGCGACGTGCTCGGCCTGACCTGGTCGCGGACGCTGAGCGGGCTCACCGCCGCGCTCACCCAGCTGCCGCCGTGCCCGATCGTCCAGCTCACCGGGGCGGTGCCGCCGCCGGACGGCAGGGACCTGCTCGAGCTCGTGCGCGGCGTCGCCCGCGTCGGCGGCGGGACCGCGCACGTGTTCTACGCGCCGATGCTGGTCGACGACGCCGCGACCGCGACCGCGATCCGCCGCCAGGGCGACATCGCCGAGGCGTTCGCGCTCATCCCCAGCGTGACGATCGCGGTGGTCTCCATCGGCGCGTGGAGCCCGGGGCTGTCCACGATCTACGACGCGGTCACGCCGCTCGAACGCGACGCGCTCACGGCGCTCGGGGTCCGCGCGGAGCTCGCCGGGGTGTTCATCGGCGCGGACGGCGGGCCGCTCGCGACGCCGCTCGACAGCCGGATGATCGTGACGCCCGCCTCGCTGTTCACGGGGATCCCGTTCGTCCTTGGCGTCGCCTACGACGCCGCCAAGAGCCCAGCGGTCCTGGCCGCGATCCGAGGAGGGCTTGTCCATGGCCTTGTCACGCACACAGAACTCGCCAGGGGCCTGCTCAGCCCGAACCGCCGGGGCTCCGCCGCTGACTGACGTGCCGCACAGGCGGGTCGCCCTTGCCGGGCGGGCCGCCACCGGACGGGGTGCCGCCGCAGGGCGGGCTGCCGCTGTGCGGCGGCACCGCCAACCGGGGCCGCGTCGTCCGGGTCGGCGACACCGTGGTGCGGCCGACCGCTCCCTGCTGGCCCGCGACCCACGCGCTGCTTGCGTCACCTTGCCGCCGTCGGCTTCGACGGCGCGCCCCGGGTGCTCAGCGCCGGCCCGGTGACCGAGACGCTCACCTACATCGCGGGCCGCGCGGCGGTCCCGCCGTTCCCCGAGGACGTGCTCACCGACGAGGCCCTGGTCAGCGTCGCGGACCTGCTGCGCCGCTACCATCACGCGGCGGCGTCCTTCGACCCGGCCGGCTACGCCTGGCCGCGGCCGGTCCCGGCCCGCTACCGCACGGGCCTGGTCAGCCACAACGACGTGTACCCGGCCAACGTGGTGTTCCGCGACGGGCGCGCGGTCGCGCTCATCGACTTCGACCTGGCCGGCCCGGGCAGCGCCGTCTGGGACTTCGCCGCCGCGGCGCGCTCGTTCGTGCCGCTGCTCGACGAGGCGGACGTCACCGACAGCCGCCAGGGGCGCGCGCTTGACCGGTTCCGGGTCTTCCTCGCGGCCAGCGGCCTGCCCCGCGCCGACCGCGCCGGCGTGGCCGCGGCGCTGGTCGCCAACCACGACTGGACGTACGCGATCGTCACCGAGGCGGCGGCGGCCGGCCACGCCGGCTTCGCCGACCACTGGCGCGCGGTCGCCCCGGCCGCCGGGCGGGCGCGCCGCGTGGTGCCAGCGCAACCGGCGGGCGCTGCTGGCCGCCGCCCGGTAGCGGCACCGCGCGCTTATCCCGCTGTATCCGCGCCGCCATTCCGATGATTGATGAATATCAAATAGTTTTCTATGGAATGGCGCTGAGTTCAGGTTAATGGACGGAAAATACTAGTCACAGGAGCCTCAGCTCGCCTCCTGAGTAACACCAGCACCACTGGTTGCGCCTGACGCTTAATGTCTGAATTGTTTCGGATTGACCATTCGCCTTCCTGCGGATTTACTACTTCTTGGGTCGTCCCTTAATCGGGCAGGTGACCGCCAGGACAGGCTTCGGGGCCTGGCTCTCTGCGGCTGGCGGTGTTGTGGACGGGGAGTGTTGGGCATGGCCGAGATGCCGCTTGTCGGTGAAGAGTTCGCCGGGTACCGCCTGGTGTCGGTCCTGGGCAGAGGCGGCATGAGCGTCGTGTTCCAGGCCGAGAACCCGCGGCTCGGCAACGTGATCGCACTGAAAGTGCTGGACCCGTCACTGGCGAGTGACGATATCTTCCGCACCAGGTTCCTTGAGGAATCGCGGATTGCCGCGTCGATGAACCACCCGAACGTAATCCCCATTCACGATATGGGGTCAAGTGACGGGCTGCTTTACATTGCTATGCGCTGCGTGACGGGACCGACCTGCGGCAGATGCTCAAGAAGCGCGGGCGTCTCCAGCCGGACACCGCGGTCTTCCTGCTCGAGCAGGCCGCCCGGGCGCTGGACGCCGCGCACCGCCGGGGCCTGGTCCACCGCGACGTCAAGCCGGGGAACCTGCTCGTCGAGCGCGGCAACGAGGGCTCCGACCCCGAGCACGTGTACCTGACGGACTTCGGCATCACCAAGCACATGGGCAGCCGGACCGGGCTGACCTCGTCGGGACAGTTCCTCGGCACGATCGACTACGTGGCGCCGGAGCAGATCCGCGGCATCTCGGTGCTCGGCCTGGCCGACCAGTACTCGCTCGGCTGCGTGCTGTACGAGTGCCTGACCGGGCGCGTCCCGTTCGAGAAGGACCTCGACGCGGCGATCATCTGGGCGCACGTGGAGGAGTCGCCGACGCTGCCCACCGCGCTGCGCCCCGACCTGCCGCCGGCGATCGACGAGGTGTTCGCCCGGGTCCTCGCCAAGCGCCCTGGCGACCGCTACGAGAGCTGCAAGGACTTCATGACCGCGGCCCGCGACGCCCTCGGCTCGATGGCGGACCCGCCATCGCGAAGCGGATCGCTGCCGATGCGCCTGCCCAGGTCCGGGCCGGCGTCGTACCCGGCCGAACCCGAGGCCGGAGCATACCTGGGCGCGCAGTACGGCCCCCAGCCCGGGTCATACCAGGGCGGGCAGTACGGCTCTCGGCCCGAGGGTTACCCGCCGACCGAACTCGCCCACGAGTCGGCCGACGCCTTCACCGCGGCCCCCACCGCCAGCTGGCCTTCCATCGCGGCCGCCTCGCCGCTCCCGCCCGCGGGCCGGCCGGTGCCGCCGTTGCCGCCGGGGCCGTCCGGGGGCAAACGGCGCAGCCGACGCCGGGGCCGCAGCCGCGGGCAGCTGGTGGCCAGCGGCCGCCCTCGTCCTGGTCG
Source organism: uncultured Actinomycetota bacterium (assembly GCA_963735315.1). Classification (GTDB taxonomy): domain Bacteria; phylum Actinomycetota; class Actinomycetes; order Streptosporangiales; family Streptosporangiaceae; genus Trebonia. Next base: position 6,760 of record CAVTKQ010000024.1, read on the forward strand.
CGGGAGGCGCAGCGGCCGGGGCGACGATCGTCCTGACGCGCGGCCACGGCAGCACGGCAGCGGGCAAAACCCCGGCGGCGGGCATCTCCATGGCCGCGGGCATGTCCATGAGCTCGGCCCCGGCAGGCACCGGTGCGGCCGGCGGGTCCGGCGGCGCGTCTACCCTCGCCGTTCCCACGGTCGCGGGGAAGATACAGCTCGGGCAGACTCCCAGCTACATCCAGGTCGCGCCGAACGGCCAGTTCGCCTACGCCGCCAATCCGGGTGCGGGCGTGATCTGCGTGATCAACACGGCTACTGACCTGGTGTCCGGGAGCATCAAGATCCCCCAGGGACCGCCCCAGTTCGTCTCGTTCTCGCCGGACAGCCGGACCGCCTACGTCAGCGTGTACAACACGCGCGGCTCGGTGCACTTCATCGCGTTCATCGACACCGCTACCAATACCGTGACGTCCACCGTACAGGTGAACAACTTCACCCCGGGCCCCACGACGCCCAGCCCGGACGGGCGGTTCCTCTACGTGCCGAACCACAACACGGCGATGAGCGGCGCCAACGAGAACGTCGTCGACGTGATCGACACGGCGAGTAAGCAGCTGGTCGGCAACGTCGCCGTCCCCGCGAACCCGCACTGGGTCGCATTCGCCAAGGACGGGCGGCAGTTCTACACCTCGGACCACATGTCCGCCAAGGTCACGGTCGTCAACGCCCAGACCAACAGCGTCGTCGGCGAGATCCAGGTTGGCGAGACCCCGCACAGCGAGGCCATGTCGCCCGACGGCAGCCGCCTGGCGGTCACCAGCTTCGACGGCAACGTGGTCTTCCTGATCAACACCGCGACCAACAAGATGATCGCGCAGATCCCGGTCGGGCGGAACCCGCTGGACGTCGTGTACTCGCCAGACGGGCGCTACCTCTTCACGGCTGACAACGAGGACAACGCGGTCACCGTGATCAACACCGCGAACAACCGCGTCATCGCCGAGGTCCACGTCGGGAAGGCTCCGACGAGCATCGCGGTGCTGCCCAACGGGCGCCAGGCCTACGTCACCGACGAGGGCGACGGCACCGTCGAAATGCTGAATATCCCTGCGTAAGGCCAGCGCGGCAATGGACGGAAAATAATAGCCCCGTGAGCATCAGTTCGCTCGGCCTGTAACAGCCGCACCGCTGTTACAGGCCGACGCTCACTGTCCGATTTCTAGCGGATTGACCTCTCGGCTTTCTCCAGGTTGACTAATTCTTGGGTCGTCCGTGAATAAGGGCAGGGTGCCGCCAGGCAGGTGCCGGGGATAGCTCCTGGGCTGGCGGGGATCCCGGACGGGGAGCGTCTGGCATGGCCGAGATGCCGCTTGTCGGTGAAGAGTTCGCCGGGTACCGCCTGGTGTCGGTCCTGGGCAGAGGCGGCATGAGCATCGTGTTCCGCGCCGAGAACCCGCGGCTCGGCAACGTGATCGCGCTAAAGGTGCTGGACCCGGCATTGGCTGACGACGATATCTTCCGCACCCGGTTCCTTGAGGAATCGCGGATTGCCGCGTCGATGAACCACCCGAACGTAATCCCCATTCACGACATGGGGTCGAGCGACGGACTGCTCTACATCGCGATGCGCTGCGTCACCGGGACCGACCTGCGGCAGATGCTCAAGAAGCGCGGGCGGCTGCAGCCGGACACCGCGGTCTTCCTGCTCGAGCAGGCCGCCCGGGCGCTCGACGCCGCCCACCGCCGGGGCCTGGTGCACCGCGACGTCAAGCCGGGGAACCTGCTCGTCGAGCGCGGCAACGACGGCTCCGACCCGGACCACCTGTACCTGGCCGACTTCGGCATCACCAAGCACCTCAGCGGCCGGACGGGGCTGACCTCGACCGGGGCGTTCCTCGGCACGATCGACTACGTGGCGCCGGAGCAGATCCGCGGCATCTCGGTGCTCGGCCTGGCCGACCAGTACTCGCTCGGCTGCGTGCTGTACGAGTGCCTGACCGGCCGCGTCCCGTTCGAGAAGGACCTCGACGCGGCGATCATCTGGGCGCACGTCGAGGAATCGCCGACCCTGCCGACGCTGCTCCGCCCCGACCTGCCGCCCGACATCGACGAGGTGTTCGCCCGGGTGCTCGCCAAGCGCCCTGGCGACCGCTACGAGAGCTGCAAGGAGTTCATGATCGCGGCCCGCGACGCCCTCGGCTCGATGGCGGAGCCGCCATCGCCGAGCGGATCGCTGCAAGCGCTCAGGCGGCCGCGGTCCGGGCCGGTGCCGCCCTACCCGTCCGAGTCCTACAGCCCCGACGGCGCGGGCTTACCCGTTCAGCCCGGAAGGGGCGTACTCGCCCGGCGTCGCCGGGGATTACTCCTCCGGCGCTGAAGGGGCTTACCCGCCGGGTGAGGTCGCCCACGAGGCGGCCAGATCCGTTCAGTGCCGCGCCGACCGCTAACTGGCCCGCGGTTAACGGCGGCGCCGCCGCCTCCCCCGCCGGGCCTGCCGGCGCCCGCCTGGCCGGTCCGGCGGCGGACGACGGTCCGGCCGGCCGCGCGGCCGTAGGCGCGGGTGGCTGGTGGCCCTCGCGGCGCTCATCGTCGTCGCGGGAGCCGCGGCCGGCGTGACGCTGTCCCTGTCCGGCGGCAAGGGCACCACCCCGATGGCGGGCGCGGGCAAGACGTCGACGGCGGGCAAGCCGGGCAGCTCGTCCTCGGCGATGGCGCCCAGCCAGCGGGCATGTCTTCGACGGGCGCCGCCGCGCCGGCGAACGAGACCGCGCGCACGGCTAACTGCGCGCCGACCGGCACGGTCGCCGTGACGGCGAAGAACATGGGCCAGAGCGGGCCGACCACGCTGACCGCGGTGCTGCAGCAGGCGAACCTCTGCTCCACCCCCGCGGGCGACCTCCCGCCGGGCAAGTGCCAGGCCTCGAACCCGACCGCCATCGGTCTGCACGGCCCCCGTAGCCGGGGTCGCCAAGGTCTCATTCCAGACGTACTCGTCGCTCACCCTGCTCTACAACGCGTACGAGAGCCAGGTGAAGCGTGTTCAACGGCAGCTACCAGTCGAACACCATGACCCACTGCGGGCCAACCAGCGTCGCCTACGCCGAGACCGCGCTGGAACCACCTGGAACTCCATCCGACCCAGTACACCGTGCAGCAGATGGAGTCCGGCAGCTTCAACCAGGTGAACGCGATGGGCCGGCAGGCCTGCTTCATGTCCGGCGGGAAGCCGTACCTCGTCTGGACCACCGACGTCGGCAACATGCTGGCCGTCGCGCAGGGCAGCGGGTCGATGAGCGCGCTCTACAACTGGTGGGCGCAGATCCACCACGTGATCATCTTCCGCGGCACGGAGATGTGCGGCCAGTCGATGGGCCGGATGTCCTCGGTCCCGCAGGGGAACATGATTTCCGCGCCGGTCTGCCCGTCCGGCGCACCCCCGGACGGCACGATGCCGTGGCTAGCGGCCGGGTAAGACGGTCGGGACGCGTGTAGCCCGTCTGGTGCCGAAACCGCTGGCGCGCTTCGGGTGAGACACGCGCCCGTTCGGGACGAGCGGCGAAGCGTCACCGGCGGTGACGGTCAGCTGGTGAGCAGGTGGTAGTTCCGCTTGCCCTTGCGCAGCAGCAGCCAGCGGTTGTAGAGCAGGTCCGCCTCGGCGAGCGGGCGGTCCTGCGGGACCTATCGCCGTTGACCGAGGCGGCGCCCTGGCTGATCGTGCGGCGGGCGTCGGACAGCGACGAGGCGAGCGGGGTGGCCGCCAGGGCCGCCGCGAGCGTCACCCCGGCGGTGAACGGCGAGGTCGGGACCTCGGTCGCCAGGAACTCCAGGGCCTGCGCGGACGCGCCCGCCGGGGAGCCGCCGAACAGGATCGCGCTCGCCTCCTCGGCCGCCGCCGTCGCCTCGGCGCCGTGCACGATCGTGGTGATCTCCCGGGCGAGGCGGCGCTGGCCCTCGCGCCGGTGCGGCGCCTGCGCGTGCGCGGCCGCGATGGCGACGCACTCCTCCACCGGCAGCAGCGTGAGCTGGAGCAGGAAGCGCTCGATGTCGGCGTCCGCGACGTTCATCCAGTACTGGAAGAACTGGTACGGCGACGTGCGGTCGGCCGCCAGCCAGACCGCGCCGTCCTCGGACTTGCCGAACTTCTTGCCGTCCGAGCGGAGCAGCAGCGGCCAGGTGAACGCGTGCACGTGCTTGCCGTCGGCCCGGCGGATCAGGTCCACGCCCGCCAGCAGGTTGCCCCACTGGTCGGAGCCGCCGATCTGGATCTCCACCCCGTGGTTCCTGCACAGGTGCAGGTAGTCGTTGGCCTGCAGCAGCTGGTAGCTGAACTCGGTGAACGAGATGCCCTGCTCGCTCTCAAGCCGCGCCTTGACCGACTCGCGGGCGATCATCTGGTTGACGCTCGCGTGCTTGCCGACGTCGCGCAGGAAGTCGAGCAGGGTCAGCGACCCGGTCCAGCCCAGGTTGTTCACCAGGGGCACCCGGGAGATGCGCTCAAGCTGGTCGGCGATGCGCTTGGTGTTGCGGGCGAGGGTCTCGGCGTCGAGCAGGTTCCGCTCCTTGGAGCGGCCGCCCGGGTCGCCGATCATCCCGGTCGCGCCGCCGGCCAGGGCGATCGGCGTGGTGCCCGGCGTCCGCGAAGCGCCGCAGCACCAGCAGGCCGATCAGGTTGCCGACCTGGAGGGAGTCCGCGCTCGGGTCGCAGCCGTAGTACACGCCGACCGGGCCAGCCGTGATCCGGGCGCGCAGCGCGTCGCGGTCGGTGCTGTCCTGGATGAGGCCCCTGGCCTCAAGGTCGGCGAGAAAGTCCATGCAGTAATGATCCCACATCCCGGGTCGTGGCCCGGCTCAATTGAGGGCCGCCCGCTGCTCAGGCCGTGGTGAACGCAAGCGGATATCCCGAACGGGTGCGTGGCTGCGCGTCCCCCGCCACGTGCCCCCGGCCAGGCCGTGGCCCGGCCGGGGGCCGCGTCACCATACGATCGGGAACCGGGAGTTCCTTCGCGCCGGTGGGGCCTGCACTCAGGTGTGCGATGCGAGGAGGCATCTGATGCGGAAGAAGCGGCCGACGCCGCGCATGCTGCTGACCGACGACCGTGGTGGCGGTCGCGGTCGCGGCCGGGCTGGTCGCGTCCTGTTCCGCGAGTCACCCCGTCCGCCGCGCCGAGCGCGCCGGGCACGCCGGGCACGGCGCGGGCGACGCGCCGCACGGCCCGGGCATCGCTCCCGGCAGCCAGGCGACCGGCACGCTCGCGAACGGCACGACGTGGGTGGCCGACCTGCCCAAGTCGTGGAACGGCACCCTGGTGCTCTACAGCCACGGCTACGGCGCGCTCACCGCGGCGGACGCGCCGGACTCCGAGACGCAGTCGGCGATGCTCGCCGCCGGGTACGCGCTGGCCGGCTCCTCCTACGACCCGCACGGTTCCGAGTGGGCGCTGAACACGGCGGTCAGCGACCAGTTCGGCGCCCTCGCGGCGGTCGAGGCCACCGTGCTGCCGCGCCAGCCCGCGCACGTGCTCGCCTTCGGCACGTCGATGGGCGGCATGGTGAGCGCCCTGGAGGCGCAGGACGGCCAGGGCAAGATCGACGGCGCGCTGACGACCTGCGGCGCGGTCGCGGGCGGGGTCAACCTGAACCAGTACCAGATCGACGGCGAGTACGCCATCGCGCAGCTGCTCGGCAACCCGAAGACCCAGCTGGTCGGGCTCGACGACGACACCGCGCTCGGCGACCGCGGCCGACGCTGAACAGCGCCGCCGCGCGGGCGCAGGCGACACCGGCCGGGCAGGCCAGGCTCGCGCTCGCGATGGCCTTCCTCAACGTCCCGGCCTGGGCCCCGGGCGACTCCAGCCCGGCCCCGGCCGAACGAGCCGGCGGCGGAGGAAGCGGCCCAGTACAACGCGCTGATCGCAGGACTCCAACAACGTCATCGACTTCATCGAGGGCGTCCGCGTCTCGATCGAGCAGGCGCTGGGCGGCCAGGCGGCCTGGACCGCGGGCACTGAACTTCGCCCAGGCGCTGGCGGCCTCGCCGTTCAAGCCGGAGGTCGACGGCGCTGTACAAGGCGGCCGGCCTGAACCTGCAGGGCCGACCTGGCCGCGCTCACCGCGCACGCCGCCATCAAGGCGGACCCCGGCGGCGCTGGCGATCGCTGCGGGCGACCTCGGCGCCGACCGGGCGGCTGGCGGTGCCCGAGCTCGACCTGCACACCATCGGCGACGACATCGTCCCGGTCGAGAACGAGAACTACTACGCCCGGCTGGTCGGCCAGGCGGGCAGCGGCGGCCTGCTCCGGGCAGGCGTACACCGAGACCTTCGGGCACTGCAACTTCAGCGTCTCCGAGCAGCTCGCGGGGCTGCAGGCGCTGCTGCGGCGGGTGACGACCGGCCAGTGGGGCGACGTGGCGACGACCGCGAGCCTGCAACGGGCGGCCACCGCGCTCGGACCTCGACCCGGCCCACTTCACCGGCTACTCCCCCGGTCAGCTGACCGGCGCGGTCCCCTCGCGTTAACCGCGGCGAGGGATTCGCCAGGCACCGGGCGGCGCTCATGGGAGCGGCGCGTATTCGGATAATCTCGGCACATGCCGGGTACAGAAAGCGCGTCGCCGCTGCTCATCTACATGGTCAAGCAGGTTGAGCTCGCCGTTCGCGCGCGGCTGGACGAGATCGTCCGCCCGGCCGGGCTGACCACCGCGCAGTACACGGCGCTCAGCGTGCTCGAACGGCATACCGACATGTCCTCGGCCCAGCTGGCCAGGTCGTCGTTCGTCACCGCCCAGTCGATGGCCGACATGATCACCGCGCTCGAGGACCGCAAGCTGATCGAGCGGCACCGCGACCGGACCGACCGGCGGCGGCTCGTCGTCGCGCTGACCGACGAGGGACGCGCCCTGCTCGACCGCTGCCGCCCCGAGGTCGCCGCCCTGGAGGCCACCATGCTCAGCGGGCTGTCCGTGCCGCAGACCAAGGCGCTGCGGGCGACGCTCGCCACCTGCTACGCCAACGTGTCGCACGCCAACCACTCCCGCGCGTAACTAGGGAGACCGGGTGCAGCGGGACCGGGCGGCGGGACCGGGCAGCACGGGCGCTCGCCCGGAGACCTACTTTTAGAGACGGCCGCTGGCTGGCAGGATGCGGATATGGAAACGCCGCTGTCTCCGCTTGAGTTCGCCCGTCGTACCCGTCGCCTGCACGGCGCGCGCGAGGCCGTCGTCGACGGCGACCTGAGGCTCACGCTACGAGCAGTTCTTCGACCGGTGCGACCGCTGGTCCGCCGCCCTGCAGGGGCTCGGCGTGCGGCAGGGCGACCGGGTCGCCACGATCGCGCCGAACACGCACGCGCAGCTCGAGTCGTTCTACGCGGTGCCGCAGCTCGGCGCGGTGCTCGTGCCGATGAACTACCGGCTGACCCCCGACGACTTCGTCTACATGGTGAACCACTCGGGCTCGACCGTGCTGTGCGTGCACAGCGACTACCTCGACGCGATCGACGGCGTGCGCGACCAGATGCCCGGCGTGCGGCACTTCGTCGCGTTCGAGGGGGCGGGCGACGGCTGGCTCGACTACGAGGCGCTGGTCGCGGCGACCGAGCCCGCGTTCAGCAAGCCGGAGATCGGCGAGCGCGACCTGCTCACCATCAACTACACGAGCGGCACCACGTCCCGGCCCAAGGGCGTCATGATCACCCACAGGAACGCCGCGATGAACACCATCGGCACCCTGCTGCACCTGCCCATGGGCGTCGGCGACCGCTACCTGTGGACGCTGCCGATGTTCCACGCCAACGGGTGGACCTTCACCTGGACGGTGACCGCGGCCGCCGGGACGCACGTGTGCCTGCGCAAGGTGGATCCCGCGCTGGTCTTCTCGCTGATCCGCGACGAGCGCGTCGGCTGGCTGTGCGCCGCGCCCGACCGTGCTGATCTCGCTGGCCAACGCGCCCGCGCGCGGTGCGGGGCGAGGTGCCGGCCGGGGTGCGCGTGGTCACCGCGGGCGCGCCGCCCGCCGCGGCGACGATCGAGCGGCTCGAGGGCGAGTTCGGCTGGGACATCACGCAGGTCTACGGGCTCACCGAGACCGCGCCGTTCATCACCGTGTGCGCGCCGCTGCCCGAGCACGAGGACCTCTCCCCCGCCGAGCGCGCGGTCATCAAGGCCAGGACAGGGCGTGGAGCTGCTCACCTCGGGCGAGCTGCGGGTCGTCGACGACCTCGGCGCCGAGGTGCCCGCCGACGGCGTCACCCTCGGCGAGATCACCGTCCGCGGCAACGTCGTCATGGACGGGTACTACAACGACCCGGAGGCGACCAAGAAGGCGATGGGCGACGGCTGGTTCCACACCGGCGACGCGGCCGTGGTGCACCCCGACGGGTACGTGGAGATCCGCGACCGGATCAAGGACGTGATCATCAGCGGCGGGGAGAACATCTCCTCGGTCGAGGTCGAGGGGGCCCTGCTGCGCCACCCGGCCGTCGGCGAGGCCGCGGTCGTCGGGCTGCCGAGCGAGCAGTGGGGCGAGACGCCGCACGCGTTCGTGGTGCTCATGCCGGGCGCAGTCGGTGACGGAGGACGAGCTGATCGCCTTCGTCAGGGACCGGATCGCGCACTTCAAGGCGCCGCGCGGCATCACCTTCGTGACCGACCTGCCCAAGACCGCGACCGGCAAGATCCAGAAGTACGTCCTGCGCGGCGGCGCCGCCAACCTCTCGAGGCAGTTATCTCCCGGGGGGCGACCCGCCCGATGTCCGCGCGGCCGGGCCTGATCGCCAGAACCGCGATCCATCAGGCCCAGCGCACGGACAAGAGCTGCGGAACGTGCACCGTGTCTGAGGCGGACCCTGCTTGCGCGGACTTGGTTATCGTGGAGGTAAAGGGGACGTTTCGCCTGGGTGGCTCTAGCGAAGGCGGCGGTGTCGGGTATGGACGGTGCGGACGCGTCGGTCTCGCGTCAGGGCGACGGCACCGTGCGCAGGGCGGCCAGGCACGTCGACAGGGCCACGGTCGTGATCGACCCGAGCCTGCCCAGGGACGTACGGGAAGCGCTCGTCCGGGCGGGCGGGAAGCTGGTCCCCTACCAGGGGCCCGTGCCCGCGCCGACCTTGCCGGCCAACGGCGCCCGCGGGTGCTCGTTCTTCGCGGGGATCTTCTTCGTCGTGGCGATCGCGGGCGTGGGGGCGGGCAACCCGCGCGCTCGCGTACACGATGCTCATGTTCGCCGGCGCCGGCCTCCTGATGACGATGCTCGGCCGGCCGAGCGCCAGGGAGGTCGAGGCGGCGCACGCGCCGGTCACCCAGCACCGCCGCTACGTGCTGCCAAGCACCGACATCGACGCCGATCACTGGAAGCTGTGGAAGCGGGCGGTCGACGCGCGCAACCGGATCGCCGGCGCCGACGTGGTCAACGACGGGCGGATCGACTCGGTGCAGGTCGCCGAGGTGCTGCCGCAGCGCCTGTGGGACATCGCGGAGCGGCTGGCCCGGCTGGCCGAGGTGCGGGCCAGGCACCAGGAGATCCTCGGCGACGTCCCGCCCGACGACCCGGACGTCGCCCCGGCCGTGACCAGGCAGCGGCGGGCGCAGGAACTCGCGCTGGCCGACGCGACCCGGCGGGTGAGCGACCTGGAGAAGTTCGCCGACCTGGTCGACGCCGCCGACCTGGCGGCCCGCAAGGAGTCGATCGTGCGGGAACTCAACGAGCTTGACGACACGCACGCCGAGCTGCTCGCCGGCATCGGCGACACCGCTCTGGACACCGACCTCACGCACCGGCTCGCCGACGACGCGACCGCCGTCATCGAGCAGGCCAGGCAGGCGATCGAGCAGGCCAACGAGGCCGCGCTGACCCTGGCGCTGCCAGCCGACCAGCCAGGCGACGAGTGAGCCGGGCAGTGAGCCGGGCGACGACGACTCCGGCGACGGCCGGGGCGGCGAGGAGGCGGGCGCCGCGTAGCGCCTGCTGGCCGCGACGGCGGCCGCTGTTACCCGCCTGTGGGGATAACCGCTGACTTACGGCCGGGTATCAGCCACGCCGTGTTCACTTGCGTTCCCTAGCGTCGCGGCCATGAGCGAATCTTTTCAGGCTGAAACAACCCGGCAAGCCCGGGTTCACCCGGCGCCGGTTCATCATCGGCGGCGTCGGCGTGAGCGCCGTCGCGGCGATCGGGGGCACGACCGTCCGCGCGCCGCGCGCGCTTCGCGGCCACCGCCCCGAGCGGGCCGCCGACCACGACGATCCCGCTGCCGACCACGACCGAGCCGGAGCAGCTGCTGCTCACCTGGGGCGGCGACCCGGCCACGGAGGTCACGGTGTCCTGGTCCGCGCCCGGCACGGTGGCGCAGCCGGCCCCGACGCTTGCCTTCTCGACCAGGCCGATCACCGCCCACAACCCCGGCTCGCTGGTCAAGATGCCCGACCCGAGGCCGCTCGACGTGACCGCAGCGGTACGGCGAGGCCGCCTCGGTCAGCTTCACCGACGGGCTCAACGGGCAGACCACGTACTTCTACCACGTGCAGCTCAAGGGGCTGAAGCCGGGAACGCGGTACTACTACCAGGTCAGCGACGGCGCGCACGCGCCGTCCACGGCGGGCGCGTCGTTCGAGACCGCGCCGCACGGCCGGGCGAAGTTCCGCTTCTCCAGCTACGGCGACCTGGCCACCCCGTCCTGGGACCTCAACACGTCGGGGAACATCTGGCACGAGTCCAGCGACAACTCCTGGTTCGCGGTCACCGCGATCGAGAACCCGGGCGACGGCAAGGGCGCGCCGCTCTTCCACCTGCTCAACGGCGACCTGTGCTACGCCAACCTGGACGTCGACAACGCGCCGGGCGTGTGGCGGGACTTCGGCAACAACGTCGCGCGCAGCGCGGCGCAACCGGCCGTGGATGCCCGCGCTCGGCAACCACGAGTGCGAGTTCGGCGTCGACACGATGTCCGGCAAGCCGGGCGGCGCGCCCGGCGGGATCGCCGCGCAGGGCGCGGCGGGGAACTACTGGAACGGCCCGTACGGCTTCGGCCACTACCTGAGCCGGTTCCTGCTGCCGGACAACGGCGTGACCAACTGGGACGGCAACCGGCTGCGCGGCAACTTCTACGCCTTCCAGGTCGGCACCGTGAAGTTCATCTCGCTCGACGCGGACGACGTCATCTACCAGGACGGCGCCGCCAACTACGTGATCGACACCGCGAACACCGCGCCGGAGACGACCACGACCGGCGCCGACATCCCCAACGGCACCACCACCTACACCCGCTTCTACACCGGCGGCCTGAAGCACGACGCCAAGAACAACTCGCTGGTCCCCGACTACGCGAGCGGCAAGCCCAACCTGCAGACGATCTGGCTGGAGCAGACCCTGGCGGAGGCCCGCCGCGACCCGTCGGTGGACATGATCGTCGTGTTCATGCACCAGTGCGCGATGTCGACCTCGGTGCCGGGCAACGGCTCCGACCTCGGCATCCGCCAGGCCTGGCTGCCGCTGTTCGACAAGTACGAGGTCGACCTGGTGCTGTCCGGCCACGAGCACGACTACGAGCGGACCTACCCGGTCCGCGGCTACGACGCCGGGGCGCACGGCACCGTCGCCGCGCCCAACCCCGGCCAGACCAAGGGGGCGGCCGTCGACACCCGGCGGCCGTCGGTGGTCACCACCGAGCCGTACGAGTTCAACGGCACCCCGGCGTGGAACACCGCCGAGGGCACCGTGTACCTGGTGCTCGGCGGCGGCGGCACCAACGGGCCGACCAACACCTACGGCACGGACGCCGCCGACGACAAGCCGCAGGCCAAGGTCATCACCACGCGGAACGCCGTCGTCGGCACCGAGGCGGCCGGCTTCGTCAAGAACGGCGCCGACTCGGTCGAGGACGCGCCCTGGTCCGCGGCCATCAACCCGACCGACGCCTACGGGTACTCGATCTTCGACGTGGACCCCGGCGAGCACCGCGGCGAGACGACGATCACCTTCCAGTACTTCGCGATCCCGGCGGTGACCAACGAGGCGGGCACCGCCCACGACGGCACCACCACGCTGCCGAGCGTGCCGACGGAGAAGTTCGTCTTCGGCCGCAAGGTCGGCGGCAAGTAGCAGCCGCACGTCCCGGCCGCGTCACGGGCGACATGGCGGATCGTTGCGCCCTGCGGGCCCGGACGATCCAGCCATGATCCGGGCTCACTGGACGCGGCTCTGCCGGTCGGCACGGGGACGCGCCAGGCTCGGCCGGCGCAGCGTTCCGGTGTCTGCCGACGGGCTTCGTGAGCTCTGGGCTGCCGCGCGCGGCGGGTCATGGGCGGCGGCGGGAGGAAGCCGAACTCGTTCGGGATGATCCTGTGGTTTGACTTTGGCTGTTACAGGCCGAGGCGGCGGGAGAGGTCGGAGGCCAGGACGCCGGCCGGGTCCAGGTCGGCGCGGAGCTTGCGGAACTCCGGGAGGCCCGGGTACATCTCCTCCAGGGTCGCCGCGCTCACCCGGGAGTCCTTGGCCAGGTAGACGCGGCCGCCGTGCGCCACCACCAGCTTGTCGAGCTCGTCGAGGAGCGGGCCGAGGCCGCGGGTGCGGGCCGGGAAGTCAAGCGCGAGCGTCCAGCCCCCGGCCGGGAAGGACAGCAGGCCGGGGTCGGCCTTGCCGAACCGCTTGAGCACGGTGACGAAGCTCGGCGCGGGGTGCGCGCTGACCATCTCGAAGCTTCGCCTGACGGCCGCCTCCGCGCCGAACGGCATGACGTACTGGTACTGGCGGAAGCCGCCGGGGCCGTAGACGCGGTTCCAGTTCCTGATCCCGTCGAGCGGGTGGAAGAACTGGCTGATCGTCTGCAGCTCGTGCTCGCGGGCCTTCGGCGCCTTGAGGTACCAGGCCGCGTTGGCGAGGCGGATCGAGTACCGGTTCATCAGGCCGGGCGGGAAGGCGGCCGGGGCGGCCAGCCTGGCGCGCGGGTCGAACTCGAACGGGTCGCTCCGCTGCGCTGGCGTCCAGGTCGCCGAGGGCTCGCGAAGTCGCCGCTGGTGATGATCGACCGGCCCAGGTGCCTGCCCGTCGCGAGGTCGTCGGACCAGGCGACCGTGTAGCCGTACTTGCTGTCGTGCTCGGCCAGCACGGCCATCGTCTCGTCGATGTCCCTGGTCTTGACCGTGTCGACCTTGACGAGGGAGCTCTCGCACCCGCTTGAGCTTGATCGTCGCCCGGGTGATGAAGCCGGTCAGGCCCATGCCGCCGGCCGTCGCCCAGAACAGCTCGGGGTCCGCTTCCGGGGTGACCGTGTGCGGCTCGGCCGCTCCGCGTGCGGGAAGAGGATGTCGAAGCTCGTGACGTGGCTGGCGAACGACCCGGCCACGTGATGGTTCTTGCCGTGCACGTCCGCCGCGATCGCGCCGCCGACCGTCACCTGGCGGGTGCCAGGGGAGACCGGGACGAACCAGCCGTGCGGCAGCCCGGCCACCATGAGCTGCTCAAGGGAGACGCCGGCCTCCGCGACCACGATCGCCGGTGGCGGGGTCGAGGCTGATGATGTTGTTCAGCCTGCTGGTGGAGATGACGATGCCGCCCGCCGACTGCGCCGCGTTGTTGTAGCTGCGGCCGAGGCCGCGCGGGATCGCGGGGCCGGCCTTGCTCGCCGGCGGCTCCGGCGAGGTAGCGGAGCAGGGCCGCCGCCTCCGCGTCGCTGGCCGGGGCGGCCAGGTCAGCCCTGGTGGGCGCGATGCGGCCCCAGCCGGTCAGGCGGACGGGTCTGGTCGGCACGGGGCTGGACGAGGCGGAGGCGCGGGGCATGGGAGGCATATTACTTCGCGGGCGGGCCCGGCCCCTGAGTTATCAACCCGTGCGCCGATGCCGGGTCACCGTTCCGGCACCTACGCTGGTCACATGGTGCCAGTGCCGCCAGAGGACGACGAGCTGCAGCAGTCCGCCCTGCTGCGCGGGATCGCGCTGCCGGCGTGCGCCATCATCGTGGTGTTCGTCACGATCGGTGCGATCGGCGGCATGCTAAGCCCGGCCAGACCGCGCCGGAGATCGCCGCCAGCGCGGTGGCGCTTGTCGTCTCCGTGGCCGGCCTCGCCTGGGCCGTCCTGATCGGGACGGAGACCTCCGCCCAGACCATGACCGCGCTGACGGCCGTCGGCCTGGCGGGGGCCGTGCAGGTCGGCTTGCTGCCCGACGGAAGCCGGGTACCTCGTCATCTTCGTCGCGCTGATCGGCATCGGGATGGAGCTGCCGACGCGGCTCGCGCTCGTCGCCGGGTTCATCGTCTTCGCCGGCGGCCAACCTCTCGTTCCTGGTGGCCGCGCGGCTGTCACCGGGGAACATCATCGGCAACGACGTGGGCGCGACCTTCCTGTTCACCGTCGGGCTGTTCACCCGGGCCACGCGGGCAGTCGCAGGCCAGGGCGCGCGCCGCCCAGGCGCGCGCCGAGGGGCTGCTCGCCGAGCTGCGGGCCTCGCAGGCGGCGCAGGCGGAGGCCGCCGCGCTGACCGAGCGGACCCGGCTGGCCCGCGAGATCCACGACATCCTCGCGCACTCGCTGTCCGGCCTGGTGCTCGCGCTCGACACCGCGGAGCTGCTCGGGCGGCGCGACCGGGCTGACAGGAACGGGGCCGGCCCGGCGCGCCCGGCGCGGACACCGTCGCCAAGATGCTCGGGCAGGTGCACCGCGCGCAGCGGATGGCGCGGGAGGGACTGGCCGACACCCGCCGGGCCATCTCCGCGCTGCGCGGCGACGAGCTGCCCGGTCCGGCGCTGCTCGACCGCCTGGTCAGGGACACGGCCGAGGCGACCGGCATCCAGGCGGAGCTCGCCGTGGCCGGCGACCCGCGGCCGCTGGCACCCGAGGTCGGGCTCGCGCTGTACCGGACGGCGCAGGAGGCGCTGATCAACACGGCCAAGTACGCCGGGCGCGGCGGGCGGGCCGAGCTGAGCCTCACCTACCGCGCGGGCGACATCGAGCTCGCGATCGAGGACGCCCGCGCGCCGGACGCGGCCCCGCCGTCGGCGGGCGGGCTGACCTTCGGCGGGTACGGGCTGACCGGCATGCGCGAGCGCGCGGAACTGCTCGGCGGCAGGCTGACCGCCGGGCCCACGGAGCAGGGGTTCCAGGTGCAGCTCTGGCTGCCGGCTGAGGCGGTCGCGCACCCGCTGCCGCGGGTAGCGGAGGCAGGATGAGCGGGGAGCCGGAGGCGGCCGCCCGGACATCAGGGTGCTGATCGCCGACGACCAGAAGGTCGTCAGGGAGGGCCTGGTCTCGCTGATCGGCCTGCTGCCCGGCATCACCGTGGTCGGCGCCGCGACCGACGGCGACGACGCCGTCCGCCAGGCCCTCGAGCTGGAACCCGACGTCGTCCTGATGGACCTGAACATGCCGCGGTGCAACGGCGTCGAGGCCACCGAGCGGCTGCGCCGCCTGCGGCCGGACGCCCTGGTCGTGGTGCTGACCACGTACTCCGACGACGCCTGGGTCTTCTCCGCGCTGCGGCCGGCGCCCGCGGCTTCCTGACCAAGGACGCGGGCGCGGACGAGATCCTGCGCGCGATCACCGACGTGGCGGCCGGGCACGCGCAGCTCGACCCGGCCGTGCAGCGCCGGCTGCTCGAGGCGCTGAGCGGCGGGGACCAGTTCACCGCCGCTCACGTCCCGGCCGGGACCGGCGCCGGGCCGGGCCGGGACCGGCCGTCCCGCGGCCGGGCCGGCTCCGCGGCGGCGGAGACCGCCGGCGCGGCCGAGCCGCCCGAGGGGCTCACGCCGCGCGAGGCCGAGGTGCTCGCGCACATCGCGGCGGGGGAATCGAACGCGGAGATCGCCGCGGCCCTGTTCGTGTCCGAGGCGACGGTAAAGACCCATATCAACCACATCTTCAGCAAGACCGGCCTGCGGGACCGGGCCCAGCTGGTCGGCTACGCGTTCCGCCACGGCCTGGCCTTCCCCGGCTGACGTCCGCGACCTCCGCGACCAGCCTCACGCTTGCCGTCGCCCCCGCCCGCGCGGGCGTCTCCACCCACGGGTGGAGACCGGAAGTCAGCTCGCAGACCGATGCCCGCGGCGCCTCGCGCTGCCTAGGGTTGCCAGTATCAGCACGCGCATCCGCACGTAGCAAGCGAGGGGCAGCAACATGGACACGCCAACGGGGAACTTCCAGCGCGGTGCCATCCGGGTATCGGACACCGAGCGCGACCAGGCGGTCGCCGAGCTTAGCGAGCACTACCAGGCCGGCCGCCTCACGCTTGAGGAATTCGACGACCGCTCCAGCCAGGCCCTGCAGGCCAAGACCGGGAGCGACCTCGGCGCGCTGTTCACCGACCTGCCGAAGGGCGCGGCTCCCTCGGTGCTGGCCCAGGCCAGGCCGCGCCCCCGCCGACATTCCGGCCGGCCTTGGCCGGCGGCGCTCGGGCGGCCCGTTCACCGCGCGCCTGATCATCGGCTGCGTGATCGCCGTGCTCATCGTCGGCAACGTGGCCGGCGGCGTCGCCCAGGATCATCATCATTTCGGCTTCGGCTGGCTGGTGCCCGTCGTGGTCCTCGGCTTCGTCTTCCTGCGGCTGAGCCGCCGCCGCTAACCCGGCCGCGCCGCAAAACTTAACGTCAGAACCTCCCGAAAGCAGCGAACGACATGGACGCCGCTCCGATGACCCATGCCCAGGAAGCCGACCGCACGTGCCGGTTACGCCGTCCGGCGCGGAGCCGGCGGACGCCCGTTCGGAGTTACCTTGACGGTCGCCCTGCCCGAACGGGCGCGTGGCCAAGGCGGCGGAGCCACGCACCCGTTCGGGATTAGCTTGACTTTGAATTTGGCCTCAGCCGGACAGGGACTCGGTCACCAGCGCCTGCCAGGTGAGCGCGCCGACCACGCCGTCCGCCTTGAATCCCTCGGCCTTCTGGAACCCGCGGACCCAGGACTGGGTCTTCGGGCCGAAGATGCCGTCCACGTTCAGTGAGTGGCCGTTCCTCAGGTTGCGGAAGTTGGCCTGGTCCTGGACGGCGCGGACCGCGGACCCGGTGCTGCCGAGCTTGACCGTGACGATCAGCGCGCCCCAGGTCTTCGCGCCGGTCACGCCGTCGGCGGGCAGGTGGTGCGCGCGCTGGAACGCGACGACGGCGGCCTTGGTCTTCGCGCCGAACACGCCGTCGACGGTGAGCTTCGCGCCCCGCGCGTTCAGCAGGTACTGCAGCGAGCGGACGGTGACCCTGGGCCAGGCGCTGTTCGCCCCCTGGCGCAGCGTCGGCCACGGCTGCAGCGCCTGGGCCGACGCCAGCCGCATCGCCTTGACGGTCACGGTGCTGGTGACGGACGCGGTTGCCGCCGGGGCGGCGGCCGCGGTGGACGCGGGAAGGGCGAGGCCGGCGGCGAGGGTCGCGGTAGCGAGCCCGGTGGCCAGCACGACGTGCCGACGTCTTCTTGGTTGTCATCGTTGACACACCTCCTTGGGAGCACCTCGAAGGAGGTCCCCGTACCGCCAAGAATAGTTAAGAAATGGTTAATTTGGGAGGTGAGGCGGTCGGAAGTGACGCAGTCGCAGGCTGTTCGTGACCACGAAGACCGAGCTGAACGCCATCGCGGCGGCCGCGATCATGGGGTTGAGCAGCCCGGACGCGGCCAGCGGGATGGCCGCGACGTTGTAGCCGAAGGCCCAGGCGAGGTTGCCCTTGATCGTCTTGAGGGTCTTCCTTGACAGCTCGATCGCGTCGGGAACCAGCCGCAGGTCGCCGCTGACCAGGGTCAGGTCGGCGGCCTCGATCGCGGCGTCGGTGCCGGTGCCCATCGCGAGGCCGAGGTCGGCCTGGGCGAGCGCGGCGGCGTCGTTGACGCCGTCGCCGGCCATCGCGACCGTCCGGCCCTCGTCCTGCAGGCGCTTGATCACGTCGAGCTTGTCCGCCGGGAGGACGCCGGCGATGACCTCGTCGATGCCGACCTGGCTGGCCGCGGCGCGGGCCGCCCGCTCGTTGTCGCCGGTGAGCAGCACCGGGCGCAGGCCCATGGCGCGCAGCCGCGCTGACCGCCGCCGGCGAGCGTGGGCTTGACCGTGTCGGCCACGACCAGCACGCCGCGGACCGCGCCGTCCCAGGCGACGAAGGTGGCCGTCTGGCCCTTGCCTTCCGCCTCGTCGGCGGTCCGCGCCAGCTCGGCCGGGATGGCGAGCGCCCACTCGCCGGCGAGCCAGGCCGGGCGGCCGACGAGGACGGCGTGACCGTCCACGAGGGCGGAGACGCCCTGGCCGGGCTCGGCGGAGAAATCGGAAACTTCGGGCCAGGGGAGCGCGCCGGCGGGGCGCTGGCTGAGCAGGCGGACGGCTGGTCGTGGCAGCGGGCCGGTTATCGGCGGCTCGCTGTCACAACCACCCGGCTGGGCGAGGCGGAGGCGGGCGCCCGCGGTGATCGCGGCGGCGATCGGGTGCTCGGACGCCGACTCGACGGCGCCGGCGTAGCGGAGCAGTTCCCGCTCGTCCACGCCGGGGGCGGCGGCCACGCCGGCCAGCGTCATCCGGCCGGTCGTGACCGTGCCGGTCTTGTCGAGGACGATGGTGTCGACCCGGCGGGTGCTCTCCAGGACCTCGGGGCCCTTGATCAGGATGCCGAGCTGCGCGCCGCGGCCGGTGCCGACGAGGATCGCGGTCGGGGTGGCCAGGCCCATCGCGCACGGGCAGGCGATGATCAGCACCGCCACCGCGGCGGTGAACGCGCTCGCCGCGGACCCGCCGGCCGCCAGCCAGCCGACCAGCGTCGCGGCGGCGATCACGCAGCACGACGGGAACGAACACGGCGGAGACGCGGTCCGCGAGCCGCTGCACCTGCGCCTTGCCCGCCTGGGCCTGGGTGACCAGCCGGGCCATCTGGGCGAGCTGGGTGTCCGCGCCGACCCGGGTGGCGCGGACGACGAGCCGCCCGCCGACGTTGACGCACCCGCCGGTCACCGTGTCGCCCGGGCCGACCTCGACCGGCACCGGCTCGCCGGTCAGCATGGAGGTGTCGACCGCGGACCGGCCGGCGATGACGACGCCGTCGGTCGCGATCTTCTCCCCCGGCCGGATCACGAACTCGTCGCCGACCACGAGCGTGTCCGGCGGCGACGGTGACCTCGCGGCCGTCGCGGAGCACCGTCGCCTGCTTGGCGCCCAGGTCGAGCAGCGCCGCCAGCGCGGTGCCGGCCTGGCGCCGCGCCCGCGCTTCCAGGTACCGGCCGAGCAGGATCAGCGCGGTGACGCCGACCGCGACCTCCAGGTAGGTGGCGTCCGTCCCGCCGCTCTGGTACCGCCGGCGATCCACGAGAAGGTCATCCGGTCGCCGATGCGCCCGGCGCCGCCGAAGACCAGCGCGTACAGCGACCAGAGGTAAGCGGCGGCCACCCCGACCGACACCAGCGTGTCCATGGTCGCCGTGCCGTGCCGCGCGTTGACCGCCGCGGCCCGGTGGAACGGCCAGGCACCCCAGGCCGCGACCGGGGTCGCCAGCGCGAGCGACACCCACTGCCAGCCGGGGAACTGGGCGGCGGGCACCATCGCGAGCACGATCACCGGAACGGCGAGCGCCAGCGACACGACCAGCCGGCGACGCGGCGTCCGGTCGCCCGGCGCGTCGCGGCCGCGTCGGCCGGCGCCCGGCTGCGTCGCGCGGGCGCGGGCAGCGCGGCGGTGTAGCCGGTGCGCTCGACCACCGCGATGAGGTCGGCCACGGTGACCGCGTCGGGGAACGACACGCGGGCGGTCTCGGTCGCCAGGTTGACCGTGGCGGTGACGCCGTCGAGCTTGTTCAGCTTCTTCTCAACCCGCGCCGCGCACGACGCGCAGGTCATCCCGCCGATGACGAGGTCCGTGGTGCTCATTGCCATCACTCCGAACCATGCGGCTCTCCCCGGTCGCCGCTCGACGGCGCCGGGTCACGCTGAGCGGCAGGGTCGCTGAGCGCGAGCGCTGATCGCACCGGCGTCGTCGCCGAGCCGGCCAGGTGGTACGCGCCGGCCTCGTCGAGCGCGGCCGCGACCGCCTCGGTCGCGAGCGGGGCGTCGCTGGTGACGGTGACCGCCGACTCGCCGCCGGGGACGAGCGCCACCGTCACCGCGCTGACGCCCGGCAGCGCTCTCTAGCTCGCTCGGTGACCGCACGGACGCAGTGCTCGCAGGTCATGCCCGTCACCTGGTACGTCGTCGATGTCATCGCGGCTCCCTCTCTCTCGGCCTGCGGCCACTAGGACTTCACCAGGCGGGCGATCGCCTCGGATGCCTCGCGGACCTTCTCCGCCGCGACGTCGCCGCCCTCGGCGGTCGCCTGCGCCACGCAGTGCCCCAGGTGGTCCTCGAGCAGGCCGAGCGCCACCGACTGTAGCGCGCTCGTGACCGCGGACACCTGGGTCAGGATGTCGATGCAGTACTTGTCGTCCTCGACCATCTTCTGCAGGCCGCGGACCTGGCCCTCGATCCTGCGCAGTCGCGTCAGGTACTGGTCCTTGTCCGGCGTGTACCCGTGCATGTCCCACCTCCAGCGGCTCACCGTTACCATACCATACCCCCGCAGGGTATCCATGACCGAGGGCCAGTCGACCTCGGCAACAGCGTCGGAAGGCCGTGACGGCCGCTAGGCGGCGGCCTTGGCCACCCTGCGCGGGATCGGTCACGGCGGGGTTACGCGAGCAAGCCGCGCCCGTTCACGCTGGCCGATTCTTGACGATCGCCTTGACCTCCGCCGGCGCCCGGCGCAGGTCGTGCGGGCCGGGGCCCGGGGCGCGGGGCCCGGGTCGCGGGGCCAGCCTCGGCTAGCGGTCCGCCGGCTCGCGGTCGAGCCGGGCTCGCGGGACGGGCTCGTGGGTGCCGAACTTGCGGGCGAGGCGCCTGCGGTAGGCGAGGGTGCCGAGGCCGACGAGGACCGCGCACGCCGCCGACCCCGAACGGCAGGCCGTCCTGCAGGCCGGCCGTGCCGCCGCCGCCGGTCTCCGGCGCGGCCGTGGGGAACGCGGTAGAGGCCGGGGCCGACGTGTGCGTCGGGGCCGCCGGTGCGTCGGGGCGCCACGGTGTGCGTCGGTGTGCGTGGCCGTCGGACGTCGTGGCGGCGCGGAGCTCGACGCGGCGCGAACGCGATGAGCGCGACGCGTGCGAGGAACTCGACGCGTGCGGCGAGCCGACGCCGACGCGCCGCCGCTGGCGGTCGCCGACGTGCTCGCCGATGAGCCGCCGGACGTCCGCGAGGCCTGGCCGCGGGCGACGGGGTGCGCGTGCCCGGCTGGCTCGACGAGCTGCCCGCTCGTCGGGGCGTCGGGGTGAAGATCGACGGCACCGACGAGCCGCCGCCGGTGCAGGCCGAGACCGTGATCGCCAGGAGAACCGCCCCGGCCGCCGAGCGGCCCGCGATCAGCCACGCACTCTGGGCCGCGACGGGCGGGGTCAGGCGCATCTTCATGAACCCTCCTCGAATGCGTGTCCGATAAATTCGCTTTTCCATCGGGCACGCCTTGCGGCACTGAGGCACGCCTAGTACCGCCCTGGGAGTGACACGGCCCTGCAGATAATGCATTTCCCCGCCGTCGGACATCAACCGTCGGCGACGCAGAGAACGTCAGAGAAATGGAGAACCCGGCCATCCGGCGGCCACCAGGCGCGCTGACCAGCGCATTTCCCGGTGACGCGGTACCGCCTCATCGACAACCATATTGATCCGCGCCCATGACGTAGCACAGGCGGGCAATGGCGTGTTTTCCATCGGGACATTAGGCTACGCGAGTAGCACGCCGTGCGGAAGCTATAGGGAAGGCACGCCATATGGGAGGCTGGCCGCGTATCGCCGGGCTGCGCGTGGTCATGTCCTGGCCGGACAGCGAGTTCGCCCCCGAACCGCCGCCGCGCGGCCGCGGCCGCGTCAGGCTCGCGGGGCTCACCGGGGTCTCGCCTGGTCGTCGGCGGCGCCGTCGCGATCGCTCGTCGCGGTGCTCGCGCAGCAGCACGCGCCGTCACCCGGCCGCGTCGGCCGCCGGGCGCATCGGGCCGGGCGGCGCGAAAGGGCCGGCGCTGCACCAGTCGCCGCCCCGTGTCCGTCTCCATCCCCACGATCGGCGTCAAGTCGAAACTGCTGCACCTCGGGCTCAACAAGGACGGCACGATGCAGGTGCCTGACCTCATCACGAGCGCCGATGAGGCCGCCTGGTACAAGTACTCGGTGACGCCCGGCCAGATCGGGACGGCCGTCATCGAAGGCCATGTGGACAGTTACCAGGGACCGGCGGTCTTTTTCCGGCTCGGCGCGCTCCGCCCGGGCAATCACATCAACGTGACGCTCGCCGACGGAATCACGGCCGTCTTCCGCGTGACCGGGGTGCGGGAATACGCCAAAGACAAATACCCGGCGAATACCGTCTACGCCCCGGCGAATTACGCCGCGCTCAGGCTCATCACCTGCGGCGGCGACTTCGACGCCGTGACCGGCCATTACCTCAGCTCGGTGGTGGTATTCGCGTCGCTCGTCTCCTCCTCGCACAAGTAGCGGCGGCGCGGCGGCGCGAAGCCACGCACCCGTTCGGGATCACTCACGGCGGTCAGGGCGGCAGGCCCGGGGCTTACCGCGACGGGATGCGCGGCGGGGCCCGAGTCGGCGGCGCCGCGGGCGACCGGCGCGCAGCGCGGCCGGGCGCGGCGCGCGCTTTTCCATATACATAAGCATGTGATATAAGTTTCTTATGGAAAGTCCTTCCGGAACGATGACGCTCGACGCGCTCGCGGCCGCGCTCACGACCGACCTGGAGCGGATCTTCGGCCTGTTCCGCTCGCTGAGCCCGCCGAGCGGGCTGTCGATGACCGCCGGCCGCCACGCTGGCCGAGCATCGAGCGCCTCGGCCCGCAGCGGCTGACCGTGCTCGCCGCCCGCGAGGGCGTCACCCAGCCGGCCATGACCCAGCTGATCAGCAGGCTGGAGGAATCGGGCCTGGTCCGCCGGGAGGCGAGCCCGGAGGACGGGCGGGTCGTCCTGGTCGTCATCACCGACGAGGGCCGGGCGGTCCTGGCGCGCCGGCGGTCCGTCCGGAGCCGACCGGATGGCCGGCATCATCGCCCAGCTCGAGCCCGGAGCACCGGGCCGCGCTCGCCGGCGCGCTGCCGGCGCTCGACGCGCTCGCCAGCGTCCCCCGCGACGACGACCCGGCCAGGGCCACGGCGCGCTGAGGGAATCACGCGTGCACCGGATCAAGCCGCGGCACGCAAATCGCACAGCACTGAGGAGTACAGCTTCACATGAGTGGCGCCAGTCACGGCTCGGCCGCGAGCCCGTTCAAGCAGCCCAAGGCCGTTTTCGCGGTCGCGTTCGCCTGCGTCGTGTCCTTCATGGGCATCGGCCTCGTCGACCCGATCCTGCCCGCGATCTCCAACCAGCTGCACGCCTCGCCAAGCGAGACCACCCTGCTGTTCACGTCGTACCTGGTCGTCACCGCGGTCGCGATGCTGATCACCAACTGGGTGTCGAGCAGGATCGGCGCCAAGTGGACGCTGATCGCCGGGCTCGTGCTCATCGTCGCGTTCGCCGCACTGGCCGGCTCGTCGAACTCGATCGGCAGCATCATCGGGTTCCGGGCCGGCTGGGGCGTGGGCAACGCGCTGTTCATCGCGACCTCGCTCGCGGTCATCGTCGCGTCGGCGAGCGGCGGGTTCGCCGGCGCGATCGTGCTCTACGAGACCGCGCTCGGCCTCGGCATCGCGGTCGGCCCGCTCGTCGGCGGCACGCTCGGCGAGATCTCCTGGCGCGGCCCGTTCTACGGCGTCTCGGTGCTGATGGCGATCGCGCTGATCGCCACCGTGGTACTCGTCGAGAAGAC
Organism: uncultured Actinomycetota bacterium; assembly: GCA_963735315.1. Taxonomy (GTDB): domain Bacteria; phylum Actinomycetota; class Actinomycetes; order Streptosporangiales; family Streptosporangiaceae; genus Trebonia. Next base: position 30,511 of record CAVTKQ010000024.1, read on the forward strand.
GCCGAAGCCGGCCACGAAGACGCAGCCTCGCCGCGCCGTTCAAGGCGCTGCGGCACCGCGGCCTGCTCACCATGGCGCTCACCGCGCTCTGCTACAACTGGGGCTTCTTCACCATCCTCGGCTACGCGCCGTTCCCGATGGAGCTGTCGCCGATCAAGCTCGGGCTCGTGTTCTTCGGCTGGGGCATCTTCGTCGCGCTGTTCGCCGTGTTCGGCGCGCCGTGGCTGCAGGCGCGGCTCGGCATCGCCAAGACGATGTACTTCAACCTCGGCATCTTCGCGCTGATCTCGCTCGGCATCGCGATCTGGACGCTGAACAAGCCGGTCCTGATCGTCCTGGTCATCGTGTCCGGCATCGTCTGCGGCGTGAACAACACGGTCACCACCCAGGCGGTCATGACCGTGTCCCCGGTCGAGCGCCCGGTCGCGTCGGCCGCCTACAGCTTCGTCCGGTTCATCGGCGGCGGCCTGGCCCCGTACGTCGCGGGCCGGCTCGTCCTCGCCGTGAACATCCACTTCCCGTTCTACATCGGCGCCGGCGTCGTCGTGCTCGGCATCGTCATCCTCTCCACCGCCCACAAGCTGCTCGGCGAGGCCGAGCGGAACCAGGCCGCGGCCGCCGCGGCCGCGGCCGCGCACGGCCCGGCGTCCGCCGAGGCGCAGGCCGAGCGCGAGCTCGAGGCCGAGGAAAGGGCCGAGGCCCTGTCCGGCGACGCCGACTAGGGCGGGCGGGGGTCCGGCGCCCGAAGGCAAGATCAAAATCGCTCGTCCGAACGAATGCGGCTTACTCCCTTGGGCAGCTGCGGCCGGGAGGCGGAGCTCCGGGGCTCACCTGGGGGGCGCGCGCGGCAGGCGAGACTCAACCCCAGGTCCCGGCCTTATCGCGGCAGCCGCCGGAGACTCGGACCGGGCGGAGGTACTAGCGTGACGCGCCGAAGCTGGGCCCGGGCCCACGCGACCAGGGCCGGGCCGAGCGCCCCGAGCCCCACGAGCAGTACCGCGGCGCCGTCCTCGACGCGGGCGCGGCCGCCCGGTTCCTGTGCAGCCGCAGGCTCGGCCGCAGCGCCGACCGCGGCTGCCCGCGACGCTGCCGCCTGCCGCGGCGACGGCCCGGGCTCCGGCATCCGCTCCCGGGCTGGCCCGGGGACGGCCTTGTGCTCGTGTTCTGTCCCTGCGGCCGACGCGTGCTCTTGGGCCAGCTCAGCGACTATTGCCTGCTCTTCGGCTGGCTCGGCAGCCTGCGCGGCGCCCTCGGGCGGCGGCAGCCGGCGCGGCGCCTCTTCGGCTGGCTCGGCAGTCGGCGCGTGCTTTTGGGCCTGCTCGGCAGCCGGCGCGTGCTCTTGGGCCTGCTCGGCGGCCTGGAAATGCTCCTGGGCCGGCTCGGCGGCCATTACCTGCTCTTGGGCCGACTGCGCGCCCGGTGCCTGCGCTTGGGCCGGCTCGGCGGCCAGCACGAGTGACGGCGGCTCCGCTTCCCCCGGCGCTTGCCGCGGCAGCAGGGCGCTTAGGTGCGCCGCGGCGGCGGCGGAGACGGCGCGGCTGTCGTCGTCGGTGAGCCGCTGGAGCTCGCCGGCGACGTGCTGCCTGACCATCTCGTTGCCCATCCGGTACAGGTTGGCGAGCCCGTCAAGGCCGGCCAGCCGCTCGGCGGCGATGGGGCTGCTCAGCGCGTGCCGGAGGAACGACGGCAGGGACCAGTTGACGTTCCGCGCGATCACGATCCGGCCCTCGACGTTGTCCTGCTTCTTCGGGCGCTGCCGGGGCATCTCGTCGACCACGTGGTCATGCACGTAGCTGTACAGCTCGTCGATCGTGATGTCGCCGTCGCCGTCGAGGTCAGCGCTGCCGTCACGCAGGCCCGCCACCAGGTGGCGGGTGAACACCGACTGCGGCGCCTCGCCGTGGCGCTGGTTGCCCTCGAACGAGTACTGCGTCGCGTCCGACGCGGTGAGCACGGCCCGTCCCCGGCCCTGGAACCGCTCCAGCGTGTGCACGGCGGTGTCGGCCTTCGGGACAAGCCCAGCGGGGAACGCACCGCTGTAGCCGGGCAGAGGAAGGCCACGGCTGCCCGGGGGGCGCAAGAGGTGGGGTGCCCGGGCAGTCACCCGCTACCTCGCGGCCGAGGTCAGGTGGCGGGCCAGGAACGCCAGGGACGGGGGCTCCTGGGCGTTGAAGAAGGGGCCCGTGTGGCAGCCGCTGCCGAAGTAGACCTCGGCGGGCGCGCCGCCGGGGTCCTTGGGCAGGGCGCGGGCCAGGGCCTGGACGCCGGGGTAGAACGGGTCGTCGTAGCCGGCGGCGACGCGGACCGGGACGCCGGCCAGGGCGGCGGCGTGGGTGACCGCGTCGTCGGCCGCGAAGTCGGCGGCCGACGCGTACGCGCCCGCGTTGGCCGACTGGGCCTGGGCGTAGCTGGTCCAGATCGCCGGGGAGATCGCGGCCACCGCGCCGATCAGGCGCGGGTACTTCTCGGCGAGCAGGATGGCGCCGTAGCCGCCCATCGAGATGCCGAGGACGCCGATCTGCGCGGGTGCCAGTGCCCAGGCCGCGGCGCTGGCACAGCGGGATCAGCTCGTCGGTGAGCATGGCCTGCGGGTTGTCGCCCGGGTGCGGGTTCCAGTAACCGCCGCCGCCGTCCGCCGTGACCAGGGCCATCGGGGGCAGCGGGGCGCCGCCGGGTTTCAGGGCCACCGCCTGGGACGGCGTGATCCCGGACAGCGCGTCGGCGTGATTGCCGCCGAAGCCGTGCAGCGCGATCACCAGCGGGAGCCGGTCTCCCGGGCCGGTGCCCCGGCGGGTAGCCGATCGTGTAGCCGACGGCCCGCTGCCGCGCCGCCGAGTAGAAGGTGCCCGAGTACTGCGGGCCCGGCGCCGCGTACGGGGTGAAGTCCGGGGCGGGCACGTCACACGCGCCGTCGAGCTGGTCGAGCTCGCTCTTGCCTGGCAGCACGCCGTGGCTGACGAGCTCGAAGCCCGGCGGCCCCGGCCGCCGCCGACGGCGACGGCCCCGCCGAGCGCGTAGCGCAGGAACCGGCGCCTGGACGGCCGGCCCGCGGACATCGCCGGGGGTGAGCGTTCCGGTCACGGCGCGCTCCGGGCGAGGAGCAGCTCACGGCGGGCCATCCGGGACGCCCGGGCGGCGACCGGCAGCGCTAGCGCGAGCACGCCGGTGCAGGCGAGGTCGATCAGGCCCGCGTGGAACGCCGGCCTGCAGGCCGTCGCCCGCCGGGCGGCCGCCGCTCGTCGCGACCCACCAGGCCGCCGCCGCCGAGGACCGCGACCATGACCGCGCAGGCCGCGGCGGCGAGCCCGACCTCGAAGGCGAGCACCCGCGGCGGCAGCCCGGCGCGGCGGACGAGGATCGCGGCGGCGATGACGGCCGTCGCGAGCGCGAGCGGGCTCGTCGCCATCCAGTACACCTCGGGCCTGGGGAACAGGGCGAAGAGGCTGCCCGGGTGCGCCCAGTACGCGGAGACGGACATCGAGGTGGCCCACTCGAACGCGGCGAGGCCCGCGGGGACGAAGCTGCCGTGGCCGCCCGTGCCCGGCCAGCCGTTCCCGAAGTGCCTGCCGCCGATGAACAGGAACGTGACGCAGCCGAGCAGGACGACGGCGGCCGCGCAGCGCCTTCGCCGGCGCCGGCCGGCCGCCAGGAACCGGGCGACGAGCGTCACGAGGACCGGGAGGGCGGCGAGCACGGCCAGCGCGAGCAGGGCCAGCATCGCCGCCGAGATGACGTCGGTGGCGAGCAGCGCCGCCGGCGGGCGGTGACTGCGGCCTGCCGGTAGATGACGAGCTCGGACCAGGGCGCGGCGGCGACCGTGAGGAAGGCCGCCAGCACGCATGGCGAGGGAGCCGAGGCTCGCGCTGACCTGCCGGTAGCGCACCTGCGGGGTCACCGCGCCGGCGCCGAGGGCGGGCAGCGGGCAGCCGGCCAGCCCGGCCGCGGTCGAGCCTGGCCACGAGCCCGCCGCGGGCGACGTCGAGCGCGCGCGCGGCCGACCGCGGCCGCTCCTCGATGTCGGCGATCGAGCAGCTCGGCGAACTCCTCGCCGTAGCGGTCCCGCCAGCCGCGCGGGTACCAGCGCAGCAGCCGCGCGGCCCGCTCCGCGCGCGCGTTCCTCGCGGCGCTCACGCCGGTCCCCCAGTTGGCCGCCAGGCGGCGCAGGCCCGTATCGGTCACCCGGCGCTGCGCGTCCAGGTGCGCCCGCAGCGCGACGGCGCCGGCCGCCGTCAGCCGGTAGGGCCGCCGCCGGTCCTCGGCCTCGAGCGCCTCGATCAGCCCCTGCGACTCCAGCCGGGCGAGGGCCTCGTACAGCGTGCCCGGCGCGAGCCGCACGCCCGGCGAACTCCTCCACGTCCTTGGTCAGCGCGTACCCGTGCTTGGGCCCGTCGGCCAGGCTGGACAGGATCAGCGTGGCCGGCCCGGCGTACCGCCCGAACCCGGCAAGCCCCGCCCGGTCCCCCGGCTGGCCCCATCTCGCTTCGGCATGAACCGACTATATATCGTCAACCGATACACCGGAAGCCGATACAGGAAAAGCCCGCCGTGAACCGCAGGGGGTCACCCGGGGCGCCCACCGCGCGGTGACGGCGCGGGCTCACAGCAGCGTGAGCTGGCCCTCGATTTCCGGGCGGTGCTTCCTCAGGTGGCGCCAGGCGGGGAGGTCGTCCAGGTAGGACCAGGACAGGCGGTGGTACGGGGTCGGGCCGTGCGCCGCCAGGGCCTGCTGGTGCGCCGGCGCCGGGTAGCCCGCGTTGTCGGCGAAGGCGAAGTCCGGGCAGGTCTCGCCCGAGCTCGGCCATCAGCGCGTCCCGGTGCACCTTGGCCAGGACGGAGGCGGCCGCGACCGAGACCGAGCGCAGGTCGGCCTTGACCGCCGTGCGGACCCGCCAGGGCGAGCCGATGTAGTCGTGCTTGCCGTCAAGCAGGACGACGTCCGGCCGCTCGGGGAGCTGGCCGAGCGCAGCGCGAGCGGCCAGCCGGAGCGCGGCGGTCATGCCGAGCGCGTCGATCTCCTCATGGCTGGCCGAGCCGATGGCGTACGCCTCAACCCAGCCGGGCAGTTCCGCCGCGAGCTCGGCCCGCCGCTTCGCCGTCAGCCGCTTGGAGTCGGTCAGCCCGCCGGGCGGTTCCGGGAAACCCCGCGCGCGCGATGGCCGCGCACACGACGACCGGGCCCGCCCACGCCCCGCGCCCCACCTCGTCGACGCCCGGCGATCAGGTCGCGCGACCCGGCGATCTCCCGCTCGAGCTCGTAGCCGGCGACGCTCATCAGCCATGAGGGTCATGATGCTCCGCGACCCGCGCCGCTGCGGTGCCGTCTGCGGTCAGACCTGGGCGCGGGTTTCCACCGCGGCGACGATCTCGTCGATCGCCTCCGCGACCGGGACGCCGTTCTTCTGGGCGCCGGAGCGGTAGCGGAACGAGACGGCGCCCGCCGCCACGTCGTCGTCGCCGGCCAGGAGCATGAACGGGATCTTCTGCTTCTGGGCGTTGCGGATCTTCTTCTGCATCCGGTCGGCGCTGTCGTCGACCTCGACCCGGATGCCGCGGCGCCGCCAGCTGGACCGCGACGTCGGTCAGGTACGGGACGTGGGCGTCGCCGATCGGGATGCCCACCACCTGCACCGGGGACAGCCACGGCGGCATCGCGCCCGCGTAGTGCTCGATCAGCACGCCCATGAACCGCTCGATCGAGCCGAACAGCGCCCGGTGGATCATGATCGGCTGCTGCCGGCTGCCGTCGGCGGCGGTGTACTCGAGGCCGAACCGCTTGGGCTGGTTGAAGTCGAGCTGGACGGTCGACATCTGCCAGGTCCGGCCGATCGCGTCGCGCGCCTGGACGGAGATCTTCGGCCCGTAGAACGCGGCGCCGCCCGGGTCGGGCACCAGCTCAAGGCCGGACTCCTCGGCGACGTGGCGCAGCGTCTCGGTCGCCGACTCCCACTCCTCGTCGGAGCCGATGAACTTCTCCGAGTCACCGCGGGTGGACAGCTCCAGGTAGAAGTCGTCGAGGCCGTAGTCGCGCAGCAGGTCGAGGATGAACGCGAGCACGGACTGCAGCTCGTCCTCCATCTGCTCCCTGGTGCAGTAGATGTGCGAGTCGTCCATGGTCAGCCCGCGCACCCGGGTGAGCCCGTGCACCACGCCGGACTTCTCGTAGCGGTACACGGTGCCGAACTCGAACAGCCGCAGCGGCAGCTCCCGGTAGGACCGGCCGCGCGCCCGGAAGATCAGGTTGTGCATCGGGCAGTTCATGGCCTTGAGGTAGTACTCGCTGCCCTCAAGCTCCATCGGCGGGAACATCGTGTCCGCGTAGTACGGCAGGTGCCCCGAGGTCTCGAACAGGTGCGCCCTTGGTGATGTGCGGGGTGTTGACGAACGAGTAGCCCGCCTCCTCGTGCCGCTTGCGCGAGTACGTCTCCATCTCCCGGCGGATGATGCCGCCCTTGGGGTGGAAGACCGGCAGGCCGGAGCCGATCTCCTCGGGGAAGGAGAACAGGTCGAGCTCCGCGCCGAGCTTGCGGTGGTCGCGGCGCTCGGCCTCCTCGAGCATCTTCAGGTAGGCGTCCTGCGCGGCGCGCGACTCCCACGCGGTGCCGTAGATCCGCTGCAGCTGCGGGTTCTTCTCGCTGCCGCGCCAGTACGCGCCGCGCGTTGCGCATCAGCTTGAACGCCGGGATGCTGCCTGGTGGACGGCACGTGCGGGCCGCGGCACAGGTCCTTCCAGCGCAGCTCGCCGGTCTTGGCGTCCACGTTGTCGTAGATGGTCAGCACGCCCGCGCCGACCTCGGTGGAGGCCTCGTCGTCGGATCGCCAGTCCGCCTGCCCTTGATGCCGATCAGCTCAAGCTTGAACGGCTCGTCCGCCAGCTCGGCGCGCGCCTCGGCGTCGGTCACCTCGCGGCGGACGAACCGCTGGCCCTGCTTGACGATGTCGCGCATCCGCGACTCGATCGACTTCAGGTCCTCGGGGGTGAACGCGCGGTCCACCTGGAAGTCGTAGTAGAAGCCGTTCTCCACCGGCGGGCCGATGCCCAGCTTCGCCTCGGGGAACGCCTGCTGCACCGCCTGCGCCATGACGTGCGCGGTCGAGTGCCTGATCACCGCGCGGCCCTCGGGCGAGTCGGCGGTGACCGGCTCGACCTCGTCCCCGTCGGCCAGCGCCCAGGCCAGGTCGCGGAGCTGCCCGTTGACGCGGGCGACGACCACGTCCCTGTCGCCGGCGTAACAGGTCGCCGGCGGTAGTCCCCGTCGTCACCTCGCGCTCAGTCCGCTGAGCCTGGCGGTCGAGCACTTGGACTTGATCTGGGACACGGCTTTGCCTCACGTGGACGTCGGGATCGGATGGGCCGCGGCACCTCGGCGCCGCGGCGCTCAGCGGCGCGCGGACTCCGGCACTGGGCTCAGCATGATGCTACCGGGGGCCGCCTCGCCCGCCGAACGCGATGCCCGGCGAACGCGCCGGCCGCCTGACGCGTGATGGCTCAAATGGTGAAATCGTCTGAGCCTTCGAGGCGCGGTTTTCGCGCCGAGATTCCGGGCGCCGCTGGTCCGGGTACCCGGCTTCGCAGCGGCGCGAGCGGGCAGACGATGAGCAGGCGATCGTTCTGATCGACTGGTCGGTTCTGATCGCGGGTCAGTGGCCGGCCGTGCGGTGCCGGAAGAGCCAGCTGGCCAGGGAGGCGGTGACGATGAGGATGGCCGCCGAAGTAGACGACCGCGAGCAGCGCCTCGTGGCCGACGGAGGCGCCGGTCGAGGTGTAGCCCATCCACAGGCCGCGCATCGCCTCGATCAGCGGCGTGAACGGCTGGTTGGCGGCGATCGGGCGCAGCACCCTGGTCATCGTGCTCGGCCGGGACGAAGGCGCTGCTCAGGTAGGGGATGAACATGAGCGCGAAGGTGGCGCCGTGTCGCGGCCTCCGGGCTGCCCACGACCAGGCCGAAGCAGGCCGCCAGCCAGGACAGCGCGGTGATGAACAGCACGATCAGCCCGGCCGCGGCCGAGCCAGTCGAGCGGCGCCGCCCGTCGGCCGCCAGCCGACGGCCAGGCCCACGCCGATCACCAGGGCCGTCGCGAGCAGGTTGCGGGCCAGGCTGGCCACGATCTGCCCGGCCAGGACCGTCCAGGCGGCGACCGGCATCGACCGGAACCGGTCGACGATGCCGCTGCTCATGTCGGTGGCGACCGCGACCGCCGTGGTGCCCGCGCCGTAGGCGGCGCACAGCACGATCAGCCCGGGGACCACGTAGTTGGCGTAGCCGCCCGCGACGGCGCCCGCCGTGTGCACGCCGGCGTTGAACGCGCCGCCGAAGACGTAGACGAACAGCAGCATCAGGATGACCGGGAGGGCGAGCGCGGTGATGAACGCCTCCGGGTCGCGGACCGAGCGGCGCAGGCTCCGGGCGATCATCACCTGGGTGTCGCTCAGCGAGCTGGCCAGGCCGAGCGCGGAGCCGCGGGCGGGAGCGTGGGCGGGGGCGTAGGCGGTCATCGGGATACCTCCGGGTGCGGTCAGCTACGGCATTGGCGGCGGCGCGGCTTGCGACGAGGTCGTTGACGGACGCGAGGTCACCGGCGCCGGGGTCGTCGGTTGCGGCGGTGAGCGCGAGGAAGACCTCGTCGAGGCTCGCCGCGCCGAGGCGGACTTGAGCTCGTCGGCGGTGCCCTCGGCCACGATGCCGGCCCTGGTGCAGCACGGCGACGTGGTCGGCGAGCTGCTCCGCCTCGGCGAGGTACTGGGTGGTGAGCAGCACGGTGACGCCGTCGGCGGCCAGGTCCCTGACGGCGGACCAGAGCTGGTCCCGGCTGCGCGGGTCGAGGCCGGTCGTCGGCTCGTCGAGGAAGAGCAGCTCCGGCCGGGCGACCAGGCTGACCGCCAGGTCGAGGCGGCGGCGCATGCCGCCCGAGTAGGTCTTGACCAGGCGGCGGCGGGCGTCGGCGAGGTCGAACTCGGCAGGCAGCCGCGCCGCGCGGTCCCGCGCCTCGCGCGGCCCCAGGTGGCGCAGCCTGGCCATCATCCGCAGGTTCTCCTCGCCGGTCAGCATGTCGTCGACGGCGGCGTACTGGCCGGTGAGGCTGATGGACGCGGCGGACGCCGGCCGGGTCGGCGAGCAGGTCATGGCCGGCCACGGTGGCGGTGCCCGCGTCCGGGCGCAGCAGCGTGGCGAGGATGCGGATCAGCGTGGTCTTGCCCGCGCCGTTCGGCCCGAGGAGGGCGACGATCTGGCCGGCCGGGACGGCCAGGTCAACCCCGTCGAGGACGGTCTTGCCCCGAAGGCCTTGCGGATGCCCTGGCATTAACTGTGTATGTCATACACTGAAAGTATGCGTCATACACAGTTTCGTCAAGAGGGTTTCCGCGGGCGGGCAGCCGCACCGCCGCGCGGCGGGCGGCGTACCGTGAATCAGCGACCGTCCGGCGACCGCGAGGGGAGGGCACATGGCCGAGGCAGCGCAGGGACAGCCAGGGCAGGCGGCCCGCGCAGCCGCCGCTTCCGCCGGGATCGACCTGCTCTGGGGACGGCGCGAGCGCGGCAAGCGCGGGCCGCGGCCCGGGCTGTCGGCCGACGCGATCGTCGATGCCGCCGTCCGGATCGCCGACGCCGAGGGCCTCGAGGCGATCTCGATGGCCCGCGTGGCGGCCGAGCTCGGCTTCACCACGATGTCGCTGTACCGCTACGTCGCCAGCAAGGACGAGCTGCTCCAGCTCATGTTCAACGCCAGCGCGCTCGGCGCGGAGAGCCTGGTCATCGAGGGCGACGACTGGCGGTCCCGGCTGCGGAGCTGGGCGGTCATCCAGCGGGACATGCTCGACCGGCACCCGTGGATCACCCAGATGCCGATGGCCGCTCCCCCGCTGGCGCCCAACTCGCTGCACTTCGTCGAGCGGGCGCTGGAGACGATGGACGGGAACCGGCCTCGCGGACTCGGAGAAGCTCCGCGTCATCGGCCTGCTCTCCTCCTACACGCTCAGCGAGGCCAGGATGGCGAACGACGCCGCCCGCGCCGCCGCGGCGGCGGCCAAGGCGGCGGCCGAGTCGGAGGCGGAGCGAGGCGCCCGGGCCGCCGCTGACGTACGAGGCGCTGCTGCGCGAGCTCGTCGACGAGCCGACCTACCCGCACCTGTACCGCGTCGCCTGGTCTCCCGCGCCGGCCGAAGCGTGGACCGAGCGCGAGGAGTTCCTGGCCGGCATCGACATCATCCTCGACGGGGTCCAGGCGCTCATCGACCGGGCCGGCTAGCGTGACCGCCATGGCCACGGAGAACACCGCCAGGCTCGCGGTGCTCATCGACGCGGACAACGCGCAGCCGTCCATCACCGAGGGGCTGCTCGCGGAGGTCGCCAAGTACGGCACCGCGCACGTCAAGCGCGCCTACGGCGACTGGACGGCGCCGAACCTGCGCGGCTGGAAGGACCAGCTCCTCGCCCAGTCGATCCAGCCGATCCAGCAGTTCGCCTACACGACGGGGAAGAACGCCACCGACGCCGCCATGGTGATCGACGCGATGGACCTGCTGTACTCGGGCCGGTTCGACGGGTTCTGCATCGTGTCGAGCGACAGCGACTTCACCAGGCTCGCCGCCCGGCTGCGGGAGTCGGGCATGACCGTCTACGGGTTCGGCGAGCGCAAGACGCCCAAGCCGTTCGTCGCGGCGTGCGACAAGTTCATCTACGTCGAGAACCTCCGGTTCACCGACGAGGTGCAGGACGCCGGCGGCGATGACGCCGGGCGCCAAGCCGGCGCGGCGCAAGCCGGCCACGGCGGCGCAGCTCAAGAACGACGCCGCCCTGGTGAGCCTGCTCCGCAACGCGGTCGAGGCGGCGTCCGACGACGACGGCTGGGCGCCGCTCTCCGCGGTCGGCAACATCATCACCAACCAGCGCCCCGACTTCGACTCGCGCAGCTACGGCTACGGCAAGCTGAGCGACCTGATCAAGGCGACCACGCTGTTCGAGATCGAGCGGCACAGCCCCGGCGACGGCAAGCAGGCGCTCATGTACGCCCGCGAGAAGCGCCGCGCCCCCGCCAGCAGGAAGGCCGCGGCACTAGAGCCGCGGGCACGGGGACGGCGAAAGCAGAAGCCAGGTGAACCGCTGCAGCCCGTCCCAGGACCAGCGCGGGAGCGGCAGGCCCGCGGGAACGTCGGTGTCGTGCGGGTGGGACAAGGCCACGGTGCCCACGGCCCAGTCGATGTAGGCGCGGATCACCGACCTGAACTCCGGGTCACCGGGCCAGCCCGCGTCGTCGGCGGCCAGCATGAAGCAGTCGGCGAAGCGCCTGCCCAGGTCGGACATGTCGCCGTTGCCCGCGTGCAGCCACACCACGTGGGCCTGGTCGGCGCACTCGGCCGAGTACCTGGCCGGGCCGCCGAACGCCTCGGCCAGGTAGGCGGCGAGCCGCTGGTTGTGCTCCGGGTGCTGGCCCGGGTGCGAGAACGGGTGGTTCAGCTCCGGGTCGGCGAGGCAGCGCGCGTGCAGCGCGTCGGCGAAGGGCTCGAACGCCTCCTCGCCGCCCGCGAACTCATAAAGCGTCGGTCGCATGCACCCGAGCTTAGATCACCTCGTTGAGCTTGCCGGTGTCCACGTCGAAGACGAAGCCCCTGATGGCGTCCTTGTGCGGGATGAACGGGCTGGCCTTGAGCCGGCCGATCGACTGGCGGACGTCCTGCTCGGCGTCGCCGAATGACTCGACGGCCCAGGGCGGCCTGATCCCCGTCTCCGCCTCGATCGCGCCCTTGAACTCGTCTTCCGTGGTCTTCTGCATGCCGCAGTCGGTGTGGTGGATGAGCATGATCTCGCGGGTGCCGAGCAGCCGCTGGCTGATCGCCAGCGACCGCACCACGTCGTCGGTGACCACGCCGCCGGCGTTCCTGATCACGTGCGCCTCGCCGTCGCCCAGGCCGAGCATGGGGAAGATCCGTCATCCGCGAGTCCATGCAGGCGACGACCGCGACCTGCCTGGCCGGCCGGCGCCGGCCGCCCGCCGGCGTGGGTCAGCGCGTACTCCTTGTTGTTCTTGACGTAGTCGTCGACGGCACTCATCCAATGTCCTCCGGGAAGGCGCAGCTCGATGCGGACTTATCCGCACCGTAACATGGGCACCCGGGATTGCATACAGTATGGCTAGGGCGACCTCGTTGAGCTTGCCGGTCGCCACGTCGAAGACGAAGCCCCGGATCGCGTCCTTGTGCGGGATGAACGGGCTGGCCTTGATCCGCGCGATGGACTGGCGGACGTCCTCGTCGAGGTCGGTGAACGCCTCGGCGGCCCACTCGGGCTTGATCCCGGTCTCGTCCTGGATCGCGCGCTTGAACTCGTCGTCGGTGAACGTCAGCATGCCGCAGTCGGTGTGGTGGATGAGGATGATCTCCGTCGTGCCGAGCAGCCGCTGGCTGATCGCCAGGGACCGGATCTCGTCGTCGGTGACCACGCCGCCGGCGTTCCTGATGACGTGCGCCTCGCCTTCCTGCAGGCCGAGGATGCCGTAGACGTTCAGCCGCGCGTCCATGCAGGCGACCACGGCGACGTGGCTGGCCGGCGGCAGCGGCAGCGGGCCGCTGAACTGGGCCGCGTAGGCGTCGTTGTTCTTCAGGTACTCGTCGGTGACGCTCATCGTTGGGCCTTCCTCACGATTTCCCATTTTGACTATCGATTAGATAGTCAACATGAATGCTAGCCCACCGGCCCGGAGGCGACCCAGAGAAAGTTCCCTGCGGTCGCCGATGAGAATGACGGACGCGCGATACGTCGTCATACGTCGGACAGGGCGATGACGCGGGAGGAACGGCATGGCTGACGGATTCACCGATGAGGGGCTGGCGGCGCTTGACGCGGCGCTGGCCAGGCACGCGTCGACCGGCGCGGTTCCCGGCCTGGTCGCGCTCGTGGCGCGGGGCGGGCAGGTGCATGTCACCTCGCGCCGGGCACAAGGCCATCGGGGACAGCGCGCCGATCGGGCGGGACGCGATCTTCCGCATCGCGTCGCTGACCAAGCCGGTCACCGGCGTGGCGGCGATGCTGCTGATCGAGGACGGCGCGATGGCGCTCGACGACCCGGTGGAGCGGTGGCTGCCGGAGCTGAGCGCGCGCCGCGTGCTGCGGTCGTACGACGCGCAGCTGTCCGACACCGTTCCGGCGCGGCGGCCGATCACGGTCGAGGACGTGCTCTCGTTCCGGCTCGGGTTCGGGTCACATCTTCACGCCGGAGCCCCTGCCGGTCGTCGCGGCGGCCGAGGGGGAGCTCAAGCTCAGGACGCTCGGCCCGCCGTGGCCGCCGACCCCGCACAACCCCGACGAGTGGATCGCCGCGCTCGGCTCGCTCCCCCTCCTTGACCAGCCGGGCGAACGCTTTCGGTACAACACGGGCGCGACGGTGGCCGGCATCCTCATCGAACGGGTCACAGGGGCCCCGTTCGCTGAGGTGCTGCAGCAAGCGGGTGTTCGAGCCGCTCGGCATGACCGACACCGCGTTCTACGTCCCGGCCGCCAAGATGGCCCGCTTCACCAGCATGTACGCGCCCGCCGAGGCCGCCGCCGTGTTCGGCGGCGGGGACGGGCACGCGGCACGGGCGGCCTCACGCTGATCGACCGGCCGGACGGCTGGTACGCCGCGCCGCCCGCGCTGCCCGACGGGGCGGCCGGCCTCGTCTCGACGATCGACGACCTGGGGGCGTTCGCCGCCATGCTGGCCGCCGACGGCGGGGGCCTGCTGTCGGAGGAGTCGGTCGCGCAGATGCTGCGGGACCGGACGACGGCACGGGACCGGGCGGAGAACCCGTGGTTCTTCGGCGAGCACCTCGGCTGGGGCCTGACGATGTCGGTCCCCGCCGCCGGGGTCGACCCGCGGACGGTCCCGGACGGCATGCCGCGCGGCTACGGCTGGGAGGGCGGCAGCGGCACCGCCTGGCGGACCGACCCGGCAACCGGCCTCACCGGCATCCTGCTCACCCAGCGGATGATGACCTCCCCCGAGCCGCCCGAGGTAGCCAGGGACTTCTGGTCCGCCGCCTACGCCGCGCTCGCCTAGCGGTCGCACGGGCGCAGCAGCGGCGGCGTCCGGGGCGCTAGCGTTTGGGGCATGTCCCGGTCTCAGTGGCATAAGTTCTACACGTCCTCGATCAACGCGCCCGCTGAGGTGCTGTTCCGGCTGCTCTCCGACCTGCCGAACTACGGTGAGTGGCTGCCGGGGTCGCAGGCGTTCGGGCAGACGACCGATGTCACGCCCTACCCGGTGCGGCTCGGTAGCCGGTATCACGACGGGAAGCCGAACGAGCCGGGGAAGGACTGGTGGGGCACGGTGACCGGGTTCCAGCCGCCCGGCTCGGTGGACTTCCACCACACGATCCACGTCAGGCAGCTCGCGGCGACCGTCGACGTGCACATCCACTACTCGCTTGAAGCCGGGGAAGGCGGGACGGTGGTCACCCGGTGGCTGGTGCTCGACGTGACGATGCCGGTCGTGTTCCGGCCGCTGCGCCCGCTGGTCACCGCGAGCTTCGACAAGGAGAACGTGCGGACCATGGCCGCGCTGAAGCGGTACGCGGAGGCGCAGTCCAGCGTCGGCGGCCAGCCGGCTGCCCGGCCCGGCTAGCCCGCCCGCCGCGTTAGCGGGCGGACTCGAAGGCCTGGCCGACCTGGGTGACTGACGGGCCCGGGTTGAACAGGCCGGTCGTGCCGCTGCCGGATGAGGTCGGCAGGGCGAACCAGGCGTAGCGCTGCACGTAGGACAGGCCGTCGAGCATCTTCGTCGCCGCGGTGAGGAAGGCGGCCTGCTGCGCCTCGGTCGGGAAGGTCGCCGTCCCGCCGCTGTAGCTGGTGAGGGCGAACTCGGTGACCCAGATCGGCAGGTGATACCGCGCGTAGATCGCCTGCAGGTACGACTCGAGCTCCTGGACGGCGGGGCCGGTGGCGAAGTCGCCGCCGTACCAGTGCACGGTGATGAAGTCGACCCGGTAGCCGCGCGCCTTGGCGCCCGCCATGAACTGGTCAAGCCAGCCGCCTGGCGTCGCCGCGCCGGACGCCACCGCGGGGCTGCCCAGGGTCATGCCGGTGGCCATCAGCTTGGGCCACAGGTCGAGCGCCTGCGCCACGCTCATGTTCGCCTGGCTGCCCAGGTCCGGCTCGTTGAAGCCGAGCAGGACGTGCCCCTCCTGGCTGACCTGGGAAAGCGTGGCGCTGGTGACGTTGGCCGCGCCCCAGATCATCGGGACGTAGCTCACGCTCGCCGGGGCGGTGATGCCGTTCGGGGTCGCGCCCCAGTTGTAGTACCAGGACGCGCCAGACTCGGCGAGGGCCTGCGCCGGCGCCGGTGAAGTTCCAGGTGCTGACGCCCTTGCGCTCGCTGCTCACGGTCACCGGCGCCGGCGGCTTGGGCGCCGGCTTCGGCCGGCCTGCGGCGGCTTCGGCTGCTTCAGCGCCGCCGAGTGGGTGGCGAGCGGTACCGGGCTGGCCGCGTGCGACGCCGGGGGCGGCGGCACGCTCACGGACGCCGCCGGGGCCGGGCGGCGTTGCGCGCGGGCGACCGCGAACGTCCCGCCCGCCGCGCAGGTCACGACCGCGAGCGAGACCGCGATCAGCTTGGGCTGCATGGTGACGGCGCCCTTCGACAGGACCCGCGCGTGCCTGGCGTGCCGGGCGGCCCGCGCAGGCCGTGGCCGCCGGCGGCCTGCGCGTGCGTGCACCGCCCGGCCCGCCGTCCCCAGCCCGCCGAACGGACCGCCCGATACCTGGCTGAGCACCCGGCCGGCGAGGCCGGCCGGGACCGCGAGCAGCGGCAGCCCGCCGAGCAGCCGCTCGGCCGGGATCATGTCGGCGGCGCCGGCCAGGCACCACGCGCAGTCCCTGACGTGCCTGGCCAGCCGCTTGCGCCACAGCGGGCTCGGCTCGCCGTCCCACCCGGCCGTGATGACGGCGAGGTTCCCGCACTGCGGGAACCGGCCGAGCGCGTGCACGACCATCCGGGAGGTGGCGAGGCGTTCCTTCATCCGCGCCACCCGCACGGCCGCGTGCGCCGGCGTCAGGCCGAGCCCGGCGGCGAGCTCGGCGCGGGTGAGCTCCCCGGCCGCTTCCTGCCACCAGAGGGCGAGCACCGGCCGGTCGTCGTCGTCGAGCCAGCGGGTCGCCTCCGCCGCCTGGAGGCGCTGGCCGGACAGGCCAAGCCGCTCGATCGTCTGGTCGGCGAAGTCGGGGACCGGCGCGTCGAACTCCACGGCGGGCGGCTGCGCCAGGCGGTCCCGGTAGGAGTCGCGCACCTGCCTGATCGCGATCGCCACCAGCCACGAGCGGAACGCCGCCGGGTCGCGCAGCTCGCCGATGCCGCGCACCGCGCGGAGCATCGTCTCCTGGACCACGTCGTCGACGTCCGGGTGACCGTTCATGGCCCGGCCGACGATGTTGTAGACGAGCGGCAGGTACCCGGCGGCCAGGGCGTCAAGCGCGTCCCTGTCGCCGCGCTGCGCGGCGACGACCGTCGCGAGGTCCGGGTCAGCCCCTGCTGGAGTTCGCATCACAACTAGGAGACACCACGCGAGGCCCCAGATAACGGAAAATCCCGCAGAGAAATCTGTTATCCGCCGGCACCCGCGCCGTCTCCGGTACAGGAGCCAACATGCGCAGGGAGGACGCGGGTGAGATTCGGCGGGCACGCGGGACGCGGGAGACGCGGGAACGGCAGGCGGCGGGCCTGGCGCGCACGGGCGTTCCTGACGGCGGCGGCACTGACCGCGGTCACGTTCACGGCGGGCTGCGCCGCCCTGGGCACGAGCGCGGCGGGCGGGCAGAACCCGGTCACGGCCCTCGCCACGGCCACCACCGGGAGCGGGTCATCGAGCCCGGCGGCCGCCGCGCGCACCGCGACGCAGCGGCCGTCGCCGCATCCGGACAAGGCCACGCCGACGCCCGCCCGGCCGCCGGTCGGCACGCCGTCACGGGACCACGGCCCGACCGGGTCCGTCGCGCACCAGTCCGGCTCCCCCACAGCCCCGGCGGCCCCCGAGCCACCCCCTTCGGGGGCCGCCGGCCAGCCCGCCGGCGACCAGCGCCTCGTGACGTTCGTCAATCAGATGTCGCAGACGATCTGGGTCGCGGCGGCGCCCAACGCGAGCACGCCGCTCGCGGCCACCGGCTGGGTGCTGCCCGCCGGGCAGAGCGTCACGATCACCACGCCGAACAACCTGAACACCCGCTTCTGGGGCCGCACCGGCTGCGTCTTCAACAGCGCCGGCGTCGGGCACTGCCAGACGGGCGACTGCGGCGGCCTGTTCCAGTGCAAGGGCTGGGGCACGATCCCCGCGACGCTCGCCGAGGTCAACTTCGACGCCTGGGACAGCCTGGACTTCTACGACGTGTCGATGGTCGACGGCTCCAACCTGCCGATGTACATCAACATCACCAAGTCGTCGGGCGGGACCAAGGACAAGATCAGCCCGAACGGGTGCGTGCGCCGCCGGCTGCACCAAGCCCGTTAACTGCCCGAGCGCGCTCGACGTCAAGGCGGGCGGCGCCGTCGTCGGCTGCATTTCCGCCTGCGCCAGGCTCGGCGGCGACCAGTACTGCTGCCGCGGCCAGTGGTCGTCCCGGTCGGCGTGCGACCCGGCGAAGTGGCCCGTCGACTACGCCGCGGTCTTCAAGAGCGCCGAGCCGTACGCCTACTCCTACGTCGACGACGACGCGACCAGCGTCTTCACCTGCTCGGGCGTCTGCGACTACCGCATCACCTTCGGCATCAGCCAACCTGAGGAGCGGGGCCGGGAGTCTCATCCGCGCCGTCCGGGACTCGGCCGTGATGGGTCCGACTGCGCGCGGGGACACTCCCGCGCCCCGTGCCGCACGCGCCGCCCGGCTACGCGGTCACCGGCATGACGACGACCGGCGTGGTGGTCGGCTGGGCGGTGCCGCCCGCTGGCTCCACGGTGATCCCGAGCCGGTCGCCGGCAGGACGCCGGAGGCGAGCGACGGGCGCCGCCGAGCCGGCGCTGGTGACCGTGAGCAGGCCGGCCGACCTGGCGGCGCCCGACGCGGTCATCACCCAGAGCTGGTAGACCCTGCGTCCGCGGCAGCGACGGGATGCCCGCCGTGGTGACGACCGCCTCGCGCTCGCGCAGCGACATGACGGCGGTGACCGTGCCGCCGACGGTCGCGGGCACCGACTCGATGCGCGCGTCCGGCGCGGCGAGCACGGCGGCGATCGCGCTGTTGCTCGCCTGCGCCTGCTGGAGCTGGCTGCTGGTCGAGACCTGCGTGACGAGCAGGAAGGCCACCGCGGCGGCCAGCGCCAGCACGCCCGCGGTGAGGCCCGCCCGGGCCGTCGAGCAGCCGCCGCAGCCCGGTCCGCTGTCCGGCCCGGCCAGCCGGCTACGGCCCGGCGGCGGAAGCTGCCTGGTGCGGAGGGCGGCGGTCAGCACGCGCGAGCGCAGCTCCGGCGGCGGGGTGACCGCGGTCGCCATGCGCCAGCCTGGCGGCGGTCTCCCGCAGCCCGCGGACCTCCTCCGCGCAGGAGGGGCAGCGGGCCAGGTGCTGCTCGAAATCGGCCTGCTCGTCACCGGTCAGCGCGTCAAGGGCGTAGCTGCCGGTCAGCAAGTGCAGTTCGTGACGCTGGACGCTCACCAGGTCACCCCCATGCAGTCACGCAGCCGGATCAGGCCATCCCTGATCCGGGTCTTGATGGTCCCGAGCGGAACCCCGAGCAGCTCCGCTACCTGCGGATACGCATATCCGCCGTAATAGGCGAGCTTGACCGACTCGGCTTGCAACGGGGTCAGGGCGCCGAGGCAGCGCCGCACGCGCTGCCGGTCGAGCGCCGTCTCCACGAGCTCGGCG
This sequence comes from uncultured Actinomycetota bacterium, assembly GCA_963735315.1. Taxonomy (GTDB): domain Bacteria; phylum Actinomycetota; class Actinomycetes; order Streptosporangiales; family Streptosporangiaceae; genus Trebonia. The sequence continues at coordinate 49,333 of CAVTKQ010000024.1, forward strand.
ACGTCGTCGCCGGTGACCGGGCCCGGGGTCAGCTTCTGCTCCCGCGACGCGGCGGCGCTCTCCGAGCGGACCCGGTCGACCGCGCGGCGGTGCGCGATGGTCATCACCCAGGCGACCGCGCTGCCCCGGGCCGGGTCGAACCGCGAGGCGGTGCGCCACACCTCGAGCAGCACCTCCTGCGCGACCTCCTCGGACTGGGCCGGGTCGCGCAGCACCTTGCTGCACCAGCCCGTAGACCGGGCCCGCGAGCTGGTCGTACACGGCCTCGAAGGCCGCGTGATCGCCGCGCGCGACCCGGGCGAGCAAGCTCGCCGGATCCTGGCCGCCCCCTCGGGCGGCGGATGCCTGGTCATCCTCCCCGCGCGGCCAGGACCCGGCTGCTCCGGGCCGGTCATGGACGTCTTCATGGCTTGCATTCGTAGCCACCCGGCAACTGGATTGGTGCGGACGCGCCGGAGTTGACCGTGACGGGCGCTCGCCGGGCCTGGGACGCGTCCCCTGGGCTGCACTCGCTGCGGGTCCGGGCCACCGACGGCACGGGCACCACCCAGACCGCGCAAGAGGCTTCCCCAGTTCCCGACGGCGCGAGCGGCTGGGACTCCGTCGTCGTCACCGTCGCCTGAGCACAGGCGGGCGGGCGTCAGTCCCTTCCAGAAAGCCATCAGCAGAAAACACGATCAAGGAGAAAACCGTGAAGAACCTTCGACTGCTCGCCGTATCGGGCATCGCCGCCAGCGTCGCCGTTGGCGCCGCCGCCTGCAGCTCATCCCCTTCATCGAGCACGCCGGCGGCCGCGCCGTCCTCGTCGTCGCCCGCGGCGGCGTCGTCATCGCCGGCCATGGCATCGGGCGCCGCGGCGGGCTCGTCCGCCAGCGCCATGTCTGACTTCGGCCCGGGCTGCTCGTCGGTGCCCAAGACGGGAGCGGGCAGCTTCACCGGCATGGCCACCGCCCCGGTGGCCACCGCCGCCTCGGCCAACCCGGTACTGTCCACCCTCGTCACGGCGGTCAAGAAGGCCGGCCTGGTCGACACGCTGAACGCGGCCAACGGCATCACGGTGTTCGCGCCGGACAACTCCGCGTTCACCAAGATCCCGTCCTCGACGCTCAACGGCGTGCTGGCCGACAAGGGCGAGCTCACCAAGGTCCTGACCTACCACGTCGTCTCCGGCCGTTACACGCCCGCCCAGCTGGCGTCGGGCATGACGCTCAAGACGCTGGAGGGCGGCACGGTCACCACGGCCATGACCGGCGGCACCTACACCGTCAACGGCGCCGACGTCGTCTGCGGCAACGTCCAGACCGCCAACGCCACCGTCTACATCATCAGCTCAGTCCTGATGCCCAAGTCCTCCTCCTGACCAGGGCCGGGCGGACTTCGCCGCCGAGCCCGCCGGGCGATGGGCGCGCCCTGCCGGCGCGGGCGAGCAGAAAGCGTTCTTGGCGCACCCGTGTCAGCCGCCGCGGCAGGCGGCCAACCGCGTGCTGCCAGGCAGGCCCAAGCAGGCGGTCCGGCCGGATGGTTGTGGCAACGGGCCGCCTATTGCCGGCTCGTTGCCACAACCACCCGGGACTCGGGCGGAAGGTCACGCAATGCGGCCGGAGCCCAGCGGCGACAGCGATGGGCGTGAGCCGTGAGAGAGCAATGACTGGGCCCCATAGAACCAGCGGCAGCCGCGTGACTGCCACGGCTCGGCCCAAGGCAGGCGTCCAGCCGTGAAGAGCAATGACTGGGCCCATAGCCACGGCCAGCCGTGTGACTGCGGGCCGCCCGAGAGCGAACCAACCGGAGACTCGTGAGCTGGGAGAGCGCCCCGGACGTTTTAGCTTTGTGACTGCCAGGGAGCGGGGCGTGGGGGGTGTCATCCGCGCGCGTTCGGGGTCCGGTTTGTGGGCCACGACTGCGCGCGGGGACACTCCCCGCCCCCGATCCCGGCACCAGCCAAATGAGTAATAGGTCGCCGGAAAGGGTCAGCCGCACCCGTTCCGGATCACTGGTTTTGACTTTTGAGCCGCCACCCAGAAGCAAGATCAGAAGTCCTGGCTGTGGTTCGCGATCCATTCGGCCGTGGTCTTGAAGCCGCCGAAGGTATAGAAGTGCAGCTTGACCACGCCGTGCTTGGCCGGGTCGAGGCCCGACTGCAGGTCACGGATGAAGTTTTCCGGGCCCGCCTTGCCGAGCAGGTTGGTGACCGACAGGCCGTACTTCTTCGCGATCGTCGCGGACGTGGAGATGCCGAGCCTGGAGGCGAAGCCGAGCAGCAGCTTGACGCTGGCCGGGCCGGGGACGCCGACGCGGATCGGCAGGTCGACGCCGTGGTCGCGCACCTCGGCGACCCAGGAGAGCACCCGGTCCACGTCGAAGTCGACCTGGGTGATGATCGAGCCGGGGATGCTGCAGCTTGGCCAGCGCGGCCGCCTTCTTCTCGATCGCCGGCATGAGGGCGTCGGCGGGGATGTTCGGGTCGCCGGACGGGTGGCCGCCGATCGAGATGTGCTTGACGCCGTACTGCTGGAGCAGGCCGGACTCGATCACGGCCAGGGACTCCTCGTACGGGCCCATCGGGACCGTCGGGTCGCCGCCGATGATGAGGACGTTGTCCGACGCGCCGATGTCACGCAGCGCCGTGAGGTACTCCTCGAGCATCTCCTGCGACTTGAGCCGGCGGGCGGAGATGTGCGGGACCGGGGTGAAGCCGAGGCGCTTGACGGCCGCCGCGGCGTTGACCCGCATGGTCAGGTCCTCGTTCTCCAGGAACGTGACGTTGATCCGGGTACCTGGGGGGATCACGCCTGCGGCGTTCTCCACCTTCGCGACATCCTTGCCGGTCATTTCCATGGAGAAGTCGTCTAGCACAGTGCTCACGTAATGCCCATTCCCGAAATCTCGTATGTCCTTGTGACTTCATGGTATGGGTTCACGTGCGGAAACTTAATCCCGCGGGACCTTTACTGGGTTAAGACCACAAAACGCTCCTGTGCCCGTTAGTGGCGCCGGTATCGCGTCGCTGCGTACGCGTCGTACGGTGCCGGGGCGACCGTGGCGCGGATCTTCGGGAAGCCGAGGTCGGCGTCCGGGCCGGTGCCCGCACCGGGGTGCTCGCCCCAGGTCACCGTGACCTGGGTGCCTGGGGTGGCGTGCTCCTTGTTGATGAGCGTGAGCGCCAGGATCGTGCCGGCGGTGTCCAGGGTGGCCGTCTGGTGGGTGAGGCCGATGAGGTCTCCGTCGCCGTCGGCGACGTTCCACGCGGTGCCGGGCGTAGGTGAGGTAGTAGCCGTGGCCGTCGCCCAGGACGCGTGTCGACGTCCGGCCGGGTCGAGGACCAGCGTGACCTTGGTGCGTGGCGCGGTCTCCCGCGCGGCGAGCAGGGCGTCGCGGCCGATGAAGTCGTGGTTGAACGAGATCGAGCGGCCGTAGCCGAGCTCCCACGGGGAGACGTAGTAGTCCTCGATGTCGTCGGAGTAGAAGCTGCCGTTGAGCGGGCGCTTCCCCTCGATGCCGAACAGCGGCAGCCACCGGCGGTAGTCCGCGAGCCCGGGGTCGGTGTAGATCGCCGGGACCGGCGAGGGCACCCAGCCGCTTTCCACGCTGGCGCTGGCGTAGGCGAGCGCGCCGACGTGCACGATGCCGAACTTCTCGCCGGCGGTGAGCAGCGCGTCCTTCACGAACGCGGCGTGCTCCCACGGCCCGATGAACTCGTACCCGTCCTGGCCGGCCATGTTGTGCCGCAGGGCGGTGGAAGTCACGGCCGTCGAGGGTGACCGGGATGGAGTGGAAGAACTTCGACGGGGGCAGCGGGCCGCCGAACACCGCCTCGACCAGCTCCCGCGCGCCTGGGCCCTGGACCTGGTAGCGGAACAGCCGCGGGTCCCGGCCGCCGCGGAAGGCCGTGGACGGGTCGGTGGTGAAGGCGACGTCGTAGCCGCCCTGCTCGCCGTGGTACTTGACCCAGTTCTGGGCGGCCGGGATGCCGCTCAGGATGTACTCGTGCTCGGCGGCGCGGGCCAGGATGCCGTCGGTGACGATGTTGCCATTGCCGGTCACCGGGACGAACTGCTTGGCCTGGCCGACCGCGAAGTTCTCGTAGTTGTTGGCGGACACGTCGGCGAGCAGCCGCGTGGCGTCGGGCCCCGCGATGAACGTGTCGAACATGTGGTGCGAGACGTCGGAGAGCGACACGCCGTCATGCCAGGCGTGCTGCTCCTCGCGCCAGCCCGCGTACTCGGGGTCGATGTTCTCCGGGTTCCACGGCGGCGGGTTCTGCTGCCAGAGCAGCTTCATCGGCGATCCCGCCTTGTCGATGCCGTCCTGCAGGCTCGGCTGGCTCGGCTGGCTCGGCTGGCTGCTGGCTCGGTGCGCCCATGGACCGTCTCCCTCGGTGGTTCGCCTGTTGCTTACCCGACGTTGGTCCTGATGCTAAATCGATCTAGTAGATCGATTTAGCTCGGACTCTAGCCGCTGCGGTACTGTCTGGGCAAGATCGGGAAGGCTGCGAGCGTGGCGGCACGGCCGCGAGGATCGCATGCCGGATTTCCGAGACGAGGAACCGGAGGCGCGGGTGGCCGGCCAGAGGCCGCGGGTGACGCTGAACGACGTCGCCGCCGCGAGCGGGGTATCGCGCGCGACGGCCTCGTTCGTGCTGCGCGACTCCCCCGGGCAGTCGATCTCCGCCGTCACGCGCGAGCGGGTCCGCGAGGCGGCCCGGGCCCTCGGGTACGTGCCCAACGGCCTCGCTCGCGCGCTGCGCGAGGGGACCTCACGGATCGTCCTGCTCACCATCGACACGGCCCTCGACGGCAACTACGCGCGCAGCTACGTCAGCGGCCTTGACGCGGAACTCGCGGCGCATGAGCACGTGCTGCTCGTCCGGTACTCGCACCGCCCGACACGGCGGAGCGACTGGTGCTCGACGCCGTGGTGCCGCGCGCCGTCCTCCGGTTCGGCGAGCCCTACCTGACCGGACGGGAACTCGACGACACCGGCGGCGGCTGGCGCGACGGCCTCGCCGCGCACGTCGCCGCGCAGGTCGGCTACCTGGCCTCGCGCGGCCACGCGCGGATCGCGCTCGCGCTGCCCGTCAGGGACACCCCGTTGCGCGCCGTCAGGCAGCGCTTCGCCGACCAGGCCGCGGCGGCACTCGGCCTCCCGCCGCTGGTTCCGTGCCCGGTCCCGGCCGAGGCGGGCACCGCCTGCCGCGGCAGGGGCGCCGCGAACCGGGCAGGCGGACACAACAGCATCATCCGGAACGAGTGCGGCTGACTCCCTCAGCGCCCTGCTCGCCCAGGGCAGCGGGGTAACGGCCATCGCGGCCTTCGACGACGACGTGGCGCTGCGCGTGCTGGCGGCCATGCGCTCGCTCGGGCTGTCCGCGCCGGGCGACCTCGCCGTGATCGGCTTCGACGACAACGGCTACGGCGCGCTGGCCACGCCGGCGCTGACCACCGTGCACATCGACGCCGAGGCGCACGGCCGCCAGGCGGCCCGCGCGGTCCTCGGCCTCTCCGCCGCCGGCCTGTCGCCGGTGCCCGGCCGGGTCATCGTCCGCGAGTCGGCCTGACGCCCGCACGGGGCCGGAACGCCGGATGTCGAAATCTGGTGGCCACTGAGTGACCGCGGATGACAGGCTGGCGCACATGGCTGACCAAGGCACTGACGAGAGCGTGCCCGCGCGGTGGAACGCGCTGGGGCCCGACTCCAACCTGTGGATGAACTGGGACGACGACCCGCGGAACAGCGGCACGGAGCTCGAGGGCGAGCGCGCGACGCTGCTCGATTACCTGCGCGCGTACCGGCTGACCCTGGAGATGAAGTGCGCGGACCTCGACGCCGAGCAGCTGGCCCGCCGGTCGGTGCCGCCGTCCACCATGTCCCTGCTCGGCCTGATCCGGCACATGGCCGACGTGGAGCGGAACTGGTTCCGGCGGGTGATGGCGGGCGAGGACGCTCCCGCGCATCTACTGGTCCGACGAAGTCGCCGACGCCGACTGGGCCGGCGCGGTGGCCGATCCGGCCGTGGTCGCCGAGGCGTGGCAGTCCTGGCGAGACGAGGTCGGCTTCGCCGAGCGTTACGTCGCAGACGCCGCCGACCTGGGCATCCGCGGCACCATGAAGGACGGCAGCAGCGTCGCGCTGCGCGAGGTGATCGTGCACATGATCGAGGAGTACGCGCGGCACGCCGGGCACGCCGACCTGCTCAGGGAACGGATCGACGGCCGCGTCGGGCAGTTATCTCCCGGGGGGCGACCCCCCGTACCCCCCGGCTGTCCGCGCGGGCGGGCCTGATCGCAAAAACGGCGATCTTATCAGGCCCGCCCGCGGGGACAAACGCCGTGTAGAGTCTCCGCTGCGGGAGCCTCTTCCTGGGGTGTTAGTCCTCGCCGTAGTCGTGGTCGGGGTGGTTCTGCTCGCCGGCGCGCCAGTAGCCGCGGGTGACCAGCTGGGCGGCCGGGATGCCGCGGTCACGGGTGAAGTAGCGGCGGATGTCGCGCATCGCGGCCGCCTCGCAGGCCACCCAGATCCGGGCGCCGTCGGGGATGACCGCTTCGCGGGCGGCCGCCGCGAGCTCTGCGCCGAAGGCGTCGCTGGCGCGCCTGTGGTGCCAGGTGATCGTGGTCTTCGCCGGGCCGGCGCAGCTCGATCTCGTCGTCCGGGCCGTCGACCTCGATGTGCACGTCGACGGTGGTCGTCTCCGGGAGCGCTTCGAGCAGGGTGGCGACGGCCGGGATCGCGGACTCGTCGGCGGCGAGCCACCAGTAGTCCGCCGCCGGCTCAAGGGAGAACCGCCCGCCGGGGCCGGCGACCGCGAGCTTGTCCCCTGGCTTGGCCCGCTGCGCCCACGTCCGACGCCGGGCCCTCGCCGTGCAGGAGGAACTGGATCTCCAGCGTCTTGGCGGCCGGGTCGTAGCCGCGCGGGGTGTAGGTGCGGACCGTTGGCGGCGGGCCGTCCTCGGCGACGCCGCCGTCCGGGGCGAACTCCGGCAGGTTCGGCGCGTCCTGGCCCGTCGGCGGGCAGGAACACCTTGAGGTGCGATGTCGGTGCGGCGTCCGCGAACCCGTCGAGGTCATCGCCGGTGACGAGCACGGACACCAGCCGGGGCGCGATCTTCGACACCGAGACGACCTCGGCGCGCCGCGGCGGCTTGCGCCGACGGGGACCGGCCGGAGTGGCGGCTGATGCTGGAGTGGTCACGCGACGTCCTCTCGTTGGTGTCATCGGGCCTGGCCGATCAGCACTGGCCGGCCCAAGGGCAGTCTAGGTGCCTGTTCGTGATCAACAACCAGCCCAGGCGCGCCGTTCCCGGGAAAGACGCAACTTAAGGTTGATCCCCGCGCCGGGTCAGCGCGCCAGGCCGCGGACCCGCGAGCCGCGCACGCCGTGATCGTGGGCCGGCCATGCCGGCCCAACGGCACACGGGGAGGGCACGCAGGTCCCCGGTGCAGCCTGGGCTAGAACTTCGTCGACGGCGGGGATGACCTTCTCCGCGAGGAGGTCGAGCTGGCCGGGCTGGCTGACGCGCAGCAGCGAGCCGTGCACCTGGCTGAAGCCGAGCTCGGCCACCTGGTGCAGCTGCTCGATCGTCTGGTTGACGTTCTCGCCGTTCTCGCCGAGGTCGTAGCGGATCTGCGCGGTCTTCTCGATCTCGTCGTAGTCGCGGCCCTCGTTGACGCAGTGCTGGCGGAGCACGTCCAGCTTGTGCGCCGTCGTCGCGATGTCGTAGGCGGCGATGTTGCACGCGTCCGCGTAGCGGGCCACGAGCTTGAGCGTCTTCTTCTCGCCCGCGCCGCCGATCAGGATCGGCGGGTGCGGCCGGGTCAGCGCCTGCGGGGAGTTCAGCGTGCGGCCCAGGTGGTAGTGCTTGCCGTCGAACGGGCCCTCGTCGCCGCTCCACATCTGCTTGCAGATGAGGATGGCCTCCTCAAGCCGCTCGAACCGCTCGGAGACCGGCGGGAAGAACAGGCCGAGGCCCGCCGACTCTTCCGCGTTCCAGGCCGCGCCGATGCCGAGGATCGCGCGACCGCCGGACAGCACGTCAAGCGTGGTCACGGCCTTCGCGAGCAGGCCAGGCTCGCGGTAGACCACGGCGGTCACCATCGTGAGCAGCTTGACGCGGTCGGTCTTGGCCGCCAGCCAGCCGAGCGCGGTGTAGCACTCGAGCATCTCGTGCTCGGGCGGGCCGATGTGGCCGATCTGCCAGAGGTGGTCCATGACGCTGATCCGGTCGACGCCGGCTTGCTCCGCGCGCTGAGCGATCTCGCCGAGCTTGAGCCGGAGCCCGGGCGCGCCGCCTTCCCACGTGAAGTCCGAGATGTGCAGACCAAGTTTCATGCTGTCAACCGTATTCCTTTAGGGCGGCTAACGTCCTACGGCGCCCCCTGAGGAGGGCCGGGTTACGGCACGGCCGATACCAGTATCACGAAATGTCCGGAATGTCAGGGTGATGCGTCAGCGCCCGGGCCGGGTCGGCAAAGACGCGGGATAGTTTGTGCCCCTATCGGGGCCCGAAGTATCCCGCATGATGCTCAGCAGCGGCTTGCCCGCGCGGCGGGCCGCGCGAAGGTCGGGAGGCACCCCCGGTGAAAACGGCAAGATAAGCGTTCGGCGGGTGCGCCGTGCGGGCGTTGATTCGGGTTCGCGGGTCGCCGTAGGCTGGCCGCGCCTGCCCCTGTGACGCTGCTATCTGGGAGAACCCGCCATGACCCTGCCGTACGCCGATGCCAGGAAGCTTGTCGATGACGCACGGGCGACGCGGGCTTGAGCTCGGCAAGGCGCTGTCCATCGCCGTGGTGGACTACGGCGGCTTCGTCGTGCTGGTCGAGCGGATGGACGGGGCGCGGCCGATGACCCCGTCGATCGCGCTGTCGAAGGCCTACTCGGCGGCCGTCATGCAGCGGCCCACCTCCATGCTCGAAGGCTGGCGGAACTCCGACCCGGTCTTCTTCACTCAGGTCGGCCGGATGGGCCAGCACCCGATCGTGGCCACCAAGGGCGGCTACACCCTCAAGCGGGACGGCGCCGTCGTGGGCGGCCTCGGGGTATCGGGCGGCAGCCCGGACGAGGACCAGAAGATCTGCGAGGACGTGCTCCGGGCGGCCGGGTTCGACCTCGACTTCCCTGAGTGGGCCGGCGCGAAGCGCGCCCACTGACGCGGTTGTCTTCCGCGGGACGCGCAGGTAACCCCGGTGCGGGATCCCTCTTGACGAGCTACACGGAGGCAGGGAAATGGCTGACGACTTCGGATATCACATCGACCATCACGGGTCCCTGGTGCGGCCGGCGTCGCTGCTTGCCGCGCGGGCCGGCGGGCTGGCGGGCGACGACGCTGGCGGCCGCGCAGGATGAGGCGGTCAGCGCGCTCGCGCACGAGCTGCGCCGGCTGACCCTGTCAGGCCGTCTGCGACGGGCAGTACCGGCGCAGTTACTTCGAGTCTGTGGTGCATGACCAGGTCACGGGGTTCGCGCCGGTCGCGGGGCGACGCCGCTGACGGACCTGGCGGGCATACCGCGCGCCCGGGCGCGGGCGGTCCCGTCGGCCGGCGCGCTCACGGCGTCCGGGCGGCTCGCGCGGGCCGAGGCGGCCCCGGTGCTCGCCACCGTGGACCGCAACGTGTTCGTCACCCTCCCGTCGCCCGGCTACCTGGCCGCGGCCGGGTCGGCACTGGCGTCCGCGGCGGACGTCGACGCGGTGCGGGCGGCCGGCGCGGCGCTCGCGGCCATCCTGCGGGACGAGATCGCCGCGCTGGCCGCGGACGGCGTGCTGTACGTGGCGCTGGAGAACCCGCTGTACGTGCCGCTGCTGACGGTGGACGGGCGCGCGGCGGCCGCCGCCGCCGGCATCGACGTGCCCGCGGTCGCTCGGCGCGCTCATCGAGGCCGACCGCGCGGTGTTCGCCGGGCTTGCGGTGCCACCCCGAGTTCCGGGTCGGGCTCGACCTGACCGACGCCGGGACCGCTGCCGAGGACGGCGTCCGGCTACGACGCCACCGCCGTGGCCGCCCTGCTCGACGAGACGCCGTTCCCGCGGCTCAGCGTCGACTACCCGGCCGACCCCGCCGCCCGGTTCCCCGTCTAGCTGGTCAAGCCGGGCATCGTCGTCAGCCTCGGCGTGGTCGACGTCGCCACCCCGGCGGTCGAGACCGGTCGAGGAGCTCCTCGACCGGCTCGACCCGGTCGCGGAAGAGCGCGGCGACGCGGACATCGCGGTCGCCACCAACGGCGGTTTCGCGCAGGTCGCCGACCAGCCGCTGATGACCGCCGCCGAGCAGCGCGCCAAGCTGCAGCTCGTCGAGATGGTCGCCCGCTACTACTGGGGCAACGAGATCTAACCGAGAAGCAACGGACCCGCGTGCCGGCGCGCGGGACGGCGCTAGTCGCAGGCGGCGGTGGGGAGGCGATGCGCTCGCGTAGGAAATGCTGCTGAAGACACTGGTCATGAACGGACGCGTGCTTCTTGGCCAGGCAGCCCTCAAGCTGGCTGAGGCGTCTACGTGGCGCGGCGGTGCAGCAGGGTGGAGATCGTCACCGCGATGACCAGGATGCCGCCGTAGAAGACCTGGGAGACCCAGCTCTGCAGGCCGAGCAACTGGAGGCCGAGGATGCCCGTCTCCAGGAAGTAGATGCCGACCAGGGTGCCGAGCGGGTTGAACCGGCCGGGCTCGAAGATCGCGGTGCTGAGGAAGACCGCGGCGAACACGGGGAGCAGGTAGGTGTCGGACGTGGTGGCGTTGTAGCCGCCGATGGCGGCCACCGCGATGACGGCGCCGACGCCGGACAGCAGGCCGGCGAAGACGAACGAGCCGAACCTGATCCGGTCCACGCGGACGCCGGACAGGCGGCTGACCTCGCGGCTGGCGCCGACGAACCGCATGTGCCGGCCGAGCGGGGTGAACGCGAGCAGGTAGGCGAAGCCGAGGACCAGGGCGATGCCGTAGTAGAAGGAGACCGGCAGGCCGCCGACGTCGAGCAGGGCGATCTTCTGGAACCCGCTCGGCATGCCGCTGATCGTGTTCAGGTCCGACATCCACAGCGAGATGCCCTCAAGCAGCGTGGACATGCCCAGCGTCACCACGATCGTGTTGACGCCCACCTTCACCACGAGGTAGCCGTTGACCGCGCCGACGACCACGCAGCTGGCGACACGGCCACGATCGCCGCGGGCCACACGTTCCAGCCGTGGTTGACCACGAGCACCGGAAGGATCGTCGCGCCGAAGCCGAAGACGGCGGGGACCGACAGGTCCACGAACTCGCCGACGACGATCGTGCACATCAGCGCCATCGTCATGAAGACCAGCGGCTGCTGCGATCCGAAGATCGTCTGGAAGGTCCCGACGTGCGGGAACAGGGTCGACTCGGTGCCCCAGTACACCGCGATCATCGCCGCCCAGACGACGAGGATCGCGAACCTCGGCGCTAGCTGCCTGGCCGCCAGACGGGCTGTTTTCGCGGTGCCGTCTTCGTCGTCGCCGGGTGCCCGGCTGGCGGGGTGGCCACCGCGACGTCGCGGGCTTGTTGCGGGCGGTGTCCATCAGCGGGCCACCCCTTTCCAGTTGAGTTCCGGGTCTTGCGGGTCCCGTGTTTGGCTGGCCTGGCTGCGTCGCTGTGTGCCCGGCGGGTCCGGCGGGCTCGCGCGGGTCTCGGCGGGCAGTCCGAACGTGGCCTGGATGATGTCGTCCTGGGTCAGGTCGCCGGCCAGCTCCGCGGTCACCTGGCCCTCGCGGAACACGAGCACCCGGTCGCACAGCACCGACAGGTCGGCGGCATCGACGGAGGAGATGATCACGCCGCAGCCCGCCGGCCGCCGCCTCGCGGATCGCCTCGATGATGTCGTGCCTGGCGCCGACGTCCACCGCCTGGGTGGGCTCGTGCAGCACGAGCAGGCCGGGCTGCCCGGCCAGCCACTTGCCGAGGAGCACCTTCTGCTGGTTGCCCCCGGACAGCGTGCCGACGAGCTGGCTGGGCTCCGGCGGCTTGATGTCCAGCTTCTTGATCATGGCGGCCGTCTCCTCGGCCTGCCACGCCTGGCCGATCCGCAGCCGGCTGCCGCGGGAGCGGACCCGGGGCAGGGTCAGGTTCTGGGTTACCGAGAGCTCGGCGGCGAGGCCCTGCTCCAGCCGGCGCTCGGCGACGAAGGCGACGCCTGCCCGGATGAACTCCTCGGTGGAGCCGCGCTTCGGCTTGAGGCTGAGCTTCTTGCCGTTGACGGTCAGCGTGCCGGCCCTGGCCTCGCGCGCACCGCCGATCGCTTCCGCGACGGCGACCGCGCCCGAGCCGACAAGGCCGGTCAGCCCCACGATCTCGCCCTTCCTCAGGTCGAGGTCAAGGCCCTTGACCGAGCGGACGACCAGGTTCCGCAGCTGGGCCGCGGTCTCATCCCGGGCGCGGCTGTCGACCCGGTGCTGGCTCACCAGGTGCCGGCCGAGCATCAGCCTGGTCAGGCCCGCCTCGTCGGTCTCCTTGGTCGGGATGCCGGCCTCGACCACCTGGCCGTCGCGCAGCACCGTGACCCGGTCGGTCACCTCGACGACCTCCTCGAGCTGGTGGGAGATCATCAGCACCGAGGCGCCGCCGTCGATCACCGACCGGACCAGGGCGAAGAACCGGCCCCTGGCCGCCTTGCCCATCGCCCGGGTGGACTCGTCGAAGATGATCAGCCCGCCGCCCGGCTCGTGGTCCTGCATGGCGCGCGCGATCGCGACCGCCGCGCGGTCCTCCGCGGACAGCCCGCCGACCTTCTCGTTGACGTCGACGCTGGCGCCGAGCCTGGCGAACACCGCCTCGACGGCCGCGCGCTCGGCCTTGCCGTCGATCCTTCTCGTGAGGCGGCCTGACGCCTTGAAGCGGCCGAGCCGCACGTTCTCCCACACGGTCCGGTCGTCGACCAGGCCGAGGTTCTGGTGGACCACCGACAGCCCGGCGGCGCGGGCCTCGAGCGGGCGGACCGGCAGCGAGAGGGCCCGGCCGTCCACCGTGATCTCGCCGCCGGGATCGGGGGTGTAGATCCCGGTCAGGATCTTGACCAGGGTCGACTTACCGCAGCCGTTCTGGCCGACAAGGCCGTGCAGCTCTCCCGGCGCGATGCGCAGCCCGATGTCGCGGAGCACCCGCGCCGACCCGAAGGTCTTGGAGACGCAAGCCACCTCAAGGCGGTGCTGCTGCCCGGTGCCCGCTTCGGCCTGCGAGACGCTCACGATGTTCCTTCCTGGTTGCGACCCTGCGCGGCTTGGGTTCACCGAGCTGCACGCCGGGGTGGCGGAAGGCGCGCCACCAGGGGGTGCGGTAGGCGAGGATTAACCGATCAGACGCCCCAGAGCTTCGCAAAAGCGCCCTGGTAGGACGTGTCGCCGAACCACACGCCAGATGCCTGGTCCGCGGTGGTGACCTGGATGCTGCCGATGTTCTGCGCGGTGAACAGGCGCGACGGGAACGGCTCGTCCACGGGCGCGGTCTTGGTGGCCATCCGCAGGATCTCGTCGGTGAGCGCCCAGCCGGCGTACGCCTGGTCGACCGCCACTACGGCCTTGACCATGCTGTTGCTCTTAAGGCGGCCGAGGCCGTCGACCGAGCCGCCCGCGACCGACAGCGAGATGTCGGTCTTGCTGGACTGCTGGATGCCCTGGACCGTCGGGTCGAGGCTGTCCTCGAACTCGGTGTAGTAGTACGTCGCGTTCGGGTTGGACAGCAGGTTGGCGCTGGTGTCCGAGGCGAGCTGCGAGTTGGTCGTCGCGGTGATGTTCTTGACCGTGACGGTGCAGCTCGGGCAGTACTGCTTGTAGATCGGCAGCGAGTTCTGCACGTAGGCGATCGACGAGGGCGAGTCGGACTCTTGCGCCAGGATGGCGTTCGCCTTGCCCTGCGAGCTGGCGATGATCCACCACGCGACCTGGCTCGGCTGGTCGACCACGCCGGGCACGTAGGTCACCGCGTCGGTGTTCTCGGTGCCTGACGGCGGGTACTGGTCGGCGATGATGACCGGGACGCCCTTGGCCTTGGCCGCGTCGAGCGCGTTCTGCGCCATGCCGTAGGGGATCGCGTCCGTGATGATGCCCGCCGCGCCCGCGCCGGTCGCCTGCTGCACGCACGCGGCGATCGCGCTCGGCTGGCCTTGGCCGTTGCAGATCTGCAGGTTCATGCCGACCTTGGCGAGCGCGACCTTCATGGTCGCCGCGGTGACGACGAACCCGGGGATGAACTGGACGAGCGGGATGTAGTAGACGGTCTTGCCCTTGAGGCCCGACACGCCGGAGATGCTCGCCGTGGGGACCGGGTAGCTGCTTGTCGTCGCCTCAAGCTGGCTGACCATCTGCTGGGCCTTGACCAGGCCGGCGGATGCCCCGCCGGCCGCGGAGGCCGAGGAGCCCGCCGCGGAACTCGCCCCGGCCGAGGAGCTCGCCGGCGTGCCGCCCGAGCTTGAGCTGCTTGAACTGCAGGCCGCGAGCACGGCCGCGGCGGTGATCGCCGCGCCGGGCGCGAGCCAGCGCTTCCATCTATGCGTCATTGCGGTTGGTTCCTCCATCCCACCGAACACGTCAGGTGCGTGAACGCTTGTTTTCTACTCCGTTACTCACGTCGCGTGGCGAACGCTAAGGCTTCGCCATCCGCGACCTGGGGTCCTGTCGCCCGCAAGCGGGAATCGCTTCGGCGTACATCTAAGGTTGCGCCGCAGGCTGCTGACCTTGGCGTCTCGGCTTCCTAGGATGACCAGCGCCGCGCCTGACCGGGCGGCACCCGTGGCTCGCGGCCGTCACCTGGCGGTGAGCGCGGCGCTCCGAGTCCAATGACGATTCTCGTGTCCGATGGGGAAGCTGAGCTGAATGCTGGAGGTTAGGGACCCGGCCGACGTGCGTTCCGTCGTCGCGGAGGTACCCGCGATGACCGCGGCCGAGGTGGCCGCGGCCTACGACCGCGCGCGGGCCGCGTTCGGGGCCTGGCGACGGGTGAACCCGCTGGACCGTTCGGCGGTCCTCGCCCGGGCCGCGGGCCTGGTCCGGGCGCAGGCCGAAGACGGCGCGGTCATCCGGCGGCTTCCGCGAGTCCGGATCGGCCTTCAAGGAGCAGGGCGCGCCAGGGCTGCGTTTCTACACCCGCGTCAAGACGGCCGCGGTGAGGTTCGTGTGGTAGCCGCCAGCCCAGGTGGTACTACCGGTGCCATGACATCAACTAACGCGGGGCACGGCACGGGCGGGGCATCGGAGCCGGTAGGCATCGTCGGGGCGGGGATCGTCGGGCTGGCGGTCGCCAGGCAGCTCGCCGCGGCCGGGGTACCGGTCGTGGTCTTCGAGAAGGAAGCCCAGGTCGCCACCCACCAGACCGGGCACAACTCCGGGGTCGTGCACGCCGGGATCTACTACGCGCCCGGCTCGGCCAAGGCCCGGATGACCAGGCGCGGCGTCGGGCTGCTGCGCGCCTACTGCGAAGAGCGCGGCCTCGTCTACGACGAGCGGGGCAAGCTCGTGGTCGCGCGCAACGACGCGGAAACGGTCAAGCTCCGCGAGCTTGAGCGGCGCTCGCAGGCCAACGGGGTGCCTGGCGTGCAGTGGCTTTCCGGCGCGGAGCTGCGGGAACTTGAACCGGACGTGGCCGGGGTGGCCGCGCTGCTTTCGCCGATCGACGGCCATCGTGGACTACCCGGCCATCGCCAGGTCCTTCGCCGCCGACGTGGTCTCGACGCGGCGGCCAGGTGCTGACCGGGACCCCGGTGACCGCGCTGCGCCGGCGCGGCGACGACCGGGTGGAGGTCGACACGCCAGGCGGCGCGCACACGCTGTCCCGGCTGGTCATCTGCGCCGGCCTGCAGGCCGACCTGCTTGCCGCCGCGGCCGGCGACAAGCCCGCGCCGGAGATCATCCCGTTCCGCGGCGAGTACCTGCGGCTGCGCCCGCACGCCGTCGGCCGGGTGCGGCGGCTCATCTACCCGGTGCCTGACCCCCGGTACCCGTTCCTCGGCGTGCACCTCACGCCGCGCGTCGACGGGACGGCCGACCTCGGCCCGAACGCGGTGCTGGCGCTGGCCAGGGAGGGGTACCGGCGCAGGGACGTGTCCCTCGACGAGCTTGGCCGGCTGGCCCGGTCGGCGGCGTTCTGGCGGCTGGCCCGCCAGCACTGGATGACCGGGGTACGCGAGATGCGCGGGTCGCTGTGGCGGCGCGCCTACCTCGCGGAGGCCAGGACCTACCTGCCCTGGGTGCAGCCGGGGGACGTGACCTCGGCGCCCGCCGGGGTGCGGGCCCAGGCGGTCGACCCGAGCGGCGCGCTCGTCGACGACTTCCGCATCAGCCAGGCGGGCCGGTCACGTCCATCCGCAACGCCCCGTCGCCCGCGGCCACGGCGTCGATGGCCATCGCCGAGCACATCGTCGCCGAACTACAGCTTCCGCTAGGCAAAGAAAGGTAACCAATCCGTGTTCATTGTCGATACTCAGGTTCACATCTGGAAAGAAGAGACCCCGGACCGGCCCTGGATCCCCGGCGCACGCGAGCGCATGCGGCTCAACGGGCACCGCGAAGCGGCCTTCACCTACCAGGAGTGCATCGACCTGATGGACGAGGCCGGGGTCAACCGGGTGCTCATCGTGCCGCCGTCCTGGGAAGGCGACCGGATCGACTACGCCCTCGAGGCGTGCGAGGCGCACCCGGGCCGCTTCGGCATCATGGCCAGGGTGCCGCAGAACAAGCCGGCCGAAGGCGCGGCGCTGATGCGCGAGTTCGCGCAGAACCCGCACGTCAAGGGCACCCGGCTGACCTTCCACCGGCCTATCGACAGGAACTGGATGATCGACGGGACCAACGACTGGTACTGGCCGCTGGCCGAGGAGCTCGGCCTCGTGACCATGGTGCACGCGCCGATCTGGAAGGCCGAGCTCGGGGCGATCGCTTCCCGTCACCCGGACCTCAAGATCATCATCGACCACATGGGCATCATGGCCCGCTGCGTGGACGACGCGATCGGCTACTGGGTGTCAGAGACCGCCGACCTGTACACGCACCCGAACATCTACGTGAAGGTCTCGGCGCTGCCCGGCTACTCCACCCACCCGTTCCCGAACCTGAACATCGCCAAGTACGTGCGCGAGATGGTCGACAAGATGGGGCCGGAGCGCTGCTTCTGGGGCACCGACCTGACCCGGCTGCTCGAGCACGGGCTTACTTACACCGACACCATCGAGCAGTTCACCAAGCACTTCCCGTTCACCGAGGAGGAGCTTGAGTGGATCATGGGCCGCGGCATCTCGGAGTGCCTCGGCTGGCCCATCCCGGTCGGGGCGTAACCGGAGCTCGCTGAACTCAGGGGACTGACGACAATGACAGATGCCACACCGCCGGGCGCCGGCCTGGACGGCGGCGACGCGGTGCTCCAGGCGGCCACGGACCTGGGCGCCGACTACATCTTCTCGTCCGCGGGCTCGGAGTGGGCGCCGGTGTGGGAGGCGCTGGCCCGCAGGGACGCGGCCCCGTCCGCTGGCAATGGCGTGCGCGGGGCCCGGCGGCTCGGGCGGGCGGGCCGCGCTACCTCGACCTGGCCCACGAGACGCTCGCCGTCGCGATGGCCACCGGGTACGCCAGCGTGACCGGCCGCGGCCAGGTCGTGCTGCTGCACGCGGCGGCCGGCCTGCTGCAGGGCGCGAACGCCATTCACGGGGCGCTGCTGGCCGGCGCGCCGATGGTGGTCTGCTCGGGCGAGTCGACCGGGTACGGCGACGCATCGGGACCCGACCCTGGCTCGCAGTGGTACCGGAACCTGTCGGTCGTCGGCGGCCCCCAGGCCGTCGCCGCGCCGTTCACCAAGTGGTCCAACGCCGCGGCCGACGTGTCCGTGCTGTACGGCATGCTCAAGCGGGCCGGGGAACTGGCGGCGCAGGCCCCCGCCGGGCCGGTTTACGTGAACACCCCGGTCGAGGTGCTGCTCGCGCCCTGGAAGCCCGCGGCGACGTCCGCGGCCCCGGCGAGCCGGGCGAACGGCACGGTGGCCGCGGGCGAGGACGTGGAGGTCGCGGTCCGGCTGCTCGCCGCCGCGGAGCGGCCGGTGCTCGCGGTCGAGACGGCCGGCCGCGACCCGGAGGCGTTCGCGGCGCTCGTCGAGCTCGCCGAGCTGCTCGCGCTGCCGGTCGTCGAGCCGCAGTCGGCGGTCAGCTCCTGCTTCCCGCGCGGCAACCCGCTGCACGCGGGGGGCGAGCTCGGGCCGCTCGCGGCCGACGCGGACCTGGTCGTGCTGCTCGGCTGCCGGTCCCCGTGGTACCCGCCGAGCGCCAAGCCGGGCAACGCGACCGTGCTGGTGATCGACGAGGTGCCGCACCGGCCGCACATGGCCTACCAGGTGCTCACCGCCGACCACTACGTCGGCGGCGCGATGGCGCCGACGCTGCGCGCGATCATCGCCCGGCTGCACGAGTGGGGCATCCACGAGGAAGCGGTCGAGGCCCGGCGGGCAAGGCTGACCGCGGCGCACGCGAAGGCCGAGGCCGCGCGGGCCGCGGCCGAGGCGAAGGCGCTCGGCGCCGCGGCGGGGCCCGTCGACCCGGCGGCCGTCGCGGCCACGCTGCGCGAGCTGATCGGCGACGACGCCCTGGTGGTCGACGAGACCATCACGCACAGCCGGGTCATCACCCGGCACCTGATGGCGGCCGCGCCCGGCCGGTACGGGTACGTGCAGGGCGGCCTCGGCCAGGGCCTCGGCGTCGCGCTCGGCACCAAGCTGGCCGCCGGCGACCGGCTGGTCGTCCTGACGGTCGGCGACGGGTCGTGGCTGTACAACCCGGTCCCGCAGGGGCTGATGGCGTCGGCGCAGTACGGCCTGCCGCTGCTCGTGGTGGTCTTCAACAACAACAAGTACCTGTCCATGCGGTTCAACCTGACCCGGGCGTACCCGGAGGGCGGCTACGTCCGCAGCGGGAGCGGCTACGGCGTCGACCTGTCGGCGCAGCCGGACGCGGCCGCGGTCGCCGCCGCGTGCGGCGCGGCCGGCTTCACCGTGACGACCACGCCGGAACTCGGCCCGACGCTGGAGAAGGCGATCGCCACCGTCCGGGCCGGCCAGACCGCCGTCGTCAACGTCCACCTCACCCGCTAGGAGCACTAGCCATGTCCACTGGAAACGCCGAGCGCCGGCGAAGCCGGCCAAGGTGCTCGTCAGCGGGGATGACCTGCGGGCGCTCGTCGCCGGGATCTTCGCGGCGCGCGGCGCCCGCCCGGCCGATGCCGCCGCCGTGGCGGACGCGCTTGTCTGGGCTAACCTGCGCGGGGTTGACTCGCACGGGGTGTCGCGGGTGCCGCGGTACCTGGAGCTGTTCGACAAGGGCGAGTCGGTGCCCGACGCGGCGCCGACCGTCGAGCGGCCGCGCGCCGCGATCGCGATCGTCGACGCGCACGCCGCGCCTGGCCCGGTCGCGATGAACCGCGCCGCCGACGAGGCGATCGCCGGCGCCAGGGAGTGCGGGATCGGCTGGGCCTCGGTGCGCGGCACCGTGCACACCGGCGCGATCGGCTACTACGCCAGCAGGATCGCGGACGCCGGGCATGGCGGCCGTGGGCGTCGTCGCCGGCGTACCCAACATGGCCTACGCCGGGCGCGAAGGGCGCTGCCGTCGCCACCAGCCCGCTCGCCGTCGCGGTGCCCGCGGGCAAGCATGAGCTCGTGCTGCTCGACATGGCCACCGCGGTCATGGCACTCGGCCGGATCGCGCAGCTCAAGGCGGCGGGCAAGGAACTGCCGCCCGGCGTCGCGCTCACCGCCGACGGCGAGCCGACCACCGACCCGGCCCTCGCGAAGGTCCCGACCCCGGTCGGCGGGGCCAAGGGCGCGGGCATGTCCCTGGTCTTCGAGATGCTCGCCAGCGGCCTCGCCGCCAACCCGATCGTGCCGTCGTACCACTCCGGCACGAAGGAGGGCCGGCGCCACCGGCAGAACGGCTTCCTGCTCGCCATCGACGTCGCGGCCTTCCTGCCGCTCGACGAGTTCACCGCGACAATCGACGACACGGTGGACGCGATCAAGTCCCTCCCGCCCGCCGCGGGCACCACGGAGATCCTCGTCCCCGGCGAACGCGGCCGCCGCACCGCCAGGGACCGCGCCGCCACCGGAATCCCCCTGGGCCCGAAGGTCTGGCGCGAGCTGACCGGGATCGCGGACAGCCTCGACGTCCCGGTCCCGGCTCCGCTCAGCTAGCGGCGACCGGATTCAGGATCGAGATCAGCGGCAATGAAAAAGCTATCGAATGAATAGCGCTGCAAAATCTGCGCCGGGACGGCCGTGAAAATCTCCGTGGTACTGATGCCCGGCGACCCGGCAACCAGAGTGCAAGTCCGGGATTGTCAGGGGCTTCGAGCTGTGATCCGCTGAGGGGCAGGAGCGCGGCAAGGAGGCCAGCGTGAAGGTCAGCCTGTTTGAGCAAGTGCCGTATCGCTACATACCTGAAGACTTCGGTGAGCATTACAGCTCGGTGGTGACGGCGCCGTATCACGTCGTCGACCCGGTCAAGATGCAGGAGTCGGTCTTCTCCGCGTACGCGGAGCTGATGCTCGGGGCGCGCGCCGGGTTCGACGGCATCGTGACGACCGAGCACAGCCAGTCCTCGTACGACCTGTCGCCCAACCCGACCCTGCTGGCCTACGCGGTCGCCGCGGCCGCGCAGGCCGAGGGCCTGGACATCGCGATCACCATCCTCGGCCGCTCGCTCGGCAAGACCAGGGAGCCGCTGAAGATCGCGGAGGAGTACGCGCTGCTCGACTGCGTGAGCGGCGGGCGGCTGATCGCCGGGTTCCCCGTCGGGCTCAGCTACGACGCGAACCTCAACGGCGCCGTGCCCGCGATCGAGACCAGGGAGCGCGCCCGTGAGCACCGGGAGCTGATCCTGAAGGCCTGGACGGCCAAGGAGCCCTTCGCCTGGAACGGGACGTTCGAGAAGTACGGCCAGGTCAACATCTGGCCCGGCCGCGTGCAGCAGCCGCACCCGCCCGTCTGGATTCCGGGCACCGGCTCGCCGGGAACGCTGCGCGACATCCTGCGCAACGACTTCGCGTTCACCTACCTGAGCTGGGACGGGCCGAAGCTCGTCGGGCGGGAGGTGTTCGACCGGTACTGGGAGCATGGCCGAGGAGATGGGCCGCGACCGTAACCCCTACCGGCTCGCCTTCGTCCAGGTCGCCGCCGTCGCCGAGACTGACGAGCGGGCCGAGAAGGAGTACGCCAGCCATCTCATGTCGCTCTACCGCAACGGCCTCGGGGCGATTCCCGGCACCGCGATGGCCGTGCCCGGCTACGCCGAGCCCGCGCGCGATCGAGGCCATGCTGCGCGGCGGCGGTCCCGACGGGATGCTCGCGCGGATGAAGACGGCGACCTACAAGGAGATCATCGACACCCAGGTCGCCATCGTCGGCAGCCCGGCGACGGTCGCGGACCAGCTCGAGGCGTTCGTCCGCGAGTTCCGGGTCGGCAACCTGCTCATCATGCTGCAGAACGGCACGATGCCGCGCGCGCTGGCCGAGAAGAACATCTCGCTGTTCGCCGAGCAGGTACTGCCCCGGCTGCGGCCGATCTGGGACGACGAGGGCTGGGTCAACCACTGGTGGCCGAAGGCCCAGGGCAAGGGAAACGCCCAGCCGGCGGCGAGCGCCGCCCGGCGCGACGTCTGGCGGGGAGGCATGATGGCGGCGAACGCGGCACCGGTGCGCGACGAGACGGTGCGGATCTGGGACGGCAGGCTGAACATGCACGTCAAGGTGGCCGGCGAGGGGCCGCCGCTGGTCTTCTTCCACGCGCTGTCCGGCCTGGCCTGGGAGCCGCTGCTCGACCAGCTGGCCAGCCAGCACACCGTGTACGCGCCGGAGCACCCGGGCACCTCGCCCAGGTGATCCCCGGGCGATCGACGAGGTGCGGACGTTCTGGGAGCTGCATGCTCGTCTACGAGGAGCTGGTCCGCGCGCTCGGCCTGGAGCGGCCGGCCGCGGTCGGCCAGTCCTACGGCGGCATGGTGGCCGCGGATCTGGCGGCCACCTTCCCGCAGCTCTTCTCCCGGCTCGTGCTGCTCTCGCCGGCGGCTTGTGGCGTGACGACGCGCCGATCCCCCTCGCGGAGATGGTGTCCGGGCCGCCGGAGCGGCTGCCGGGGTACCTGTTCGCGCACCCCGAGGGCCCGGGCGCGCGGGCGATGATGGCGCTGCCCGACGACCCGGCGCTGATCCCCGCGGTGATCGCGCAGCAGGCCTGGAACATCGGCTGCACGACCAAGTTCGCCTGGCCGATCGCCGACCTCGGCCTCGGCCGCCGGCTGCACCGGGTCGCCGTGCCGACGCTCGTCGCCTGGGGCCGCCAGGACGCGCTGATCTCCGTTGCCTACGCGGCGGACTTCGGCCGCTCGATCGCGGGCAGCCAGGTCGAGATCATCGACGACTGCGGTCACGTGATGCAGGCCGACCAGCCCGAGGCGGTCTGGACGGTGGTGAGCAAGTTCCTGGCCGCGTAAAGCTAAGCTTGCACGCCTGGGGTCCCAGCCGCCCGGATACGGCCTGCGCCATCTGGACAGACCCGCATAATCGAACGCATCCTCATGGTCGAGGGGTGACATGGACCAGCTAACGATCATGCGCAGCTTCGTCGGGGTGACGAAGTCGCGCAGCTTCAGCCAGGCGGCGCGGCAGCTCGGCATCTCCGGCTCGCTGGTGTCCAGGCACGTCGCCGAGCTTGAGCGTGCCCTCGGCGTGCACCTCGTCAACCGGACCGCGCGGACGATCAGCCTCACCGAGGCCGGCAGCCGGTACGCCGAGTTCGCCTCCCGGATCATCGACGAGATCGACCGGGAAGAGGCGCAGCTGCGCGGCCTGCGCGACAAGGCCGAGGGGCAGCTCGCCATCATCAGCCCGAAGTGGATCGGCAGCAACGACGTCGGCGACGCGATCGTCGCGTTCTCCGCCAAGTACCCCAAGATCCACATCAGGTTCGAGGTCGGCGGGATGTCCGAGCGCTCGTACGAGTTCCTCGACCAGGGGTTCGACGTCGCCTTCCACACCAGGCACGTGCGGGACTGCAACCTGATGCTGCGGAAGATCGCCGACCTGAAGTTCGCGCTGTGCGCCGCGCCCGCCTACCTGCACCGGGCGGGCCAGCCGAAGCAGGTCAACGACCTGTCCGAGCATGACTGCCTGGCCAACACCAACGACCCGATCTGGCACCTGTGCCAGGACGGGCACGACGTGCACCTGAAGATCAGCGACCCGGTGTACTGCTCCAACAGCTACGTGACGCTGCGCAAGGCCGCCATCGCCGGGCGCGGCGTCGCGCTGCTGCCGATCCGCCTCGTCAGCGACGAGCTCGCCGACGGCACCCTGGTCAACGTCATCCCGGACGTCGACGTCCCGGACCGGCCGCTGTACGCGCTGCACTCGCCGGGCACCCAGACGACCGCCCGGGTCCGGCTGTTCCTCGACTTCGTCTCCGAGTGGTTCCGCAAGCAGGCCCCGGCCCAGCGCGGCCCAGCAGGCCAAGCTCGCCGCGGTCAAGTCCGCCTGACCGGCAAGAAACATCAGAGGAACGGAGATTCCCGCAGCCCTTCGGCCGAGGGGTACGGGGGGTCGCCCACCGGACGAAAACTGCAAGTAAAGGCTTCGGTTGCTGCTTGATCCGCAGCTCTATGCTTCCCCCGAAGGATGAACCAGCCGGTAACCGCGCGCCCGATAAGATGGCGGTTTTTGCCATCGGGCGCGCAGCCGGGGGGTACGGGGGGTCGTCCCCCCGGGAGATAGGAGCCGCTGGCAATGACGGTCATGCGCGTGGAACGGGTCGTCTACGGCGTCCCCAACCTCGACGAGTGCGTCCGCTTCTTCACCGACTTCGGTCTTGAGCCGCTGGACGGAGGCGGTTCGGGCGCCAGGTTCGGGACGCAGACCGGGCAGGTGATCGAGCTCCGGGACGTCGATGACCCGAGCCTGCCGCCGCCGGTGCAGTCCGGGCCGAGCCTGCGCGAGATCGTCTGGGGCGTCGACACCCAGGAGTCGCTCGACAAGCTGGCGATGAACCTGCTGTCCGACCGGTCGATCTACACCGACGCGGACGGCGTGGCGCACACCGTGGACGAGACCGGGTTCGGCGTCGGCCTCGCGGTCAGCCAGCCGGTGACCGGGCGGATGAACTACCCGGGCAGCAACCGGACGGGGAACGTCAACCGGTGGAACGAGCCGATGAGCCACCCCGGCCGGGTCCGGCCGCTGCGGCTGTGCCACGTGGCGCTCGACATCGTCAAGGCGGGCAAGGAGGAGGCCGTCGCGTTCTACACCGACCGGCTCGGCTTCGTGCCGACCGACCGGCCCGCCAAGGTCGGCGTGTTCATGCGCGCCCCCGGCGACACCGACCATCACACGCTGCTGCTGTGCCACCGGCCCGACAAGAACGGGATCAACCACTGCGCCTTCGAGGTCGCCCGGGTCGACGAGGTGATCGTCGGGGCCAACGACATGATCGACAAGGGCTGGCACGAGGCCAGGCGGCTCGGCAGGCACACCGTCGGGTCGAACATCTTCCGGTTCATCCACGCGCCGTGCGGCGGGCGGGTCGAGTTCGCCGCCGACATGGACCGGGTGGACGAGAACTACGGCCCCAACGACTACGAGGAGACGCCGCCGCACACCATCTGGACGCTGCGGCTGGAGAGCGATGACGGCGAAGGAAGGTGACCACTGATGAGCAATCTCGGCGAGTACCCCGAGATCAAGCTCTACATCGACGGCCAGTGGGACCGACGGCGCCGGCGGCCGGGGAGACGACGTGGTCAACCCGGCCACCGAGGAGGTCATCGGCCGGGTGCCGTTCGCCGAGCCGGGTGACGTGGACGCCGCCATCGCGGCGGCCAAGGCGGCCTTCCCGAAGTGGCGGGACGCCGGGCCCGACTTCCGGTCCGGGATCCTGCTGAAGGCCGCGGCGCTGCTGCACCAGCGGGCGGACGAGATCGGCCGGGTCATGACCCTCGAAGAGGGCAAGCCGCTGGCCGAGGCGGCCGGCGAGGTGCACCGGGCGGCGACCGGGCTGCAGTGGAACACCGAGGAGGGCCGCCGCGCCTACGGGCGGATCATCCCGTCCGGACCCGGACGAGATCCTGTCCGTGCGGGTGACCCCGGTCGGCCCGGTCGGCGCGTTCGTGCCGTGGAACTTCCCGGCCGGCGGGCCGATGCGGAAGATCTCCGCGGCGCTCGCCGCGGGCTGCTCGATCGTGATCAAGCCGTCCGAGGAGGTGCCGGGCACGGTCTCGCTGATCGCCAGGGCCTTCGCGGACGCGGGGCTGCCGCCGGGCGTGCTGAACGTGCTGTTCGGCGTGCCGGACGAGATCTCGCGCAAGGTGATCCCCGACCCGGCCATCAGGTTCATCGCGTTCACCGGGTCCGTCCCGGTCGGCAAGCACCTGGCGGGGCTTGCCGCCAGGGTCATGAAGCCGGTCCACATGGAGCTCGGCGGGCACGCGCCGGTCATCGTCTGCGCCGACACCGACCCGGTCAAGGCCGCGAAGACCGCGGTCCGCGCCAAGATCGTCAACGCCGGGCAGGTCTGCACCTCGCCCAGCAGGTTCCTGGTCGACCGGCGGGTCTACGACGCGTTCACCGCGGCGTTCATCGACGGCGATGGCCGCCATCAAGGTCGGCAACGGCCTGGAGCAGGGCGTGCAGATGGGGCCGATGGTCAGCCACCGGCGGCTGGCCGCGGTGCAGCAAGCTCATCGAGGACGCGGTCAGCCGCGGGCGCGACGGTCGCGACGCGGCGGCAAGGCCGATCGAGGGCAAGGGCTTCTTCTACCAGCCGACCGTGCTGACCGACGTGCCCGCGAACGCGGCGATCCTGAGCGAGGAGCCGTTCGGGCCGGTCGCGCCGGTCGCCGCGTTCGACGACCTGGACGAGGCCATCGAGATCGCCAACTCGCTGCCCTTCGGCCTCGCGGCCTACGCGTACACGGACTCGGCGGCCACGGCGGAGAAGCTGATCGCCGGGTACGAGGCGGGCATCCTGTCCATCAACCACTGCGGCGGCTCGGTGCCGCAGGCACCCTCCGGCGGCTTCAAGGAGAGCGGCTACGGCCGGGAGGGCGGCCCGGAGGGGCTTGAGGGGTTCCTGGTGACCAAGCGCGTCTCGCACAAGCTCAGCCATGGTCGACCGGCGATGATCTGGTGCCGGTTCGAGGATGCCGACGGCACCGGCTCTACGGGCTCGTGGAAGACGGGGTGGCGACCGCAGTCACCGGGAACCCGTTCGGGGGCTACGAGAAGAGCGAGCCGGCGGATACCCGTCGGCGAGCTGCGGCTGCTGCCACCGGTGATCCCCAATACCTTCTTCTGCGCGGGGCTCAACTACCGGGCGCACGCGGAGCGCGCCGCGTACGGCGGGCACGCCGTACCGGAGCGGCCGGAGATCGGGTACCGGGCGAACAGCGCGCTGACCGGGCACCTGTCGCCGATCGTGCGGCCGGCCGACTGCGACGAGCCGCTGGTCGCGGAGGGCGAGCTGGTCGCGGTCATCGGGCGGCCGCTGCGGCACGTGACCCCGGACGAGGCGCGGGACGGGATTCTCGGCTGGACGATCGGGAACGATGTCAGCGCGCGGGGCTGGCAGCGGTCCGACCGGACCTTCTGGCGGTGCAAGAACAGCGACACGTTCAAGCCGATGGGGCCGTTCATCGTGACGGACGCCGATCCGCTCGCCGCGACCACGACACTGCGGGTGGACGGCGAGGTGAAGGCGTCGTTCCCGACCGGGGACATGCTGTTCGGGCCTTATGCCTACATATCCGCTATATCCCGCTATATCACGCTTTCCCCGGGAGACGTGGTGTGGCTGGGAACCGACGAGACGGCCACCGTGGTGCCGGGCCAGGTCGTCGAGATCACGATCGACGGCATCGGGACGCTGGCCAACCCGGTTATCGAGGAGAATCTGCCCAGCCATGAGCGACAAGCCAGCCTTCATCCATCACGTGAACTTCCCGACCACGGATCCCGAGCGGACCATCGAGTGGTACACGAAGGTGTTCGGGATGAAGTACATCAAGCCCAAGTCCAACACCAAGGTCGTGCTGATGACCAGGGGCAACTTCGACCTGCACTTCACGCCGGTCGAGGAGATGGACCGGATGGCGCCGTACCACTTCGCCGTGGAGGTGGAGGACTGGGACGGGTTCCTCGAGCACCTGGCCAAGCTGGGCATCAGGCACACGCGGGTGATCACCCGGCCGGAGAACAACTCGCAGTTCTGCTACATCCACGACCCGGACCACACGATGATCGAGCTGGTCTTCCACGAGCGGCGGCCGTACCCGCCGGTGCCGAAGAAGGAGACGGCTCCGGTCGGCTGCCGCCCGCCGACGGCGCGCCGGCTCAGCCGCCGGCGGCGCCATCTCCGCGGACGAGGCGCGCGCCGAGCTGACCGCCGACCGAGGGACGGTAGCGCGCGATGGCCATCGCTCTCTCCGGCGACGCGAAGATCTACTACGAGGTCCACGGGTCGGGGCCCGCCGTGCTGTTCGTGCACGGCTCCGGCGGCCACCACGCCGCCTGGTGGCAGCAGGTCGCCGCGCTGTCCCCCGACGTACACGGTCATCACGATCGACCTGCGCGGCTTCGGGAACTCCCGCTGGGAGTCCGACCACGACGCGCGCAACTTCCCCGGCGACATCATCGCCGTGCTCGACGCGATCGCGGCCGACGGCGGCCCGTCGCGCGCGGTGCTCGTCGGCCAGTCGATCGGCGCGGCCGCCGCGCTGCGGGCCGCCCTGAACCGGCCCGACCGGGCGTCGGGGGTCATCCTCGCCCACTCGCTCGGCGGCCTCCGGCACGAGGAACTCACCGCCCTGGTCAAGGCCGACCGCGCGGTCGCGGAAAAGCTCCCGGTCCTCGACCGCCTGCTGACCCCGGAGTTCCGCGCCGGACGCCCCGACCTGGCCTTCCTGTTCCGGCAGATGGGCACGTTCAACACGGCCAAGATGCAGGACCTGCGGAACCTCAACTCCGACGGCCCGACCGTCGAGGAACTGGCCAGGGCGCCGTTCCCGGTGATGCTGCTGGCCGGGGAGAAGGACGCGGTGCTGTCGCCGGCCACGGTCCGGCGAGCGGGCGAGCTGCTGCCAGAGGCGCGCGTTGAGGTCGTGACAGGTGCGCCGCACTCGATGTACTGGGAAACGCCGGCCCTGTTCAACGACGCGGTAGCGCGCTTCCTGAAGGAGGTCGCACGCCGGCTGAGTCCTTGACCATCGCGTCAGCGGCCGACAGGTGCTCGACGGTCTCGCCGGTGTCGTAGAAGGTCCGGGTCACGTAGGCGGAGCTGTAGACCCACAGGATCTTCATCGGCACCGTGTCGCTGATGTTGGTGAACTTGTGGAAGATGCCCGCCTTCACGTACGTCGTGTCGTAAGGCACCAGCGTGAACGGTGCCGGCGCCCTCGATCTCCACCTCGGCGACGCCCTCAAGCAGCGGTCACGTGCTCGTCGCAGTTGTGCGAGTGGTACGGCGCGCCGGTGCCCACCGGGTAGGTCGAGATGCCGGTGGTGATCAGGTTCTCTTCCACGGCGGACTGCCTGGTGATCAGCGGGATCGTGACCACGCCGCCGCCACGGCCAAGCCGCTCCACGTTCTCAACTTTGATGACCGTCATGGGCGCGAGGCTACAGCGGCACGCGGCAAGGCGGCCTGCTCAGCGTGCATTCTTAGCGTTCGCGCAGGCCGCGCCGCAGCCGGCCACAATGATGCGTGAATAAAGCGACGATCCGACGACGAGGAACCCACCATGCGCCTGCCCGCCCTTACCGAGCTCACCCCGCGCCAGCAGGAGATCAGCGACGCCATCGCCGCCAAGCGCGGCGCCACCCGCGGGCCGTTCCTCATCTGGCTGCGCTCGCCCGAGCTCGCCGAAAAGGTCGACGCGCTCGGCGCGTACTGCCGGTTCGACTCCAGCATCAACGAGCGGCTGCGTGAGCTGTCGCTGCTGATCGCGGCCAGGCACTTCGACGCGCAGTACTCGTGGAACGCGCACCACAAGAAGGCGATCGAGGCCGGCGTCTCCGCCGAGTCCATCAAGGAGCTCGCGAGCAACGAGGTGCCGCACTTCGCGCACGCCGACGAGCAGCTGCTCTACACGCTCGCCACGCAGATCCTGCGCGACCACTTCGTCGATCAGGAGACGTTCGACGCCGCGCCTCGCCGAGTGGGGCGAGGCGGGCCTTGTCGACATCATCGGCTGCCTCGGCAACTTCTCCATGCTCGCGATGCTGCTCAACACGTTCCAGGTGGACCTGAAGCCGGGCGACCCGGAGCCGTTCCCCGACGTGCGCGGCTTCGCCAAGGTCGACCCGGCCGCCGCCGTGCAGTAGGCAAAGCCGCTAGTAGCGCGGGGCGCGGAAGTAGTCCGACGACGAGCGCTGCCACAGCAGGATGATCGCGACCAGCCCGATCACCCAGACGACGAACCCGTAGATCCGGGTCAGGCCGCCGCCTTGCACCGCGGTCGCGCCGACGAGCACGCTCAGCGTGTCGATGCCGAAGAACACGGTCGAGACCACTCGCGCCCAGCCCTTGCCCGCCCGGCAGCTCTGCGCCATCCAGAGCCACAGCGCGGCGCCGATCAGGCCGCCGACGATGAGACAACCCGATCTCCACGTGCTCGGCGGTGTTGACCTGCGCCGTCGTAAAGCTCGGGTTGCGCTTGAGTATCTCGCTGCGCGTCGAGGAGAGCGTGGTCAGGTCGATGACGATGCCGATCAGGCTCGCCGCCAGGCCGACGTACATGACCTGGACGGCCCGCAGGACGGACTGCGGGACGGTCGCCGGCGAAGCTGGCTCGCGGCGGGGCGGCATCGCCCGGGAATCGCTGGTACATCGCGGCCTCTTAACCTTGAGCCGTCGGCAGTCAACCGTGACCCTACTCTTGTGATGAGCCAGCGTCAGCGGCCGGAAACGCTTCCAGGCGAGATTCATGCGGTGACTCGGTAAAAATATTCCGGGGCGGCGGCCCGGGGCCTTTGGGGCAGCCCCAGATCACGGGTTCCGACATTAGGGATCTTGCCGCTGACCAGCGGGCGGGCGCGTCGTAGAGTTCGTGGCATGACGACTCCTGAGATTCCTGACTCGCACAAGGACCTGCTCAGCGCGCAGGTCGGCGTGCTCGGCACCATCGGGGCGAGCGGGCG
Organism: uncultured Actinomycetota bacterium; assembly: GCA_963735315.1. Taxonomy (GTDB): domain Bacteria; phylum Actinomycetota; class Actinomycetes; order Streptosporangiales; family Streptosporangiaceae; genus Trebonia. Next base: position 79,476 of record CAVTKQ010000024.1, read on the forward strand.
GCCGCAGCTGTCCGCCACCTGGTTCCTCGCTGAGGGCGACACCGTGAAGATCTCGCTGAACACCTCCAGGCAGAAGGTGAAGAACCTGCAGGCGGACCCCAAGGTCAGCTTCCTCATCCTGGACCCGGACAACCCGTACAAGTACGTGGAGCTGCGCGGCGACGCGGAGATCACCCCGGACGACGACTACGCGTTCGCCGACAAGCTCGGCGCCAAGTACGGCGGCGCGGACCTGCGCGAGCGGGACCAGCCCGGCGAGACCCGCGTGGTCGTCACGATCAAGCCCGCGCGCGTCGTCGCCTGGGGCTGAGGCGAGCACTGACAGCGGCTAGCGGCACGGGCCGCGATGCGAGGGCCCCGGGAAACCGGCGGCCCTCGCAGCGTTTCCGCGCAGTCCGCGGTCAGTCGCCGTGCTCGCCGAGCCAGTGGGCCAGCTTGCCCGCGCGGCTGACCGCGCGCAGGCGGCGCTCGGTCCGCGCGCGGGCGACGGCGGGGACGACGATGAGCAGGCGGTCCCCGGTGCGCAGGACCGTGGTCGGGCCGGGGACCAGGCCGTGGCCGTCGCGGACGATCAGCGCGATGTTCGCCTCGGCGGGCAGCCTGAGCTCGAAGATCTCCACGCCGTGCAGCTTGGAGCCGTCGGGGACCTGCGCCTGGAGCAGGTCGGCGTGCAGGTCGTCGAGCGGCGCGGCGTCGACGATGATCTCAAGCGGCTCGGCGGGCGCGGTGACGTCGAGCCGCCTGGCCACCCAGGGCAGGGTCGGGCCCTGGAGCAGGGTGAACGCGACGACGATGACGAAGACCTGGTCGAACAGCCTGGTGGCGCCGGGCACGCCGGCGCTGAGCGGGATCGTGGCGAGGACGATCGGCACCGCGCCGCGCAGCCCGGCCCAGGACAGGAACGCCTGCTGGCGGAACGGCAGCCGGAACGGGAGCGTGGCGGCGAGGACCGCGGCCGGGCGGGCGACCAGCACCAGGACCGCGCCGACCGCGAGGGCGGGCAGGATCTGGGCCGGGAGGCGAGACGGCGAGGCGAGCAGGCCGAGCATGACGAAGAGGCCGATCTGCGCGAGCCAGCCGACGGCCTCGGCGAAGCCCCTGGTCGCCGGGCCGTGCGGGAGCCTGACGTTGCCGAGCAGGACGGCGGCGGCGTAGACGGCGAGGAAGCCGCTCGCCTTGGCCAGGTCGGCGGCGCCGTAGCCGGCGACGATGAGCGCGAGCACGGCGACCGGGTACAGGCCGGTGGCGGGCAGCGCCACCTTCCGAGGAAGAGCAGGCCGAGCAGGCCGACCGCGACGCCGATCGCCGCGCCGCCGACCAGTTCCCAGACGACCTCGCCGATGATGTGCAGCGGGCCAGGGCCGTGCGCGCCGCGTGCTGGCTGAGCAGGGTGACCGCGAGCACGGACGGCGGGTCGTTCAGGCCGGACTCGCCCTCGAGCATCCCGGACAGCATCGGCGGGCAGCGGGAGCCTGCGCAGGACGGAGAAGACCGCGGCCGCGTCGGTCGGCGCGAGGACCGCGCCGAGGAGCAGGGCCTCCCGCCAGCCGAGGCCGAGCAGCCAGTGCGTGCACGCGGCGACCACGCCGATGCTGACCACGACGCCGACGGTGGCCAGCGCGATGGCCACGGGCGCGGCCTTTCTGCGCGTGCGCCCAGTTGGTGGTGAGGCCGCCCTCGGCCAGGATCAGCACGAGCGCGCCAAGCCCGAGCATCTCGGTGAGGTCCGGCGTTGTCGAACCTGATGCCGAGCCCGCTCTCGCCGAGCGCCAGGCCGAGCCCGAGGAAGACGAGCAGGGCGGGCAGCCCGGCGCTGTGCGCCAGCCGCGCCGCTACGATGGCCGCGAGGACCGTGCGCCGCCCCGACCAGCAGGTCAAGTCCGAGGGCGCCCGCTGTCACCTACTCAGTATGGCGGCTGGCCATGGATTCCCGGTGCAGGCCCAGCGCAGCGCAGGCGTAGCCTGACCCAGCGCGGCGTAGCCTGACGCGCGGTCAGCCTGCAGGGTGACGCCCCCGTAGGGGGATGACCGGCGCCGGCCGGCGCCTTGTAGTGTGGCACGCGGTTCACGAGGCACGGCCGCCCAGACTAGAGCGCGGAGCCGGAGCGCGGAACGGCGGATACGACCTTGCGGCGGGCGCAGGCAGAGGGGCCGGGGTACGCGGGATGCGGGAGCGAGTCAGGCGGCGGATGTTCCCGCTGATCGCGTCGGCGGGCCTCATCGTGGTCGGGATGTTCACCACCACCTGGGGCCCGACGCTGATCGGCCGGACGGAATGGGCGCTCCCCTACGACCTGTGGGGCACGCTGATCGCGACCACCCGGCTCGCCCACGGGAACATCGGCGGCCTCTACGCGCCGCCCACCGGGCTGATCTCGCTGCCCGGCGCGGCGGTCATCCTGCTGCCCGTGCGCGGCGCTGATCTCGGCGCTCGGCCTGTCGCTCAGCCATCCCTGGCCCGCACAACCTGCACCCGGCGGTGTGGCTGGTGGCCGGGCCGTACCAGATCGCGCTGTGCTGCGTCACCCTGTTCGCCGCCGACGCGCTCGCCGAGCAGCTCGGCGTGCGCTTCTGGAAGCGCGGCCTGCTCGCCGCGGCCAGCGCGGGCATCCTCTGGTCGGTCTCCGCCCGCTGGGGCCACCCGGAGGACGCGGTCGCGGTCGGCCTGCTGCTGTACGCGGTCCTGGCGCAGAGCCAGGGCGCGGCTCGGCCTGGCCGGCTGGCTGGCCGGCGCGGCGGTCTGCGTGCAGCCGCTCGTGCTGCTCGCCCTGCCGGTGATGCTCGCGGTGCTGCCGTGGCGGCGGATGGTGCCGTTCCTGGTCCGCGCGGCGCTGCCCGTCGGCGGTGCTGCTCGGCGCGGCCGCGATCGCCAACTGGCATGACACCTACACCTCGGTGACCAGCCAGCCCAACTCCCCGGTCATCAACCACCCGACGGCGTGGACCTCGCTGGCCCCGCAGATGGCCAACCACAACGTCGCGGCCGGGCCGTTCCGGCTGGCCACGATCGTGCTCGCCTGCCTGTGCGCGCTGGCGATCCGCCGGCGCTGGCAGGCCGCAGGCCGGCCACGGCGCGGATGGCGAAATCGGCACGCCGGCCCTGGTCGCCGGCGCTGCTCGCCGACGTGCTCTGGTGGGTCGCGCTCACGCTGGCGCTGCGGTCGTTCTTCGAGCCGGTGATGGTCTCGTACTACCCGTGGCCGCCGATGGCGGTCGCGCTGATCCCGGCGGCCACGCTCGGCTGGCCGCGGCTGGTCGCCGCCGGCGTGCTGGCCGGCGGCCTGACGGCCGCCGCCCAGGGGCCGTCGCACGCGGTGTGGATCTGGTGGGTGCCGATCGTGGCAGGCCTCGTCGTGCTGCTGGCCCTCGCCCGCCCCGTCCGCACCAGCAGCCCGCGCCCTGCTGACCCAGCGAAGCCAGGACATGATCACGAAGATAAACATCGTATCGATGCTTACGCATGACGGAAGTTCGTGACATGATCGCACCGGAAACCGTACGCGGCTTCCGGCACGCTGCCGGAAGCCGGACAGGTATGGCCGGTCACATGGTGACCGGCGGGGCTATCGCCTCCAGGGCCGGGCGCTTGGCGGACAGGCCGTCGCCCGAGGAGGTGCCGTGCAGGCGGCGGCTGATCCACGGGGCCAGGTACTCCCGCGCCCAGCGGGCGTCCTCGCGCCGGGCGGCCAGCCAGGCGGCCCTGGTCAGCGGCGTCGCAGCGCGGTCGTGCGGCGGGTCCGCGGCGAGCGGGGCGCGCCAGTCCTCGGTGACCGGGACGCCGAGGACCTCGCAGGCGCGCAGCGCCACCCGCTGGTGCGACTGCGCGGTCAGGTGCAGCCGGTCCGGCGACCAGGCGGCCGGAGAGCGCAGGAAGCGCATCGACCACAGGTCGACCAGGTAGCAGCCGCGGGCGTCGGCGATGCCGCGCAGGTGCATGTTGTAGGTGCCGATCCGGCCGCGCAGCAGCCTGAGCACCGGGACGGCGACCGGGTCGAAGCCGGTGAACATGAGCACCTGCGCCCCCGAGGCGCGCAGCCGGGCGACGGCCGCGTCGAACAGCTCGGCGAGCACGTCCGGGTCGGCCCCCGGGCGCAGGATGTCGTTGCCGCCGCCCGCGATCGAGACCAGGCCCGGTGACATCGCCGCCGCGGCGGGCACCTGCTCGGCCACGATCTGGCGCAGCAGCTTGCCGCGGACCGCCAGGTTCGCGTAGCGGAGGCCCGGGTACTCGGCGGCGAGCAGGCCGGCCAGCCGGTCGGCCCAGCCGCGGAAGCCGCCGCCGGGCGCGGCATCGTTGAGGCCCTCGGTGAAGCTGTCGCCGATCGCCACGAAGGACGCTTCTCCCGGGGGCTGCGGGAATAGCTTCTCGTCCATAGGTCACCCATCATGCCAGGAGTCGATGAGACACCGGTCGATGCGGTTGGCGGTCAAGGTCCCCGCAGGCCCGGGTAGCCCGGGGCAGGCCTGGGGATGCCCGGGGAGGCAGGTGCGGGAGGGGTGGAACAGGCACCCGTTCCGGATGATGCTGATTTTGACTTTTGATACGCAGGGTGATCACTCAGAGACTTAAACGTAACGTTTCGGTGATGTTTCATTAGGGTTCTGCAAGGACCGGCACAGTCGGGGCAGACAGCGCGGTTGTATGACGTGAAGGCGCTGTTATGTCAGGAGGCGAAGCGTCGTGGGCGCGGTGCGTCGGATCGTTGTCGGAGTTCACGGGTCACTCGGCAGCCTGCAGGCGTTGCGCTGGGCGGCCGACGAGGCACAGGAGCGGCAGGTGCCGCTGGTGCCGGTGATCGCCTGGGTACCGCCGGGCGGTGACATGGCCGAGCGCTCCCATCCCTCCCCCTACCTGCGCCAGGTATGGCAGGAGGCGGCCGCCAAGCGGCTGACCGACGCGTTCGACGAGGGCCTCGGCGGCCTCCCCGACGACCTGGAGGTGCGGGCGCGGGTGGAGCGCGGCGACGCCGGGCCGGTGCTCGTCGACCTCGCCGCCCAGCCGGGCGACCTGCTCGTGATCGGCACCGGGCGGCGGAACCCGGTCGGCCGCGCGCTGCACCGCTCGGTCGGGCGGTACTGCCTGGCGCACGCCAGGTGCCCGGTGATCGCGGTGCCGCCGTCGGCGCTGATGGACGAGATGCGGCACGGCCTGCTGCCGTGGTCGCTGCGCGGCCGGCGCGTGCCCGTGCCGGGCCTGGACATCTCCCAGTTCCCGGGCGAGTAGCGCCACGGCGCGTAACCCGCAGTAACGATGCCAGGCGAGCGCCGGCTTGAAGACGGGCCGGATTACCCGCGGGCTTAACCAGACGCATGGAGTCCGTTAGGAAGCCAGACGCCCCCGCATGGGGGCCGTCAGGACGGCAATATACGCGCCTGATCAGGGCTTTGATTAATCCGTTCGGGCTGCGTCCCGGGCGTTCGGCCCTGCCTTCAGGTGCGACCCAGAAGGCAGCTCGCGCGTCCGGGGGGTACCCGGACCGGACCCCGCCCTCCCCTGGACGGCGGCCCGCGGAAGAACCTGCGGCTAGCCGACACCCCGTCTCAAACCGGCGCGGGCCGGCCCCGCGCGGTCACACCAAGGAGCTGCCATGAATGACTTGCTAGTCATCGGCATGACCATCGTCATCTTCGCCGCGCTCTTCCTCCTCGTGAGGGTGGTCGAGCACCTTGAGCGCTGAGAACTGGGTCGGCCTGATCACGGCGATCATGCTCACGATCTACCTCATCTACGCACTCGTCCGGCCGGAGCGTTTCTAATGAACAGCTCACTCGCGGGCATCCTGCAGATCGTCGCTGCTCGTCGCCGCGCTGGCGATCTGCTACAAGCCGCTCGGCGACTACATCGCCCGCGTCTTCACGTCAGCCAAGCACCTGCGGGTCGAGAAGGTCTTCTACCGGGTGATGGGCATCGACGCCGAGGCCGACCAGCGCTGGGGCACCTACGCCCGGTCCATGCTGGCCTTCTCGGGCGTCTGCGTGCTGTTCCTCTACCTGCTGCAGCGGATACAGCACGTACCTGCCCTACTCCAACGGCGATGCCAGCCGTCCCGTCGTTCCTCGCCTGGAACACCGCCGCGTCGTTCGTCACGAACACGAACTGGCAGAACTACTCGGGCGAGTCCACGATGGGCTACGTCGTGCAGATGGCCGGCCTGGCCGTGCAGAACTTCGTGTCCGCCGGCCGTCGGCATCGTCGTCGTGATCGCGCTGATCCGCGGCTTCATGCGGAACAAGACCGACCGGCTCGGCAACTTCTGGGTCGACATGACCCGGATCATCATCCGGGTGCTGCTGCCGATCTCGCGTCATCGGCGGCATCATCCTGATGGCCACCGGCGTGATCGACAACTTCAACCTCACCCACACGATCTCCACGCTGACCGGCGGCCAGCAGAACATGGTCGGCGGCCCGGTGGCCTCGCAGGAGGTCATCAAGGAGCTCGGCAACAACGGCGGCGGCTTCTTCAACGCGAACTCGGCGCACCCGTTCGAGAACCCGAACGGGTTCTCCGACTGGTTCGAGATCTTCCTGCTGCTCGTCATCCCGTTCGCGCTGCCGCGCACCTTCGGCAAGATGGTCGGCGACAACCGGCAGGGCTACGTGCTCGTCGCCGTGATGGCCGGGCCTGCTGGCTCGTCTCGGTCGGCCGGCATCAGCTTCTTCGAGTGGCAGCACGCGGGCACCGCGCTGCAGGCGGCGGGCGGCGCGATGGAGGGCAAGGAGGTCCGGTTCGGCATCCCCGGCTCGTCGCTGTTCGCCGGATCGACGACCGTGACGTCAACCGGCGCGGTCAACAGCTTCCACGACTCGTTCACCGCGTTCGGCGGCGGCATCGTCTTGTTCAACATGATGCTCGGCGAGGTCGTGCCCGGCGGCGTCGGCGCGGGCCTGTACGGCATGCTCATGCTGGCCGTGCTGACCGTCTTCGTCGGCGGCCTCATGGTCGGCCGCACGCCGGAGTACATCGGCAAGAAGATCCGCCCCACCGAGATGAAGTGGGCGTCGCTCTACATCCTGTCGACACCAGCGTCCGCGCTGATCGGCGCCGCGCTGGCGCTCGGGCTTCAGCGTGCCGCGCGCGTCGATCCTCAACAGCGGGCCGCACGGCCTGACCGAGATCGTGTACGCGTTCACCTCGATGGCCAACAACAACGGCTCGGCGTTCGCCGGCCTCACCACCGCCACCGGCTGGTACAACCTGGCCGGCGGCGTGGTGATGCTGGTCGCCCGGTTCGCGCCGATGATCTTCGTGCTCGCCCTGGCCGGCTCGCTGGCCCGGCAGCAGCACGGTGCCCGCGTCGCGCCGGGACGCTGGAGACCCACAAGCCGCTGTTCGCCGGCCTGCTCGTCGGCGTGATCATCATCCTCGTCGGCCTGACGTACTTCCCCGCGCTGGCGCTCGGGCCGTTCGCTGAAGGACTGCACTGATGGCGAATCTCAAGTCAACATCAAAGTCACCGGACACCGGAACGGGTGCGGCTGACACTGGCGGCGCCCTCGTGGCCGCCGCGGCCGTCGCGGCCCGCCGGGTCGGCGGCGGCTTCCTCGACCCGCAGATGCTCTGGAAGTCCCTTCCTGACGCATTGCTCAAGTTCGACCCGCGGGTCCAGATCAAGAACCCGGTCATGTTCGTCGTCGAGGTCGGCTCGGTGCTGACCACCTACTCGGCGATCATCCACACCTCGATCTTCGCCTGGACGATCACCGTCTGGCTCTGGCTGACCGTGCTGTTCGCCAACCTGGCCGAGGCGGTCGCCGAGGGCCGCGGCAAGGCGCAGGCCGAGACGCTGCGGCGCACCAAGCGGGAGACCGTCGCGCGCAAGCTGATCGGGTGGAAGCCGGGCGACACGCAGCTCCGCATCGAGGAGGTGCCTGGCACCCAGCTGACCGTCGGCGACTACGTGGTCGTCGAGGCCGGGCAGGTCATCCCGGGCGACGGCGACGTCGTCGAGGGCGTCGCCTCGGTCGACGAGTCGGCCATCACCGGCGAGTCGGCCCCCGTCATCCGCGAGTCCGGCGGCGACCGCTCCGCGGTCACCGGCGGCACGAAGGTGCTGTCGGACCGGATCGTGGTGCACATCACGTCCAAGCCGGGCGAGACGTTCATCGACCGGATGATCGCCCTCGTCGAGGGCGCGTCGCGGCAGAAGACGCCGAACGAGGTGGCGCTGAACGTGCTGCTCGCCTCGCTGACGCTGATCTTCGTGCTCGCGGTCGTGACCCTGCAGCCGATGGCGTACTACTCGAACGCGCCGCAGAACCTGGTCATCCTGGTCGCGCTGATCGTCGCGCTGATCCCGACCACCATCGGGGCGCTGCTCTCGGCGATCGGCATCGCCGGCATGGACCGGCTCGTCCAGCGCAACGTGCTGGCCGTGTCCGGGCGCGCCGTCGAGGCGGCCGGCGACGTGAACACGCTGCTGCTCGACAAGACCGGCACGATCACCATCGGCAACCGGCAGGCGACCGAGTTCCTGCCGGTCGGCGGGGTCTCCGTGGCTGAGCTCGCCGACGCGGCCCAGCTGTCGTCGCTCGCCGACGAGACGCCGGAAGGGCGCTCGGTCGTCGTCCTGGCCAAGGACCAGTTCAACATCCGCGAGCGCGGCCCGGGCGAGCTGCACAGCCGATGGACACAGTGCGGTATTCGTGCCGTTCACCGCGCAGACCCGGATGAGCGGCGTCGACCTGGCCGACGGGCGCGAGGTCCGCAAGGGCGCCGCGAGCGCGGTCCGGCAGTGGGTCAGGGACAACGGGGGCACTCCCCCGGCCGACCTCGGCGACATCGTCGACGGGATCTCCGCGGCCGGCGGCACGCCGCTGGTCGTCGCGGAGCGCTTGCCTGGCGAGCCCGCGCGGGCGCTCGGCGTCATCCACCTGAAGGACATCGTCAAGCAGGGCATCTCCGAGCGGTTCGCCGAGATGCGGGCGATGGGCATCCGCACCGTCATGATCACCGGCGACAACCCGCTGACCGCGCGCGCGATCGCGGAGGAGTCCGGCGTGGACGACTTCCTCGCCGAGGCGACGCCGGAAGACAAGATGGCGCTGATCAAGAAGGAGCAGGAGGGCGGCAAGCTCGTCGCGATGACCGGCGACGGCACCAACGACGCGCCCGCCCTCGCCCAGGCCGACGTCGGCGTGGCGATGAACACCGGTACCTCGGCCGCGAAAGAGGCCGGGAACATGGTCGACCTCGACTCCAACCCGACCAAGCTCATCGAGATCGTGGAGATCGGCAAGCAGCTGCTCATCACGCGCGGCGCGCTGACGACCTTCTCGATCGCCAACGACGTCGCGAAGTACTTCGCGATGCTGCCCGCCATGTTCGCCGGGGTCTTCCCCGGCCTCGAACAGCTCAACATCATGAAGCTGCACAGCCCGCAGTCGGCGATCGCCTCGGCGATCATCTTCAACGCGCTGATCATCATCGCGCTGATCCCGCTCGCGCTGCGCGGCGTCAGGTACAAGCCGTCGTCGGCGTCCGCGATGCTCGCGCAGGAACATCTGGATCTACGGCGTCGGCGGGCTGATCCTGCCCTTCGCCTGCATCAAGATCATCGACCTCATCATCATGAACATCCCCGGATTCAGGTGATCTCCGCCATGAACCGTCTTCCATCCCTCGTCCGCCAGCACATCGCGGCGCTGCGCATGCTGCTCGCCTTCACCGTGCTGCTGCGGCATCATCTACCCGGTCGTCATGTGGGGCGTCGCCCAGGCCGCGTTCAAGAACCAGGCCAACGGCTCGCTCGTCACCGTGAACGGCAAGGTCGTCGGGTCCTCGCTGCTCTGCCAGGAGTTCATCGACGCCAAGGGCAACCCGCTGCCGCAGTACTTCCAGCCCCGCCCGTCGAACGCGGCCAACTCGGCCGACAAGACCGACTACGGCTGCGACGCCGGCTTCTCCGGGGCGGCCAACCTCGGGCCGAACAACCCGGACCTGCTGACGGACGTCAAGACGCTGCAGAAGCAGATCGCGGCGTTCGACCACGTGCCGGTGTCGGCGATCCCGCCGGACGCGGTCACCTCGTCCGGTTCCGGCCTCGACCCGGACATCTCCCCGGCGAACGCGGCCATCCAGGTCGCGCGGGTCGCGGCGGCCCGGCACCTGCCGGTCGCCACGGTCGAGTCGCTCGTCAGCCAGAACACCGACGGCCGCGCACATCGGCTTCCTCGGTGAGCCCGGGGTGAACGTGCTGAAGCTCAACATCGCGCTCGACGCGCTGCAAGAAGTAGTCACCAGGCTCCCGGCCGCAGGCATTCGCGGCCGGGAACCGGGCAACCGGGCCGGGGCGGACCCGGTGGCGATTCTTGCCACCGGGCCCGCCCCGGCTTCGTTTCGCGGGACGTCAGAAGTCCGTCCTTCCAGGAGAAACCGTCGCAAGAGCTAACCTTCTCGCGGCATTCCGGGTAGTCTCTGCGTGCTAGCGCTCTGTCTTGCTAGCTGGGCGGCACGGCGGCAGGGGAGCATGGATGGAACCGCTATCCGCGAACGACCCCCGGATGATCGGGGAGTTCCGGCTGCACTCCCGGCTCGGCGCGGGCGGCATGGGGCAGGTCTACCTCGGCTTCTCCCCCGCCGGGCGCGCCGTGGCGATCAAGGTCATCCACTCGCAGTTCGCCGCCGACCCGGAGTTCCTGCGGCGGTTCAGCCACGAGGTGACGGCCGCCCGCGCGGTCGGCGGCATGTACACCGCGCCCGTCGTCGACTCCAGCGTCACCGACAACTCGCCCTGGCTGGCCACGGCGTACGTGCCCGGGCCGCCGCTCGCCGCGGTCGTCGGCCAGGTACGGCGCGCTGCCCGAGGCGGCGGCCTGGCGGCTCGCCGCCGGGCTCGCCGAGGCGCTGCGCGCGGTGCACGCCGCCGGGGTGATCCACCGCGACCTCAAGCCGGCCAACGTGCTGCTCGCCGACGACGGGCCGCACGTGATCGACTTCGGCATCTCCCGGCCGTTCCACGGCACGCAGCTGACGTCGGCGGGCATGGTGATCGGCACCCCCGGCTACATGTCGCCCGAGCAGGCGAAGAGCGGGGCGACCGGGCCGGCGAGCGACATCTTCTCCCTCGGCTGCGTGCTCGCGTACGCGGCGACGGGCAACCCGCCGTTCGAGGGCGACAACCCGGCGTCGGTCCTGTTCCGGATCGTCTCGGCCGAGCCGGACCTGAGCGCGATCCCGCCGCGGCTGCGCCAGGTCATCGAGGCCTGCCTGAAGAAGGACCCCGCGCAGCGGCCGGGCCCGGCCCAGGTGATCTCCATGATCAACGCCCTCGGCCCGGAGACGCCAGCCACGCTCGGCTCGTTCTGGCCCGCGGAGGTGGCCCGCGTCATCGCCGCGGAGCAGTCCAGCCAGACCCCGGCCGGGCTCACCCCGCCGGGACCGGTGCCCGCGCCCTACCCTGGGGCCAACGGGCGACGGGCGCGGCCGGCGCCGGGCGGCATGTCCGGGTCCACCGGCATGGCGCTCGCCGCCGCGCCGAGCGCACCCCGACGGCCCTGGCGACGCCGCCCCCGGCCAGGGCGGAGGCGCCACGGGCCACGCGCCGATGCTGTCCGACGGCTACTAGGCGGCCGCGGCGCAGGGCCGGTCCGGGCCGACCCCGGCCCCGCCCGGCTCGTCGGTCCCGCCGCTGTCGTCGCCCCCGCAGTCGTACGCCGGGCCGCAGCCGTACGCAGCGCCGGGCAGTCAGGCGCCGCGGACCGCAGCCGTACGGCCGGGCACGGCGGCCGTACGGGCAGACCGTGTTCGGGCAGCCCGGGCTCGGGCCGGCCGGTACCCGGGCAGGCCCGCCGTATCCGGGCCAGGCGGCGTCATATCCGGGCCAGGCGCCGTCGTACCCGGGCCAGGCGCCGGCTCGTACCCGGCGGCACCGCGTACCCAGCAGCCGGGCAGCGCGGACGCGCTGCCCGGGTACGTCCCCGGGCGCCGCAAGCCGATGTCGGCGGAGGTTCCGCCGAAGGTGCACACCGCGATCAGGCTGATGTACGCCGGCTTCGTGGTCACCGCGCTTGACGTGGTGCTGAGCCTGGTGGCCCTCGGCCGGTACACCCACGACGCCACCGTGGCGAAGGACCTCGCGTCCACCGACAGCGCGGCCGGGCTCGGTTACCTGGCCTCCGTGCAGACGACCGTCTGGCACAACCAGAACTCGATGGCCGGCGTGATGGCGATCGCGCTCGTCGCCGACCTCCTCGGCCTCGCCTGCTGGGTCTGGCTCGCGGTGGCCACCAGGCGCGGCAACGGCTGGACGCGGATCGCCGGCGCGGTGCTCCTCGGCATCTACTCCATCTGCACGCTGCTCGTCCTGTTCGGCACCCACCACGACCCGGGCCCCCAGTTCACGACCCTCGTGGTCTGGGCGATCGGCGTGGCCACGGTCTTCCCGCTGTTCTCCCAGCAGGCCCGCGACTTCTTCTACGCCTGGCGCAAGCGCTAGCCGACTTCGCAGACGAGGCAGCCGGAGTGGCTGGTGATCACGTAGTGGCCCTCGGCGGTCCTGGGGAAGGCGGCGGCCACCGTCTCGGCGAGGCGCTCCGGGTCGGCGTGACGGCTCGTTCCCGACATCGAGCGCACGTAGTCCGCGATCGGTTCCGTGCTGGGCACGCGGAGCTCGGCCACGAAGTCGTGCCTGGTGACCTGGGGGAAGAAGGACCTCGCCAGGGACTCGCCGTCGTCCAGGCGGACGCGCTCGCCCATGGCCGCCGGGGTCGGCGCCGCGCGCCGCCGCGACGGCCGCGCGCAGCTCACGCAGGTGGCCGGCGCCGTTGAGGACGATGACCACCCGGCCGCCCGGGCGGGTCACCCGGCGCAGTTCGCGGAGCGCGTCCGCCGGGTCGGGCACGTGGTACAGCATGTGCGGCGCGAGCGCCAGGCCGGCCACGCCGTCGCGCAGCGGCAGCGCGGTCGCGTCGGCGTTGGCCAGCGCTACCGCCGCCAGCGGCGACCCGCCGCGTCATCCGGGCTGGACCGGCCGCGCGGCTCGCGTCATCCGGGCTGGCAGCGGCAGCGTCGGCCGCCGCGCCGAGGCCGCTCAGCCGGCCGCGGGCGGCAGCGAGCATGCCGAGGGACAGGTCAACCCCGAGGACCCGTCCCGCGCAGCCGCGCTTCGCCAGTTCCGCCAGGTACATGCCGTTACCGCAGCCGACGTCCACGATGCGTCTGACGGGGCGGGCGCGGCCAGGTCGAGCACCCGGGCGGCCAGGTCGATGCGCGGGTGCTGGTAGGCGTAGATCGACTGGCGCGCCGCGAGGTTCGCGTCGGTCTTGTACTGGGTGCCGCGCAGGAACGCGCGGTCCGCCCACGGATCGGTCATGTCCCTGTGGCCCACAGGGTCAATAGACGCGCGCCTGTGGCCCACAGGGCCAGAACCTTCGTGTGCCTGTGGCCCACAGGGCTAGATCCCCCGCGCGGCCGCTGAGCCGCCCGCGGGCTCGTAGGACCACACCTCGCTGTGCACGCCGACCGGCCTGGGCGCCTCGCCGCCGGACCGCTCGGCGGCCGAGCGGTGCCCGTGGGCGAAGGCGGGCGAGCTCACCCACGCCTTGAACGCCTCCTCGTCGCGCCAGCGGGTGATGACCAGCCAGGTGGTCCGCTCGTCGGTCGGCTTGAGCAGCTCGAACCCTTCGAAGCCGTCCTGGTCGTCGACCGCGCCCGCCCGGGCGGCGAACCGCCGGGCCAGCTCGTCCCCGCTGTCGGCAGGCACCGTGATCGCGTTGATCTTCACAACACTCATGACCCGATCATGCCAGTCGCTCACCGCCAGGGACGGAGACCCCCTGCATCAAGGCAGCTGAGCCTCCCCGCAGCTTGGTCCGGGCTTGCTGGCCTGTCGCGGATCTCGTGGTGGTTCGCGGTGATATCGGGGCCTTGACCGTGTTGATGTTTGCGTTCACTATGAACGCACACCCCCAACCACCCCATCAAAGCGATGTCGCCGCGAATTGTGACCGCTCACATTGTGAGCGCTCACACGGGCGCGAGCCTGGCCAGCGCGGGGACGGTGCACGGCGACCGCGGCGAGAACAGGAGGAAAGGTCAATGATGACGAGGATGAGACATGGCCGCCTCGCAGCAGGTGCCGCGCTCGTGGTGACGCTGGCGCTCTTGCTGCTCGGGACGCAGGCCGCCCCGCGCGCGCTGGCCGCGGAGTCGCTGAGCGTGAACCTCGGCTCGGTGACCGGGGCGGCGGCCGGCGTCGGGGAAGGGTTCCTCTACGGCACGAGCCAGGACGGTACGGCGCCGCCGGACCAGTTCATACAGCCGCTCGGCATCACCGCGATGCGCGCCGGCGGTCACGCCACGCCCACTGGCGGCTGGATCGCCGACGGGTATAGCTACGGAACAAGCACCAAGGCCCAGGTCGCCGAGGTGATCGCACAGGCCAAGCGGTTCACCGCGGGGTCGTACCACGCGCAGTACCAGGTGCTCCTGACCGACATTTACGGCGCGGACGGAAGCCAGCCCGCCAACACGACGTGGCCGTGCACCAGCAATAACTGCGCGAATTACGTCACTTTCCTCGACGACGTGGTCGGCGCGATCCAGGCGTCCGGGGTCACGGTCACCTACGACATCTGGAACGAACCTGACGAGACCGCATTCTGGGCGCCAGGTGCGAACACCACCCAGTACTACGAGATGTGGGACACCGCCTACAAAACGATCAAGAGCCTCGCCCCGAACGCGCTCACCGTCGGGCCGGACTTCGCCGCTGACCCGGCGCAGAACCCGACCGAGTGGTCGGCGTTTCTCGCCCATGTCAAGTCGGCCGGGACCACGCCAAGCGAGATCAGCGACCACCTTGAGGGCGACGGGGACGACCCGGTCGCGGTGTCGGCCACCGTCAAGAGCGACCTGACCTCCGCTGGGATTTCCTCCTCCCTCCCGCTGTCCGCCAACGAGTTCCTGCCGTCAGACAAGCAGACCGCCGGCCAGACAGCCTGGTACCTGGCCCGCTTCGCCCAGTCCGGGTACACCAACGCGGCGCGGGGCAACTGGGCGTCGTGCTGCGTGAACCCCTACCTGGCCGGGACCATCGTCGCGAACGGGAGCGGCTACTCCTACACCGGCCAGTGGTGGACGTTCCGCACCTATGCCGACCTCACCGGCTCCCTGGTCTCCACCTCCGGTGAGGTGGGGACCACGGCGATCTCCGCCGCCGAGGACAGCGCGAAGAGGCGGGCCGTCGCTGTCGTCGGGGACGAGAACGGGTACACGGGCGCCGCGTCGGTGACGTTCAGCGGGCTGTCGTCGGTGCCCTGGCTGGCGAACGGCGGCAACGTCCACGTCACCGTGTACCGGATACCTGACCAGTCACCACTTAACTCACCGACGGTGGTCACCAGCGAGATCGTGAGCACGTCAGGCGGCTCAATCTCGGTGCCGCTCACCTTCCAGGCCGCGCATGACGCGTTCGCGGTCTACCTGACGCCAGGTTTCGCTTCCGGATTCAACAGCACCCTGGTGAACGCGGGCAACAGCTTGTGCGCGGACGAGTTCGACTGGACCACCGTGTCCGCCGCGCAGTTCGACCAGTGGACCTGCAACGGCGGTACCAACCAGGCGTTCAGCTTCGTGCCGACCGCCGCGGGCTCAAGCACCTACTACATCCAGCCGATGACGCCGGATTACTGCCTGGACGTCAATGGCGCCTCCTCGGCCAGCGGCGCGGCGGTCATCCAGTACCCCTGTAATTACGCCAGCAACCAGCAGTTCACGCTGCACTCGGTGAGCAGCGGCAAGTACGAGGTCGTCGCGCAGAACTCCGGCCTGTGCGTCGCCCCCGCCGGCGCCTCCACGGCGAGCGGCGCTCTTCTCGTCCAGGTCGCCTGCTCCACCACGGGGACCGACATCTGGGGCATCACCACCTAGGGCTCAGCGGAGGCCCTGCCACAAGTAACGTGAATCTCACGTTACTTGTGGCAGGGACCTGCGGGACCGTTCCTAGCGGTTCGCGTTAGTGCCGAGGCTTCGGCCCCTATGGGGCGCGTCGCGAAATAAGTTGAGGGTCTCGCGGCCCTCGGTGCCGTGTGCGGGGTCACACGACCGCAACTCAATCCTCGACGGCTCTATGCGGGGCCGAAGCCTCGGCACTGCGATCGAAAAGACGAGTTGCCGTGCTCAGTCCCCGGCGAGTTCCCCGGCGAGGCGGATCAGGCACGCGGCGGGCGTGGCGGGCAGCGCGACGGTCAGCTCGCCGCGAGCGCTGGTCCCAGCTCACCGGCGGCTGGCCGACGCGCGGGTAGAGAACTTCGGGCACCGCGGGCCGGCCGCGCAGGAAGGGCACGGGGAGCCCGGCCCGGCCGGGTCGCCAGCCTGGTCGCCAGCCGGTCCCGGCGCCGGCCTGGGTCCCGCCGGCCCCCGGACCCCGGTGCCACACGATGACGTACGCCGCGGCCGGGGTGCGCATGCCGAGGGCCAGCCAGGAGTCGGTCCACCCCGGCAGGCCGAGCGGCCAGAACGGGAGCGCGCCAGGCAGGTCGGCCCGGATCTGCTTGTAGACGTCCACGGCGTCGGCCACGAGCCGCC
Source organism: uncultured Actinomycetota bacterium (assembly GCA_963735315.1). Lineage (GTDB taxonomy): Bacteria > Actinomycetota > Actinomycetes > Streptosporangiales > Streptosporangiaceae > Trebonia. Next base: position 96,005 of record CAVTKQ010000024.1, read on the forward strand.
GCTGCGCCTCGCTCATCTGGTCGATGTGCCCGGACAGGTGGATGCGCCCGAGCAGGGCGCCGCACAGCGTGAAGATGATCTCCTGGTCGCTGAAGCCGGGCTGGGGGTAGGCCCACGTCGCCGCCTGCTCGGGGGTGACCGCGGCCGGGCGCGGCCGCCGTGATCGGCGGGTAGCGCAGGAAGTCCTGCTGGTCGCTCGTTGACTGCAGCTGCAGGCGGGACAGCATCGCGTAGTCCATCCGCATGCCGCCTGAGGCGCAGTTCTCGATGACGAGTCCCGGGTACCGGTCGAGCACCGCGTCGAGCCACTCCAGGTGCGCGCGGTTATGGGCGAGCAGGCCGGCGCCGGCGCTCACGTTCCCGGCGTCGGTTCCCGGGCCGACGTTGATGTTGTAGTCCAGCTTCAGGTAGCCGACTCCCAGGTCGCCGACCACGAAGTCGATCACCTCGTCCAGGTGCTTGACGGCGGCGGGGTGACGCAGGTCCAGGTGGTAGCGGCCGTTCTCGATGACGCGCTGGCCGCGCCGGATGAAGAACGCCTCGGCCGGCAGCCGGTCGGCGACGGGGCTGCGCACGCCGATCACCTCGGGCTCCAGCCACAGCCCGGGCATCATGCCCGCGGCCCGGATGTGCGCTGAGCACCTCGGCGAGGCCGCCGGAGAACCGGGTCGCCGACGGTTTCCACGCGCCGACGGTGTCCCACCAGCTCTCGCCCGGCTCGGTGTACCAGCCGGCGTCTATGCAGAAGTACTCGGCGCCGACCGAGGCCGCCGCCGTGATCAGCGGCAGCAGCCGCTCCGTCGTCGGATCGCCCATCAGCGTGTTCATGTAGTCGTTGAAGATCACGGGCAGCGCGCCGGTGGTCGGGGTGCGGCCGCCTGATGGCGCGCCGGTACGCGGTGAGCCGCCCCAGCGCATCGTCCAGCCCGCTCGGCGCTGACCGCGACGGCGGCCGGCACCGTGCGTGAACGTCTCGCCAGGCGCCAGCGTGACATGCCAGTGGTGCTCGGCGTCCGTCGGCCCGAGGACCGCGACGTAGGCCCCGCTCGCCGCGCCGGGCTCGGCCTGGTGCCCGACGGCGTCGGTGCGTCTCTGCCGTCCCGGCGGCGCACGCACTCCCCCGCCTGCCAGTGCCACGCGCCGTTGTGCTCGACCTGCCAGGCCCACGTGCGGCCGGTGCGGCGGTTGACGATCGCGCCCATCGGCAGGTAGCGGCCCGAGGACCAGGTGCCCGCGCTGGTGATGCCGAACCGGCCGCGCGGGTCGGCGCCGTGCGCGCTCCGGCTGAGGTCGGGGAGCGCGTCGCGAAGCGCGCGGCGCTGCCAGCGGCCCTCGGCGAGCCAGTCGTTCTCGCCCCAGAGGACGTCAAGGTCACCGAGGTCGTCAGGGCCGAGGCCGCCGCACAGGAATGAGGTCACGGACTCGACCGTGACCGGGCCGGGCCCTCGTTGGTCAGCCGCACCCAGGACCGGAGGGCCCCGGTCCCTCCAGGATCCGGTAGAAGACCTCGGCCTGCAGGCCGGTCACCGGATCGGCGAGGTCGACCCGCAGCTCAAGCCAGCCACCGGCCGTCGGCCGCCGTCGGCCAGGCGCACGCGCTCATGCCCGAGGTAGCGCATTCGCCGCCCGGCGACGGACTCGCAGTACCGCGATCCCGACCAGGCCCGGCCTTCACCCGCGAGGATGACGTCCACGAGCGGGATCCCGCCCGCGACGGCAGGCCGGGCGAACGGCGCCGCGCCGGCGTCGTCAGCGGCCGGCCACGGTGCCGCCGCGAGACGGGTCAGCCGGGCGACACCGACCGGATCTACTTCGATCCGCAGTTCGATTGCCTCGTCGACCAGCCGAAGGTTTCGCGTGGTTGAGTCCCCGCGGCCAAGTAGGCACTCCTCGCTGCGGGCCACGGGTTCCGGCGTTCCCTGTATGGTCAAATCGTGACGCTGGCACCCTTGACATGCATTTTGTGAGCGCTCACAATCCTGCCATGGATGTGAGCGGTCACACAAGAGCAGAACTCTCGCCGGGGGACCTCCCGCCCGGAGGCGGTGCAGGGCGTCAGCGCGGTGCCGACGGCGTCGACGACCCCCGGCCGGTCAGCATCTACGACGTGGCCAGCCGCGGCCGGCGTCTCGTACCAGACCGTCTCACGGGTGATCAACGGGCACCCCAACGTGAAGCACTCCACCCGCCAGCACGTGCTCGCGACCATCGCGCGCCTCGGCTTCCGCCCGAACCGGGCCGCCCGCGCGCTGGCCGGCGGCCCGGTTCAGTCGGTGACGGTGCTGACCTCGAACACGACCCTGTACGGCCAGCGATCGGCTCATCCAGGGCATCGAGGAGGCCGCCCGGACCGCGGACTTCGCGATGGGCGTGCGGGTGATCGAGTCCGAGGAGACGGCCGCCGTCGCCGATGCCGTCGAGCGGGCGATCGAGCAGGGCGGCGCGCTCATCGTGGTGGCCTTCGACCGGGCGGCACGCGGGCGCTGTCCGCCATCCCGCCTGGCGTGCCCATGGTGGGCATCGTCGAGACGCCGGTCGGCGACGAGGGCGACGGGTAAGCCCTGGGTCTGGATCGACGACCGGCGGGCCGCCGCCGAGGCGACCGCGTACCTGCTCGGCCTCGGTCACCGGACCGTGCACTACGTCTCCATCCCGTCGCTCCACCGAGTCCAGCCAGCGCCTGGCGGGCTGGCGGTCCGCGCTGGAAGCAGGCGGGGGTCGCGGTGCCGGAGCCCGGTGCTCGCCGGCTGGCACCCGCGATCCGGCTACGAGGCGGGCCAGCTACTCGCCGCCGACCCCGAGGTCACCGCGGTGCTCTGCGGGAACGACGATCTCGCGCTCGGGGTCATCAGGGCAATGCGCGAGGCCGGACGGCCGGTTCCCGGCAGCGTCAGCGTCGTCGGGTTCGACGACATCCCGCAGGCGGAGTTCTTCACGCCCGCCCTGACCACGGTCCGCCTGGACTTCACCGAGCTCGGGCGGGCGTCGTTCGCCGCGCTCCAGGAGCAGATCGGCGCCACCCGGCGGCAGGGCCGCGGCCGCGGCCCGAGCTGATCGTGCGGGAGAGCTCAGGACCGCCGCCTTGAGGACGTCTAAACCTGGCTGACCTGCGGCGGAAGCGCAGGGCCGCAACCTCTCCTGCGCGCGTAGACGCACGAACAAGTAGATGCACGCAAGGAAGGGAGCATCTCGTGCCGGCAGCAGACACAGAACACACCGCAAGACAGTACCGGGAAGGTCCGCGGCGCTGCTCGCGGCCGTCACCGTCGTGGCCGTCGCCGGCTGCGGCGGGACCGCGGCACCGACGTCCTCGTCGCCGTCGGCGGGGAAGGTCGCCGAACATCACCTGGCAGACCATGTGGTCGGGCAACACCCTGACGCTGCTTAACCAGATGGTCACCGAGTTCAACAGCACGCATCCGACCATCCACGTCACCGAGTCCAACATCCCGAGCGCGACGGGGGACGCGAAGCTGCTGTCCGAGATCGCGGCGGGCGACCCGCCCGACGTGTTCACGGAATGGAACCCGGTGCTCGGCGAGTACGCGGCGGACGGCACGATCCAGCCGCTGACCCCGTACCTGACCGGGACGTACGCCGGCCTGGAGAAGTGGGAGTACCCGATCGCGCTGCAGGGCGGGCAGTACAAGGGAACCTTGTACGCGCTGCCGATGTCGATGAACTCCTGGGCGCTCTACTACAACAAGAGCATGATGAAGGCGGCGGGCATCTCCTCGCCGCCCACGACGCTCGCGCAGCTGAACGCGGACTCCGCCAAGGAGTGGAAGGTCTCGGGCAACAAGATCGACCAGATCGGCTTCTACCCGAACTACAACCAGGGCTTCGAGTACTTCGGGAGCTTCTTCAACGCGGTGAACTGCTTCAACTCGGCCGGGCAGTACGCCTTCGCCAGCTGCCCGGGCGCGCTGACCGAGGCGAACTTCTTCGCCCAGTACGCCAACTACCCGTACTCGGACATCGCCGCCCTGGAGACCGCGTACGGGGCCGTCGCCGGCGGCGATGACGACGCGTTCGTCGCGGGCAAGGAAGGGTTCAACATGGACGGGCCCTGGGAAGGCGCCCAGAACATCCCGGTCACGAACCCGGCCATGGTCGGCAACTTCGGCGTCGAGGCGTTCCCCGGGACCGTGGCGGGGCCGAGCACGTTCGGGCAGGGCAACTACAACATCATCCCGAAGGGCGCTTCTAACCCGTCGGCCGCGTTCACGTTCATCTCATGGCTGGCCGGCTACAACAACGTGACCTTCACGTCGCAGATCGACCCCAAGGGCGGCTGGATGCCCGCATCGCCCGCGATCGTGGCCGCCCCCGCGTACCAGGCCTGGCTCAAGGCCAACCCGTGGCTGGCGGTGTTCGTGCAGCAGATGTCCAGCCCGTACTCGGTGACTCCCACTCTCACGAAGACCGAGTCGGAGTTCGAACTGGCCGAGGCGACGGCCACCGAGGCCATAGCGGAGAAGACGAAGACACCGCAGCAGGCGCTGGCTTACATCGACTCGCAGGCCAACCACGGGGCCGGCGGCTAGCGCGATCTCACCTGGCCCGTCGTCGGCGAGCAGGCCGCAGCGAGCCACGACAGTCGTGAAGGACGAGGTAGGGGCAGGCATGGGCATTTCCACCTCCCGGTTGCGCCAATGGCGTCAGACGAGGCTCGGGCTGCTGTTCATAAGCCCGTGGGCCATCGGGTTCGCCGTGTTCTACCTTTACCCGTTCTTCGCGACCCTCTACTACAGCTTCACGCGCTTCACCGGAGTCGGGAACCCGGCCTTCACCGGATTCGCCAACTACTCCGCACTGTTCCATGACGCCATATTCCGCACGGCTCTCTTCAACACCTTCTATTACACGATCATCGAGGTGCCCCTCTCGACCGCGGCCGCGCTCGGGCTCGCCCTGCTGCTGAACATGAACGTCCGCGGGCAGGCGGTCTACCGCACGCTGTTCTACATACCGTCGATCGTGCCCGTCGTGGCCTCGTCCCTGATCTTCGTCTGGATTTTCCAGCCGTCGTTCGGCATCGTGAACTCGCTGCTGTCCGGCCTCCACGTCCAGGGCCCGGCCTGGTTCTTCTCGATCGCGTGGTCGAAGCCGACCTTCATCCTGCTCGGCCTGTGGGGGCTCGGGCAGCCGATGGTGATCTACCTGGCCGCGCTGCAGGGAGTGCCCAAGGAGATGTACGAGGTCGCCGCGCTTGAAGGAGCCAGCCCGTGGCAGCGGCTGCGCAAGATCACCATCCCCATGATCAGCCCGGTCATCTTGTTCAACGTGGTGCTGTCGCTCGTGCTGTCCATCCAGTACTTCACCCAGGCCCAGGTGATCGAGGCCCCTCCTGGCAGCCCCGGCAACTCGACCATGTTCTTCGTCATCTACTACTACCAGCAGGCGTTCGAGGACCTGCATCTCGGATACGCCTCGGCGATGGCGTTCATGCTTTTCATCCTCGTCCTGATCATTACCGTCCTGCTCCTCAGGTCATCATCAAGATGGGTGTACTACGAGAATGAAGAGCGGTAGGCATGGACGGACGGCTCATTAGCATGCACACCGCACCGTCGCCGGTGATATCAGATCCGGCTCCGCTGACGCCGAAGCGAGGCCGTCGCGGCGACGCCGGGCGCTGCGGAAAATCCGGGCAAGCGCGGCTAAGCACATCGTGCTGATCGCGCGTCAGCGCCGTGTTCGCGCTCCCGCTCGCGTGGATGATCCTCACGTCGTTCAAGTCGGCGGCGCAGGCCCTCGCGCAGCCCGTCGTCTGGTGGCCGCACCCGTTCCTCGCGGGCAACTACCCGCAGCTTTTCTCCGCGCTGCCGTTCTTCAGGTTCTTCTGGAACACGTTCCTGTACGCGGGCATCACGATCGTGGGCGTGTGCATCTCGAGCAGCCTCGTCGCCTACGGGTTCTCGCGGCTTCGCTGGCCCGGGCGGGACGCCGTCTTCTACGTGATGCTGATGACCCTGATCCTGCCGTTCGTCTGCACGCTGATACCGCTGTTCATCCTGTACAAGCACGTGAACTGGATCGGCTCGTACCTGCCGCTTGAGGTGCCCACTTTCTTCGGCAGCTCCGTGTTCAGCACATTCCTGCTGCGCCAGTTCTTCATGACGATCCCCCAGTCGCTGTCGGACGCGGCCCGCATCGACGGCGCCAGCGAGTTCTACATTTACAGCCGGATTATCCTGCCGCTGGCCAAGCCGGCCATGGCAACCGTCATCCTCTTCCAGTTCATCTACTGCTGGAACGACTTCCTCGGCCCGCTGATCTACATCAGCAACCAGTCGTCGTATCCGCTCTCGCTCGGCCTTAACTTGATCCTCGGGGATTACACGACGAACTGGGCCTGGGTGATGGCGGGGGCCACGGCGGCGACGGCCCCGATCGTCATCTTGTTCTTCCTGACTCAGCGCACCTTTATCCAGGGGATCGCGCTCACCGGCACGAAGGGGTGAAGCCGGATGCCCGCACGCTCGCATGACGGACCTGTCGCCGCCACAGCCCGGCCTGCTCACCAGGGTACCTTCGGCAGCGCCGGATCATGGCCGCCCTCGCCACGCTCTTCAACTTCCTCGCCCTGAACCTCGCGCTGCTCATCGCCTCGCTGCCGGTCGTCACGCTGCCCGCCGCCGTCAGCGCCGCGACGGTCGCCCTTGACCGCTGGCGCGGCGAGGGCGAGGACCGCGTGATCCGCGAGTTCATCATCGCCCTACGGTCACGGCCGTTCCTGCCGACGACGGCCGCTGCCGGGGTCCCGCTCGCGGCGGTCGCCGTCGGCGTCGCCGAGGTCCATCACTTCGCGCGCGGCACCAGCCTGCCCGACCGGGCCGGCCTCGGGTTCGTCGCGGGCGCGCTGCTGATCACCCTCACTGCCCTCGGCTACGTGTTCCTGCTCGCGGCCCGCGATCCGGCGGCGCCTGCCGCGGACCTGTGGTCGCTGTCGGCCCGCCTGGCGATCAGGAACCTGCTCGTCACCGGCCCGCTGTTCCTCGCCGAGATCGCCGTCGTCACCGCCGCGACCCTGATCGACCCGGAGCTGCTGCTCCTCGGGCTGCCCCTCTTGCTGCTTCAGCTCATGAGGCTCACCGCGCAATTCGGCCTGCGCAGGGCCGGGCAGAAGAGATAGGGAGGCTCTCGGCCTGCCCGGTCTCGCGGAGAGACTGAGCCTGAATACGGCGGCCGCGCCCAGGGAAACCGCATGGATGTCGTTAGGTCGGTCCATTTGACCTGGGAGGTTGCCGCACTATTGAAGGTATGGCCGGATACAGCGAAGGCCGCGTCACGCCGCGCGGGCAGCTGCGCATTTACCTGGGCGCCGCGGCCGGCGTCGGGAAGACGTACGCCATGCTCTCCGAGGGGCACCGGCGGGCGGAGCGCGGGGCGGACGTGGTTGTCGCGTTCGCCGAGACGCACGGGCGGCCGCAGACGGCGGCGCTGCATCGACGGGCTCGAGGTCATCCCGCGCAAGAAGCTGGCCTACCGCGGCAGCGAGTGGGAAGAGATGGACATCGACGCGGTGCTCGCCCGCAAGCCGCAGATCGCGCTGGTCGACGAGCTCGCGCACACGAACGTGCCCGGCTCGCGGCACGAGAAGCGCTGGCAGGACGTCGACGAGCTGCTCGACGCCGGCATCGACGTGATCTCCGCCGTCAACATCCAGCACCTCGAGTCGGTCACCGACGTGGTCGAGCAGATCACCGGGGTCCCGCAGCGGGAGACCGTGCCCGACGCGGTGGTCCGGGCGGCCGACCAGGTCGAGCTCGTCGACATGACCGCCGAGGCGCTGCGCCGCCGGATGGCGCACGGCAACATCTACCCGCCGGAGAAGATCGACGCGGCGCTGACCAACTACTTCCGGGCCGGGAACCTGACCGCGCTGCGCGAGCTCGCGCTGCTCTGGCTGGCCGACAAGGTCGACGAGGGGCTGCAGCGGTACCGCGCCGAGCACGACATCACGTCCACCTGGGAGGCACGGGAGCGGGTCGTGGTCGCGCTCACCGGCGGCCCCGAGGGCGACACGCTGATCAGGCGGGCGGCGCGGATCGCGGCCCGGTCCTCCGGCGGTGACCTGCTCGCGGTGCACGTCACCAAGTCCGACGGGCTCACCGGCGCGAACCCGGCCAACCTGGCCAGGCAGCGGCAGCTCGTCGAGTCGCTCGGCGGCACCTACCACCAGGTCGTCGGCGACGAGATCTCCGAGGCGCTGCTCACCTTCGCCAAGGCGGAGAACGCCACCCAGCTCGTGCTCGGGGCCAGCCGGCGGGGATGGCTGCTCGCCCTGCTGACCGGGCCCGGCATCGGGTCGCGGACCATCCGCGACTCGGGCGCAGATCGACGTGCACATCGTCACCCACTCGCACGTCGGGCGCCCGGTGGGGCATCCTGCCCAGGTACCGGGGCGGGATCACCCGCGCGCCGCCAGCTCGCCGGGTTCGCTGCTCGCCGTGGTGCTCGCGCCGCTGCTCACGCTCGCGCTGTCCACCAACCGGTCGGGCATCAACCTCACCAGCGACGTGCTCGCTGTTCCTCGTCGCGGTGATCGCCGTCGCGCTTGTCGGCGGGTTCCTGCCCGCGCTGCTCGAGGCCATCGCCGGGTCGCTGCTGCTCAACTACTACTTCACCCCGCCGATCCACCAGTTCACGATCGCGGAGGCGAACAACTGGCTCGCGCTCGGCGTGTTCGTCGCCGTCGGGCTCGCCGTGAGCTGGGTGGTGGACATCACCGCGCGGCGGACCAAGCAGGCGGCCCGCGCCAACGCCGAGTCCGAGCTGCTCGTGACCACGGCGGGGTCCATCCTGCGCGGCCAGGGCGCGCTCGACGCGCTGCTCGAGCGGACCAGGGAGGCCTTCGGCATGCGCTCGGCCTGCCTGCTCGAGCGCAAGGACGCGGGCGCGGGCGCGGCGCCGGGGCCCGACGGCCCCGGACTGGTCGCTCGTCGCCTGCGCCGGCGAGGCCCCCGTGTCCCGGCCCGACGACGCCGACGTGGACGTCCCGGTCACCGACACGCTGTCGCTCGCGCTGACCGGCCGCCCGCTGCCCGCCGGCGACCGCCGGGTGCTCGGCGCGTTCGCCGCCTACGCGGCGGTCGCGCTCGAGCAGCAGCGGCTCGCCGCCGAGGCGGAGGCGGCCAAGCCGATCGCCGCCGCCGACAGGATGCGGACCGCGCTGCTCGCCGCGGTCAGCCACGACCTGCGCACCCCGCTCGCCTCGGCCAAGGCCGCGGTCACCTCGCTGCGCTCCCCCGACATGCACTGGAACGCCGCCGACACCGCGGAACTGCTCGCCACGGCGGATGAGTCGCTCGACCGGCTCACCCGCCTGGTCGGCAACCTGCTCGACATGTCCAGGCTGCAGGCCGGCGCGCTGTCGCTGTTCCCCCGGCCGACCGGGCTCGACGAGGTCGTCGCCCTGGCGCTCGACGACCTCGGCCCGGCCGGCCGGGACATCACCGTGGAGATCCCGGAGACGCTGCCCGCCGTCCGCGCCGACCCCGCCATCCTCGAGCGCGTGGTGGTGAACCTCGCCGAGAACGCGCTGCGCTACTCCCCCGCGGGCAAGGCGCCGCTGCTCGCCGCGTCCGCGCTCGGCGACCGGGTCGAGCTGCGGGTCGTCGACCGCGGCCCCGGCATCTCCGAAGACGACAAGGAGCGCGATGTTCGTCCCGTTCCAGCGGCTCGGCGACACCGACAACACGACCGGGGTCGGGCTCGGCCTCGCGCTGTCGCGCGGGCTGACCGAGGCCATGGGCGGCACGCTCACCGCCGAGGACACCCCCGGCGGCGGCCTGACGATGACGGTGAGCCTCCCGGCGGCCCCCGGTGACTAGGGCGACCCGGGCCGCCGTGAACATACGGGATACAAAAGGCCCCGGCGGGGCTCTTTGTATCCCGTATGTTGGCCAAGAGTTCGGCGCAGGGCATTCGGCCGCACACGAGGGGGCGCGAGACGTGACACGGGTGCTTGTCGTCGACGACGAGCCGCAGATCCTGCGGGCGCTGCGGATCAACCTGCGGGCGCGGCGGTACGAGGTGACGACCGCGGCGACCGGGACGCAGGCGCTTGACGAGGCGGCCGCGCACCCGCCGGACCTGGTCATCCTCGACCTCGGGCTGCCCGACATGGACGGCGTGGACGTGATCGGCGGGCTGCGCGGCTGGACCGCCGTGCCGATCATCGTGCTGTCGGGGCGGGCCGACTCGACCGACAAGGTGGAGGCGCTCGACGCCGGGGCCGACGACTACGTGACCAAGCCGTTCGGCATGGACGAGCTGCTCGCCCGGATGCGCGCCGCCGTCCGGCGCACCCCCGCCGCCGAGGCGCCGCCCCGGGTGCGGCTCGGCGACCTGATCATCGACCTCGCCGCGAAGCGGGTCATCCGCCAGCCGCCCGCCGGCGCCCAGGTGCCCGCGCCCCGGCAGTCAGCCAGCGAGCCGCCGTCCGGCGTGGCCGCCGAGACCGCCCCCCGGCTGGCGGAGGCGGAGTCCGGTGAGCGGGCAAGCCGCACCCGTTCTGAGGAAGGAACGGCAGCCGGCGGGGCGGACCCGCAGCCGGACGGCGACATCAGGCTGACGCCGACCGAGTGGCACCTGCTCGAGGTGCTGCTGCGGAACCCGGGCAAGCTGCTCAGCCACCGGCAGCTGCTGCACGACGTGTGGGGCCCCGGCTACGACAACGCGGGCGGCAACCTGCGGCTTTACATGGCGCAGCTGCGCCGCAAGCTCGAACCGGACCCGGCGCGGCCGCGCTGGCTGATCACCGAGCCCGGCATGGGATACCGCTACCAGCCGCCGGACCCGGGCGAGCGGCCGAGCGGCGAGGCGCCGGGGTAACACCTGGTCACGGGAGGGTGCCGACGATGCGCGGAAACGGGGTATCTGCTGAGGCCAACGGGGGCGCGTGGCAAGCAATCGGGGGAAGCAGAGGTAGTAGAGAGGTGAACGCTGCGCAATTGCGCACGCGATGTTACCTGTCGTTCACCTAATGTTTGGCAACTGCACGCTCTCGGAGGCCTTTGGAACCTACTAAGAGAGATTTACCGTCGCAGTTGTGAGTAATGACACGGTTCTCGTCCTGGTGGTCATCACGGCCCTGGCCTTTGACTTCACCAACGGATTCCATGACACGGGGAACGCGATGGCGACATCCATCGCAACGGGGGCGCTGGGGCCGCGGACCGCGGTGGCGATCTCCGGGGTGCTGAATTTCGTGGGCGCGTTCCTCTCCCTCGCCGTCGCGGCCACCATCGCGAGCGGCCTCGTCGCCACCGGCGCGGTGACCTTGACCGTCGTCGCGGCCGGCCTGGCAGGCGGCATCATCTGGAACCTCGTGACCTGGCTGTTCGGCATCCCGTCCAGCTCGTCGCACGCGCTGATCGGCGGCGTGATCGGCTCCACGATCGCCGCGGCGGGCGGCAGCGCGGTGCTCTGGCACGGGCTCGTCTCCAAGGTCGTCCTCCCGGCCGTCCTCTCCCCGATCATCGCCGCGCTGCATCGCGGCGTGCGGCACCTGGCTGCTGTACCGGATCACCAGGTCGCTGACCGAGGGCGCGCGCAGGCACGGCTTCCGGATCGGGCAGGTCGGCTCGGCCTGCGTGGTCTCGCTGGCGCACGGCACCAACGACGCGCAGAAGACCATGGGCGTCATCACCCTGGCGCTGATCGCCAACGGCACGCTGGCCAAGGGGTCCAACGCGCCGGTCTGGGTCATCGTCTGCTGCGCGCTCGCCATCTCCATCGGCACCTACCTCGGCGGCTGGCGGGTCATCCGCACGCTGGGCAAGGGCCTGGTCGAGATCGAGTCGCCGCAGGGCATGGCGGCCGAGTCCGCCTCGGCCGCGGTCATCCTGCTGTCGAGCACCTTCGGCTACTCGCTGTCCACCACGCACGTCGCCACCGGGTCGATCATCGGCACCGGCCTCGGCAAGAAGGGCGCCGAGGTCCGCTGGAACGTGGCCGGCCGGATGGCCACCGCCTGGGTGTTCACCCTGCCGTCGGCGGCGATCGTCGGGGCGCTCGCCTACGGCATCGCGCTACGGCATCGGCGGCACCCTCGGGGTCATCATCGACCTCATCCTGCTGGCCGCGCTCTCCGGGTACATCTTCTGGCGCTCCCGCGCCACCAAGGTGGACCACAACAACGTGAACGCGGAATGGACCGGCGGGGTGGCCCCCGACGAAGGTCGCCCGCCGAGACGGCCGCGGCCTGAGCGCGAGAGAGGCGAATCTCAACAATGTCCTGGATTAACCTGACCGCGCTCTGGAAGATCATCGTGTTCGGCCTGATCGCCGGCGCGGGCCTGCCCGCCCTCTTCGCCGGCGGCCTGTACGCGCTGTCGCTCGGCCCGAAGACCGCGCACGCGCGGGCCGCCGGGGCCGACGGCGACATCGACTCCGACGTGCTCGTCGGCGGCAGCGTCGTCGGCATGGTGCTCGCCGCGATCGCCTTCCTCATCATCCTGGCCGCCATCGGCTGGAGCGTCTACGAGATCTACACCCTCGGCCACCCGGCCCCGAAGAAGTAAGGAGAGCAGGACAGACCATGGCGCTCCCCCCCTTCCTCAACAAGGTCGTCGGCTGGCTGCGGGCCGGCTACCCGGAAGGCGTGCCCGAGCACGACTACGTGCCGCTGTTCGCCCTCCTCGGCAGCCACCTCACCAACGACGAGGTCACCCTCATCGCCGACGAGCTGGCGTTCTCGGCCGACCCCGAGTCGGCCGAGGCCATCAAGAAGGCGATCACCGCCGTCACCAACACCAAGCCGCACGAGTCCGACATCGACCGGGTCCGCGCGCACCTCGCGGCGGGCGGCTGGCCGCTGGCCGACCACCCCGGGACTAGGCGGACGGCGGTTACCAGGGCAGTTCGCGGCCATCCCGGGTGAAGGTGCCGGTGGGGCCGCCGTTCGGCAGGGTAACCGCCCAGACGACGCTGGCGGCGCCCTGGGCAGCGGACCTCCCGCTGCCCCGGGCGCCGTCCGTCGTTACCGGGCCGGGGCAGACCGCGTTGACCAGGATGCCGTCCCGGTAGAGCTCGCCGGCCAGCGTCCTGGTCAGCGCGTTGAGCGCCGCCTTCGAGACGCTGAAGGCCGGGCGGCCGCCGCTCATCAGGGCGATCGCACCCGCTCTCGCTCGACACGTTGACGATGCGCGGCCGCGGGCTCGAGCGCAGCAGCGGCAGCAGCGCCTGGATCACCCGCCAGGCGCCGAACAGGTTCACGTCAAGGGCCTCGGCCACCGGGGACAGGTCCGTCGTCCCGGCGATCCCCCACAGGTCGGGCGCGGTCGAGGCGTTGTTCACGATCGCGTCCACCCGGCCGTACCGCTCGCGCATCCACTCCGCGAGCTGCTCGATGTTCACCGAGTTGTCCACCTCGACGTGGGCCGGGATGACCCGCTCCCCCTCCGGGTCGAGTTCCTTCGCCGCGAGCTCCGCCCGGCGCAGGTCCCGGGAACCGAGCACCACGAGCGTAGCCGAGCGCCGCGAGCTGCCGGCAGACCTCAAGGCCGATGCCGCGGCTCGCGCCGGTGACCACGGCGACCGGCCGCTCAGAGCGCACTGGACATGGTCACCGCCCTACCCCCGCGTGGAGACCCATGTCGCCTATCTTGCCACCGGCCGGCGGCGGCGCGGCCCGTGCCTGCATGCGCTCCGTAGTATGCCGGCTATTGCTGCGGATACCGCCGTGCCTCGACGGCGAGCGTCGCCAGCCGGAGCGCGGTCGCGTCGCCTTCGGTCACCGCTGGTCACGCTCTCGATTATCCCGAACGGATGCGGCTGACTCCGCTCCGGGCCGTTGATCTTGACGAGTTCCTAGCGGTACGAGCCGGCCGCTCGGGTCACGGTCACCGATTTCCCGTCGTCCGGGAGGTGTCCCGAGCCCCGCTGCTGAGCAGACTGTTACCAGGGGGAACGATGAGTAATCAGGTAGGCACTGTGAACGGCGTGACGCCCGGCGTCGTTTCCGGCGACCCTGTTCCCGGTGATACCAGCCGGGGCGGGGGGCGCCCGACCATGAAGGACGTCGCCTCCAGGGCCGGGGTCGCGCTGAAGACCGTGTCCCGCGTGGTGAACCGAGAGCCCGGCGTGACGCCGGAGACGACCAGGCGCGTGCTCGGCGCGATCGAGGACCTGGGCTTCCGGCGGAACGAGTCCGCCCGGCTGCTGCGGACCGGGCATACCGCGACGCTCGGCTACATCGCCGACACGTGGACCGACCCGGACCACGCGGCGGTCTACCGCGGGCTTGAGAGCATCGCGCGGGAGCACGGCTACCTGCTGTACTCCGGCTCGACGGACAGCGACCCCGAGCGCGAGGAGCAGCTCGCGCTCGCCATGTGCGCCCGCCGGGTCGACGGGCTCATCATCAGCCCCACGCCCGGCTCGCACGACTACCTGGTCTCGGAGATCGAGGCCGGCGTGGCCACCGTGTTCGTGCTGCGCCCGCCGGAACTCGTGCGCGCGCGGACACGGTGCTGCCCGACGAGCGCGGCGGCGCGCGGGCCGCCGTCGCGCACCTGGCCGCGCTCGGGCACCGGAGGATCGGGTTCCTCGGCGAGCCCGCCGGGCACCGCTCGCGGACGCTGCGGGCCGGGTACGCGGAGGCGATGGCGGCGGCCGGGCTGGCGGCCGATCCCGGCGTGGCTGACCCTGGACACCGCGGGGCTCGCCGCGCGCGGACGTGACCGCGGTGTTCTGCGCGGACCAGGCGCTGACCCGGGCCGCGCTCCGCGCGCTCGGCCCCCGCGGAGCGTGACGGTCGTCGGGTTCGGCGACTTCGAGCTCGCGGACCTGCTCTCGCCGCCGGTCACCGTGGTGAGCTACGACCCGGAGCTGATCGGGCGCACGGCCGGCGAACTGCTCCTCCGCCGGCTGGCCGGGGACGCAGGCGACCGCCCCGCCGGGTGGCAGGTCCCGGTCAGGCTGATCGCCCGGTGAGGTCAGCCGACGAGCAGGCAGCCGATGATCGCGGCCAGGATGGCGACGACAACCACGATGACGGCCAGCATGCCGATCTTCGACCCCGGAGCCTTCATCTCCCACGCGGGCGGGAGGTCGTCGCTCCGGTCCTTGAACGCCTGGAAGCGTGCCGTCTCCGCGCCTGATGTCACTGTCAGTTTCTGGCATGGGCAAGACCCTACCCCGTCATGCGTTAGTATGCGGGGCAATCGAGTCGGCGCGTTCGACCAGTCTCGACAGCACGATGACGCTGCGGGTGCGCTGGACGAACGGCTCGGCGGCGATCCGCTCCACCACCTGCTCGAAGTGCCTGATGTCCGAGGCCCTGATGTGCACGAGCGCGTCCGCCTCGCCGGTGACCGTGCAGGCGTCGGCTACCTCGGGGTGGCGCCGGACGGCCGCGCCGATCTCCTCGGGCGTGGTCGACCCGCCGCAGAACAGCTCCACGTACGCCTCGGTCGTCCAGCCGAGCGCGGCCGGGTCCACCCGCGCGGAGAAGCCGGTGATGGCACCGGACGCGCGCAGCCGGTCCACCCGCCGCTTGACGGCCGGCGCGGACAGGCCGACCTCGTTCCCGATCACCGCGTAGCTCGCACGGGCATCCTTGATCAGCGCGGTAACGATCCGCGCGTCAATCTCGTCCAGGCTCATCGCGTCACCATCATGGCACCTGAGACTGCCGGCAGGCGCTTTCACCGGCCGGTGATCTGGCGGGGGTGCCCGCGCGGCCCGCGCCGCGTACCGGATCCGAGCGCGCGCAGGAGCACCCGGACAAGGCGCCACCTCGTGACGTCGGCGAAGTTAGCGTTTCCCAAGATCGCTCGGGTCACGAGGTCCCAGGCCTTGGGAAAGAGAGTTACCGCCAGATAGAAAATCCGCGGGTGACGAGTAAATACCCGCCGCAGCAGCAGGCCCCCGTTCATCTCGGGCGCTAGCGTGGCGGAAATTTCCTCGGCGTAGGAATTCATTACCGCGGCGGCCTCGGCGGCGGAGGCGGCCGCGGCCGCGCGGGCCGCGGTCCGGCCCGCGATTGTGCCGGAGCGCAAGGCGAACGAGATTCCCTCGCGCGTCCACGGGTCAAGCAGCCCGGCCGCATCGCCTGCGACCAGTACCCGGTCGCGGTATAGCGGCGAGTCAGGTGCGCGGCACCGGGTCAGGTGGCCAGAGCTCACCACCGCTTCTTGCTGGTCGAGGTCAAGGCGGGCCAGGAAGTCGCTCAGGTAAGACCGCGCCAGGTCCGGGTTCCCGCGCTCGGCGATGACGCCGGCCGACAGGGTTCCGCCCTTGGGGAAGATCCAGGCGTAGGCGCCGGGAATGGTTCCCCAGTCAATGAGTATCCGGTCGTCCCAGTCCCGGGACTGGCCGCTAGGCGTGACCAGTTCGACCTCAAGTCCCAGGTCTACCTGGTCAAGCACGACGCCAACGTAAGCGGCAGACCGGCCGGCGCTGCCGTCCGCGCCGACAACCACCCGCGCGCGCAGCTCGCCCCGGTTTCTCGCGGTTACCCGTATCGCGTCATCTTCGGCGGTCAGGTGCGTGACGACCGTGTTATCGTAAACCGCCGCGCCGGCGGCGACCGCGGTGTCAACAAGCAGCGCGTCGAACTCATCCCGGCTCACCAGGTTAACGAGCGGCGCGCTTGACGTCCTAGTCCTTTCCGGCCAGCCGCGCAGCGAGAATGTAAACGATTTCGCCTTAGCCCGGACGGGCGGGTTAAATCCCGCCGGAAGCGCATTCATAGCGGCACCGACCAGGCCGCCGGCGCAGGTTTTGTACCGGGGGATGCGGAAACGTTCCAGAATGACGACACGTTTGCCCGCGGTAGCCGCCGCGAGCGCGGCCATCGCCCCGGCCGGGCCGGCGCCTATGACCGCGACGTCCCAGATTTCGGTCGACTGGGCCATATATTGAAGATAGCCGACGCCCCTGCCTCAGCCATCGGCGGCCAGGGCGAGCCCGTCATCGCCGGGATGAAATTCGCGCGGTGCGCGTGAGCTTGCGCCGGCTAATGCTGAGGCTCGGTGTCCCGCTTGCACCGAGCCTCGCGTGTTGACGCGGCGTGGCTCGGTCTGGTTTACGCGCTGGCGGGGAGAATATGGATGCATGCCTGAACCTGAGATGACCCCCGGCATGTACGGGCCGGACATCACCTTCGCCGGGGTGCCGCGCACCACGCTCGACGCGCTGGCGGACGGCGACTTCGACATCGTGTTCATCGGGGCGCCGTTTGACGGCGGCACCTCGCACCGGCCGGGGACGCGGTTCGGGCCGCAGGCCATCAGGGGAACCGACTACCTGCCGCACGACGCGTCGCGGCCGCACCTGGCGCTCGGCGTCGACCCGCTGCAGGAACTCCGGGTGGCCGACCTCGGCGACGTGGTCATGCCGTCCGGGGAGATCGAGCGGTCGCTGCGCCGGCTTGAGTCGGCCGTCCAGGCGGTCGCGGCGTCCGGCGCCGTCCCGGTGATCCTCGGCGGCGACCACACGATCACGTTTCCCGACGCGACCGGCGTGGCCAGGCACCACGGCTGGGGGCGCGTGTCGCTGATCCACTTCGACGCGCACGCGGACACCGGCGGACACCCAGTGGGGCTCGCTGCACGGGCACGGCACGCCGATGCGGCGGCTGATCGAGTCCGGCGCGGTGCGCGGCGACCGGTTCCTGCAGATCGGGCTGCGCGGCTACTGGCCGGAGCCGCCGACGCTGGCCTGGATGGCGCAGCAGCGGATGCGGTCGTTCGAGATGACCGAGGTGGTGACGCGGGGGCTTGACGCCGTGCTCACCGAGGCGTTCAAGATCGCGCTCGACGACTGCGACGCGGCGTTCCTCTCGGTGGACGTGGACGTGGTGGACCCGGGGATGGCACCGGGAACCGGGACGCCGGAGCCGGGCGGGCTGACCGGCAGGCAGCTGCTCGACGCGGTGCGCCGCATCGCGATGGAGGTGCCGCTGGCCGGCATCGACGTGGTCGAGGTGTCACCGCCCTACGATCACGCCGAGGTGACCGGGTTCCTCGCCAACCGCGTGGTGCTCGAGGCGCTGTCCGGAATCGCGTGGCGGCGGCGGGCGCTGGCCGGCGATCCGGCACGGCCCGCCCGGCGGCCGGAGTCGCCGCTGCTGGAAGGGCGCGGCTAAACCGGCCGTGAGCCTGCACCAATTAGCCCGGTATGGGAGTCTGGGCGTAATAATCAATAGCGTCTATAGTCGGACCATGCTGGATGTAACGAGGCTCCGCGTGCTGGTCGCCGTCGCCCGGCACGGGTCGGTCACCGCGGCGGCCCACGCGCTGAACTACGCCCAGCCGTCGGTCAGCCATCACCTGGCGCGGCTGGAGGCGGAGACGGGCACCAAGCTCGTCCAGCGGGCCGGGCGCGGCATCCGGCTCACCGACGCGGGACGGCTGCTCGCCGAGCGGGCCGTCGAGGTGATCGGCCGCCTTGACGCGGCGGAGAACGAGCTCGCGGTCTTCGCCGGGCTGCGCGCCGGGCGGCTGCGGCTCGCCGCGTTCCCCTCGGCGCTCAGCACGATCGTGCCGGCCGCCGCGGCGATCCTGCACGAGCGGCATCCCAGCGTCGACCTGCGGCTGACCGAGGCCGAGCCGCCGGAAGCGGTGCGGATGCTGCGCGCCGGCTACGTGGACGTCGCGCTGGTCTTCCGGCATGAGGCCGCCGACGGCGGGCGCGCCGGGTCGCGCGACACCCTGGCGGCCGCCGGGCAGGGCGGGCGCAGGACGACGACCCGGTCCCGGTGACGGAGCAGGACGACCTCCGCGAGCAGGTGCTGCTGTCCGAGGCGGTGCACCTGATCATGCCGGACACGGCGGTGTGCGGCGGCGAGCCGCCGCTGGCGCCCGCGGTGACCGAACTGTGGCCCGCCGACCTGGCGCGGCTGGCGGAGCACCGGTGGATCGCCGGGTGTGACCGCTGCCGTGAGCACCTGCTGCAGCAGTGCGCGTCGGCCGGGTTCACCCCGCGGATCGCGTTCACCACCGACGACTTCGTCGCGGCGCAGGCCCTGGTGACGGCCGGCCTCGGGGTCACGCTGCTGCCCGGCCTCGCCCTGCGCGCGGCCCGCAACCCGGGCGTGCGCACCGCCCGGCTGCGCGGCACCCGGCGGTGCGTGGTGGCGGTCCGCTACGGGGAGCCGCCGGACCCGCCCGCGACCGCGGTGCTGCTCGACGCGCTCCGGCTCGCCGCGGCCGGCGCCCCGTCCGGCGGCCCGTCGGCGGAGGCGCCGTCGCCGGAGGCGGTCCCGGTCGGCGTAGCCCGCCCAGGCCGCCACCCGGCGGCCGAGCCGCTGCATCGGCTTCTCGACGAGGTAGTAGGTCAGCGCGCTGAGCCCGATGATCACCGCGAGGAGCCCGGCGAAGAACAGGACCTGATCCGGCATCGTGTGCTTGCGGTGCAGCACGGGGATCGAGCGGTAGGCGTCGAAGACCAGCGGGTGCAGCAGGTAGACCGAGTAGCTGATCACGCCGAGCCAGGCGCACCAGCGGGGAATCCGCCAGCGCCGCACCGCCAGGCCGACCCCGAACGTCGCCCCGGCGAGCAGGACCGACGTCGCCCACTGCACCTGCCAGTGGTGGTCCTCGTGCTGCTGCGCGCCGTGCCAGATCCCCGGCGACACGTGGCAGCAGCGACGACAGCACCGCCGAGCCGGCGAGCGCGCGGCGGTCCAGCGGCTAGCCGTGCTCGACCTGCCGCCCTGCTCGGCGCGCGGTAGATCAGCGTGCCGGTGAACATCAGCGCCAGGATCACGCAGCCGGACCACGGGTAGGGGTAGCTCTGGTTGAACGTGACCAGGACGAGGGCGACCAGCGCGGCGAGCGACGCCCCGGCCTTGGCCGGCCAGGACCGGGACAGCACCGCCAGCGCCAGGCCCGCGAGGACCAGCGCGTCCGTGACCGCGTTGAGGACCAGCGGGCCCTGCCCCGCGGCCGTTCGACCAGTGGCCGAGCGCCGCCATCGGGAGGACGCCGCCGAGCGCCACCGCGCCCACCGCGAAGGCCGTCGCGTACCAGCCGCTGCGCCGGTGGACGCCCCAGCTGAACAGCGCGGCGAGCAGCAGGTAGAAGACCATCTCGTACGACAGGGTCCAGGTCACGACCGGCACGTTGAGGCCGGCGACGAGGTTCTGCAGCATGAACAGCCAGCCGAGGACCGCGGTGAGCGGGTGCGTGCCCGGCGTTCGCGACGGTGCCGTGCCCGGTCTCGTAGGCCACCGCGGAGAGCACGAGCACGACGAGGAACATCGGGTAGAGCCGGAAGGCGCGGCTGATCCAGAACCCGCGGACGGACCCCTTGCGCTCCAGCGACGCCGGCACGATGTAGCCGCTGACCAGGAAGAACACGAAGACGCCGTACTGACCGAGGTTGAGCCACTGGTACAGGAAGGACCGGACAGGGAGCAGCAGCAGCGTGGACCCGTGGTCGAAGACCACGCACAGCGCGGCGAATCCCCGCAAGGCGTCAAGCCACGCCAGCCGTCTCTCGCGATTGGTAGCAGCGGTCTCGGACATTGTGCTTGACGTTACCGCACCGGGTTTGATGCGCGCCGCCGACGCCGCCACGCCGTAGCCCGCGAGTGGCTTAGCTATGCCGGTACCGAGGGCGACAGGTAGGTTACTTCGTATGCCGACAGAGCCCCTTACTGACGGTGCCCCGCGAACCAGCCCCCCTCGCTGGCTCACCGAAGAAGAACAGCGCGCGTGGCGCGCCTACATACGCCTGGCGCAGCTGCTGATGCGCCAGCTCGACCGGGACCTGCACCCCTTCGGGCTGTCCATGCACGACTACGAGATCCTCGTCGAGCTCTCCGAGGCGCCGCGCAGCCGGATGCGGATGACCGAGCTCGCCGACCGGACCGCGCAGTCCCGCAGCAGGCTCTCGCACCAGATCAACCGGATGGAGACCAGGGGCCTGGTCACGCCGGGAGGGCTGCGAGGGCGACAAGCGCGGCACGTTCGCGGTCCTCACGGCCGCACGGCCTGGCCACGATCGGGAAGGTGGCCCCGTCCCACGTGGCCAGCGTCCGCGAGCACTTCATCGATCAGCTCGAAGCCCGCGGAGCTCACCGCCCTGACCGACGCCTACGGCCCGTCCTCGAGAAGCTCCGCCTCACCCGACCGGAACTCCGCGGACTGGCGGAGCCGGGGCGGGGACGGGGACTCGGGAGACACTAGGAACGTCAGAACAAGACCGACATGAACTCGCCGACCTCGGCGAAGCCCGGCGCGCAGGTAGGTCGCGCGGGCCGGGGTGTTGAAGTCGTTGACGTAGAGCGACACCACCGGGGAGATCGACTGGCGGGCCAGCGCGACCACGGCGGCCATGCCGGGCGCGGCCAGGCCCTGGCCGCGGTACTCCGGGCGGACCCAGACGCCCTGCACCTGGCAGGCCTGCGGGGTGGCCGCGCCGACCTCGGCCTTGAAGATGACCCGGCCGTCCTCGATCCGCGCGAACGCCCGGCCCGAGCGGACCAGCTCGGCGACCCGGGCCCGGTAGGACGCGCCGCCGTCGCCGGCCAGCGGCGAGATGCCGACCTCCTCGGTGAACATGGCGATGGAGGCGGGCAGCAGGATGTCGAGCTCGTCGAGGCGGACGCGCCTGACCGCGGGGTCCGCGGCGACCGGCGACGGGCCGTCGATCGCCATCAGCGGCTGCGCGGCGCGCACGTCACGGGCCGGCCCCCAGTACGGGCGGAGGAACCCCCACAGCTCGCTGACCGCGGCGGACGTCCCGACGATGGACGAGCAGCGCCGTCCCTGGCGCAGCGCCCGGTCGGCGAACGCGGCGATGGCCGGCGAGGTGGCCTGCACCGGGACCAGGTTGGCGCCGCCGTAGCACAGCGACACCAGCCGGCCGCCCTGCTCGTAGCCCCACATCTGGGCGCCGAGCCGCCCGGGATCGAGCCCGAAGGCCCTGATCCTCGACTCGACGAACACGTTCGCCACCGGGTCGACGGCGCAGACCGCAAGGGCCGCCGCCCGGTCGCGGTCGTCCAGCAGCCGCGCCTGGTCCGAGCGCTGCCTAACGCGCAACATATTGCCAGCCTAGCCGCAGCCGCCAACCACTGCCGAGAGGAGCATCGCGGTCCCGATGCCAGCTGGCTACGGAGTCGGGATCGGGCGTGGGGGCGCAGGTCGCGTTGACCAGGCCGGGCTTGTCGGGGACCGCACCGGTTGCCAGGTAGCTGTTGAGGTAGTTCTGCACGCAGGTGTCGGGCGGTGACTCAAGCGACTGGCCGTGGTTGCCGCCGCCCTCCACCACGACCATGCGGGCGGTCGGCAGCAGCTTGTGCGCGTTCTGCGCGCCCGCGTACGGGGTGGCGGCGTCCAGCGTGCCCTGCAGCATCAGCACCGGCGGCAGCTTCGCGCCGTTGACCTGGAAGGGCTTGGCCGGCCCCTGCACCGGCCAGAACGCGCAGGCCGCGTTGAACCAGGCGTTGTCCCAGGCCTCGAACGGCGCGGTCTGGTAGACGTGCACGGTGTCCGACTGCCACTTCGCCCAGTTCCTCGGCCAGTTCACGTCGGCGCACTCGACCGCGTTGTAGACCGCGAACGTGTTCTCGCTCTGCGCGCCCCACTGCTGGAACTGGGAGACGAGGCCGTCGCTGCTCCCGTCGTTGAGGTACTGCGAGAGCGCCTGCGCGAACGACGGCCACACCGCGTTCAGGTACCCGCCGAGGAGGATCGTGTCGTCAAGCTCGTCCGGGCCGATCATGGGGCCGTCCGGCCCGTCGATCGGCGTCTTCTTCAGCTTCGCGCGGATCTCGTAGTAGGACGCCTGCACCTGCGCCGCCGTGCTGCCCAGGTGGTAGGTCGAGTCGTATTTCGCGGTCCAGGCGAAGAACGCCTCGATCCGGCCCTGGAAGGCGTAGTCCTGGCTGATGTTGTCCGCGTACCACGCGCCGGTGGGGTCCACGGTGGAGTCGAGCACCATCCGGCGGACGTGGCCGGGGAAGAGCGTGCCGAAGACCTGGCCCAGGTAGGTGCCGTAGGAGAAGCCGTAGTACGTCACCTGCTTGACGCCGAAGGCCTGGCGGATCTGGTCCATGTCCCGCGCCGTGTTCGCCGTCGTCTCGTACGGCAGGAACCAGCCGAACCGCTGCTCGCACGCGGCGGCGTAGGACTTCGCCCGGTTGATGAGCACCTGCTCGGCGGCCGCGTTCGCCGGGATGTAGTCCGGCCGCACGCCCTTGAAGAAGTTCGGGTCGCAGCTCAGCGACGGGCTTGAGCCGCCCACGCCGCGCGGGTCGAAGCCCACGATGTCGTACGTCGCCGCCACCTGCGGGCTGATCCCCTGCGGCGACGTCGCCCGCCAGCGACCGGCCGGGCTCGCCCGGGCCGCCGGGGTTGACGAGCATGACGCCCTGCTGCTCGGCGGGCGGCGCGGTCGCCGGGACCATGGACAGCGCGATCGTGATCTTCCTGCCGCCGGGGTCGGCGTAGTTCAGCGGCACCTGGAGCGAGGCGCACTGCAGGCCGGCGAGCTGGCCGCCGCACGGCCTGCCAGTGCAGCGTGGACGCCTGGGGCACGATGGCCGCCGACCCGGCGGCCGCGCCTCCTGACGCGCGACGCCGCTCCCGGCGCGGCGGACGTGCCCGGCGGCCGCGGCCGCACCGGTGCTGCTCGCCGCGGCGGGAGACGACGAGCCGCCCGAGGTGCAGGCGGACAGGCCGACCGCGACCAGCAGCGCCGCGAGCGAGGTCGTGGCGAGCGTCGCCGTGCGGGGAACAGACATGGATTCCATCTTGCCGCATCGCGGTGCCTGCCGCCGCCGGTGCGGATTCAGCTGAGCTCACGCCTGGGGCACGGGGCGCTTCGCGGGACAGCTGCGCATCGCCGCACTTGTGGCCGCCCGTCACGGATGGTACCGGATTCCGGGATCCAAACCCAACAGAATCCCTCGCGTGGTGGGTTCTGGGGGCAGTTTGGCCGACGATGACCACGCGCCATCATTTCGACACGCGCCGCCGTTAATTCGACACTCATCGTTGCACTTTGGCCCTTTGCGTAACGAGATTCGGCACGAGGCGCACATTGCCGAATTTTTTCTCGCGTCAAGAGCAAATTTCCGACACTGTTGGCCGTAACCCAACAAGCGAGTCAAGCGTCATACTTTTAAGTGTTCGGACACTATTGAGGGGGTAGTGAATGCTGGCTAGACATCGCCAGTCGCTGATTCTGCAGGCCGTCAGAAACGACGGCAGCGCGCGGGTGAGCGATCTCACGCAGCAACTCGGCGTCTCTGACATGACGATCAGACGCGATCTCGAGGTGCTGGCCAAGGACGGCCTGGTAGAGAAGGTCCACGGCGGCGCGGTGCTGCCGGGCTCTCACGCTGGTCACGAGGCCGGCTTCGAGGACAAGCTCGTCCTCGAGCGCCCGGAGAAGAACACGATCGCACGCGCGGCGGCGGCCCTGGTCAGGCCAAACACCGCGGTCGCGATCGCCTCGGGAACCACCACGTTCGCGCTGGCCCAGTGCCTGCTCGACGTGCCCGGGCTAACCATCGTCACCAACTCGCTGCGGGTAGCGGGGCTGTTCGGCCCGCCCCGCGGGCCGGAAGCCGGTGCCGTGGTACTAACCGGCGGCATGCGCACGCCGTCGGACGCGCTCGTCGGGCCGGTGGCGGACCTGACGATCGGATCGCTCCACTTCGACACGCTGTTCCTCGGCTGCACCGGGCTCGACCCCGAGGTGGGCCTGTCTACGCCGAACCTCGCCGAAGCGGAGACCAACCGCGCACTGATCAACCGGGCACGCCGGGTGGTCGTGCTCGCCGACCACTCCAAGTGGGGGGTGGTCAGCCTCGCGTCGTTCGCGCCCGTTGAGAAGATCAACGTGCTGGTGACCGACGCGCTCCTCCCGGCCGAGGCCCACGCGGCACTTGCCGGGAGAGTCGGCGAGATCGTCATCTAAAGGCTGGAACCCGGCCTTCCCTCCCGCGCGCGCCTGGAGGGAAGGGTTCCCCTGGATGAAGATCCCGCAGCCTTTGTCCGCGCGGCCGGGCCATCGCGAGAACCGCGATCGCATCAGGTCCGAACACCGATCGCATCGGGCCCGCCGCGCGGACATGGGGGGATAGGCCGCGGCCCGGGCTGCCCGCAATCGGCAGCCCGGGCCGCGCCTACAGCTACTAGCTAACCGTGACGATCGGCTGGCCGGGCGCCTCCTGCGCGCCGCTCTTCGAGGGCCTGCTCGGCCAGCCGCATCGCCTCGTCGATCAGGGTCTCCACGATCTTCGACTCGGGCACGGTGGCGACCACCTTGCCCTTGACGAAGATCTGGCCCTTGCCGTTGCCCGAGGCCACGCCGAGGTCCGCCTCGCGGGCCTCGCCGGGGCCGTTCACCACGCAGCCCATCACGGCGACGCGCAGCGGGACCTCGAGGCCGGTAAGGCCGGCGGTCACCTCTTCGGCCAGCTTGTAGACGTCCACCTGGGCGCGGCCGCAGGACGGGCAGGAGACGATCTCAAGGCCGCGCTGGCGCATGCCCATCGACTCGAGGATGCCGATGCCGACCTTGACCTCCTCGACCGGCGGCGCGGACAGCGACACCCGGATGGTGTCGCCGATGCCCTGCGAGAGCAGCGCGCCGAACGCGGTCGCGGACTTGATCGTGCCCTGGAACGCCGGGCCCGCCTCGGTCACGCCGAGGTGCAGCGGGTAGTCGCACTGGGCGGCGAGCAGCCGGTAGGCCTGGATCATCACGACCGGGTCGTGGTGCTTGACCGAGATCTTGATGTCACGGAAGCCGTGCTCCTCGAACAGCGAGCACTCCCAGAGCGCCGACTCGACGAGCGCCTCCGGGGTGGCCTTGCCGTACTTGGCGAGCAGCCGCTTGTCCAGGGAGCCGGCGTTCACGCCGATCCTGATCGGGGTGCCGGCCTCGGACGGCGGCCTTCGCGATCTCCTTGACCTTGTCGTCGAACTCCTTGATGTTGCCCGGGTTCACCCGGACCGCCGCGCAGCCGGCGTTGATCGCCGCGAACACGTACTTCGGCTGGAAGTGAATGTCGGCGATAACCGGGATCTGCGACTTCTTCGCGATCGCGGGCAGCGCGTCCGCGTCGTCCTGGGACGGCACCGCGACCCGGACGATCTGGCAGCCGGAGGCGGTCAGCTCGGCGATCTGCTGCAGCGTGGCGTTCACGTTCGCGGTCAGCGTGGTGCACATCGACTGCACGCTCACCGGCGCGCCCCCGCCGACCGGGACGTTACCCACCATCAGCTGGCGCGACTGCCTGCGCGGGGCTAGCGGCGCCGGAGGAGTAGCTGGCATGCCAAGGTCAACGCTCATTGGTTTCCATCCGTCGGGTGATCGGCACACTTCGGGGGTCCGGGGGTCGCCCCCCGGGGAACAGTGTCTATTCTCGCCCAGTCTCTCAGCCCGTTGCCCGCCCACCCTGACCCGCACGTCAGCCTAACGCTAAAACGTAACGCGCCGGTTACCCGATGTTCACCGAAGTCGCCCGCGGCAGCACCATCGAGAGCCATGTTAAGGCCGTCAGGCGAAGCGTGAGCCCCCGGTGGCAGGCCGAAGGCCGTCAAGCGTGGGGCGGGGTTTCCGTCGTTACCACGACGGAGGGCAGCGCTAGCCGATGTTCACCGGGTTGACGATGTCGGCGAGGATGAGCAGCATGCCGAAGACGACGAGCACGAGGAAGACGCTGAAGCTCAGCGGGACCAGCTTGCGGTAGTCGACCAGGCCGGGGTCGGGCTGGCGGCGCAGCCGGGCGAACCAGGCCCTGATCCGCTCCCAGATCACGACCGCGATGTGCCCGCCGTCCAGCGGCAGCAGCGGCAGCAGGTTGAACACGCCGACGAAGATGTTCAGCGACGCGATCAGCAGCAGCACGAAGCTGACCTTGTACTGCCAGCCCACGTTCGCGGCGACCGCCTGGCCCGTCTCGCGGGCCGCGCCGACCACGCTGGACACGTTGCCCGCGGCGGTCGAGGCCCGGTCCTTGGCGAACAGCTGCGGCACGGCGGCGGGCAACTGCGCGAGCGCGCTGACCGAGCCGGTGACCACCTGGGAGAACCCGGTGCCGACGTACTTGACCGCGTCGAGCGGGCTCTGCCGCTGGAAGACGGTCGTCGGGCGCGATGCCGAAGTAGCTGCCGTGCCCGGGCACCTCGGCGAGCGCCGTGTGCAGCGTCAGCGGGTGCCCGTCCCGCTCGCACGGTCAGCGAGACCGGCGTGCCCGGCTTGACCTTCAGGATCTCGTTGGAGAGCTGCGGTCCAGTTCGACACCGCGACGCCGTTGAACGACGTCACCTGGTCGCCGACCTTCAGGCCGGCGAGCACCGCGGGCGACTTCGCCTCCCCGCTGGTGCAGGCGGCCCCGTTCGTGAGCGCCTGCTCGTTCGCCGGGACGCACGTCGCGACCGTGCCGAGTTGCGTGGTGTTGTCGTTCTCGATCCCGATGGCGAGCGCGAGCCCGAAGATCAGCACGGCCGCGATCACGAAGTGCATGAACGACCCGGCGCGCGAGCACGATCAGCCGCTGCCAGCCGGGCGCGCGGCGGAAGGACCTCGCCTCGTCCTCCGGGTCCACCTCGTCAAGCGAGGTCATCCCGACGATCTTGACGAACCCGCCGAGCGGAAGCGCCTTGATGCCGTACTCGGTCTCGCCGCGCCAGGTGGACCACAGCGTCGGGCCGAAGCCGACGAAGTAGCGCGTGCACTTCATGCCGAACCGCTTGGCCGTCACGAAGTGCCCGGTCTCGTGCAGCATCACCGACACGAGCAGGGCGACAAGGAAGATCAGCCAGCCGAGCGCGTCCACCTAGGTCGTCCTCCCTACTGCCACTGCACCGCACCAGCCAGCCCGGCGGGTCAGCTCCTGGTGAGCTCCGCGCCCGGGCCCGCGCCCAGGCGTCCACGCCGAGGACGTCCTCAAGCGTGGTCGCCCCCGTACGCGACGTGTCGTGCTCCGAGACTACGCGAGCTACCGTGTCAACAATCCGGGTGAACGAGATACTTCCCGCGAGGAAGTCGGCCACGCATGCCTCGTTGGCGGCGTTGTAGACGGCGGGCGCGGTCCCGCCGAGCCTGGCGGCCTCCCTGGCCAGCGCCACGGCGGGGAACGCCGCGTCGTCGAGCGGCTCGAACGTCCACGTCGCGGCCGTCGTCCAGTCGAGGCCAGGGGCCGCGTCCGGCACCCGGTCCGGCCAGGCCAGGCCGAGCGCGATCGGGATCCGCATGTCCGGCGGGCTGGCCTGGATGATCGTCGCGCCGTCGGAGAACTCGACCATCGAGTGCACGATCGACTGCGGGTGGACCACCACGTCGATCTGGTCGAGCCCGAAGCCGAACAGCAGGTGCGCCTCGATCACCTCAAGGCCCTTGTTCACCAGCGTGGCCGAGTTGGTGGTGACCAGCGGCCCCATGCGCCACGTCGGGTGCGCGAGGGCCTGCTCCGGGGTGACCGACTCAAGCCGCTCCCTCGGCCAGCCGCGGAACGGGCCGCCGCTCGCGGTCAGCACGAGCCGCTTGACCTCGGAGTTCGCCCCGGCGCGCAGGCACTGGGCGATCGTCGAGTGCTCGGAGTCCACCGGCACGATCTGCCCCGGCTTGGCCCGGCTCGTCACCAGCGGGCCGCCGATGATCAGCGACTCCTTGTTGGCGAGCGCGAGCGTCCGGCCGGCGTCGAGCGCGGCGAGCGTCGCCCGCAGGCCGGCGGCGCCGGTCACGCCGTTCAGCACGACGTCGCACTCCAGGCCGGCCAGGTGGCACACGGCGTCCGCGCCCGCCAGGACCTGCGGGTAACCAGCGTGGCGGAGGAGGCGGAGCCCGACACCCGTTCGGGATGACTGCCTTAGCTCTTCTTATCGCCGCCACCACCGACGGGGCGGCGGCCTCGTCGGCGACCGCGACCACCGGGCACGCCGAACTCGACCGCCTGGCGGGCGAGCAGCGCGGGGTTGCCGCCGCCGGCGGCGAGCGCGGCCACCCGGAAGCGGTCCGGGTTGCGGCGGACGATGTCGAGCGCCTGGGTGCCGATCGACCCGGTCGAGCCGAGGATCACCACGTCACGCCGGGGGGACGGGGGCGTCCCCCGGGTGACAAGTGGGCTAGCGTCGCAGTCACGCGCCTATTCTGCTACAGCGCCGGGCCGGCCGCGCCCCCGCGCCGCGACGGGCGGCGCGGGGGCGCGTCCGGCGGGTGCGCCGGGATTAGCTCGTCGCGGCGAGCAGCTTGGCCGCGCCGATGATCGCCTGGCAGGCGACGAGCTGCCCGAGCGGGTCCGGGATCGCCGTGTTGCCGAAGGCCGCGGCGTTCAGCTCGTTCTTGACCTTGATGGCCAGCGCGTCGCGCAGCTTCTCCAGGGCGAGGAGCTTCGCGTTGACCTGGTGTACTTGGCGTCGCCGGCGGAGGTGGACTCGACCGCGTTCGTCGAGGCCTCCAGGGTGGCGGCGCCGAACTGGCCGACGCTGGCGTTGAGCTGCTTGTAGCAGGCGGCCAGCTGCTGCTCCGGCACGGACCGCAGGTGCGCGGACGGGCTGGCCAGGACGCCGGTGATCACCGTGCCGTCCTGGGCGTAGTCGTCCTTCAGGCCGGTCAGGTACATCTCGGTGGGCTGGATGTCGGTGTGGTCGGTCCAGATGCCCGGGTTGGCCAGGTCAACCGACTCGACCTGGCCGCTGTTCGGGCCGGCCGAGTTCGGGCCCTGCTCCGCGTTCCAGCCGTTGAGGCCCAGGTGCTTGACGCCGGGGCCGACCAGGCCGAGGTAGGTCATGTTGATCTCGCCGGCGTAGTCGCCGTGGTCCCAGGCGAACCCGGTGTTCTGCGTCACGCAGCCGGCCGCCGGGCAGGTGGCCGCGCCGCTGGACAGGAAGTAGTCCGGCTTCGCGAACAGCGCGAACGTCGGGGTCCTGGCCGGGTCGGCGTTCACGATGTGCAGGATGCCCTCTTCCACCGGGTCGGCGATGAAGTTGGCGATGTTCTGCGTCGTGCCCGTGTACGGGTTGGCGGCGGTCAGCCCGGCGACGTCGTGCTCAAGCGTCCTTACCGTGGGCGAGTTCGGCCCGGGGTTGCCGGTGACGTAGAACTCGGGCGCGGTGTCGGCCTCGACGGTGAACGGCGTGGTGTCGTTCTTCTGGGTGGCGAGCAGGCCGGTGAGGTTGCCCGCCAGCTCGCCGAAGGAGCCAGCCGGGTAGGTGCACAGCGACGTCCGGGGTCACGACGTTCCCGGAAACGGTCGCGCCGTCGCAGTTCGCCGGGGTCGGCTGGATCGCGCGGCCGACGTTGGCGCCCGCCTCGTGGTCGCCCTCGTCCGCGCTGAGCACGAACAGCGTGTTGGCCGGACGTGATGCCGTCCGCCGCGAGCCGCTTGAAGAAGTCGCCGAACGCCTGGTTGTAGTACTGCGCCTGGGCGATGTAGCAGGCGCTGCCGCTGCCGAGCGCGGCCGGGCGCGCCCTTGCAGGCGGCCAGGCCGGCCGGAGCCTCGTTGCCGTGGATGTCGGCGATGTAGGTGTTGACCACCGGGACGCCGGACTCCAGCATGTCGGCCGCGTAGGCCAGCGACTGGGCGGCGTTGATCGGGCCGAAGCCGGGGAAGCCCGGGGGTGCTCAGGAAGTCGCCGTTGAGCTGGTTGCCGTTCAGGTCGACGAGGTTGCCGCTGGCGTTGGTGACCTCGTGGCCGTCGCGCGTGAGGTTCTCGGTGCCCGCGCCGAGCTGCGGGGCCACGTACTTGTGGCCGAAGAGCGCCTGGTAGCCGTTGTAGCCGCCCGGCTCCTGGGGCAGCAGGTCGGGCGAGGCGGACTTGGTGGGCGTCGTCTGGCCGAACTTGATCGCCGTCGCGTCCGCGCAGAACGCCGCGCCCTTGGCGCAGTGCACCGCGACGCCGACGTAGTCGGCGCGTCTCCTGGTCCTTGAAGGAGTCCGTGTCGGCGGTGAGCTGGGCGTTCTCGGGCGAGTTGGCGCCGAACACCTTGGGGATGTCCACGCCGGTGTTCTCTAGCTCGGCGTTGGCCACCGCCGACGTCGCCGACGTTGCAGCCGGCCCGGGTGTAGGGCACCCAGGGGGCCGGGGTGACCGTGTTCGGCGTGACCGGGGTGGCGGCCGTGGCCGGCGGGACCGGGCGAGTACACCATGTTCGGGTTGGTGTCGTGCGTTCGCGTTCGGCGTGCTTCGCCGTGTCGAAGACCGGGTCGGTCCAGTACGCGAACGAGCTGGCCGAGATCGGTCGTGTTGAAGCTGCCGTTCGGCCCGTCGCTGTTGTACGCCTGGAAGCTGTTGGAGATCGGCATGCCCTGGCGGTCGCCGTACAGGCCGGTGTACGTGGTCAGGATGTCGTCGGCGGTGTGCGCGATCAGCGGGGTGTGGTTGTTGGACAGGAACGCGCCGTTGCCCTCGAAGAAGTTCAGCAGGTTCGGCATGAGTTCCAGGTCGGACGGGACATTCGGGTTGTCGCGGAAGAAATGCACGTTGTCGAAGGTGAGCTGCACGACGTGCTTGATGCCGTTGGCCAGGTCGCACGAGCTCGCGCTGGACTGCGCCGTCTTGCCGCCCGGTCCGGTCACCGCCGCGTGCACTGCGCGCGGACGAGCCCGCGACGGCTAGGCCGGCTCAGCAGCGCGGCGGAGCCGGCGAGGGCGGTGAGCCGACCTGACTGACTTGACTGGTTTCATTATTTCTCCTCCCGGTGGACCACGATCACGATCGCATGACGGGATCGGCGAAAGAAATGTCCGCTCAGTGACTAATGAGAGAACTCTGGACAGTATCTCCGCATTTGCTCAGAGTTTCCACTCAAGTCTTTCCGGCGCCTCGGCCGGGTTCCGGCACGCCGCGACCGGGATGACGGACGTGGCGGATAGCATTCCGCGATACCTATGGGAATGACGCTCAGTAACCGCGTCGTCGCGGCCGTCGCGGGGACCGCGATCGCCGCCGGGGCGCCAGGCACTGGCCCCCCAGGCGGGCGCCGCCGCCGTCGGCCGTCCGCCGGTGTCGCCGTCGTGCAGGACGCCGCCGGCACCGCGGCGCAGGCCGCGGCCGTCCGGTACTGGACGCAAGCCCGGATGGCGGCCGCCGCTGCAGGCCGCGGACGGCCAGGCGGCCGCGACAGCAGCCGCGCCGACGGGCAGCCGCCGTGCGGCCAACTGGTCAGGCGGGCCCCGTCCGCGCGGCGGGAGCCATCGGCTGACCGGGAACACCGCCGGGCGCGGGCTGAGCTGGACGCACGGCGGCGCGGTGGCGGCCGCCGTCGGGAAGGTCTTCTTCACCCTCGGCGGCGCGGACTACGTGTGCTCGGGGACGCTGGTCGGCGGCAGCACCCGGACGTGGTGCTCACCGCCGCGCACTGCGTCACGCGGCGGCCCCGGCCGACCAGGGCGTCAGCCCGCACCGGGCGGGCCGAGGCGGCGCAGTGGGCGACCAACTGGATGTTCGTGCCGGGCTTCAGCGACGGGCTGATGCCCTACGGCGAGTACACGGCGCGCCGGTTCTTCGCCATCGCCCGGCTGGACCGGGCCGAAGGGCGGCAGCGAGCAGTACGACGTCGCCTTCGTCCAGGTCACCACGGCCACCCGTGTACGGGGCGCCAGGCACGGCGCAGCCGCCGCCCGGCCTGCCCGTGGAGTTCGCGGGCAGCCAGGACACGGCGCCGCTCGCGCCGGGCGTACGTGTTCGGCTACCCGGCCGAGCAGCCCTACAGCGGGCCTGGACCTCAACTACTGCGCCGGGCCGGTCACCGCGTCCGGCGGCAGCGTGCGGACGCCGTGCGCGATGACCGCCGGGGACAGCGGCGGGCCATGGCTCGCCGGGTTCAGCCCGCGCCCGGGCAGCGGCCAGGTCGTCGCGGTCAGCACCTACAAGGTCTCCGGCGACCTGCGGGTGCTCTACGGCGCCGTGCTCGGCCCGCAGGCGCGGGCCCTCTATCGAGCGGGCCGTCAGCTCAGCTCGCTGATCTGGCGGGCCAGCGCGAAGTCGTTCTCGGTCAGCCCGCCCGCCGAGTGCGTGACCAGGGACAGCGTCACCGCGTTCCAGGCGATGAGGATGTCCGGGTGATGGTTGGCCCGCTCGGCGAGGAAGCCGACCGCGTTGACGAACAGCAGCGCGTCGCGGAAGTCCTTGCGGGTCACCGTCCGCGTGAGCTGCCCGTCGCTGACCAGCCAGCCGGGTGTCGCCGCGAGTTCGGTGGCCACCTGCTCAGGGGTAAGAGTCGCCATGCTCCCCTCCATACCCTGCGAACGCTCTTTTCCTGCCGTTCGCGGCCAAGACTTAGCGGGTCCTGGCCATCAGGAAAAGAAGGCTCGTTCCCGCTAGGATCAGGCTGGTGACCTCGACTGTGCGGGATACCCCGCTGCGTGCGGTGCATGAGCGGCTCGGTGCGACGATGACCGAGTTCGCTGGCTGGCGCATGCCGCTGCGCTACGGCAGCGAGACGGCCGAGCACAACGCCGTCAGGACCAACGCCGCCCTGTTCGACCTGAGCCACATGGGCGAGATCGCGGTGACCGGTCCCGGCGCGGGCGCGGCGCTCGACTACGCGGTCTGCGGCTGGCCGTCGCAGCTTGCCGTCGGGCGGGCGCGGTACACGATGCTCTGCGCGCCCGACGGCGGCATCCTCGACGACCTGATCGTCTACCGGCAGGCGGCCGACCGCTTCCTCGTCGTCGCCAACGCCGCCAACACGTCCGTGGTCCTCGGCGGAACTGACGGCAAGTGCTCGGTGGCGGTCGCCGCTGGGCGGCCGTTGTCACGGACGAGTCCGAGGTCACGGGGCTGGTCTCCATCCAGGGTCCGAACGGGTGCGGCTTCCTCTCCGCCGTCACCGATCTCCCGCTCGCCTCGATGCCGTACTACGCGGGCGCCTACGGGACCGTCGCGGGACGCGAGGCGTGGGTGGCGCAGGACCGGGTACACCGGCGAGGACGGCTTCGAGATCTTCTGCGCGCCCGCCGACTGCGAGCCGATCTGGGACGCGCTGACCGCCGCGCTGCGGCTGAGCGGGGGCCTCCCGGCGGCCGGGCTCGCGGCCCGCGATACGCTGCGGCTTGAGGCCGGGCATGCCGCTGTACGGCAACGAACTCGGTCCCGACGTCACCCCCTATGAGGCAGGGCTTGGGCGCGTGGTGCGACTGGACAAGCCGGGCGACTTCGTCGGCAGGGAGGCGCTTGCCGCGCGGGCGGCCGAAGGTCCGCGGCGCACGCTCATCGGCCTGCTCGGCCAGGTCGCGGCGGGTGCCGAGGCACGGCTACGCGGTGCTGTCCGCCGCTGGTGACCGGGTGGGCGTGGTGACCAGCGGCGCCCCGTCCCCGACGCTCGGCACGCCGATCGCGATGGCGTACGTCGAGGGGGACGCGGGCGGACCGTTCGGGATCGATGTCCGGGGTAAGACAGAGCCGGCCGAGGTGACCGGACTGCCGTTTTACGACAGGAGAAAGTGACGATGAGCGTTCCCGCGGAACTGCGGTACACGCAGGAGCACGAGTGGGTGGCGATCGACGGCGGCACCGCCACGATCGGGATCACCGATTACGCGACGCAGGCGCTCGGCGATGTCGTGTACGTGTCGCTGCCCGAGGTCGGGGCGGCGGTGACGGCGGGCGAGCCGTGCGGCGAGGTCGAGTCGACGAAGTCGGTGAGCGACCTCTACTCCCCGCGTGGACGGCGAGGTCGTCGAGGTCAACGAGGAACTCGACGACGATCCCGGCCTGATCAACGCCGAGCCGTACGGGCTCGGCTGGATGTTCCGGGTCCGGGTGACTGACGGGCAGACGCGGGACCGGGCTGCTCTCCCCCACCGAGTACGACGCCCTGACCAAGAGCGCGGGCTGACGTCTGGCCGGGGGGACGGATCCCGTCCCCCCGTACGCCGCTCGGGCCGTCTCGTTACTTGCGGAGCTTGCGCCAGACCAGGTAGCAGGTCACGCTGACGACGGCGAGGGCGACCGCGCCGCCGATGAGCGGGTCGACCTGGCTGAGCCGCTCCTTGGCCCGGTCCGCCGTGCGCCGCGCGACGTTGCCAGGGGACACCCGGTCGGCGATCTCGTCGATCGTGCGGGCGAGGTCGGCGCGGGTGCGCTCGATCTCGCTGACCAGCGCGCCCGGCGGGAGCGCGGCCGGCTCGGCGCCCTTGGTCTCGATGTCGGTCTCAGCCATAGGGGATCACTGTATTAGCCCGGGGGGGCGACCCCCCTGCACCCCCCGCGCATGGAAGGGCTTCGCCCTCCATAGCCTCCCCACGGGAGGACGCCGCAAAGTACAGGCGCCCCCCGCGCTGTGGCTGAGGTTAGGCCTTTTGGTCTGAGTCGGCGGTGCAGACCGCACGCCTCGAGTTGTATCGACGCTTATCGATATTGACTGATGTCAAGATTTGTGCAATTCGCGGCAAAACGGCGCATTGCGCGCGACTGGGTTCATTACTCTCATGCTCAGTAATGAGGGGAGAACCCATGCGGCTCATTAACAAACTTAGATACTGCCTGGTGGCGGCCATTCCTGTGGTCGCGCTCGCTGCTTGTTCGAGCGGCGGCAGCAGCAGCGGCGTCCGCGCACCGGGCCAGCGCCGGAGGTGTCGTCCATCACGATCGACATGGTGCCGACGGCGGACGCGGCCGGGCATCTACATCGCCCAGGACAACGGCTACTTCGCCCAGCAGGGGCTGAAGGTCACGATCGAGCCGATCAACGGCGGCGAGTACGGAATGGGCGACCTGCAGACCGGCAAGGCCCAGCTCGATCGAGGGGAACTACGTCTCGTTCATCCTCGCCCAGATCGCGGGCAAGTTCGCGGCGCCCAACCCGACGAACCCCGCCCAGACGGAGCCGTCCAAGCCCATCGACATGCGGATGATCGCCGACTCGTCGCAGATGCAGGCGGGCAACCAGGCGCTCTACGTCCTGCCGAGCTCGCCGTACAAGACGGTGCAGCAGCTCGTGAAGGCGCACGCGACGGTCGGCGTCAACACGCTGCACAACATCGGGTCCGTGCTGCTCGGCTCGCTGCTCGCCGCGGACGGCTACGGGGTGAACGCGCTCACGCAGGTGCCCGAGATCCTCCCGATGATGCCCGCGCTGCTCGACAAGCACACGATCCCCGCCGCGTGGCTGCCCGAGCCGTTCGGCACGGAGGCGGAGCAGGAGTACGGCGCGGTGCCGGCTGGCCGACTTCGACCAGGGCTCGCTGCAGAACTTCCCGATCGGCACGGTCGTCGGCAGCACTCCGTGGGTGCAGTCGCACCCGAACACGGTCGCCGCGTTCCTCCGCGCCTACCAGGAGGGCCAGCAGGTCGCGGACACCAACCGCGCCGCGGTGGAGCAGGCGCTCGTCACCCACACGGGCGTCGACGACGGAGATCGCCGCGACGATGACGCTCGACACGTACCCGCTGGTCATGGACGTCCCGGTGATGCAGCGGGTGTCGGACGCGATGTACGAGTTCGGCGTCATCAGCAAGCCCTACAAGATCACCGAGCATGATCCAGCCGGAGACCGGCGAGATCGGCGGGTAGCCCGCCGCTGCTCCCGCCGCAGCGCAACGGCCCGGTTCCCCCACGGAACCGGGCCGTCGCGTTTCGCCCGCGTGACCGCTCTGCCCTATTTAGGTCATTCGCTCCATCAATCGCAATTGTCCGTTATTAGCGATAGTTGCCAATTACCATTAACTGCCGCGTAACGCTCCAACCAGACATTTTTCGCAAAGAACAAAGTGCCGTGAAGACCCTATGCAATTGCACTAGGGTCGGTCCCCAGAGAGTTAAGGGGGCTTCCAATGATGATTAGGACATTGTCCTATTTGGGTGCGGCCATTGCGGCCATCGCGGCCGCTGGAACGCTCGCTGGCTGCGCGGCTGCCGGGGGTACCGCGGACGCGGCGACCGGCCAGCTCGAGCAGCGCACCATTACCGTTGACTCCGTGCCGGCCGCCGAGGAAGGCGGCCTTTACGTCGCCCAGGCCCAGGGGTTTTTCGCACAGCAGGGCCTGACCGTCAAGATCAAGAGCATTACCGGCGGCGAGGCCGGCATTCCCGACTTGCAGACCGGCCGCGCGCAGCTGGTCGCGGGCAATTACGTGTCGTTCATCCTGGCGCAGATGGCCGGCAAGTTCGGCGCGACGCCGCAGACCGTGGCGCCGGTCAACATGCGGATCATCGCCGCCGGGTCCGAGATCCAGCCGGGCACCGAGGCGCTCTACGTGATGCCCAACTCGAAGTTCCAGACCGTCGCCGAGCTGGCCAAGGCGCACGCCAGGATCGGGCTCAACACGGCGAACGACATCGGTGACGTGATGATGGGCGCGCTGCTCGCCGAGAACGGCTACCAGCTCGAGCGCGATCAAGCAGGTCATACCGAAGGCGGGTTTCCCCGCGCTGCTGACCATGCTGCCGGCCGGGCAGGTCGACGCGGCCTGGCTGCCGCAGCCGCTCGCCGAGATCGCCGAGCAGCAGTTCGGCGCGCGTGCCGATCGCCGACTTCGACCAGGGGTCGGTGCAGGACTTCCCGTTCACCGGCTACATCGGGACCGCGCAGTGGGTGAAGGCGCACCCGAACACGGTGGCCGCGTTCCTCCGGGCGCTGAACGAGGGCCAGCAGCTCGCCGACACCGACCGCTCGGCGGTGGAGACGGCGATGGAGAAGTACACCGGCATCACGCCGATCGTCGCCGACACGATGGCGATCGACACCTACCCGCTCGAGATGGACGTGCCGCAGCTGCAGCGCGTCGCCGACTCGATGTTCGAGTTCGGCCTGACCGGCGACGCCACCGCCCCGTATCCGATCTCCAAGATGATCCAGCCGGAGCCGGGCCTCATCAGCAAGTAGCCCCCCCGAGACTCGCCGCCCGCCCGGCCGACTCAGTGTCCCGGGCGGGCGGCGCTCACGCCCTCCCCCGCGAGCCAAGGCGCGCGCCGCCGACTGGACTGAGGAACGGTGAAGTGAGGTACGAACTTCACCGTGACGAGGGAAGGAGGCGGGTCCAGCGCGCCGGAGGCGAGTGGGAAGGCTGCTGGCATCACCCGATTTTTCGCAATTCGACGACCTTGTTCATAGATGCTGGTTTATCCTTCCTGGGCACGGGTGATCTGCGGCTAGCTCAGTGAGGGGTTCCATTGACCGGCATGGGTAGGTGGCGGCGAACGGCGGCGGGCGCGGTGGCGCTGACGGCGGTGGCCGGGCTCGCGGCGGGCTGCTCTGCTCGTCCTCCGCGTCCGCGGGCGACGGCAGCCTCGACGGCGAGCGCCCTGCCGACGAACTTCGGCCCGCCGGAGAAGACGCACGCTGAACGTCGGCGTGGTGCCCGCCATGGACTCCGCCGGGTTCTTCATCGCGCTGCACGACGGGCTGTTCGCCAAGGAGGGGCTGAAGATCAACTACTCCCCCGCGGTCAGCTCGGAGACCGCGGTGGCGCAGCAGCTCAAGGGCCAGCTCGACATCTCCGGCGGCAACTACGTCTCGTACATCAACGAGGCGGCGATCGAGCACGCAGCCGATCGAGGTGGTCGCCGAGGCCTCGATCATGCAGCAGGGCGCGCAGACCATCTTCACGATGCCGAACTCCAAGATCAAGACCCTGGCGGAGCTCAAGGGCCACCTGGTCGGCGTGAACGCGCCGGGCAACATCGACTACCTGCTCGACGTCTCGGTGCTCCAGGAGAACGGCGTCAACCCGGGACGTCAGTTCCCAACGCCGGTGAAGTTCCCGCGACCGCGGGGCCGATCCCGTTCCCGCAAATGGCACAGGAGCTGGCCTACGGCCAGATCGCCGCGGCCACCCTGCCCGAGCCGTTCGCCAGCCAGGCCGAGCAGGAGTACGGCGCGGTCCCGCTCGCGGACCTGAACCAGGGGGCCACGTCGGACTTCCCCATCGAGGGCTACGTGGTCACCAAGCAGTGGGCGGCGCAGAACCCGAACACGCTCAAGCGGTTCCTCGCCGCCCTCGAGGTCGGCCAGGAGATCGCCGACACCGACCGCGCCGCCGTCGAGCAGGCCTTCGAGGCCATCAACGGCCCGCAGAACGGCCAGGTCACGGCGGGCATCGCGGCCGTGATGGCGCTTGACACCTACCCGATCGGCATCGACGCGACCCGGATCCAGC
Source organism: uncultured Actinomycetota bacterium (assembly GCA_963735315.1). Lineage (GTDB taxonomy): Bacteria > Actinomycetota > Actinomycetes > Streptosporangiales > Streptosporangiaceae > Trebonia. The sequence continues at coordinate 135,032 of CAVTKQ010000024.1, forward strand.
GCGTCGCGGACGTCATGTACCAGTTCGGCCTGCTGAAGACCCGGTTCAACGTGTCCAGCATGCTGCTGCCGTCGTCCGCCTTCAACTTCTCCCAGTTCTCGTCGTCCCGCTCGTCCTAGTTCACCGCTCCGCGGATTTCCCGCGGCTCGGACGGGCGCGCGGCGCCAGATAGGGTTCCGTACGTGCGACGACTTCACGCGCCGTGCCGGGTGACCTGGTGAGCTGGGCCCGATGAGCGGGGCCAGCCAGTTCGGCCTCATCGTCCTGGTGATCGGCCTGGCCGGGACGGCGGCCGTGCTCTCCAACCGGCTCAGTGCCAGGCTCCGGGTGCCCGCGCCCGCGTTCTTCCTCGTCGCGGCGGTCATCGCGGCGCAGCTGTGGCCGTCCGCCACCGCGCTGCCGGGGGCCACGGTCGAGCGGGTCGTGACGCTGGCGCTGGCGGTCATCTTGTTCGACGGCGGCATGCACATCGGCCGGCGGCGGTTCCGCACCGCGGCCGCCGCGATCGTCTGGACCGGGATCGCGGGGACGCTGGTCACCGCCGCGGGCACCGCGGTGGCGGCCCGGTACGTCGCCGGGATGAGCTGGCACCTGGCCCTGCTCGTCGGCACGGCGGTGGCCGCGACCGACCCGGCGGTGGTGTTCTCGGTGTTCGGCCGGCGCGAGATCGCGGGGCGCACCGGGGTGCTGCTCGAGGGCGAGTCCGGCGCCAACGACCCGGTCGGCATCGCGCTGCTCTCGGCGCTGCTCGCGGCGCACGGCGGGGCGGCGAGCGTCGCCTGGCACGTGGTGGCCGAATTCGCGCTGCAGATGGCCGTCGGGGTGGCCGTGGGGGTGGCCGGCGGGCTCGCGCTGCTCGCGTTCATGCGCCGGGTGCCGCTGCCGAGCGAGGGGCTCTACTCCCCCCGGGTGCTCGCCGGCGTGCTGGTCATCTTCGGGGCCGCCACGGTCGCCCACGGGTCGGGGTTCCTCGCGGTCCTCGTGGCCGGCATCATCATCGGCGACGAGCCCGCCCCGTACAAGCGGGAGATCGAGCGCTTCCACTCCTCGCTCGCGTCGCTCGCGGAGATCGTCGCGTTCGTCATGCTCGGCCTGACCATGCGCCTGTCCCAGCTCGCCAGCGCGTCCGCCTGGGCCGACGGCCTTGCCCTCGCGGCGCTGCTGGCGTTCGTGATCCGCCCGGTCCTCGGCGGCCTGGTCTCCCTGCCCGTCCGCCTTACCGCGCCGGAGCGGGTCTTCTTCCTGTGGACCGGCCTCAAGGGCGCGGTGCCCGATCCTGCTCGGCATGGCCATCGTCGAGTCGGGCACCCCCGGCGCCGCCCTTGCCTACCAGGTCATCTTCGTCATCGTCGGCTTCTCGGTCACGATCCAGGGCGGCCTGGTGCCCACCCTCGCCCACCGCCTGCGCATACCGCTGCGCAGCATCGAGCCAGAGCCATGGTCGCTCGGCGTCCGCTTCAGCGAGGAACCGGAGGGCCTGCACCGCTATCACGTCGCCGAGGGATCCGCGGCCGACGGCAGCCAGGTGGCCGACCTCCCGTGCGGTGAGAACGCCTGGGTCAGCCTGGTGATCAGGGACGGCACCCTGCTGACCGTCACCGGCGACACCACCCTCATAGCGGGCGACGACGTCCTGCTCCTGGCCGACCCGGCCGAGACGGACGCCCTGGAACGCCACTTCACTCTCCCGGTCATCCCCGACTCCGAAGTTCCCAGGGCCGATTAAGGCCCGGCCCCAGTCAACCGTAGGTAAGCCATGGCTCCCCGGTGGCTGCCCGCGCGCCGATCGCGAAGACTTTTCCTATCATGTAGATAAAACATCGAATAAGATGCGGAATCTTCGTGATCATGGGGCGGGCCCGGCTAGCGGACGCGGCGAGGACGGCGAGCGCGGCTAGTCGCAGGTGATCTCGCTTTCAGCGCGCACCCTGGCTATGCCCCGCGCCAGGGCTTCCGGGTCATCCGCGGCGAGAATCGCGCTCCCCAGGCGGGTCTCGCCGGACAGGCGGGGCGCCTGGATCAGGTCGCCCGCCGCGACGTGCAGGTGCGTGGCGACCAGCCGGGCCGGCCAGGGATCGGGCACGACCGCCGTGCGGAAACGGGAGCCCCAGCAGCGCCGCGGTGCGGTCAGGTGCACCGCGGCCGCGCACGCGGGCGTGCCCCCGGCCTGGCGGCCCGGCCAGGTCGCCGGCCGGCAGCGTGCCGCAGGCCGCCCGCGCGGCCGCCTCCACCAGGTCAATGCCGGTGACCAGCTCAACGAGGTCGGTGATGTGCCCGCCGGGGATCCGCGCGTTGAGCTCCATGAGGCAGACGCCCTCGTCGTCCACCCGGAACTCGGTGTGGGTCACGCCGTTGCTCAGCCCGAGCGCCCGGTGCGCCGCCTCAAGGACCGCCAGAATCCGCGCCCGGGCATGCGCCGGCAGGCCCGGCGCCGGGAACACGTGCCCTGTCTCGTCGAAGTAGGGTGCGTCGCCGGACGTCTTCCCGGTAATGCCCACCAGGTGGTACGCGCCGTCCACGACCACCCCCTCAGCGCTGAACTCGGGCCCGGCGATGTACTCCTCGGCCAGCGCGGCCCGCGGGATGTCGAAGAGCTCCGCCATGGACCACAGCTCGTCGCCGATGCGCATGTCCTCGTCGGCGTCGAACGGCAGGTGCCAGCAGCGCGCCAGGTCCGCGAAGCTCTCCGCCTTGACCACGCCGCGGCTGCCCATCATCGCCGTCGGCTTGAGAACCACGGGAAACCGCCACGTCGCCAGCGGCCGCAGGTCGGTCTTGCGGTGCAGTACCCGGTACCGCGGCACCCGCAAGCCCGCCGCCTCCCAGGCGACCCGCATGCGGTCCTTGTAGCGGAAGGCGTCCCCCCAGTGGGTCGACACCGCCGGCCAGCGCAGCAGGCGGGCCAGGTCGTTGGCGATCGGCACAGTCGCCTCGTCGTAGCAGAGGACGCCGTCGAAGGGGTCGGTCTCGTGCGCCCGGCCGGCGGCGGCCGCCAGTCCGGCCCAGTCGGCGAAGCGCACCGCCATCACCCGGCCGAAGTGCTGACGGTCCCAGACCGCCGGGCTCCAGTGGAGCAGGTCCAGGCGGTGGCCCGCCGCCGACAGCCGCCTGGGGATGAACCGCTTGGAAGCGCGGTCACCTTGGTTCACCAACAGGATGTGCACGATGAGCCTCTCTCGAAGGTCCGGTTCCAGCCGGCAGCGCCGCGACGACCAGACCGCCAAGCGCGAGCGTAAGCCAGTAGGCGGCTGGCCAGGGTAGCTGGACGAGAGCGATGCCGAGCGTCGGCGCCACGAGCAGTGCCGTCGTCCAGGTCATGCTGGTCAGCGCCGCGTAGCGGCCGACGTCCTGCTCCCCGGCCAGGTCGAGCAGCATGGTCTGGAATGCCGGGGTGTAGAGGCACTCGCCCACCGAGAAGACGCCGATGGCCAGGAACAGCGCCGCCGCGGCCAGGCTGCGGGGCACCAGTCCGGCCGCGCAGCCGACCAGCATGGCCAGCGACCAGGTCAGCCCGAGCAGGCGAAGCGCGGTGCGCGGGCCACGGCGGTTCACCCAGGCGGTGGCCGGCACCTGCAGCAAGACGACTAGCGCCGAGTTAGCGGAAATGACCCCGCCGATCAGTAGTGACGAGAGGTGCAGGTGCTGCCTGGCGTACAGCGGTACCGACGAATCGATCTGCGCGTAGCCGGCCGCCACGATCAGGAACTGCAGGAGCAGCAGCCGGCGCAGCCGCCTGGCGCCGAGCAAGCGGGCATACCCGCGCAGGCCCGGCCCCGGCTGCCCACGCCGGCGGGTCGCCGTCACCGGCATCGTCGCCAGGACCACGGCGAAGGCGGCATAGGAGACGCTGTTGGCCAGGTACACGCCGGTGTAGCCGCGCAGGCCGTAGGCCGCGATGACCAGGCCGCCGAGCACCGCGCCGACGCCGATGCCCGCGTTGTTGATGACGTAGCGCAGGGAAAGCAGGCGGATGCGCTGCGCCCCGTCCGCGATCTGCGTGACGAGCGGCGTCTGCGCGGCGTAGAAGGAGCCGTTGCCGAGGCCCTGCACCGTCATGGCGATCATGGCCACGGGGGCCGAGGTCGCCGCGATCATCCCGGCCGTGCCCGCGGCCTGGATCAGCAGGGCGATGACCACGACCCTACGGCCGCCAAGGCGGGCAAGCAGGTGACCGGCGACGGGCGCGCTGCCAATCGCGGCGAGGGCGGACACGAAGATACTGAGGCCGACCAGCCGCACCGGCAGGCCACGGACCAGGTGCAGGTAGATGACGTTGACCGGGTAGACCGCGCCCGTGCCAAGGGCCGAGACCGCGCACCCCCCGATGTACGCGCTTGTCGCGCTCAGCCGCCAAGCCACCGACTCAGCATCCCGCGCAGGTGAGTGTCAGTTTCCGTGAGCAAGGAGCGCAGCGTGTCGCCGCCGCCCGGCCCGACCGCCCCGGTCAGCGGGACCACCGCGAGGCCGCGCCCGCGCTTGGCTTCTATCGTGGACGTTCCGAACCACACGCGCCGGACGGCCAGCCGCAGGCCGAGTTCGATCGACGCGTAGTAGACGAGGTTGAAGTAGACCACCGCGGCGCGGGCTTCTGGGCTGTCCACCCCGCCGAACGCTCTCACCACCAGGTCGTCCCCGACGTGCAGGAGGGTCACCGTGGCGACCGGCTCGCCGTGCAGCGACGCGCGCAGCAGGTGCAGGGACGGGCCGAACAAGTCAGCGAACGCGGCGTTCAGCGCCAGGTACGACTCCTCGCTCGCGGCGTAGCCGTGGGCTCGCTGCAAGGCGTTTTCCAGCCGGGCGACAAGCGGCAGCTGCCCGATGACGTCGGCGCCGCTCGCATGGTCGATCGTTCCGCCGGCCGGGTGAAACAGCGGACCTCATGGCGTACCTGCCCCCGGCGCCGGCCGCTCAGCCCGGCGAGGTAGTCGTCGAAGGAATCACCAGGCAGGTCAAGCCGGGTCGTGACCGATACCAGCCCGGTGGTGTAGTCCCGCCGCCGCAACTCGTCAAGCAGCGGGGCTGCTTCCGGCGGCAGGTAGGCGAAGCCGGCCACCTGGCCCTGCGCTTCGACGGCGTCGACAAGGGCGCTCACGTCGCCGTCCGCGGGGCCGATCGGAACCGTGAAGTAGCCGGGTGCGGCCACGAGCAGGTGCGGGACCGCGTGCGACCGCGCGCGGGCCACCACGCAAGGGTCGGCCCAGTCGCCGAAGGCGGTGCCGGCGCAGATGTCGACCAGGTTCATCCGCGACCAGGCGGAGGGGTCGGTGACCGAGCGGACCGGCACCATGAGGCCGCCGGCGAGCAGGTAACGCATTCCGTCGCCCGGCCACCGCGACGCGGCGAGCCAGGCACGGGCGGTGTAGACGGGCGCCGGGCTCGCGGCCGACCAGACAGATCCCGGCACGTCGTCGAGATCGGCGAGCAACGCCCCTGGCATGTCAGAGGTACGTGTGCAGGACCGACGGCGGCAGCTCGTCGCGCCATTGAGCCAGGAATCCCTTCAGCAGCCGTATGTCGCCGAGCAAGTACGGGAAATGCCCGTAGCTGAACCCGTCGAACGTCGCCGGGAAGAAAAACCGGATGAGAGCCGCGTCATCGCGCAGGTCAAGCTCGCGGATCCGGTTGAGCAATTCACGGTAGGCCGCGCCGTGCTCGCCGGACAGCAGTCCAGAGGGGTTTGGCCGGCGGGCGATCCGCTCGCTATCCATCAGGTACCGGCCGAGCAGGAATTCCTCAAGGTTGGACAGGTACAGGTGCGAGATTGCCTCGCCGCTCTGCCGCAATAGGTCATTTACCTGCACGACCGATCGCGGCGACAAGAGGTTGCCGAGCACGGGGATGATCCGGTCCTCAACCTGAAGGGACCGCACGTAGACGTAGCGGCCGGGGTCGGTGAGGTAATGCAGGTTCACCCCGTGCGTCTCGCGGGCCCCGATTACCTCACGCAGTGTCGGCACGAAATCGAGGTTGGCGAGCAGCCGCGCGCTGACCGACGTGATGTCAAGCTGTCGGGTGAAGAACTCACCGCACAGGTAGTCGACGCGATCCAGGTACGGTGCCAGCGGCGCCCACCGCCGCAGCAGCTCCGCCTTGATCCACTTGACCGTGGACTCGTGGGACGCGGCGGAGACCGGCAGCGCGTCGAAGGCCGCCAGCAGCGGCTCAGGGCCCGGCCCGACAGCCGCCGGGCCGGGTGGCAGTTCCCGGGAGAACAGCGCAGCGAGGTATTCGAGCGGGGTCTCGGCCCGCTCGATTAGCAGCTTGAACACGAGGTGCTCAAGCAAATTGTCCATGCGCGCGTCAACAATTAGCACCAGGCGGGGGCGCAGCACCCCGGCGTAGATGAAGTTCTGGTCCGGCCCGACGCCGACGTAGGCGCCGGTCGTCATCGCGTCGGCAGGCACTCGCCTAACCAGCACGTCGTTATAGCCGTCTTCGCTGGTCACGAAGCAGTCTGAGGCATAGTTACTCGCCGGGACGGCATCGGTCAGTGACGTTTCCAGAGAAGAGGTGAAGATTGACACGCGCCGCTCGCTCCTTTGAGACCATGGAAAGCCATTTCTCATGACCGGGAGCTACAGCTTAGCTTTCTCGCCGGGTTTACGCGGCCGGGATCACCCGCCGCCCCGCAGTGCCACGCCTTTCCATCCCATGAGGGAATTCGCACCGTCTTGGCGGCAAGCGCTGTGTTTGCGGCAAGTACTGTGTTCGCAGCGAAATCGAGTGCGGGCGAAGGGACTTGAACCCCCACGGTGTTTCCACCAACAGGACCTAAACCTGCCGCGTCTGCCATTTCGCCACGCCCGCGTCCCCCGCCGTCGGCGGGGTGGATGCGGACTTCAAGGTCAGCCGCACCCGAGTGAATCTTACTCGTCAGACCCCTAGGTCCTTGCGGAGACGGTCGACGTGGCCGGTGGCCTTGACCGCGTACAGGGCCTTCTCGATCTTGCCGTCGGGGTCGATGACGAACGTGGAGCGGATAACGCCCATGATCGTCTTGCCGTAGTTCATCTTCTCGCCGTACGCGCCGTAGGCGGTGAGGACGGCCTTGTCCGGGTCGGACAGCAGCGGGAAGGCGAGGTGCTCTTTCTCCCGGAACTTCGCCAGCTTGGCCGGCGAGTCCGGGGAAATCCCGAGTACCGCGGTCCCCGCCGCGGTGAGGTCCGGGAGGGCGGCGGTGAAGTCGCAGGCCTCCTTCGTGCAGCCGGGGGTCATCGCCGCGGGGTAGAAGTAGACGATCACCCGCTGGCCGCGCAGCCCCGACAGCGATACCAGGTTGCCGTCGGCGTCGGGCAGCGTGAAGTCCGGCGCCTCGTCACCAGGCGCGAGCCGTGTTCCGGTCACTGTCCCCTCCAATCGCGGATCACCAAGCCGGCCGGGCGCCCTGCGGGCAAGCCAGGCCAGACACCAAACGCTATCGCATTACGATCCAGCGCCCAGGCCGTCGCTCCCATCGCACTGGACCAGTACAGCAGCCGGGTAGCGAAGCCCGCGGCGGGTGGTTGCGGCAGCGAGCCGGCGATGGGCGCCCGTTGCCAACCACCCGGGGATCGGCGGCTTTAGCGCCAGGCGCGCCCGGTACCGGTCCTTTCGTTGCGGACTTGGCGCTACCGTCCCGTGAGGTTGTTAGCCTCATTTGTACTGGGGGTGAACGACGATGCTGGTGGTCCACGGGATCTGGGCGTACGGTGCGCTGCAGGTCTGGGCGGAGGACTCCGGGCTGCCCGCGCAGGCCCCGCCGCGCCGCGGACGGCCGTCCCGGGCGCCGCGCCCGCACCCGTTCGCCGTGCCGCCCGGACGCCCTGGCGGACGCGCTCGCCGACGCGCTGGCCGGCGCCGGTCGGGCGACCTGGCCCGCAAGGCGGTCGATGACGAGGTCACGCTCCGGCTGCCGTCCACGGCCGACGGGCCACTCGCCTCACCGGAGCTCTCGTCCGCCCGCTGAGCGGCCGGCGGCGCCGCCGGCCGCGCCGCCCGTCCGACGCTGGCCGCCTGGCGGGTGCCCGTGCTCGTCTTCGAGCCCGCCGCCGCCACGTCGCTGCTCGCGGCGCTCGCCGAACTGGAACCGGGCGACGTCGTGGCCAGCGGCTCGATCGGCTACCTGGCCGCCGTCGCCCGGTTCGCCGACGACCTGGCGGCCCGCGGCCGGGTGCTGCCCGTGCTCGCCGAGGAAGACGGCGGTTACGCCGCCCGCTGGCGGCCGGTGCTGTCCGCTGCCGACGCGCGGCACGCCCGCGAGCTCGCCGCCGCGATGCCGCCCGCCTGCCGCGCCGCGGCCGACGCCGCCGGCTGACACCGCGCCCGGCCCGCTGCTCGCGGACATGCTCGACGCCCTGGCGGACGCGTCGGTGCGCACCCGGTTGCCGGGTGCCCTGCTGCCCGCGCGCAAGGGCCGTCCGCCCGGCCCGCACCGGGGTCGCAGAACGGATGCTGCTTGCACTGGCCGGCCAGCAGCCCCTCGTCGAGGTGGCGGACGCGGCCGACGAGCGCGAGGCCCGGGAGCTGGCCGCCACGTTCGCGGACTGGCTGGCGAGCGCCGCGCTCCCGGCGGCCGGCGCGTCCGCACCTGCTTCCGCCTGGTCGAGCCGGCCCGCGACGACACCGAGGCCGCCGACGAGGCCGAGGCGGGCGGACGCCGGGCCGGCGCGTCGGCGCGGCGGGCGGCGGACGGCGCGGAGGCCTGGCGGGTCGAGTTCTCGCTGCAGTCGGCCGAGGACCCCAGCCTGATGCTGCCCGCCGCCGACGTGTGGGCCGGGGCCGGGTACGGCTGGCTGGCCGGCGGACTGCTGCCGCACGCGGGACACCCCGAGGAGGAACTGCTCGCCGGCCTCGGCACCGCGGCCCGGCTGTTCCCCGCGCTCGACGGCGCGCTGCGCGAGGCCGCACCCGCCCAGGTCACGCTGGACACCGCGGGCGCGCTCGAGTTCCTGCGGGAGACCGGCCCGCTGCTGTCGGCGGCCGGGTTCGGCGTGCTGATGCCGGACTGGGCGCGCAAGGCGCGGCTCGGCCTGAAGCTGACCACCCGGTCCTCGTCCAGCGGGTCGTCCGCCTCGGGCCGGCCGAGCCAGTTCGGCCTGCAGGACCTGGTGTCCTTCCGCTACGACCTGGCCCTCGGCGACGACGTGCTCTCGCCGGAAGAGCTGGCCGAGCTGGCCCGGCTCAAGGTTCCGCTCGTCCGCGTCCGCGGCCAGTGGGTGGAACTCGACGACCGGCACCTGAAGGCCGCGCTGAAGTTCCTCGAGGGCAAGCGGTCGGGGACGATGACCGCCGCCGAGGTGCTCGGCGCGGCGATCGGCGCGGGCGGGGCGCCCGGCGAGCTGCCGCTGACCGAGGTGGACGCCGACGGCTGGCTCGGCGACCTGCTGTCCGGTCAGGCCGACGAGCGGCTCGCGCCGGCCGAGACCCCGGAGGGCTTCCGCGGCACGCTCCGGCCGTACCAGCAGCGCGGGCTGTCCTGGCTGTCGTTCCTCGGCAGGCTCGGTGTCGGCGCCATCCTCGCCGACGACATGGGCCTCGGCAAGACCGTCCAGCTGCTTTCGCTGCTGCGGGCGGAACGGGTGGAGCCAGCACCCGTTCGGGATGAGTCTGCTGGTCCAACCCTGCTGATCTGCCCGATGTCGCTGGTCGGGAACTGGCAGCGGGAGGCGGAGCGGTTCACCCCGGACCTGGCCGTGCACGTGCACCACGGGGCCGACCGGCTGGCGGGGGCCGAGCTCGCGGCGGCGATGGCCGCCGCCGACCTGGTGATCACCACCTACCAGACGGCGGTGCGGGACCTGGCGGCGCTGTCGGCGGTGCGCTGGGCGCGGGTGGTCTGCGACGAGGCGCAGGCGATCAAGAACCACCTGAGCCAGCAGGCGAAGGCGGTCCGGTCGCTGCCGGCCGGGTCGCGGATCGCGCTGACCGGCACGCCGGTGGAGAACCAGCTGTCCGAGCTGTGGTCGATCATGGAGTTCGCCAATCCCGGCCTGCTCGGCGGCCAGAAGGCGTTCCGCGAGCGGTACGCGGTGCCGATCGAGCGGCACGGGTCGGAGGAGGCGGCGCGGGAGCTGCGCCGGATCACCCAGCCGTTCGTGCTGCGCCGGCTGAAGACCGACAAGTCGATCATCTCCGACCTGCCGGAGAAGCAGGAGATGAAGGTCTGGTGCAACCTGACCCAGGAGCAGGCCAGCCTGTACGCGGCGACGGTCGACCGACATGCTGTCGCGGATCGAGGACGCGTCCGACGACATCAGCAGGCGCGGCCTGGTGCTCGCCACGATGGCCAAGCTCAAGCAGGTCTGCAACCACCCGGCGCACCTGCTCGGCGACGGCTCCCGGCTGCCCGGGCGGTCGGGCAAGCTGGCCCGGCTCGAGGAGCTCTGCGAGGAGATCGTCGCCGAGGGCGACAAGGCGCTGTGCTTCACGCAGTACGCCGAGTTCGGGCGGATGCTCCAGCCGTACCTGGCCGCGCGGATCGGCTGCCCGGTGCTGTTCCTGCACGGCGGCACGAGCAAGAAGCAGCGCGACGCGATGGTCGCCCGGTTCCAGGAGGCGGACGAGCCGGTGCTGTTCCTGCTGTCGCTGAAGGCGGGCGGCACCGGGCTGAACCTGACCGCGGCGAACCACGTCATCCACGTCGACCGCTGGTGGAACCCGGCGGTGGAGGACCAGGCGACCGACCGGGCGTTCCGCATCGGGCAGCGCCGCGACGTGCAGGTCCGCAAGTTCGTCTGCGTCGGCACCCTGGAGGAGAAGATCGACGCCATGATCGAGCAGAAGAAGGCGCTCGCCGAGCAGATCGTCGGCACCGGCGAGAGCTGGCTCACCGACCTGTCCACCGCCGCGCTGCGCGAGGTGCTGACGCTGTCGCCCGAGGCGGTGTCGTCATGAGCGACGCCGGCTAGGCTCCGGCTGGTACGCATGACTGACGAGTCGTCCGCGGCCGATCGCCGTCGAGGGCGGCATCAAGGCCAGGAGCAAGCGCGGCGCGATCGGCGAGCAGTGGTGGTCGCGGCGGTTCATCGCGTCCTCGAGTCTTCGGGATGAGCGGCCGGCTGCAGCGCGGGCGCACCTACGCGCGGCGCGGGCCAGGTGCTGGAGTTCGCGCTGCCGCCGGGCAAGGTCACCGCGCGGGTGCAGGGCTCGCGCCCGCAGCCGTACAGCGTGTCGATCACGGTGCGGCCGCTGACCGTCGCGCAGTGGCGCGAGGTCGAGGCGCGGCTGGCGAGCCAGGCGCTGTTCCGCGCCCGGCTGCTGGCCGGCGAGATGCCGGCCGAGATCGAGCAGGTCTTCGCGGACTGCGGGACGCCGCTGTTCCCCGAGCCCGCGCGCGGACCTGACGATGAGCTGCAACTGCCCGGACTGGAGCGTCCCGTGCAAGCACCTGGCCGCGGTCTGCTACGTGCTCGCCGAGGCGTTCGACGACGACCCGTTCGCGATGCTCGCCTGGCGCGGCAAGACACGCGACGACCTGCTCGCCGCGCTGCGCCAAGACGCGGTCCGGCCGTCTCCGCGCAGGCCGGCCCGGCGCCGCGGGCCGCCGGGGCCACCCCGCGCTGGCCCTGCTGTCCGACGTGACCGGGGTGCCGCTGGAGGAGTCGCTCGCGGACTTCTGGTCCCCGGGACTGAGCCAGGCCCGGCTGCGCGCCCTGCCGCCCAGTCCCGCCGCCCCGCCGGACCTGCTGCTCCGCCTCGCCAGCCCGCCCGCCGTCGAGGTCCGCGGCAAGCCCCTGCTTGACGTCCTGGCCCCCGCCTACACGCAGGCTGGCGGCCGGCCCGCCAGCCGAAGACTGACCGCTGCCGGGCCCCGGCGACGGCCGCGCGGACGATAGTGGATCGCTGGCCGCACCCGGGTGTGGCCAGCGATCCACTATCTTCGCCTGGCCGTCGTTCAGGGCTGCCTGGACAGCTCCGGCGGGAGCAGGTCCGGCGGGACGGTCTGGAAGGTGACCGGGCGGAGCCAGCGGTCGATGGCGGTGCCGCCGACCGAGGTCGTGGGGGACGTGGTGGCGGGGTACGGGCCGCCGTGCGTCATGGCCGGGGCGACCGCGACGCCCGTCGGCCAGCCGCCGAAGATGACCCGGCCCGCGAAGCGGGACAGCCGGGTGAGCCAGGCCGCGGCGCCGGGCTCGCCGGATTCCGCGTGCAGGGTCGCGGTGAGGTTGCCGCCCAGGTTGGACAGCACCGCTTCCGCGTCGGCCGCGTCGCGGTAGCGGACCAGCACGGTGACCGGGCCGAAGCACTCCTCGAGCAGGTCGCCGCGGACGTCGGCGGCGTCGACTTCGAGCAGTCCGGCGTGGACGGCCTGCGGGGCGCCGTCGGCGGGCGCGGCGGCCGCCGCCGCCAGGGTGCGCACGCCGGGCGCGGCGGCCCGGGCGGCGAAGCCGGCGAGGAAGTGGTCCCGCATCCGCGCGTCGAGCAGCGCGCCTGGCGCGGCGGCGGCCGCGGCGGCCGTCGCCGCCCGGGTCAGCTCGTCGCCTGCCGGGCCGGCCGGGACGAGCACCAGGCCGGGCTTCGTGCAGAACTGGCCCTGGCCGAGCGTGTAGGAGGCGACCAGGCCCGCGGCGATCTCGTCGGCCCGGGCGCGCGGCGGCCCGCTCGGTGACGAGCACCGGGTTGAGGCTGCCGAGCTCGCCGTAGAACGGGATCGGGGTCGGCCGCGCCACGGCCAGGTCGAACAGGGCGCGCCCGCCGGGGATGGAGCCGGTGAAGCCGACGGCGGAGATCAGCGGGTGCCGCACCAGGTCGATGCCGGCCTGGTAGCCGTGGACCAGCGTGAGGACGTCAGCCGGCAGCCCGACCTTCACGGCCGCTTCCCGGATGGTCGCCGCGGCGAGTTCGCTGGTCTGCGGGTGGTCCGGATGCGCCTTGACGACGACGGGGCAGCCGGCGGCGAGGGCGCTCGCGGTGTCGCCGCCGGGCACGCTGAACGCGAACGGGAAGTTGGAGGCGGCGAACACCGCGACCGTGCCGATCGGGACCTTCCAGCGCCGCAGCTCGGGGCGTGGCGGGGCGGCGGACGGGTCCGGCTGGTCGATGACCACGCCGAGGAACGCGCCGTCGTCGACGATGTCCGCGAAGAAACGGAACTGGTACGCGACGCGGGCAAGCTCGCCGGTGAGCCGGGGCACGCCGAGCGCGGTCTCCGCGTCGGCCGCTTCGATCAGCTCCGCCGCGCGCGCCTCGACGCCGTCAGCCGCCGCGCGCAGCAGCGCTGACCGACTTGCGCGGTCCGCGAGCGCGTCCAGGGTCGCGTGGGCGGCGCGGACCGCCGCGTCAACGGCGGCCGTGTCGGCCTCGACGCCAACCCGCGCGCGGACTTCGCCGGTACGGGGATCACGGCTCAGGACGGGTTCCATGCGCGTGCACTCCTGCTTTTGACTTGGCATCCCGATACGGATTACAACCCGGCGATGACGCTGGCTATTGCGCGGAAGGCGCGGCCGCGGTGGCTGATCGCGTCCTTGTCCTGCGGGGCCAGCTCCGCGGTCGTCGTCTCCATGCCGTCCGGGACGAAGATCGGGTCGTAGCCGAAGCCGTTCGTGCCGCGCGGCGCGCGGGTGATGCTGCCGGGAAGCACGCCCGTGGTCGTCCATTCCCGGCTGCCGTCGGGGAGAGCCAGCGCGGCCACGCAGACGAACGCGGCGTCGCGGCTGTCGATGTCGGCGAGCTGCCCGAGGACCAGCTCCAGGTTGGCGTGGTCGTCGCCGTGCTTGCCCGACCAGCGCGCCGACAGGATGCCTGGCATGCCGTTGAGCGCGTTCACGGTCAGGCCCGAGTCGTCGGAGACGGCGGGCAGGCCGGTGTACGCGGCGATCGCGCGCGCCTTGAGCAGCGCGTTGTCCGCGAACGTGCTGCCCGTCTCCGGCACTTCAGGCGCGTCGGGGAACTCATCGAGGCCGACGAGCTCGCCGCCGAACCCGGCGTCGGCGAGGATGCGGTTGAGCTCGGCGACCTTGTGCGCGTTCCTCGTCGCGAGCACGACCCGGGAGTCAACTGCCACCGAGCGCCTCGGTCTGCAGTGCCACGTTCTGCAGGCGGGTCAGCTCCGCGCAGCCGGCCGTGCCCAGGTCGAGCAGGCTGTTCAGCAGCGTGCGGGAGAACGGCTCGCCCTCGGCGGTGCCCTGGATCTCCACGAAGTCCCCGGTCCCGGTGCAGACCACGTTCATGTCGGTCTCGGCCGTCGAGTCCTCCTCGTAGCAGAGGTCGAGCCGGGGCTCACCGTTGACGATCCCGACGGAGACCGCGGCGACGGAGGCGACCAGCGGGCTGCCCTTGAGCTTGCCGCGCTTGCGCAGCCAGTCGATCGCGTCCACGAGCGCCACGTACCCGCCGGTGACCGCGGCGGTCCTGGTGCCGCCGTCCGCCTGCAGGACGTCGCAGTCGATGACGATCGTGTTCTCGCCGAGCGCCTTGTAGTCGACGCAGGCGCGCAGCGACCGCCCGACGAGCCGGGAGATCTCGTGCGTCCGGCCGCCGATGCGGCCCTTGACCGATTCGCGGTCGTTGCGGGTGTTCGTCGCCCGCGGCAGCATCGCGTACTCGGCGGTCACCCAGCCGAGGCCGCTCCCCCGCCGCCAGCGCGGCACCTCTTCGGTGACGCTCGCGGCGCACAGCACCCGGGTCTTGCCGAACTCCACAAGCACCGACCCCTCGGCGTGATCCAGCCATCCCCGGGTAAACCGCACCGGCCGCAGCGCGTCCGCGGCCCTTCCGTCTGGACGTGTCATGCCGGTCAGCTTACCGGCGTACCGTTCTGAACCCGTCCCGGTGCACTGAGCCGCGCCGGAGGCGGTGCGGGTAACACTGCGAGCTCGATTACCTGACCCGCTACCGCGATGTCCAGGTCACCAGGGAAGGCGGACGCGGCCTCCGCGCGGGCGTCGTCCGGGCTGTTCCAGGGACTGCAGGTGGGTGAGCACCAGCTTGCCCACGCCGGCCCGGTTCGCGTAGGCCGCCGCCTGGCGGGCCGTCAGGTGGATGTCCGGCGGCAGGCCGGGCCCGTCGAGGAACGCGGCCTCAGACAGGAACACGTCCGCTCCGGCGGCCAGCTCGGGGACGGCCTCGGTCTCGCCGGTGTCGCCCGTGTAGACGAGCGAGCGGCCGCCGTGGGAGAACCGGAAGGCGAACGTCTCCACCGGGTGGTTCACGTGCGCGAGCTGGACGTCGAACGGGCCGATCGCCAGGTGCCCCGGCTCAAGCGTCTCGAACGTGAACCGCTTCGTCAGGCCCAGGTCGTCACCGTCCAGGCCGTGGATGAAGCTCATCCGCTCGGCGGTGCGCGCCGGGCCGTACACCGGGATCGCCGGCTGCGGCCCGGCCGGGGAGTACGTCCTGGCGACCGAGTAGGAGTACAGGTCGACGCAGTGGTCGGCGTGCAGGTGACTCAGGCAGACGGCGTCGATGTCGAAGAGGCCGGTGTACTTCTGCAGCGCGCCGAGCGAGCCGTTGCCGAAGTCGATCACCAGGCGGAAGCCGTCCGCCTCAAGCAGGTAGCAAGACGCGGGACTGTCCGGACCGGGAAAACTCCCCGCACAACCCACCACGGTAAGGCGCATGAAGATCATTCTGCCAGCCGCCGCGGTCTCAGCAGCGCCTTCTGAACCACGGTTCAAGGCAGCGCGGTCTCAGCGCAGCTGCCATGCGCAGCAGCAACCACAAGGCCTTAACCGCAACCGTCAGCGCGGGGGGCGAGCGCTTTTTGCGAGTCCCCCCGTAGGGGGGCAATGGGGGGACGACGTCCCCCCATGCTTGGGGGGGTCACCGGGGGGGTCATCCCCCCGGGGGAAACTACGCCCAGAGCTGGCCTTCCAGCTTCTGCTCGGCCTCGCTGAGGGTGCCGCTGTAGGCGCCCGTGGACAGGTACTTCCAGCCGCCGTCCGCGATCAGCACGACGATGTCGGCGCGCTCCTTCGCCTTGGCCGCCTGGGCGGCCATGCCGAGGGCGGCGTGCAGGGCGCAGCCGGCCGAGATGCCGGCGAAGATGCCTTCCTTCGACAGCAGGTCGCGGGTGCGGCGCAGCGCGTCTTCCGACGACACCGAGTACCTGGTGGTCAGCACCGAGTCGTCGTAGAGCTCGGGGACGAAGCCCTCGTCGACGTTGCGCAGGCCGTACACGAGTTCGCCGTAGCGCGGCTCGGCCGCCACGATCTTGACGTCGGGCACGTGCTCGCGCAGGAACCTGCCGGTGCCCATCAGCGTGCCCGTGGTGCCGAGGCCCGCCACGAAGTGCGTGACCGACGGGAGGTCCGCGAGGATCTCCGGGCCGGTCGTCTCGTAGTGGGCGCGGGCGTTCGCCTCGTTGCCGTACTGGTAGAGCATGACCCAGTCCGGGTGCTCGGCGGCCAGCCGCTTCGCCACCCGGACCGCCTCGTTCGAGCCGCCCGCCGCCGGGGACGTGAAGATCTCCGCCCCGTACATGCGCAGGATCTGGCGGCGCTCCTCGCTCGTGTTCTCCGGCATCACCACGATCAGCTGGTAGCCGCGCAGCTTCGCGACCATCGCCAGCGAGATGCCGGTGTTGCCCGAGGTCGGCTCGAGGATCGTCGAGCCCGGGCGGAGCAGGCCGTCCTTCTCGGCCTGCTCGACCATGAAGAACGCCGCGCGGTCCTTCACCGACCCGGTCGGGTTACGGTCCTCAAGCTTGGCCCACAGCCGGACGTCGTCCGACGGGGAGAGCCTCGGGAGACCCACCATCGGGGTATTGCCGAGGGAGGCGAGCAGTGAGTCGTAACGCATCGACACGCATCCGTTCGGATTGATCCTAGTTCGCGTTAGCCGTTAACGCGCGCCGCCGGCGACCGCCGGGAGCACCGTCACCGTGTCGCCGTCCTTGACCGGGGTCTCCAGGCCGCCGAGGAAGCGGACATCCTCGTCGTTGAGGTACACGTTGACGAAGCGGCGCAGCTTCTCGCCGTCCACGAGGCGCTCGCGCAGGCCGCCGTGGGCCGCGTCCAGGTTGTTCAGCAGCTCGTCCAGGGTGGCGCCGGACCCCTCGACCGCCTTGGCGCCGCCGGTGTAGGTGCGCAGGATCGTGGGGATGCGAACCTCAATGGCCATGGTGTCAACGCTCCTCGGTGAACTTCGTTACGCCTTGGATGGAACCCGGATCGGGGCCGGATCATTCCGGTCGGAGTCAATCGGTACGACCGGTTCCTCGGTGACCTCGCCGTCGACGATCCGGTACGAGCGGAACTCGGTTTCCGACTCATCCCGCGTCGATACTAGGACGTAGTGGGCCTGCGGCTCGCTCGCGTAGGAGATGTCGGTGCGCGACGGGTACGCCTGCGTGGCGGTGTGCGAGTGGTAGATCACGACGGCTTCCTCGTCGTTGTCGTCCATCTCGCGCCAGACCCTGAGCTGCTCGCGGGAGTCGAACCGGTAGAACGTGGGCGAGCGCTCGGCGTTCTGCATCGGGATGAACCGCGTCGGGCTGTCGCTGCCGACCGGGCCGGCGATCACGCCGCAGGCCTCGTCCGGGTGGTCCTTGCGGGCGTGTTCGATGATCTTCTCGTAGAGGGCGCGCGAGATCGTCAGCATGATTGCTGAGACTACCTGCTACCCTGTCACCGCGCATCGCGCGGACCAGGGACTCCTGGACCGCGCCGAGCCAGCCGTAGACCTCGAAGGCGGCGACGCGCGGGTCCTTCGGGTCGAGGGAGGCGAGCTGCTCCTCGAAGTCCTCGGTCACCTCAAGCCGCACGCCGAACATCAGCCGCACGTCGTTCAGCGCCCGCAGCCAGTCCCTGGCCTGGTCGGCGGTGAGCTTCACCCGGCCGCCCTTGGCCGGGAGCGTCTCAAGGAGCGTCTGCGCGAAGTACTTCTTCGCCTCGCGGAGCGACGACTCGGTGTACTTGCGGAACTCGCCTGCCGCCTCGGGGTCGTCCTGGTAGGCGTCGGGCAGCAGCCGGGCGAGCACCGGGTCGGCGGGCGCTTCCGGCGGCGCGGCGGTGGTCTCGTTGAACATCTTCTCAAGGTCGTCAAAGAGGTCCGCCGACTCGGCCGCGGACTCGGCCTGCGCGGGCCGGGGGCGGCGCGGGCCGGTCCGGGTCGTTGAGCAGTTCCATCACCGGGACGACCAGCGTCCGCAGCAGGGTCGCCTCGCCGGCGGACAGCCAGACGCTGGCGCCGCCGCCCTTCGTGGACCGAAACATCTCCATCTATCGTCCTGCGCTAGCTCTAGGTGTCCTGGCGGACTGTCGCCCACAGGCCGTACCCGTGCAGCACCTCGACGTTGCGCTCCATCGCCTCGCGGGTGCCGCTGGCCACCACGGCCTTGCCCTTGTGGTGGACGTCGAGCATCAGCTTCTCCGCCTTCGGCCTTGGGTAGCCGAAGACGTGCTCGAACACGTAGGTCACGTAGGACATCAGGTTGACCGGATCGTTCCAGACGATCGTCAACCATGGCTTGTCCGGTGTTACCTCGTCCGCTGACCACGGCAGATCGACCTCAGCGGGTGCCACGCTCACTCGCCCGCACCTCCCTACGCTTAGTCTTCCACCTGTGACCAATACGGTGAACAGCGGGACAACCGCGCTGCTGACTGACCACTACGAACTCACCATGCTCCAGGCCGCGCTGCGCAGCGGTGCGGCCTCGCGGCGCGCGGTCTTCGAGGTCTTCGCCCGCCACCTGCCGCACGGCCGCCGCTACGGCGTCGTGGCCGGCACCGGCCGACTGCTCGACGCGCTTGAGCGATTCCGCTTCGGGCCGGACGAGCTGTCCTTCCTGCGGGAAAACCGGATCGTGGACGAGACCACGCTCCAGTACCTGTCATCGTATCGGTTTTCCGGGAACATCTGGGGTTACGCCGAAGGGGACGTGTACTTCCCCGGGTCGCCGATTCTCGTCGTCGAGGGCACGTTCGCGGAGTCGGTGCTGCTCGAGACCGTGGTGCTGTCGATACTCAACCACGACTGCGCGGTCGCCTCGGCCGCGTCCCGGATGGTGACCGCCGCCGGCGGCCCAGGCCCGTCCGGCCGGCCGCTGATCGAGATGGGGTCGCGGCGCACCCACGAGGGGGCGGCCGTGGCCGCCGCGCGGGCCGCGTACATCGCCGGGCTTCGCGTCCACGTCGAACCTGCAGGCACGGCTCGCCTACGGCGTGCCGTCGAGCGGGACCTCGGCGCACGCGTTCACGCTGGTGCACGACAGCGAGCGGGACTCGTTCGCCGCCCAGCTCACCTCGCTCGGCGCCGGGCACGACCCTGCTGGTGGACACGTTCAACGTGGAGGAGGCGGTGCGGGCCGCCGTGGAGGTGGCGGGGCCGTCGCTCGGCGCGGTGCGGATCGACAGCGGCGACCTGCCGGCGCTGGCGGTGTCGGTGCGCGCGCTGCTCGACTCGCTCGGCGCGACTCACACGCGGATCATCCTCACCGGGGACCTCGACGAGTACTCGATCGCCGGGCTGGCCGTCGCCCCCGTCGACGGCTACGGCGTGGGGACCTCGCTGGTCACCGGGTCGGGGGCGCCGACCGCCGCGCTCGTCTACAAGCTGGTGGCGCGGTCGGACGCGCCCGTGGCGGACGGCGAGGCGTTCGATTACCGGGCGCTGCGACCGGTGGCCAAGCGGTCCGTGGGCAAGCCGGGACGCGGCGGGCGCAAGTGGGCCGTGCGGGAGCGGTCCGCCTCCGGCGAGGCGGCGACCGAGCGGATCCTGCTGGCCCCGCCGGCTGAGTCCAGCCCCCGGCCCACGGGCCGGCCGACCGCGTGCTGCTGCAGGAACTCGTCCGCGACGGGAAGATCATCGGACGCGAGCCCCTGGCCGACGCGCGCGCGCGGCACACGGCAGTGCTCGCCGAACTGCCCTCCTACGCCGTGCAGCTGTCCCGCGGCTACCCCGCCATCCCCACGATCTTCGGCCACCAACGGCGAAGAAGCCTAGGTACCGGGCGCTTCGTCCACCGTCGCGGGCTAGCAGCGAGTACCGTACTGTCCCGTGCGCGCGCTCATCATCGTTGACGTGCAGAATGACTTCTGCGAAGGCGGCTCGCTCGCGGTCGCCGGCGGGGCCGCGGTGGCCCGCTCCATCAGCTCGCTGCTGGCGTCCGCCGACCACGGCTACGACCATGTGGTGGCGACCAAGGACTACCACATCGACCCCGGCAGCCACTTCGCGGACGAGCCGGACTACGCGCACTCCTGGCCCGTGCACTGCGTCGCCGGGTCACCGGGCGCCGAGTTCCACCCCGACCTGGCGACGGAGCCGATCGAGGCGGTGTTCCGCAAGGGCGCGCACGCGGCCGCCTACAGCGGGTTCGAGGGCGTCGGACGACGACGGCACGCCGCTCGCGGACTGGCTGCGCGCGCACGACGTGGACACGGGTCGACGTGGTCGGCATCGCGACCGACTACTGCGTGCGCGCGACCGCGGCCGACGCCGCCGCGAACGGCTTCAGCACCCGGGTCCTGCTCGGGCTGACCGCCGGCGTCGCGCCCGGGCACGACCGCCGAGGCGATCACGCCAGCTGCGCGACACCGGCGTCGAGGTCCGCCCGCGTAGCTAAGCGCTGACGGGCGGTGCCTGAGCGCTCAGCGCAGGCAGGATGCGGCTCTGCGCGCAGGCCTGCCGAGCGGGAGCGCTTGCCGCCGGTGGCCTGCGACACGGTGTCGTAGTACAGGTAGACGCCCACGGCCGCGAACGCCAGGATCACCCATCCGGCGGCCTTCAGCAGGCCCGTGGAGGTCGGTATCGCGTTGAACCCGGCGAACAGCAGCATCAGCGCCACGTCCACGAGGACGAACACCGCCGTGAACGCCATCGGCAGCCGCAGCGTGGCCAGCGTGAGCATGAGCATCACGACCAGCCAGGAGACCAGGAACAGTTCCAGCGTGACCCGCGTCGCGGTGAGCGGGATACCGAACCAGTTGTGGTTCAG
Source organism: uncultured Actinomycetota bacterium (assembly GCA_963735315.1). Lineage (GTDB taxonomy): Bacteria > Actinomycetota > Actinomycetes > Streptosporangiales > Streptosporangiaceae > Trebonia. Next base: position 155,892 of record CAVTKQ010000024.1, read on the forward strand.
GCCGAGGGACAGTACCGCGTAGCTGAGCCAGAAGCCCCCGAAGATGCCGAACACGCTCGCTACCGCCGTCTGGCCGACCGCGGCGGCCCAGATGGTCGCCAGGAACAGGCCGATTGAGGTGGCCGTGAGGATGATCGGCACCGCGGCGCCGAGCGCGGTCAACGGGACCACGCCCACGAACGCGAGGCCGAGCGCGACCGAACCGGCGATGAAGCAGGGAAGTCCCAGCGCCGCGGGGTTACCGTGCCAGTAGACGGCCGCGGGCGCCTCTACGGCAGGCTCCGGCGCGACGGTCGGCTCCTGGGCAGGGGCCTGGGCCGGAACATAGCTGGAGGCGGATGCATCAGCGCTCATCGGTTACTCCTTTGCGTAGGCCGGGTTGAGCGACCCCCGTTAGGGGGTTAATGCATCGGTACGCCGGGACCGCACGCGGGTGTTCTCACTTTGAACCAGTGCCCGCTCCAGCGGGCTCTCCGGTCAGCGAGACATCGTTTCACGCTAGGTCAAACGCGCGGTAAGACGGAGTCGGCACAAGCGGTCAGCGGCGGGACAGGGCCCACTGGCGGATCTTGTCGATCCGCGCCCTGATCTGCTCGGCGGACGCCTGCGGGAGCGCGGGGCCGCCGCAGGAGTTGCGCAGCTCGTTGTGGATCACGCCGTGCGGCTGGCCGGTGCGGTGCGACCAGGCGCCGACCAGGCCGTTCAGCTCCTTGCGGAGCGCGGCGAGCTGCTCGCGGCTCACCGTCGGCGCCTTCGGCGCGGGCTCCTTCGCCGCCGGCCGCCGGGCACGGCGAACAGGCCGCCGTCCGCCGGGCCCTCCGTCCTGCGCCGCCGCCGCGGCGGCCGAGCGCGCCGCGAGCTGCGCCGCCTGTCGCTTGCGCAGCAGCGTGGTCACCTGGTCGGGTTCGAGCAGGCCGGGCAGCCCGAGGTAGTCCTCCTCCTCCGGGCGAGCCCGCCTCGGTCGCCGTGCCGAACTCGCCGCCGTCGAACAGCACCCGGTCGAACGTGGCCGACGCCTTCAGCACCTCGATCGACCGGCCGACGACCTCCAGGTCGTCCTGCGTCTTGCGCTCCCGCTGCGCCTCTTCGAGCTCCGCCTCGGGGTCCCGGTCGAGGACGCGGACCACGTGGTCGCGCTCGGCCTCAAGCTCGGCGGCGAAGCCGAGCAGCGTGGGGACGGACGGGACGAACACCGACGCGGTCTCGCCGCGCTTCCTGGCCCGGACGAACCGGCCGACCGCCTGGGCGAAGAACAGCGGCGTCGACACGCTGGTCGCGTACACCCCGACCGCCAGCCGGGGCACGTCCACGCCCTCGGACACCATGCGCACCGCGACCATCCAGCGCGCCGTCGACTGGGCGAACGCGGAGATCTTCTTGCTGGCGGTGGGGTCGTCCGACAGCACCACGGCCGGCCGCTCGCCGCTGATCCTCCGCAGCAGCGCCGCGTAGGCGCGGGCCGTCTCGTGGTCGGAGGCGATCACCAGGCCGCCCGCGTCCGGCATCCCCCGGCGCACCTCGGTGAGCCGCTTGTCGGCGGCCTCGAGCACCCGCTGGATCCAGTCGCCGCTCGGGTCGAGCGCCGTCCGCCAGGCCTGCGCGATCTGGTCCCTGGTCATGGGCGTGCCCAGGGTCGCGCTGATCTCGTCGCCCGGCCCTGGTGCGCCAGTGCATCTCGCCGGAGTAGGCGAGGAAGATCACCGGCCGCACGACGCCGTCGGCCGAGCGCCGGCCCGTAGCCGTAGACGTAGTCGGAGGCGGACCGCTTGGACCCGTCCGCCTCCGGGACGTACGTGACGAAGGGGATCGGGTTCGCGTCCGACCTGAACGGCGTCCCGGTCAGCGCGAGCCTGCGCTTGGCCGGGTCGAACGCCTCCTTCACCGCGTCGCCCCAGGACAGCGCGTCGCCCGCGTGGTGGATCTCGTCGAAGATGACCAGCGTCGTGCGGTTCTCCGTGCGCCCCCTGTGCAGCGCCGGGTGCGCGGCGACCTGCGCGTAGGTGACGGCGACGCCCTGGAAGTCGGCGCCGGCCTTGCCCTGGGCGTTCCGGTAGGACGGGTCGATCGCGATCCCGAACCGCTTCGCGGCCTGGGCCCACTGGTACTTGAGGTGCTCCGTGGGCGTCACGATCGTGACCGCCAGGATCTCCCGCCTGGTCAGCAGCTCCTTGGCGATCGTCAGCGCATAGGTCGTCTTGCCCGCGCCGGGCGTCGCCACGAGCAGGAAATCACGCTTAGCAACTCGAAAATACTCTGCGTAAGCAGCTTTCTGCCAGCCGCGAAGAACAGGAAGATCAGGATTCAGAACGGAGGCGGCTGACTCGGTGAAGGGCCGCCACTACTCGTTATCGTCGTCGTCGCCAGGCGGCAGCGACTCGTAGATTTCCTTGCACTCCGGGCAGACGGGGAACTTCTGCGGATCCCTGCTCGGCACCCAGACCTTGCCGCACAGCGCCTTGATGGGCGTGCCGAAGACAGCGGCCTGCATCATGTCGTTCTTGTCGACGTAGTGCGCGAACCGCTCGTGATCGCCATGCGACGTATCGACCTTGAGGTCCTCGTGAACCTTCAGGTCGCTGTCTGGCATTACTTCGGTGCTCACGTTCTCAAGCTTACCGTCTCACGGGGTGCCAGGTGGCTGGCGACCCACGAGTGCGGGGCAGCGGGCTTGCCGGGAGAGCCAGCCGCACTCGTTCGGAAGATCCTGCTCTTGATGATCTAGATCCTCGCAGCACGCAGCTTTTGTCGGGCTCGGCCGGGCCTGATACGATCGCGGTTTTTGCGATCAGGCCCGCCGAGCCCGACATCGGGGGTCCGGGGGTCGTCCCCCGGGTTAATTCTGGCGTCGGGTCGTCGGGGTAGGTGGCGAGGAAGGCCATGTCGCCGTCCTGGCGGCGCAGGACCTGGCGCCAGAGGCGGTCGGGGTCGGCGGCGAACACGTCGCCGGGCTGGGCCGTGAGCACGTACCAGGCGCCCTCGTCGATCTCCGCCTCGAGCTGGCCGGGCGACCAGCCGGCGTAGCCCGCGTAGACGCGCAGGCTGGTGATGGCGGGGGCGAGCAGCCGGGGCGGCGTGTCCAGGTCGAGCAGGCCGAGCCGGGCCAGGGCGGGGGCGCCGTCGAGCGCGCGCCAGCCGAGCGGCTCGTCCTTGCCCGGGACCAGGGCGAGCGCGAGCGCGCTGTTCGGCGCCACCGGGCCGCCGCGGAACACCACGGAGGGCTCGGTGGCGAGCTCCGTCCACTGCTCAAGCACCTGGCCCACGCCGATCGCGGTCGGCCGGTTCAGCACGACGCCGAGAGTCCCCTGGACGTCCTCGTGCTCGACGATGAGCACCACGGTGCGTTTGAAGTTCGGATCCCCGAGCATCGGGGTCGCGACGAGCAGCCTGCCAGCCTTCGGATCCGAACCCGTGTGGTCCATGTATCCATCATGCTGCAGCCCGGGTCATGACAGTGCGCTCTGCCGATCGCGGCTCGTAACCTTTGCCAGGATAAGTTCTTCGCCGCCCCGGCCAGCGCGACGTCGCGGACCGCGGCGGCCACGCCGGAGGCGACGTCCGGGTGGAACACCGACGGGATGATGTAGTCGGGGCCGAGTTCCTCGGCGGGGACCACGTCGGCGAGCGCCCGCGCCGCCGCGACCAGCATCGCGTCGGTGATCGTGGTGGACTGCGCGTCGAGCAGGCCGCGGAACACGCCGGGGAAGGCGAGCACGTTGTTGATCTGGTTCGGGTAGTCGCTGCGCCCGGTGGCGACCACGGCCGCGTACTCGCGCGCCTCGTCCGGGTCGACCTCGGGGTCGGGGTTGGCCAGCGCGAACACGATCGCGCCCGGCGCCATGTTCTTGACGTCGTCGCCGCCGATCACGTTCGGCGCGGAGACGCCGATGAACACGTCGGCGCCGATCACCGCGCCCGCCAGGTCGCCGGCGTAGCAGGCGGCGTTGGTGTGCTCCGCGATCCAGGCGAGGTTCTCGTTCAGCCCGTCCCGGCCCCGGTAGACCGCGCCGTTGATGTCGCAGGAGATCACGTTCCGCGCGCCCGCGTTGAGCAGCAGCTTCAGCACGGCGGTGCCCGCCGCGCCCGCGCCCGCCATGACGATCTTGACGTCGGCCAGCTCCTTGCCGACCACGCGCAGCGCGTTGGTGAGCGCGGCGAGCACGACGATCGCGGTGCCGTGCTGGTCGTCGTGGAACACCGGGATGTCGAGCATGGCGCGCAGCCGCCGCTCGACCTCGAAGCAGCGCGGCGCGGAGATGTCCTCCAGGTTGATCCCGCCGAAGCCGGGGGCGATGGCCGCGACCGTGGCGACGATCTGGTCGACGTCCTGGGTGTCCAGGCAGATCGGCCAGGCGTCGATGTCGGCGAACCGCTTGAACAGCGCGGCCTTGCCCTCCATCACCGGCAGCGCCGCGTACGGGCCGACGTTGCCGAGGCCGAGCACCGCGGACCCGTCGGTCACGACGGCGACGCTGTTGCGCTTGATGGTCAGGCGGCGGGCGTCCTCGGGCTTGGCGGCCAGCGCGAGGCACACCCGCGCCACGCCCGGGGTGTACGCCATGGACAGGTCGTCGCGGTTGCGCAGCGGGACCTTGGAGCGCATCTCGATCTTGCCGCCGAGGTGCAGCAGGAACGTGCGGTCGCTGACCTTGTGCACGGAAACGCCCGGGATCGCGGCCATCGCGGCGACCAGCGACTCCGCGTGCGCGGTGTCGGTCGCGGCGCAGGTCACGTCCACCCGCAGCATCCCGCGGTTGCCGGAGTTGACGTCAAGCGCGGTCACCACGCCGCCCGCCTGCTCCACGGCCCGGGTGATCTCGCTCACCGCGCGGCCGTGCGAGGCCACCTCAAGCCGGGCAGTGATCGAGTAAGACACACTCGGCGCCATGGTCATGTCGCTTCCGCCTTCCTCCGGGCGACACTGCCTCCGGCGACACTGCCGGGAAACAACCTAAGAATATTGAGGTCCGCCCAGCACCGCGTACTCTTCATGCATGGCGCGGGATACAACGATAAGCCCGTCGGCCGTCGGAGTGAGCGGGATGCATACAGACTCCGGCGTGATCGACGTTACGCGGCTGCGGGTCGCCCTCGCCAGGCTGTCCCGGCGGCTGCGCAGGCACGCACTGGCGGGGCTGACCCCGACCCAGCTCGCGGCGCTGTCCACCGTGGAGCAGGCAGGCCCGCTGCGGCTCGGCGACCTGGCCGCCGCCGAGGGCATCGCGCCGTCCACGCTGACCCGGATGGTGGCCGTGCTCGAAGAACTCGGCTACGTCAGGCGCGACGCCGACCCGAGGGACGCGCGCGCGTCGACGCTGGCGATCACGCCCAAGGGCCACGAGACCCTGGAGCGGCTGCGCGAGGAGGGCACCGCGCTGCTCACCCAGTGGCTGACGCTGCTCAGCGCCGAGCAGCGCGCCGCGCTCGCGACCGCGCTGCCCGCGCTTGAGGCGCTCGCCGAGCCCGACGCCCCGGTTCAGCGCTCCCGGTAGAGCCGTAGGTGGCGGTCCGCCGACGCGATTTCCGCGCGCGGGGCGCGTGTCCTGAAGGATCGCGCCTTCGCGATCAGGCCCGGCCGGCGCTCAGCGGGCCAGGGCGTCGTCCGCTCAGCCGGTCAGAACAACAGCAGGGTCAGCTGGGTCCTGGCCTTCTTGAGCCGTTCGTCGTCGGGCGAAAGGACCTCGAAGAGGTCGAGCAGGTGCAGGCGCGCGGTGTTCCGCTCGGCACCCGAGGTGCGCTTGATGACGGCGAGGATCCGGTCGAACGCCTTCTCGGCGTCCCCGCCCGCCATCTCGAAGTCGGCCGCCCTGCAGCTGCGCGGCGACGTCCTCCGGGTGCGCGGCGGCCTCCCGGCTGACGGTCATCGGGTCGTAGGAAGACACCCGGCGCATCAGGTTGACCTGGGCGAGCCAGCCCTTCGCGAGCGGGTCCGCCGGGGCGTCCGCGAGCGCCTTCTCCAGCGCCCGCGCCGCGCGCGTCGAGGTCCCCGGTCTCCATCGCGTCCCTGGCCGCGGAAAGCGCGGGCGGCAGGTCATCGACGGCCTCGCTCGGACTCCGCGCCGTCGCCCCGCCGCCGGCTGGACGCCGAGCTGCTCGGCGACCGCGAGCACCTGGGTCGAGCCACTGCTTGACCTGGGCCTCGGGCATCGCGCCGAGGAACGCGTCCACCATCTGGCCGCCGATGATCGCGACGACCATCGGAATGGACTGCGCCTGGAACGCCTGCGCGAGCCGCGGGTTGGCGTCGACGTCGATCCTGCGCGAGCACCCACGCGCCGCCGGCCTCGTTGGCCAGCTTCTCAAGCACCGGGCTGAGCTGCTTGCACGGCCCGCACCAGTCCGCCCACAGGTCCACGATCACCGGCGTGGTCCTTGACCGGAGCGCGACGTCGTTGTTGAAGGTCTCTTCGGTTACGTCGATCACGAACGCCGATGCCGGACCGGCCGCGGGAGCGCCGTCGCCAGCGCCGGCGGCTGCGGCGGCCCGCGCCGCCTGCTGCCTGCGCTGCGCGGCGGCCTGTCGCGCGCCAAGGTCAACGGCACCGTACATGGAGAAGTCCCGCGGCGATTGCATACTTCTATCCTGCATCAAAACTTGGCGTGATCGTGACCATTGTTCGCCCGTGCGTGAAGTCGGCCCGCAGCGATGCGCTGGCAACTCGTTGCCGAAAGCAGCCGGCTGTAGCATGTCATGTGCTACAGTCGCCGCATGGCACAGAAGGGCGACCGGCGACGCGGCAAGCCGCTCAACCCGGACCTCGGGTACGCGGGCGATCCCGTGCACCACGCGACATCGAACCTGCCGTCGCAGCGGATCGGCATCCGCGAGCTGCGGCAGCACGCCAGCGTCTACGTCGACCTCGTGGAGCGCGGTTACACCGTCGACATCACCAACCGCGGCCGTCTCGTCGCCCAGATGATCCCGGTGCGCGACCCGGAGAGCCCGCTGGAGCGCTGGATCGCCAAGGGCGTCATCGAGCGCGCCGAGGACGACGGCAGCGTGCTCGAGATCGACCCGTACCCAGGCACGTCCGCGGGCCAGCCGACCGCGAGCCAGGCGCTCGGGCAGCTGCGCGCCGCCGAGGAAGAGGACCGGCCGTGATCTACCTCGACTCATCGGCCCTGGTCAAGCTGGCGCTCGCCGAGCCGGAGACCGCCGCGCTCGCCGACTACCTCGCCAAGCGGGCCGACCAGGCGCTCGTCTCGAGCTCCCTGCACCGCGCGGAGGTGCTCCGCGCCATCTGGCGGGCCGAGCCGGGGGCGCTGCCCCGCGCCCAGCGGATGATCCGCCGGGTCTCGCTCGTCTCGCTCAGCCACGACCTGCTCGACAACGCGGCGACCCTGCCGCCTGGCGGGCTGTCGACCACGGCGGCGATCCACCTCGCCTCGGCGCTGGCGATCAAGCGGGACCTGACGGCCTTCGTCTGCTACGACAAGCGGCTAAGCGACGCCGCCGAGGCCGCCGGCCTCCCGGTAGCCAGCCCCGCCTAGCAGCCCGGGCGAGGCTCTCATGGCCCCGGGGCCTTAGGGCCAATAGAGCTGAGCCTTGGGCCCATAGGGCCAGAACCGTTATGTCCCAGGGTTCCCTAGGGTCAGATCAGACCGGTGCCTGGGCCACGGGCCAGCGGTAGCCGAATTGATCTGCGGGCACCCGCGCGCTGCGGCTACGCGGCGGGATCGAAGGCCACGATCGGAAGGCGCGGGCGCTTGCGGCCCATTTCCAGCGACGCCCTGAGCTCCTCGCAGACAGCGTCCCAGTCGTTGGTGATGCGCGTGGGCGCGATGTTGTGCGGGAAGATGCCGTGCTTGAGCAGCCGCCCGCGCTTGGCGTCCGTCCTGAGCCAGTCGGCGCGGTAGAAGTGGTATTCCTGCGAGTCGATCTCCACCGAGACGCCCGCGTCCGCCCACCACGCGTCGACCTCGCCGATGTCGGTGCCGTTCATCGCCCTTAGGAACACGTTGTACTGAGGAGCAGGCAGGCTCGACTGCTTCACGCGCTCCCGGAAGCGGTCCTCGGCCACGGAGCGCACCCCGGCCCTGACGGACGCCAGGGCCGAGCGCAATCCGACGCTGTCCCGGCTGGCGCCCTTCTCCAGTTCCAAGCCGATCTCGGCGATCGAGCAGGCGCGTTTCTGGATCGCCTCGGCGACCACGGACTTCACGTCGTCAAGCGACGTGAGCACCCGCGCCGCATCGGCAACGGCACGCGCCGGATCCGCGAAACGGACCACGCCAGTCCGGTAGGCGCGCGGCAGCCTGTCGGTGCGGTGCGTTCGCACGAACCCGACGCTCTGGCGCTTGACCGCCCAGGGAACCAAAACGTCGATGACGTCAGGCCCTGGGGACCGAAGGCGGTGCAGCCGAAGAGCGGCTGGTCCCGTAATGGCGGCCCGCGAGCCGGCGTAGAGCATCGCCGCTACCAGCCGCTGTTCGCTGGTCGGCTTGCCGGTGACCGTGAGATAGACACCAGGCAGCAGTTTCTGCCATTTCCCGTTTGGCCTGCACCAGGAGTTCACCGTGCTGCGCGGGATTCCGCACACGAGCGCCTGCCGACGGTTGATCACTTGGTGCTGCGCGGCCAGGGTACGCGCCAAGAGTCCGTGATCGAATTCGGCACGCTTCGGCACAATTACAGAATGTCATGGAATGATGACTCTGGGTACCCATCTTCGGAAATTTCCCCGGCGTTTTAACCGCCGGGCGACTGCGTGCTGGCGCACTGCTCCCCCGAGCGCTCTCCGCCACAAAAGCGAATGGCCCGTGGGGCCCCTAGGGCCAGAACCATCTACGTGCCCCGGGCCCCTAGGGCCAATTCGATCGCGGCCCTCGGGCCCCTAGGGCCAATAGAGCTGTGCCATGGGCCCATAGGGCCAGAACCCGGCGGCAGGACTGGCGGAGTGGACGGTCCCGCCCGAAGGGCGCGGCGCGGCCTCTGGGTCTTAACGGCGTGGCCTCTGGGTCTTAAGGGGAGAGCTTAGTCAGCAGAGGCATCATTGGCGGCTTACGGCATGGGTGTACGCCGGGTGCGGGCGGCGGGGCTGGCGAGAGGCTATCGTCTTGTGGTGGAGACGGCAGCCGATCGAGTACTGGAATCACAACGTTCACTACCAGCGGGTGATCCTGGACGCGGTCCCTGATGGCTGCGGGGCGGCGGTCGACGTCGGATGCGGGGACGGACTGCTCGCCCGCAAGCTCGCCGGGCCGGTGCGCCGCGGTGACGGGAATCGACCGGGACGAGCGGATCTCGCCACGTGCGCGCAGGGAACGCGGCCAGCGCGGTGCCGGCGGCGAGCTATGTCGAGGGTGATTTCCTCGAGCTACCCGTTCGACGAGGCCAGCTTCGACTTCGCCTGCGCCAACACGGCGCTGCATCACATGGACTTCGGCGCGGCCCTGGTCAAGATGGCCCGCATCCTCCGTCCTGGCGGCCGCCTCGCCGTTGTCGGCCTCGCGAACAACGGCTCCCCCGCCGACTGGGTCATCGGCGCGGCAGGCATCCCGGCCAACCTCTACTACAAGCGCACCCGGGGCGAGGGCAGCCCGGGCGCCCCGATCATGGACCCCGACATGTCCTGGTCCCAGGTCCGCAAGGCCGCCGCCCGGCTCCTTCCCGGCGCCCGCTACCGCCGCCACCTCCTGTGGCGCTACTCGCTGCGGTGGACCAAGCCCGCCAGGACGGCTAGAAGGACGCCGGCTCGGTGTAGGTGCCCCAGACGGAGCGGAGCGCGTCGCAGATCTCGCCCAGGGTCGCCTCGGCGCGGGCGGCGTCCAGCATCGGCTCGACCAGGTTCGCGTCCGTGCGGGCGGCGGCGGTCAGGTCGGCCAGGGTCCGGTCGACCGCGGCCTGGTCGCGGGACGCGCGCCTGGCGGCCAGCTCGGCGACCTGATCGCGCTCGACCTCGGGGCTGATGCGCAGGATCTCAAGCTCGCCGCCGACGGTCTCGGTGTGGCTCGTCATGCCGACGATGCGCTTGTCGCCCTTCTCCAGCTTCTGCTGGTACTCGAACGCGGCGTCGGCGATCTCGCCGGTGAACCAGCCGGTCTCGATGCCGCGCAGGATGCCGCCGGTCATCGAGCCGTCCGGGGACATGGCGCGGATGCGGGCGAAGATCTCCTCGGCCTCCGCCTCCAGCTTGTCGGTCAGCGCCTCGACGTACCAGGAGCCGCCGAGCGGGTCCGCGACGTTGGTGACCTCGGTCTCCTCCATGATCACCTGCTGGGTGCGCAGCGCCGTCTCCGCGGCCGCCGTGCTCGGCAGCGCGAGCACCTCGTCCAGGGCGTTCGTGTGCAGCGAGTTCGTGCCGCCGAGGACGGCGGCGAGCGCCTCGATGGCGGTGCGGACGACGTTGTTCACCGGCTGCTGCGCGGTGAGCGAGACGCCGGCGGTCTGGGTGTGGAAGCGCAGCCACTGCGCGCGGGCGGTCTTCGCGCCGTAGACGTCGCGCAGCCAGCGGGCCCAGATCCGGCGGGCGGCGCGGAACTTCGCGATCTCCTCGAAGAAGTCGATGTGCGCGTCGAAGAAGAACGACAGGCCGGGGGCGAACTGGTCGACGTCGAGGCCGCGCGTCGATGCCGAGTTCCACGTAGCCGAAGCCGTCGGCCAGGGTGAACGCGAGTTCCTGCGCGGCCGTCGAGCCCGCCTCCCTGATGTGGTAGCCGGAGACCGAGAGCGGCTTGTAGCGCGGGATGTGCCTCGCGCAGTACTCCATCAGGTCGCCGATCAGGCGCAGGTGCGGCTCGGGGGCGAAGAGCCACTCCTTCTGCGCGATGTACTCCTTGAAGATGTCGGTCTGGAGGGTCCCGTCGAGCTGCGGAGATGTCGATGCCCTGGCGCTCGGCGGCGACCAGGTACATGCAGAAGACCGGGACGGCGGGACCGCTGATCGTCATCGAGGTGGTCGTCTGGTCGAGCGGGATGCCCTCGAACAGGACGTCCATGTCGGCGGCCGAGTCGATCGCCACGCCGCAGTGGCCGACCTCGCCGAGCGAGCGCGGGTCGTCGGAGTCGCGGCCCATCAGCGTCGGCATGTCGAACGCCACCGACAGGCCGTTGCCGCCCGCCTGGATGAGCATCTTGTAGCGCTCGTTGGTCTGCCTGACGTTGCCGAAGCCGGAGAACTGCCTGATCGTCCACGGCTTGCCCCGGTAGCCGGTGGGATACAGGCCCCGGGTGAACGGGAACTCTCCCGGCCAGCCGACCTCCTCCGCGGGCTCGGTCCCGTCGGGCGGCCCGTAGACGGGCTCAACGGCCAGGCCGGAGAGCGTGGTGAAGTCGGCGTCGCGCTTCTTGGCCTGCTCGTAGGCGCGTTGCCAGCGCGCGCGCCCGCTCTCGTCGGTCATCAGTTCCAGCCTCCTCGGCCTGAGCCTGGCCTGAAAATGCTAGGACGTCCTATCAATATAGTAGGACGTCCTAGTATCTACTGCCAGCGACCTTCAGCCGAGCTGCTCGCCGGACAAGTCGGACCGGGGCCGGGCGCGGCGAAACTCCCGCAACCGATGGGCCGGTACGTCGTCTTAGGAGCGGTTCGGGAGAACGGGCCGCCTCCGCCGCGCGAAAGTGTGGAAACTATCGATGTACCCCACGGATACCCTCGCAGAGCCACGGACGGGTGACATCATGCCCGTCGGTGGCGGCGGGGCGGCCTTGGCCGCCACAATCTCAATAGGGGCACCACGAGCGGGGCGGCGAGGAGGCGGGCCGGTGGGCATGGACGCGGGCGCGGAGACCGGGCCCTACGCCATCGTCACCGAGACCTCGGGCACCGGTGCCCGGCGGGTCGCTGGCCGAGCAGCTGTTCGCTGCCCACTACCCGAAGCTGGCGGGCTGGGTCAGGCGGCTCGTGGACGACGACGACACCGCGCACGAGATCGCCTCGGAGGCGTTCGTCCGGCTGCTGTCGAAGTGGACGAGCATCGACAAGCTCGACAGCCCGCAGAGCTACCTCTACATGATCGCCACGAACCTGGTCCGCGACCACTGGCGCAAGATGGAGCGGGAGCGCCGCGCCTTCACCAAGGCGGCGGCGGGCACCGACCCGGAGCCGTACTCCGACCCGTCGCAGGACGTGGACATCAGGGAGCTGCTGTCCGCGCTGCCCGCCCGGCTGCGCGAGCCGTTCCTGCTGCACTACTACGCCGGGTTCGGCGTCAAGGAGATCGCCGCGCAGCTGAAGAAGCCCGAGGGCACGATCAAGGCCGACCTGTACCATGCCAGGGCAAAGCTGAAGGAAGCGCTCGCGGAGCGCGAGGCCAGGCGCGCGACCGGGCCAATGCCTATCCAGGGGCGGGGGAACGTCGCGGGAACGCAGGGCAACGAAGGCCGCGGCAAGCGCCGCGGCTTGGGGAGGACCGATGCCAGCTGACAACGAGCTCGATCCGCTCGATCGCTGGCTGAACCAGCAGGTGCGGCCGCTGCCGCCGCCGTCGGGCACCTTCGAGCTGATCACCAGGCGAGCCCGCCGCCGCAGGATCCGCAAGGCCGTGGTCACGGTGGCGTCCGCCGCCGCCGTCGCCGCCGCGGTGGGCGTCGCGGTGCCCGCGAGCATGTCGCTGCACCTGACCACCCCGCCCGACGAGCGCCAGCGTGGCCGCGGGCAGCGTCGCCACGCCAAGCCCGGCGGGTGACGCAGTCGGCGCTCGGCACGGGGCAGCAAGGCAGCCGAGCCCGTGCCGCGTCGAGCGGCGCGGCCGTCCGCGCCGCGCGGCGCGGCCACCGCCAGCGCGCGCGCCCCGACGGCCGCCGGGTACCTGCCGCCCAACTTCCAGCCCTACTCGGTGACCTGGGACTCGCTGAGCACCGGCTGGGTCATCGGGCCGGCCGGGACGCCCGGGCACTGCGCCAACGCAGCAACCCCGACATCTGCACGTCGGTCGCGCGCACCGACGACGGCGGCCAGACCTGGCAGCGGCCTGCCCGCGCCCGACACCGGCGGCCCGGACGGCGCGACCGGCGTCAGCGGCATCAGGTTCCTCGACGGGGCGAACGGCTGGGCGTTCGGCCCCGAGCTGTGGGCGACGGACGACGGGGGCAAGACCTGGACCCAGGTCGACACCGGCGGCCAGCGGGTCACCGACCTGGAGACGGCGGGCGACCGGGCGTACGCGCTGTTCGCCCAGCTGCAGCGGGACCAGCTCCGCCAGCTTCGCGTCCGGCTGCACGCAGCTACACGCTGATGACCGCCGCCGCCGAGCAGCGACCACTGGACGCCGGTGCGGCGTGCCGCGACCAACGGGCTCACGGCGCAGCGGCGCCGGCCACGTCGCGCGATGATCGCGCTGTACGGCACGACCGGGCTACCTGCGTCGCGCCGGACGGCACGCTCTACTCCGGGTCCGCTCGGCGGCGCCTGGCAGCGGGCAGCGCACGCTGCCCTGCCAGCCGGGCACCGCGCAGGCCGAACGGGCTGCCCGCGGTGGCGACGCTCGCGCTGTCCAGCGCGACGCACGCTCGCGACGGTCTGCCGGCGGGGACACGGCCGCCGCGCACGCCCAAGGTCTACACGTCAAGCGACTCCGGCGCGACCTGGGCCCTGGCGACGGCCGCCTGGACCGGCGCCGCCGGCCCCGGCTCGCCCGACCGCGCTCGCCGCGACGCTCGTCGGGAACGCTGCTGCTCGCCACCAGCCACGGGATCTACTTCCTGGTGCCGGGCGCGGCGCAGTGGCAGGCGTCGAGCGCGACCGGGCCGGTGGCGCCGCCGGGCGGGTTCACCTACGTCGGCATGACCACAAGCGAGCAGGGAGTCGCCCTGCCCGCCGTCACCGAACCTGCACGCAGATCTGGATGACCAGCGACGGCGGCCAGACCTGGCAGGCCCGCCCGATCCAGAGCTAGCCGCACGCTTCAGGCCAGCTGGATCAGCCTGGCCGAGAAGTCGCCTGCCGACAGGCGCAGCGAGCGGAGCAGGGTGAACAGCGCCTCGCGGTCGGGTTCTGAGTAGCCGTGACAGGCCGAACTCGGCGGCCATCAGGTCGCGGGTCGCCACCTGGACCGCGTCGCGGCCCCGTTCGGTGATCTCGGCCAGCCGGCCGCGGCCGTCGGCCGGGTTCGGGCGGCGGATCACCATGCCCTGCGCCTCCAGGCGGTCGATCGTGTTCGTCACCGAGGTCGGGTGCACCATCAGGCGCTCCCCCATCACCCGCAGCGGCAGCGCGCCCTCCCGGCTGAACGACAGCAGCACGAGGGCCTCGTACCGGGCGAAGGTGAGCCCGTACGGGCGGAGGATCGCGTCGAGCTCGCCGAGCAGGAGCTGCTGCGCGCGCATGATCGAGGTGACCGCCGCCATCGCCGACGACGGGCCGAACCGGCGCTCCCAGATCCGCGCCGCGCGATCGATCGGGTCGAAGGGCAGGCCAAGCTCTCTGGACACACCGGACACCTTACGCACACCGCTGCCTCCGCGGCCCGGCAGGGCAGGTGCCGGGGCCGGAGAGCGCACGCACCCGTTCGGATAAATCTTTGAAGATCACCGTGGAGGCGAGCAGTTCCTCGGCGGCCTCGGCCGGGTCGCAGCGGCCGTCGGCCACGCGGGCGGCGAGCTCGTCCGGGACCGCCAGCCGCCTCGCCAGCGCGCCGAACGCCAGGGCGGTCACCTCGTCGCGCGCCCGGGCGAGCCGCCGCCGCGCCCGCTCGCCGCTCGACTCGCAGCCAGTCGTCGTGCCGGTCAAGCTGCCCGAGCAGGTCCTCGACGCCCTCGCCGGTGGTCGCGACCGTGGGCACGATCGGCGGCTTCCACTCGCCGCTGGGCCAGGGCGACCATGGCCCGCAGGTCGCGCAGGGTCGCCTGGGTGTCCGGCCGGTCCGCCTTGTTCACGACGAGGACGTCGGCGACCTCGAGGACGCCGGCCTTCGCCGCCTGGATGGAGTCGCCCATGCCCGGCACCACGAGCACGACCGTGCTGTCGGCCGCCGAGGCGATCTCCACCTCCGCCTGGCCCACCCCGACGGTCTCGACCAGGATGACCTCGTAGCCGGCCGCCTGCGAGGACCCTGATCGCCTGCGGCGTCGCGGCGGCGAGCCCGCCGAGCTGCCCCCGGCTGCCCATCGACCTGATGAACACCCCGTCGTCGGTCGCGTGCTCCTGCATCCGGACCCGGTCCCCGAGCAGCGCGCCCCCGGTGAACGGCGAGGACGGGTCGACGGCGAGCACCGCGACCCGCTGTCCCCGCGCGCGGAACGCGCGCACCAGCGCGCTGGTGACGGTGGACTTGCCCGCCCCCGGCGCGCCGGTGAGGCCGATCACGCGGGTGCCGGCCGCCGGCGGCTTCAAGTCCTTGAGCACCGAACGGAGTGCGTGGGTCCCCGTTCTCCACCCACGAGATCACCCGGGCGAGGGCGCGCTTGTCGCCGGCCTGGACCCGGCCGGCGAGGTCGCCCGCGTCAAGCGTGCTGGTGTTCAGCGGTGCTCCCCGCTCAGACCTGCAGCAGCAGCGCCGAGCCCTGGCCGCCGCCGCCGCACAGCGCCGCGGCGCCGAGCCCGCCGCCGCGGCGGCGCAGCTCGTAGATGAGCGTCAGCGCGATCCGCGCGCCGGAGGCGCCGAGCGGGTGGCCGACCGCGATCGCGCCGCCGTTGACGTTCACGATGTCGGGGCTGACGCCGAGCTCGCGCATGGACGCGATGCCGACCGCGGCGAACGCCTCGTTGATCTCGATGAGGTCCAGGTCGCTCGACGTCGAGGCCGGCCTTGCCGAGGGCCTTCTTGATCGCGTTCGACGGCTGGAAGTGCAGGCCGTTGTCCGGTCCGGCGACCGTGCCGAACGCGCCGACCTCGGCGAGGATCGTGGCGCCGAGTTCCTCGGCCTTCTCGCGGCTGGTCACGACCAGCGCGGCGGCGCCGTCGGAGATCTGCGAGGAGGAGCCGGCGGTGATCGTGCCGTCGGCGCCGAAGGCGGCGGGCAGCTTCGCCAGCGACTCCGCGGTCGTGTCGGCGCGGATGCCCTCGTCGGCGCCGAAGACGATCGTCTCCTTGCGCGACTTGACCTCGACGGGGACGATCTCCTCGGCGAGGACGCCGTCCTTGGCGGCCCGGGCCGCGCGCTGCTGCGAGCGGGCGGCGAACTCGTCCTGGTCTTCCCGGGTGATGCCGAGCTTGGCGTTGTGCCGTTCGGTGGACTCGCCCATCGACAGGCCGTCGAACGCGTCGGTCAGGCCGTCGAGGGCCATCGAGTCGAGCATCTCGACCGCGCCGTACTTGTAGCCCTTGCGCGAGTTCTTCAGCAGGTGCGGCGCGTTGGTCATCGACTCCATGCCGCCCGCCACGATGACGTCGAACTCGCCGAGCCTGATCAGGTCCGCCGCCTGGGCGATCGCGTCGAGGCCGGACAGGCAGACCTTGTTGACCACCGTGGCCGGGGTCGTCATCGGGATGCCCGCCTTGACCGCCGCCTGCCGCGCGGTGATCTGCCCGGTGCCGGCCTGCAGCACGTGGCCCATGATCACGTAGTCGACCTGGCCGGGGCGCACGTCCCGCGCGGTCGAGGGCGCCCTTGATCGCGAACCCGCCTAGGTCGGCCGCGCTGAAGCCGGCCAGGCTGCCGAGCAGCCGTCCGATCCCGGTCCGCGCTCCGCCGATGATCACTGGGTCACGGTCGCCCATGGCGCCTCCTGCTATCCGTCCTCCCGGGGGGACGCCCGTACCCACCGCCATCGTGTAGCGCCGGAAGGCTTCCTTCTATCTGTCAAGATACCCACCATGCTGCTGACTATCGATCACGTGGGGATCGCCTGCCGGACCCTGGACGCCGCCATCGAGCGGTACATCAGCGTGTTCGGGCTCACGCGTGGTGAGCCAGGAGACCAACACCGAGCAGGGCGTCAGGGAGGCGATGCTCGCCACCGAGTCCGGCGTCGTCGTACGTGCAGCTGCTTGAGCCGCTCTCGCCCGGACACCCCGGTCGGGAAGTTCCTCGAGCGGCGCGGCGAGGGGATGCACCACGTCGGGTACGCGGTGGCGGACGTGACCGCGGCGCTGGCGGAGATCGGCGCGACGGGCGTCCGGCTGATCGACGCGCGGCCCCGGCACGGGTCGATGGGCGCGTCGATCGCGTTCCTCCACCCTGGCGATCTTGGGGGCGTTCTGACGGAACTTGTGCAGCCGCTGCGCTAACTTGAGCGACGGCTGCCGGCGCCCGGGAGCCTGCGATCGATTGCACCCGTTTAGCGCGCTTCTGGGGTGCATGAAACGTGACCTAATGGGTGGGCCTGAGGGACACACGGGACCTGTGTGACCTTTAGACTTCGTTGGTAAGTGACAGCCGCCGGATTCTGCCTGTGCAGAACGTCGAAGCACCCGCAGAGCCGACGGAGGCGGAGTAGATTGCCTCTCACTGGCGAGACCATCTCCCGCCCTCTGGCCCCGCCTGCCGTCCCCGTCTAGCTTGGATTAGGCCCATATGCAATCGGACATTGACGCTCAGCTGACCAGCTTCTTCGAAGAGACCCCACCGCGCGACTTCGCCAAGGTGATGCGCGGCTACGATCCGCACCAGGTCGACGAGCACATCCGTCAGCTCGCCAACGAGGTGCGCAGGCACCAGGAGGACGCGCTCGGCGCGCGCCGCGACCTGCAGGACGCGCAGCGGCAGATCCAGGAGCAGGAACGGCCGACCTATTCCGGGCTTGGCGCGCGCATTGAGCAGCTGCTGCGGCTCGCCGAGGAGCAGGCCACCGAGCTCGTGCAGGCCGCACGGTCCGAGGCCAACGAGATCAAGGCGGCCGCGAAGGTTGACGGCGCCGAGCTGCGGGCCGCGGCCGAGAACGAGGCCGCCGAGCTGCGCGCCAACGCCAAGCGCGAGACCGACGACGTGCGCGGCGCCGCCGAGCGCGAGGCCGACTCGATCCGCACCACCGCGCGGCGCGAGTCGGACGAGCTGACCTCCACCACCGAGCGCGAGGTCGCCAAGCTGCGCGCCACCGCCGACCACGAGGTCGCCGAGAAGCGCGCCTCCACCGAGCGGGACATCGCCAAGCTGCGCACCACCACCGAGCGCGAGGTGGCGCAGCTCAAGGCGGCGGCCAAGCGGGAGCGCGACGAGATCCTCACCACCTCCAAGCGCCAGGCCGACGAGATGCGGTCGCAGGCGCAGCGCATCCTGGAGGAGAGCGAGGCGCAGCGGGCGCAGGCCGAGGCCGAGTTCGAGATCCAGCTCGCCGCCCGCCGCGAGGAGGCCGAGCGCCAGGAGGCCGAGCGGCTCGCCGCCGCCCAGGCCGCCACGCAGAAGCTGGTCTCCGAGGCCGAGCAGCGCGCGTCCACCGCCGAGCAGCGGGCCGCCAAGGCGTCCGCGCAGGCCGACCAGACCCGCCGCGACGCCGACCAGCACGCCCGGCAGCTCGTGTCGAACGCGAAGAAGAACGCCGACCAGATCGTCGCCCAGGCCAAGGCGCAGGCCGAGGCGGCGATCAGCGAGGCCAAGACCGAGGCCGAGCGCCGCCGGCTCACCGCGCAGCGCGAGGTCGAGGAGCTCACCCGCCAGAAGGACAACATCACCACGCACCTCGCCCAGGTGCGCCAGCTGCTCGGCGGCCAGCTCGGCATCCAGATGCCGCCGATGGACCCGGCCGTGGCCGCGGCGCCGCGCCAAGCCGGCCGTGGAGAGCGCGCCCGTCGCGCCGGCCCCGGTCTCCCGCCCGGCGGGGAACGGCGCCGCGCCGCGGCCCGCCGGCGCCGAACGGCGAGGGCAAGGCCAACGACGAGGACTGGTGGACCGAGTAAAGCCCGGGACGCACTGGCGGGACTCGTTAGACAGCGGAGGCCCCGACCCTTACCGGGTCGGGGCCTCCGCCGTGTCATGGCGGGCTGCGTCATCGGCCGTGCGGTGGTTAGTCGTCCCAGGTGGTGGGCAGGGCCCGGCCGTCGTGCAGCGCGGCCGGGTTGACCGTCGCGGACGATCTCGCTGAGCACGATGCGGACGTAGTTCTCCCCCACCCACAGGTGCTTGGCGCCCGTCCACGCCGATCACCTCCGCCTTCGGCACCCGGGCGAAGCGCTGCCGCGCCTCGTCCGGGCGCAGGTAGTCGTCGAGCTCGGGCACCAGGACGGTCAGCGGCTTGCCCGACGCCGCCCAGTTGTCCAGGTCCTCGTCGCCGGCCCGGCGCAGCGGCGGGGACAGCAGGATGCCGCCCTCGACGCCGGGCAGCAGGCCCCAGCGCAGCGTCAGCTCGGTGCCGAACGACCAGCCGAGCAGCCAGATCTCCGGCAGCCCCGCGTCGACGGCGTAGCGCACGGCCGCCTCGACGTCGAGGCGCTCGGTCTCGCCGTCGCCGAACTCGCCCTCGCTCTTGCCCTGCTCGGACTCGGTGCCCCGGGTGTTGAACCGCAGCACGGCCACGTCCGCCAGCGCGGGCAGCCGGTTCGCCGCCTTGCGGTACACGTGGCTGTCCATCATCCCGCCGTGCGTCGGCAGCGGGTGCAGGCAGACCAGCGTGGCGGCCGGGTCGCGGTGCTCGGGCAGCGCCAGCTCGCCGATCAGGCGCAGCCCGTCGTCGGTCGTCAGCGTGATCGGGGTCCGCCGCGCGGGCAGGACCGTCGCAGCCCTGATGTCAGTCACTGCTCCCGGGGATGCCCGTACCTCGATGTCCAGCGGGCGGCCTGATCGCAAAGACCGCGACGTATCAGGCCCGCCGTCAGCCGGCCGGCGGACGCGCGCTGCATGCGCCGCTGCCAGCACACGGTGTGCCAGTGCCGCCGCGCCGCCACGCCGGCGTGCGTCGGCCACACCACCACGTGCGCGATGCCCGGGTACAGCTCCTGGTCGCAGCCGGGGCACCGGTAAGGCTTCGCGGCCGCCGCGCCAGGCACCGGGCGCACCACCCAGTCGCCGTCCGGCCAGTCCTCGATCCGTTCCGGACCGAGCGGTGCGGACGGTGCGGCGGAGTCGGGTCTTCCTGGTCTTGCGCGGGCTCACGGCAATCAAGCTCTATCGGCGGATGACGAAGGAGACTCTTGCCGCCTCGGTCGCTAGGCGTGTCAACCAGTCGCGCGGCGGCACCGGCTAGTCCGCACTACAGTGCGTTTGTGCGACTCGTCATCGCGCGGTGCAGCGTCGACTACGACGGCAGGCTCACCGCCCATCTCCCCTCCGCCCTCCGGCTGCTGATCGTGAAGGCCGACGGCTCGGTCCTCGTGCACTCGGACGGCGGCTCCTACAAGCCGCTGAACTGGATGTCACCGCCTTGCCGGCTGACCGCGACCGAGCAGCCGGACAAGTGGACGGTCACCAACAAGGCCGGCGAGACGCTGACGATCACCATCGAGGAGACGCTGTCCGACACGTCGGTCGAGCTCGGCGTCGACCCGGGCCTGGTCAAGGACGGCGTCGAGGCGCACCTGCAGGAGCTGCTCGCCGAGCAGCTGCACCTGCTCGGCGACGGCTGGCGGCTGATCCGCCGCGAGTACCCGACCCCGATCGGCCCGGTCGACATCATGTGCCGCGACGACTCGGGCGAGCACGTCGCCGTCGAGATGAAGCGCCACGCGGGAATCGACGCGGTGGAGCAGCTGACCAGGTACCTGGAGCTGCTGAACCGGGACCCGCTGCTGTCGCCGGTGCACGGCGTGCTCGCCGCCCAGACGATCAAGCTCCAGGCCCGCACGCTGGCCGAGGACCGCGGCATCCGCTGCGTGGTCCTCGACTACGACGCCATGCGCGGCATCGAGCGCGAGGGCACGCTGTTCTGACGCGCGGCGCGCCATCGGCGTGGCTGGGATGATGAAACCGGCGCGGTTCCACCGGTACGCTTGCACCGAATTACCGCGGACGGCGTCAAAGCTGCACATAAGAGTCGTGGGTTTGGTACTACCTGTCGCTATCGGTATCGGGGTGGCCGTAACGTCGTGTAGCACGACGGGAACGGTGAAACCCGCGGCCTCAGCCACGCGATCGGCATCCGTCGCCGCCGTACCTGGCAGCCCCACCGCCAGCCCGTCGCGCCGAGTTCGCCTGGCCCGTCCGGCGGGATATCAGCGGGTCGGCGTCGCGGCGCAGGGCATCTCGGCAGCGCTCCAGCCTCCCGTGGACGATGGTGCCAGCGCCGCCGTCATATTCAGGCGGCGGGCGCTTCCATCGGCGATCTCGGTTGACGTTCTCCAGCGCCGCAACGCGGACATCCGTAGCACGGCGTAATCGGCCTGGTCGGACTGCGGGACCGACGTTGTCGCTGGTACCAAGAGGCGGCGGTCGATCGAGAAGCCGGGTAGCTAGCGGATTACCCAGGATGGCGGGGCCTGGGCGGGCACGTCGTCTACGCGGGCACTTGCGTCAGCGAGTGTGCATGTCGTCGGCGCTCGGCGCGGCGTCCTGCAACGTAGTTAGCAGTCGTTCCGCTGGACCGCCGGCTCCGGCCGGAGGCATGGCTCAAGCGGCGACGACAAGTCGCCGCGCCCCGGTCAGGGCAGGTAATCAGGATCGGCCGGCGCACGAGGCCAAGTCACCACCACCAGGCACCCGCTCCCGACAGTCCGCGAGCCGCCTCCGGTCCGCGTCAGGCATGCCGTCGTCCTGGCCGAAATCGTGGTCCTTCCATGCCGCTCGAAATCGTTGAGGGTCGCGACCCTCAGCGGTGCCTGACGCATCTCCGGCGCGTCCCTGATGGCAGCACACCGCAATAACTGAACGACGCCGTTATTCAAGGCGGAAACGTGTCAGTCGGGCACCTCGGCTGAATCCACGGTCATGGACTCGAGGACGGGGCCGCCGAAGGTGGTCGCGACCGCGACGTCGGCGGCGTCGCGGCCGCGGGCGATCACGACCCGGCCCTTGCGGCGGGCGTTGTTGCGGGGGTCGAACGTCCACCAGCGGTCGCCCAGCCACACTTCCATCCACGCGGCGAAGTCCATCGGCGCCGGGTCCGGGGAGACGTCCATGTCCGGCAGGTAGCCGAACGCGTAACGGGCGGGGATGTTCAGCGCGCGGCAGAACGAGATCGCGAGGTGGGCGAAGTCGCGGCACACCCCAAGGCGCGTGGCGTTGACGTCCGCCGCCGTCGAGGTCGCGGTCGTGCTGCCGTACTGGAACGTGACGTGCTGGTGGACGTGGTCGCAGATCGCCTGCACCCGCTGGTAGCCAGGCGCCAGGGCGCCGAATCGCTGCCACGCCTCGTTGGCCAGCAGGTCGGGCAGGCAGTAGCGGCTCGGCAGCGTGTAGAGCAGCGTCTCGTCGGGCAGCGCGCTCGGCGGCACCTCAGGCGCGTCCTGGTCGGCGTCCTCGGTGGCATCGGGCACCGACGGCCACGGCGGAGAACCCGAACATGGACCGGCCGACAGGCAGCACCGTGCGAGCGCACTCGTTGCCGTAAACATCGGTGTAATCGTGGACGGGGACGGACGGGTCGGTGAGCCAGCGGCCGCCTTCCATGGCAACGGCCGCCGACGCGGCCGGGCGCACCATGAAAACCGCCGAGGTGGGCACCTCCGCCACGTACGTGAACTTGCACCCGATGCGGACGTGCCGTAGATCTGTCATCGCCCCACCATCATCCCGCCGTATTTCCTCGGAATTACCGCTAAATCATCGCACGGTATTTCCGCGGAATTACCGCCAAGCGCGACGTGACGCTCATCCGGGCCGAGGCCTCATCCGGCCTGAGGCGATCCGTCAGGCGGTACTGATGGACGGCTACCTCGCCCACGCGGCGGACCGAGACCAGGGTCATGGGGTTCGCGGCGGTGTGCGGGTAGCGCGCGGGGAGGGCAAACCTCGGGGCGGCGGGGTCTCCGACGAAGAACGGGGCGATGGCCAGGCGGAGCTCGTCGGCGAGGTCCGCCGCCAGGAGGTCGCGCAGGATCGCGGGCGCCGCCTTCGACCAGGAGAGTCAGCACGCCCCGTTCCTGGTAGAGATCGTGCGAGGACGGCGGCGAGGGAGAGTTCCGGCCCTACGTCGATGACGACGGCCTTGTCTCCCAGGTTTTCCGTCGCCGTGGCGGCGCGCGCCGCCGCGGCAGTAGACGAGCGGGGTGCCCGGGCCGGTGAAGAAGTGGGCCGCCGGGTCCAGGTCGCCGGAAGCCGTCAGCGGTGACGCGCAGCGGGTGCGGGGACTTGCCTGCCGCTTCCCTGGCCGCTACGCGGGCGGGGTCGCGGACCAGCAGCCGCGGGTTGTCTTTGCGGATGGTGCCGGCGCCGACCAGGATGGCGTCGACGCCGGCGCGGAGCGCGTCTACCTCGTCAAGGTCTTCGGGGCCGGACAGGATCAGCCGGTCTGGGCGTCGCGTCGTCCAGGTAGCCGTCGACCGAGACCGCGCAGCTCACGATCGTGCCTCGGTCAAGGGCGGCGCTGTCATGCGCCGCGAAGCGGTCGAGCACGTTGCACAGGATAGCTGGTGGCGGCGCTCCGGCGCTCACGCCGGTTGAGCGCGACCTGCTGCTCTCTCGTCGCTTGGGAGGGCCTGACCCCGCGCGCAGGCCGCCGAGTCCCTGGGGATCAGCAAGGTCGCGGCCCGCAGCCGCCTGCACCGCGCGCGGCTGCGCGCGGCCCGGGCGCTAAGCCCCGCTCCCGCGGCCGCCGCGCCGCCGCCAATCCCACTCACCTGCGTAGCACCGAGGAGAACCCACCATGAACGCCTTTGACGACCTGCTCACGGCGGCCGGCCGGGTGGATGACGCCACCCCGGAGCAGCTGCACCGCGCCGCGGTTCCCGTGCGCGCCGCCGTAAGCGACGACCCGGGCGCCGCCCGCTTCACCAGCCGCCGGCCTGCACGGCAGCCTGCGCCTCAAGCTCACCCTCACCGGTGCCGCGGCCGCGGTGGCGGCCGGGGCCGTCGCCGCTCACCGCGCTGTCCCTGGCGGCGGCCAGCACCTGGCCAGCGGGCCGGCCTGCGGCGGGCAGCACCCCGGGATGCCGCGCGCGGCCGGCGCCCGGGTCACGTGCGGTCGGCGACTGGGACACCACGAGACCGGCGCGACGGACCGGCGTCGGCGTGCGGCGCGACGGCGAGACGCTGCTCATCGACCCGGCCACGGGCCGGCTGCTCGCGGACCTCGAAGGTCAGGGCTGGAGCTCCACATACCTCACCCAGGGGCCCGCCAGCACCGCTCCGGCCCCGACGGCGGGCGGCTAGCCGTCCGGGATGCCCGTGGTCCTTCGCGGTGGTTTACTGTGCTACATGGCAGGTCATGCGGTTTCACCCACCGTTCCGGCGTGGGGCGCGTCGCGCGAGACGTTCGAGTCGGTCAACCCGGCGACCGGCGAGGTGCTCGCCACGTACGGGATCGACGGGCAGCGGGAGGTCAGCCTCGCCGTGCGCCGGGCACGGACGGCGGCGGCCTGGTGGGGCGGGCTCTCCTTCGCCGAGCGGCGGCTGCGGCTGCTGGCCTGGAAGTCGCACCTCACCCGGTACATGGGGCGGCTCGCGCAGCTCGTGCACGACGAGACGGGCAAGCCGCTCGACGACGCGACGCTGGAGATCGTCAACACGATCCTGCACCTGGACTGGGCGGCACGGCACGCCGCGTCGGTGCTGCGGCCGCGGCGGGTGCCGTCGGGCATCGCGATGCTCAACCAGGCGGCCTCGGTCGAGTACCAGCCGCTCGGCGTGATCGGCGTGATCGGGCCGTGGAACTACCCCGTGTTCACCCCGATGGGCTCGATCGGCTACGCGCTCGCCGCGGGGAACGCGGTCGTGTTCAAGCCGTCCGAGCTCACCACCGGCGTGGGGCAGTGGCTGGTGCAGTCGTTCACCGAGGTGCTCTCCGAGGTGTTCGGTGACACCGAGCCGGTGCTGCAGCTCGTCACCGGGCTCGGCGCGACCGGGGCGGAGCTGGCCAAGTCCGGGGTGAACAAGCTCGCGTTCACCGGGTCGGCCGCCACCGCCCGGAAGGTGCTCGCGGCGGCCGCGGAGACCCTGACGCCCGTGCTCGCCGAGTGCGGCGGCAAGGACGCGCTGCTCGTCGCCGCGGACGCGGACCTGGACGCGGCGGCCGACGCCGCGGCGTGGGGGGCGATGTCCAACGCCGGGCAGACCTGCGTCGGCGTCGAGCGGGTGTACGTCGTGGAGGACGCGTACCACGCGTTCCTCGAGAAGCTCGGGGAGCGGGTCTCCCGGCTGCGGCCGGGCGACGACGCTTCGGCCGCCTACGGGCCGATGACGCTCGGCGGGCAGGTCGACGTCGTGGAGCGGCACCTGGCCGACGCGGTGGCGCGCGGCGGGCGGGCGGTCTTCGGCGGCCTCGACTCGGTCCACTCACCGTACGTTTCCCCGGTAGTCCTCGTCGACGTGCCCGAGGAGAGCGCGGCGGTGCGCGAGGAGACCTTCGGGCCGGTCGTGACGGTCACCCCGGTGGCCTCGCTGGCCGACGCCGTGCGGCTCGCCAACGCCTCGCCGTACGCGCTCGGGTCGGCGGTGTTCACCAAGCGGCGCAAGGCCGGCCTGCGGGCGGCGCGGGCCCTGCGCTCCGGGATGACCTCGGTGAACTCGGTGATCTCGTTCGCGGCGGTGCCCGCGCTGCCCTTCGGCGGGACGGGCGAGTCCGGGTTCGGGCGGATTCACGGGGCCGACGGGCTGCGGGAGTTCTCCCGGGCCAAGTCGATCACCCGGCAGTGGATGAAGCCGATGGTGCGGACGACCACCTTCAAGCGGACATCGACCGACATGGACCGGATCGTCAAGCTGGTCACGGTGCTGCACGGCCGCCTGTACCAGCCGAAGAAGCGGCCGCCGCTAAGGCCGGGCGGACGCGACGGCCTGCGCGGCCGCCGGGTCCTGGGGGACCAGCGGGCGCGCGGCCGGCGATGAGGTCGGCGGCGCGCTCGGCGATCGCGATCACCGGGGCGTTGAGGTTGCCGCGCGGGAGCGTCGGCATCACCGAGGCGTCCACGATGCGCAGGCCGGCCACGCCGCGGACGCGCAGCAGCGGGTCGACCACGCTGTCGTAGCCGCTCGCCGACCTCGCCACGTCGCCGCCCATCGCGCAGGTCCCGGCCGGGTGGTAGCCGGTGACCACGGTGCTCCTGATGAAGTCCCGCATCTCGTGGTCGGTGTGGATCCCGTCGCCCGGCGTGAGCTCCTCGGCGCAGATCTTCGACAGCGGCGCGGCGGTGCCGTAGTCGCGCGCCATCCGCACCCCGATCGCGAGCGCGTTGAGGTCGCGCACGTCGGACAGGTAGTCGGGGTCGATCAGCGGGCGGTGCCGCGGGTCGCGGGAGGCGAGCTTGAGGCGGCCCCTGCTGGCCACGTCGACCAGCGTGACGAGCACGGTCATCGCGCGCCGGGCCGGGTCGGTGAGGCCCTGCTCGCGGAAGGCCACCGGCAGGACGTGCCACTGCAGGTCGGGCGCGGACAGCCGCGGGTCGCTGCGCGCGAACCCGCCCGCCTCGGCGATGTTGGACGTGAGCGGGCCCTTGTGGGTCATCCGCCAGCGGGCGAAGTCCCGGTTCCGGGTGGATTCCCACAGGCCCTTCACGCCCGGGCGTCGACCAGAGCACCGGCACGGCCGGGTGGTCCATCAGGTTCGCGCCCACGGCGGGCATGTCGGCGATCACGTAGATGCCGTGCTCTCGCAGGTGGTCGGCGGGCCCGATGCCGGACAGCATGAGCAGCTGCGGCGTCCCGATCGCGCCCGCGGCCAGGATGACCTCGGCCTCGGCGCGTGCCGTCTCGTCCCGGCCCTGGCAGCGGTAGGTCACGCCCGCGGCGCGCCCGCCCTCGATGACGAGGCCGGTGGCGAGGGCGTTGGTGATGATCGTCAGGTTCTCCGGCTTGTTCGCCAGGTAGGCGTCGGCGACGCTGCAGCGCACGCCGTCCCGCTGGGTCACCTGGTAGAAGCCGACGCCCTCCTGCTGCGCCCCGTTGAAGTCGTCGTTGGCCAGGGCGCCGCGCCGCACGGCCGCCTCGATGAACAGCTGGGCGTGCTCGGACTTGTGCCGCAGGTCCTGGACCGGCAGCGGGCCGCCGGTGCCGTGGTACTGGCTCTCGCCACGGGAGTTGTCCTCGGCGCGGCGGAAGTACGGGAACAGGTCGTTGTACCCCCACCCGGTGCAGCCGTAGGTGCTCCGCCAGGCGTCGTAGTCGTCGCGGTGGCCGCGGACGTAGATCATCGCGCCGATCGCGGACGAGCCGCCGAGCGACCTTGCCGCGCGGCCAGTAGACCGGGCGGGCGTCGGCCCGCTCCTGCGGGAGCGTGACGTAGTTCCAGTCGTACTGGCTGCGGAAGAGCCGACTGTACGCCGCGGGGACGCGGACCTCCTCGACGGCGCTGGCGTCTGGCCCCGCCTCAAGGAGCAGCACCCGGGTGCCTGGGTCCTCGGCGAGCCTGGCGGCCACCACGCAGCCCGCGCTTCCGCCGCCCACGATCACGTAGTCGAACACACGGTTACCTTATCGGCAAACCGGGGCCTAACCTGGGCAAACCAGGGTCCGGCGGGCCCCCGAGAACCGCCGGACCCCGGAGTTGGCGCTTGTGACTACCCAGTGTCACTTTCATCGCCCTCTTCTTTGTACATCCGGTTCAATACCCAGGTAAACGCCATGATCACATCGGCCAGACAACTACTTAGAGTGACTGAGCTACGGTGTTCCCCATGACCGACGACAGCCGCGACACCCCGGTCGTGCTCTCCAGGATCTACACGCGCACCGGCGACGACGGCACCACCGCGCTCGCGGACGGCGCGCGGGTCCCGAAGACCGACCCCCGCCTGGCCGCCTACGCCGACACCGACGAGGCCAACTGCGCGATCGGCGTGGCGATCACCCTGGGCGACCTCCCCGACGACATGGTGACCCTGCTCCGCCGGATCCAGAACGAGCTCTTCGACGCGGGCGCCGACCTGGCCACTCCCCTGCCGACGACGCCCCCGGAGTACCCCCAGCTCCGCATCGACGAGAGCTACATAACCGCCCTGGAGGCCGCCTGCGACGAGTACAACGCGGCCCTGCCCGACCCTGCGGTCAGTTCGTCCTGCCCGGCGGCACCCCCGGCGCGGCCCTGCTGCACACGGCAAGAGCCGTAACCAGGCGCGCGGAGCGCACGGCCTGGTCCGCGGTAGCCGCCCACGGCGCCACGATCAGCCCCTGGCCCGCCAAGTACCTGAACCGCCTCTCCGACCTGCTGTTCATCCTGGCCAGAGCGGCCAACGCAGAGCACCGGAGACATCCTGTGGCACCCCGGCGGCGACCGCTAGCCAGGAGGCGCTCACGCAGGCCTTGATGGTTTTGACCTTAGGGTTTGACCTTGAGGGTTTGACCTTGAGGGTTTTGACTTTGACGGTTTGACCTTCGAGAAATCACCCAGGTGCGAGCCGGGCGGGGACGCCTCCAGCCAGGCCAGGAACCCGGTCAGCGCCTGTTCGGTCATGGCCAGTTCGACGTGCTCGCCCGACAGCGGAGCCGGAAGCGTCGGACGGGCGGCTTGGCGGAGACCTCGACGACGATCCGGTCCGCGCCGAGGGTGACCGTCTCCGACGGGTCCGCCGGACGGCGGGAGATCACGCTGAGCGCGCGCCGGTGGAAGACGTACTCGGGCCGGAGCAGCACGCCGAGCGCGCCGTGCCAGCGCAGCGAGTCATGCTGGTAGGACAGCACGCCGAGGCGCCACGCGCCCGACCCGGCGGGCCAGCGCAGGGCGCACTCGACGGTCCCGCCGCTGCGCTCGAGCAGGTAGCGGCGGGACGCGAGGGCGACGGCGGCGAGGACGATCAGCACCAGGACGACGGCGAAGATCCACACCGCGTCCGTTAGCGCTCCCCCCACCGCCGCTCCGCCCGAAACCGTAACCGGGCCGGACTCAGGCCTGTTCGCCCGCGGCCCGCAGCCGGGCGCGCGCGTACCTGACCTCGACCGACTCCTCGGCCGCCGCCGCCGAGCCCGCCTCGGCGGAAGCGGCGTCCAGGTCGGCCTGCGCCGCGGACACTTCCACGTCGTCCGCGAGCAGGCCGACCGAGGCGAGGATCGACACCCGGTCGTTGGTCACGGACAGGAACCCGTCCCTGACCGCGGCCCTGACCTCCTCGCCGGACTGGTCGTCGCCGCTCGCCTCCGGCTGGATGCGGACCAGGCTGCCCGGCGACAGGATGCCGAACACCGGCGCGTGCCCGGTCAGGATGCCGATGTCGCCGTCGATCGTCTTCGCGATGACCATGCCTGCCTCGCCGGACCAGAGCGACCGGTCCGGCATCAGCAGCTCCACGTGAAGGGTCACGAGCGCTCCAGCTCCTTGGCCTTGCGCTCGACGTCCTCGATGCCGCCGACCATGTAGAAGGCCTGCTCAGGAAGGTTGTCGTACTTGCCCTCGGTGACCGCCTTGAACGAGGCGACCGTCTCCTCAAGCGGCGTGAACACGCCCGCCTGGCCGGTGAACTGCTCGGCCACGTACATCGGCTGGGACAGGAACCGCTCGATGCGCCGCGCCCGCTGGACGGTGATCTGGTCGTCCTGGGACAGCTCGTCGATGCCGAGGATCGCGATGATGTCCTGCAGCTCCTTGTACCGCTGGAGGATCTGCTGGACGGTCCGCGCCACGTTGTAGTGCTCCTGGCCGATGTACCTGGCGTCGAGGATCCGGGACGTGGAGTCCAGCGGGTCCACCGCCGGGTAGATGCCCTTCTCCGTGATGGCCCGGGACAGCGTGGTCGTCGCGTCGAGGTGGGCGAACACCGTGTGCGGGGCCGGGTCGGTGATGTCGTCGGCGGGCACGTAGATCGCCTGCATCGAGGTGATCGAGTGACCACGGGTCGAGGTGATCCGCTCCTGGAGCTGGCCCATCTCGTCGGCCAGGGTCGGCTGGTAACCCACGGCGGACGGCATGCGGCCGAGCAGCGTGGACACCTCGGAGCCCGCCTGGGTGAACCGGAAGATGTTGTCGATGAACAGCAGCACGTCCTGCTTCTGCACGTCGCGGAAGTACTCCGCCATCGTCAGGGCGGACAGGGCGACCCGGAGCCGGGTGCCCGGCGGCTCGTCCATCTGGCCGAACACCAGCGCGGTGTCCTCGATGACGCCGGACTCGGTCATCTCGAGGAAGAGGTCGTTGCCCTCACGGGTCCGCTCGCCCACGCCGGCGAAGCAGGAGACACCGCCGAAGTTCTTGGCGACCCGGCGGATCATCTCCTGGATGAGCACGGTCTTGCCCACGCCGGCCCCGCCGAACAGGCCGATCTTGCCGCCGCGCACGTACGGGGTGAGCAGGTCGATGACCTTGATGCCGGTGACGAACATCTCGGTCTTGGACTCGAGCTGGTCCAGCGGCGGGGCCGGCCGGTGGATCGGCCACCGCTCGGTGATGTTCAGCGACGACTTCGGCACGTCGAGCGGGTCGCCGAGGACGTTGAACACGTGGCCCTTGGTCACGTCGCCGACGGGCACCGAGATCGGGGCGCCGGTGGAGGTCACCTCGGCCCCGCGGACCAGGCCGTCGGTCGGCTCAAGCGAGATCGCGCGGACCATGTTGTCGCCGATGTGCTGCTCGACCTCGAGGGTCAGCGTGCGCGTCTCGCCGCCGTAGGTGATGTCCACGTGCAGCGCGTAGTAGATCTCCGGCATCGCCTCGGCCGGGAACTCGACGTCGACGACCGGGCCGATGACCCGGGCGACACGGCCGGTGCCGGTCGCGGTCTCGTTTTCTACGGTCGCGGTCATGGTCTCTTACTCACTCCCTGCGTTCGCTTCAGCGAGCGCGTTCGACCCGCCGACGATTTCGCTGATTTCCTGGGTGATCTCGGCCTGCCGGGCGTTGTTCGCTTCCCGGGTCAGCCGGTCGATGAGGTCGTTCGCGTTGTCCGTCGCGGCCTTCATCGCGCGCCGCCGCGCGGCCAGCTCGGAGGCGGCCGCCTCAAGCATGGCGTAGTAGATCCGGCTGGCGACGTACTGCGGCAGCAGCGCGTCGAGCACGACGTCGGTGGACGGCTCGAACTCGTACGAGGGCAGCGCGCCGCCCGGGCCGCTCGCCTTCCCTCTCCTCGATCTCCATCGGCAGCAGCCGGCGGACCACCGGCCGCTGCGTCAGCATCGAGACGAACTCGGTGGAGACCAGGAAGATCTCGTCCACCCCGCCGTCCTTCGCGTCCTTCTCGAAGGCGTCGAGCACCGCGGTGGCCAGCTCTCTCGGCGTCGGCGTAGGTCGGCTGGGCGGAGAACCCGGACCACTGCTCCTCGAGCTCGAGGTCGCGGAACCGGTGCCAGCCGATGCCCTTGCGGCCCGCGACGTAGTTGAGCGGCGTGATGCCGTCGTCGTAGCTGCGCTGCCGGAGCCGGCTGGCCTCGCGCAGCACGTTGGCGTTGTAGGCGCCGGCGAACCCGCCGTCGCTGGTGAGGATGAGCAGCGCGGCCCGGGTGGTGGACTCGGGCTCGGTGATCATCGGGTGGCTGATCGTCGTCGAGCGGCTCACGACAGCCTCCACGGCTGTCGTGAGCTCGCGCGCGTACGGCTCGGCCGCGCGCATGCGCTGCTGCGCCCGGATGATCCGCGACGACGCGATCAGCTCCTGGGCGCGGGTGATCTTGGCGATCGACTTGACCGCCCTGATCCGCGCCCGGACCACGCGAAGCTGTGCTGCCATGGCGCCGCCTACTCCCCTTCGGCCGGGGCCGGGGGCGCGTACCTGGCGACGGACTCCTGCTTTTCCTCGTCGTCGCCGAGCGGCCGGGACGCCCTCGTCGGCCACGAGCAGCTGGCCGCCGGTCACCTCGAACGTGCGCCGGAACCGGTCAGTCGCCTCCTTGAGCGTGGTGACGTTGTCGTCGGTCAGGTCCTTGGTCTCCCTGATCGCCGTCAGCAGCCCGCCGTAGGAGCGGCGCAGGTAGTCGAGGAACTCCGTCTCGAACCGGCGGATGTCCTCGACCGGCACGTCGTCGAGCTGGCCGGTGGTGCCCGCCCAGATCGAGACGACCTGCTCCTCGACCGGGAACGGCGAGTACTGCGGCTGCTTGAGCAGCTCGACCAGCCGGGCACCGCGGTCGAGCTGGGCGCGGGAGGCCGCGTCCAGGTCGGACGCGAACGCCGCGAACGCCTCGAGGTCGCGGAACTGCGACAGCGAGAGCTTGAGCTGGCCGGCGACCTTCCTCATGCGCCTTGACCTGGGCGGCGCCGCCGACCCTGGAGACCGAGAGGCCGACGTTGATGGCCGGGCGGACACCGGAGTTGAACAGGTCCGTCTCCAGGAAGATCTGCCCGTCGGTGATCGAGATGACGTTCGTCGGGATGTAGGCCGAGATGTCGTTCGCCTTGGTCTCGACGATCGGCAGGCCGGTCATCGACCCGGCGCCGAGGTCGTCCGACAGCTTCGCGCAGCGCTCAAGCAGCCGCGAGTGCAGGTAGAAGACGTCACCCGGGTAGGCCTCGCGGCCCGGCGGGCGGCGCAGCAGCAGCGAGATCGCGCGGTACGCCTCGGCCTGCTTGGACAGGTCGTCGAAGACGATCAGCACGTGCTTGCCCTGGTACATCCAGTGCTGGCCGATCGCGGACCCGGTGTAGGGCGAGATGTACTTGTAGCCGGCCGGGTCGGAGGCGGGCGCGGCGACGATGGTGGTGTACTCCATCGCCCCGGCCTCTTCCAGGGCCTGCTTGACCCCGGCGATCGTCGAGCCCTTCTGGCCGACCGCGACGTAGACGCAGCGCACCTGCTTGGCCGGGTCGCCGGACGCCCAGTTGTCCTTCTGGTTGATGATCGTGTCGATCGCGATCGCGGTCTTGCCGGTCTGCCGGTCGCCGATGATCAGCTGCCGCTGGCCGCGGCCGATCGCGGTCATCGCGTCGATGGCCTTGATGCCGGTCTGCATCGGCTCCTTGACCGGCTGCCGCTGCACGACCGACGGCGCCTGCACCTCCAGGGCGCGCAGCGTGGTGTTCTCGATCGGGCCGAGGCCGTCGAGCGGCTCGCCGAGCGCGCCGACCATGCGGCCGAGGAACGCGTCGCCGACCGGGACGGAGAGGATCTCGCCGGTCCGCTTGACCGTCTGGCCCTCCTCGATCTCGGAGAACTCACCGAGGATAACGACACCGATCTCGCGCACGTCGAGGTTCAGCGCGATGCCGCGGACGCCGTTCTCGAACTCGAGAAGCTCGTTCGCCATGGCCGAGGGCAGGCCCTCGACGCGCGCGATGCCGTCGCCGCACTCGACGACCGTGCCGACCTCTTCGCGCGCGACGTCCGCGGGCTCGTACTCTTCGACGAACCGCGCCAGCGCGTCGCGGATCTCATCCGGCCGGATTGTCAGCTCCGCCATCTTCCTCATTCCGTTCGTGTACGAAAGTCGAGGTTTACGTACGCCACTCGCAGGGCGGCTGCCGTGGCCGGATCTAGCCTGTCGGGCGGCTCAGCCCGCGAGCTTGCGGCGGACCTCGGCTAGGCGGCTGGCCGCGGTCCCGTCTATCAGCTCATCCCCGATCTGGACGGATATGCCACCTATGACCGCCGGATCGTGCACGACATTCAGGTGAATTCCCTGCCCGTACGCCGCGGTGAGGGTGTCGAGGAGCCGCCGCCGCTGCGCGAGCGACAGCTCCGTGGCGACCCGCACCACCGCGATGAGCTGCTGCCGCCGTCGCGCCGCGATGCCGGCCGCCAGGTCGAGCACCGCCTGCGGCGAGCGGCCGCGCGGGTGGGTGAGCACCTGGGTGATCAGGCTCAGCGAGGGCCCGCTGACCTTGTCCGACAGCAGGTTCGTCAGCAGCGATGTCTTCGCGTCCGGGGTGGTCGGCCCGATCAGCGCGGCCCGCAGCCCCGTCTGCCCGGAGACCACGCGGGCGAACCTGAACAGGTCGTCCTCCAGGTCGTCGAGCGAGCCGCCGTACTGCGCGGCCATCGTGAGCGCCTCGATCGCGAGCTGCTCGATGGCGTCGGCGAAGTCGCTGGAGGTCGCCCAGTGCGCCGCCGCGGCGTCGGCGACCAGTCCCTCGGTCGCCTCCGACACCTGGCCGTGCAGCAGCCGCCTGGCCACGGCCGTCTTCTCCGCGGACGGCTTGCCCGAGTCGGCCAGCGCGCGGCGCAGCCCGTGCTCGGAGTCGAGCAGCCGGACGACGGCGAACAGCTGGTCGCCGATCTGCTCGGAGGTCGCGGGACCAACCGCGATCGCCCCGAGCTGGTCGCGGAGCTCGGCGTACGAGGCCCTGCTGGCGCCGCGCATTACTGGGCTGCCCCGGACTGGGCC
The DNA here is from genome assembly GCA_963735315.1 of uncultured Actinomycetota bacterium. Taxonomy (GTDB): domain Bacteria; phylum Actinomycetota; class Actinomycetes; order Streptosporangiales; family Streptosporangiaceae; genus Trebonia. The sequence continues at coordinate 189,964 of CAVTKQ010000024.1, forward strand.
GTACCGGTAGCGGCGCCGGCTGCCTTGCGCCTCAAGGTCCGTCGAGGAACCGGTCGACCATCCGGCTCTGCCGGGCCTCGTCGGCGAGCGACTCGCCGACGATCCGGCTGGCCAGCTCGGTCGCCAGCGACCCGACCTCGGCGCGGAGCGAGATCAGCGCCTGCTGCCGCTCCGCCTCGATCTGGGCCTGGGCGGCCTCGGTGATCCGGCGGGCCTCGGCCTCGGCGCGCTCGCGCATCTCGGCGATGATCTGCGCGCCCTGCTCACGGGCCTCTTCGCGCATCCGCGACGACTCGTGCTTGGCGTCCTCAAGCTGGGCGCGGTACTGCGCGAGCACCGCCTGGGCCTCGGCCTGCGCCTCGTCGGCCCGGTTGATGCCGCCCTGGATCGCGTCCTCGCGCTCGTCGAGCGTCTTGATGATCCGCGGCATCAGCATCTTGCCGAGGACGCCGAACACGATGACGAAGCAGATGGTCCCGATGATGAACTCGGGCCAGGAGGGGAGCAGCGGGTTCTGCGTCGCTGCTGTGTCAGCGAGGTTCATGATGCGGAACTCACTTCCGTCCAATGCCGAACGGTACCGGGATCAGGCGTACTTGAAGATGAACGGCGCGACGAGGCCGATGAGGGCCAGCGCCTCGGTCAGCGCGAAGCCGATCCACATGTACAGGGTGATGCGGCCGGCCGCTTCGGGCTGACGGGCCATGGCCTCGATCGCGTGGCCGAAGACCAGGCCGATGCCGATGCCCGGGCCGATGGCCGCGAGACCGTAGCCGACGGCGCCGATGTTGATGTTCAGCGTCGAGCTGGCGGCGAGAGTAGCGGCGAGAGCTGACATTGATTCTTCCTTTGCGGTCGGTCCGGCGGTAACCCCCGCCGGGCTGGCTAGCTGGGGACTTGCTGGCTGAGTAAGGCCTGGGGACGAGCCCGGCGGCTCAGTGCTGGTACTCCACTGAGTCCGCGATGTAGGTCGCGGTCAGCGTGGTGAAGATGAACGCCTGCAGGAGGTCGACCAGGAGCTCGAGCACGAAGACGAAGAACACCATGAAGAGCGAGCCGGCGGCGTACAGCAGGCCGACGGACAGGCTCGCCAGGTACCACGTCGCGAGCATGAAGATCGTCAGCAGCAGGTGGCCGGCGAACATGTTCCCGAACAGCCGGACGCCGAGGGTGAACGGCTGGAAGACGACGTACTTGAGGATCTCGACCGGGATCAGGATGATCAGGATCGGCCACGGGGCCGCCGGGATCCAGGACCTGAAGTAGCCGAAGAACCCCTTGGCCTTGAAGCCCAGGTACCAGTACATGACGTAGACGATCACGACCAGCGGCCAGACGAAGCCGATCCGCGACATCGACGGGAACTGGAGGAGCGGGATCAGCTCCATCAGGTTCATCACGAAGATCCAGAAGAACAGCGACGCGAGAAACGGCAGGTACGCGTCGCCCTTCTTGCCGAGCACCGGCCGCAGGATCTGGTCACGGACGGCCAGGATGCCCATCTCACCGAGGGACTGCGCCCGGCCCGGGATCATCTTCGGCTTGGCGAACGCGGCCCAGAAGAACGCGACGATCGCGAGCACGCACAGGATCGCGATCAGCTCGGGCTTGGTGACGTGCCACGAGCCGATCTTGAAGAGCGTCTGGAACTCAAAGTCCTGCAGCCCGGGTGCGGGATACCCGCACCCGCTGAAGAGGTGCGAGTTGTCGATGGTGCAGTTCGCGGGACTGGCGGCCGCGAGAGCTCCGGTCACCGATCATCTCCCTTCGGGGGATTCCCCAGCTCATGTGGCCGGCCGTACCGGTAGATGATCCAGCCGACCGAGATAGCGAGCCCGACCAGCATGCCGATCGGGAAAAGCAGTGAAATGTGCGTGAAGTGGCCGATCACCCAGCCGATGCCGCCGTAGGCGGCCATGCCGGAGATCAGGTAGCTGAAGACCGTCCAGCCGGTGCCCATGGTGACACCGTCGGCGGCGCTGGCCTGCTTCATGGCCTCGTAGCGGCCAGGACGGCGGTAGCTTCGCATGCCCGTGATCACCCGCGCCTCAGCTCTTCCCGTCCGGCTCGACGTACGGGAACTGGAGCTTCATCGCGGTGCCGACCTGCGAGAACGACCAGGCGAGAATGCAGGCGAGCGCGGTGAAGCCGAGCATCCGCCCGTTGAACGCCGTGGAGTGGCCGAGCGCGATGAGCACGATCATGAAGGCGACGATCTTGACGACGAACGAGCCGAGCGCGGCCACCATCATCGCCATCGGGCTGATCTTCGCGGCCCGGCCGACCACCAGGATGCTGATCCCGAAGAACACGGCGACGACGCCGACTCCGATCAGCGACCCGTAGGTGCCCTTGGCCCCGCCCATGACCGCGCAGATGACGACGGCGACGGCGGCGACCACGCTGGTCAGCGCGAGCGACCACCGGACCACTCGGCCGTAGTACGTCATCATCGACGGTTCTCCCTGAGGACTAGCTGAATGCTTGTGAAGGCTATCACAAAGTTCTTGACTCTTACTTTACCTGGTTGACGACTTTACATGACTATCGCCGGGGGTTACGAGGGGCCCCCTCCCTAAACGAGGGGTGGCGACAGCAGTGATCTGCCCCAAAAATCCACGCGTGCGGGCATCATCCACCGGGGCGGCGTTCCCGCAGGTTACCGGAGAATAGCCACAGATCGCCAGTCTTGCCCGGGTGACGGAGGGTGTGCGGTGGCAGGCGGAGCAGGCACCCGTTCTGATGAACCGGCTTGGGAATCTCCTGGCAAAGTAGCGCGGTCAGGTGCGGCGGGACGGGGGCGGCACCGGCTCCGTGTCGCGGGCCCGGCGATTCGGCAGCGGGGCCCGGGCGTGCGCGCCGTTGCCCGCTGGCGCGCCGCTGTTCGCTGGCGCACCGTTGTTCGCTGGCGCACCGTTGCCCGCGGGAAGGGCCGGAGGCGGCAGTACGCCGGGTACCGGCGCGCCGACCGGTGCGGCGAGGTCCGGGGTGGCGGAAACCGGGTCGCCGGAACGGGTGCGGCTTCCCCTGGCCAGCTCCCGTTTGCCGCCGCCGGCGGAGTGCCACGGGCGGAGCTTCGGTGCCGTCGCGAGCACCAGTGCGCCGATGGCGCCGACCGTGATGACCGCGAACCAGACCAGGCTGATCCGCAGCACCGACAGGCCGACCACGAGGCTGGAGAAGAGGGCCGCCCACAGGTACATGAGCAGCACGGCTGAGCGGTCCGAGTGGCCCAGGTTGAGCAGCCGGTGGTGCAGGTGCTGGCGGTCGGCGTCGAACGGCGACATGCCCTTCATCGTCCGGCGGACCACCGCGAGCAGCATGTCCGTGTACGGGATCAGCCAGATCGCGACCGGGATGATCAGCGGCAGGATCGTCGGGAACCGGTCGACCGGGTGCGCCCCCTGGGAGAAGTGAACCAGGATGTTCTGGTCGAGCGAGGCGGTGGATGAGATCGGCCCGTAGGCGAGCAGCAGGCCGAGCAGCATCGACCCGGTGTCGCCCATGAAGATCCGCGCCCGGCTGAAGTTGTGCGGCAGGAACCCGATGCACACGCCGGCCAGCACCGCGGAGGCGACGGCGGGCACCGACTGCGACGGGATGCCGACCGAGTTCGTCAGCTCGTAGGAGTAGATCAGGTAAGCGATCGCGGAGATGCCGACGACGCCGGCGGCGAGGCCGTCGAGGCCGTCGATGAAGTTCACCGCGTTGATCGTGGCGACGATGATGAGGATCGTCACCGTGTAGCTCAGGTCCGGCTCGAGCAGGATGGTCTCGCTGCCCGGCCACGGGATCCACGGCAGGTACGCGCCGGACCACACCACGATGCCGCCCGCCGCGATCTGCCCGGCCAGCTTGGAGATGGCGCCCAGGCCCCACCGGTCATCGACGATGCCGACGATCACCAGCAGGCCGCCGGCCAGCAGCAGGCCGTCGACCGTGCTTGGGTGCCCGTGCGGCGACGGCGGGAAGGCCTGCGGCCAGGTAGCTGAGCCGGTCGGCGACGAGCAGCGCGGCGACCAGGCCGCCGTACATCGCGACGCCGCCGAGCAGCGGGGTCGGCTCCTTGTGCACGTCCCGTGCCCTGGGCGCGTGCTGCGCGTGCATCGCGACCGCGCCCCGCCGTACCAGCGGGGTGAGCAGGTAGGTCACCACCGCCGCGATGATCAGGATGAAGAGATACTCGCGCATGGCGGCCGGCGATCAGTCGCCTGGTGCGGGATCGTCCGCCGGGTCGTCCGGCTCGCCGGTACTGGCCGCACCGCCGTTCGGGCGCGCTGCCGTTATCGGGCGCGCTGGCCGCGTTCGCGGCGGCGATCGCCTCCGCGGCGCGCCGGTCGGCCGGGCTGAGCTCCGGCTCCGCGCCGCCCGGGCGCGGTGGGCAGGTCGATCACCGGGACGACCTTCCTGAGGTCGTCGACGGACAGCGCGCCCGCGCGCAGCATCCTCGGCACCGTCCCGGTCAGGTCGAGGATCGTGGACGGGACGTTGTCCGCGCACGGCCCGCCGTCCAGGTAGACGGAGATCGCCTCGCCGAGCTGCGCCTGCGCCTCGTCGGCGGTCGTGGCCGCGGGCAGGCTGTGCCGGTTGGCGCTGGACACCGCCATCGGGCCGGTGCGGCGCAGCAGGTCGAGCGCGACCGGGTGCAGCGGCATCCGGACCGCGACCGTGCCCATCGTGTCGCCCAGGTCCCACATGAGCGTCGGGCTGGCCCGGAAGACCAGCGTCAGCGGCCCCGGCCAGAACTCGTCGATCAGGTCCTGGCCGAACGCGCCGAGCGACTCCGTCAGCGCCGCGGCCGCCCGCACGCTGCCCACGAGCACCGGCGGCGGCATGTTCCGGCCCCGCCCCTTGGCGGCGAGCAGCGCGGACACCGCCCCGGGGTTGAAGGCGTCCGCGCCGACCCCGTACACGGTGTCGGTCGGAAGCACCACAAGCTGGCCCTCCTGCACGGCGGACGCCGCCGCGACCAGGCCCTCATCCCGCTGCTGCGTGTCGGCGCAGTCGTATCGAGCGCTCATCGGTTACATCCTATTGTCCCGGCCACGTCGCCGTTACGAAACGGTCCCTGCGGGCGAGGTCCTTGTGGTTGGTGGTGTCCCGCCAGCCGGCTTCCTCGGCGAAGACCCAGAAGACGGCCGCGCCCTGCACGTCCGCGTGCTCGACGGCGACCAGGCCGCCGGGCCGGAGCAGCCAGCGGGCGACCCGCTCGACCGCGCGGATGGCGTCGAGGCCGTCCCCGCCGCTCCACAGCGCGGCCGGCGGGTCGTACTCCGCCACTTCCGGCGCCACGATCGAGCCGAGCGGGATGTACGGGGGGTTCGAGACCACGAGGTCGACGGTCCCGGCCAGGTGCTTCAGCTCGCTGAGGCCCGTCGCGCGGGTCGGGCGTGGTGAAGTCGCCCGCGTGCAGCAGCACCCGGCCCGCGGTGTAGCCGTCCACGTGCTTGGTGACGTTCCGCTCCGCCCAGCTCCTGGCGAGCGGGTCGCCCTCCACGGCGTGGACCGTCGCCCGGGGCACCTCCTGGGCGATCGACAGGGCGATGGCACCCGACCCGGTGCCCAGGTCCACCGCGACCGGCTCGGCGACGTTCATGGCCCGCAGCCGGTCGATCGCCCAGCCGGTCATCACCTCGGTCTCCGGCCGGGGCACGAACACGCCGGGGCCGACGTCGAGCTCCAGGTACCTGAAGTACGCCTGGCCGGTGATGTGCTGCAGCGGCTCGCGGTTCTCCCGGCGGCCGATGTCGACCCAGAACCGCGCGTCGAAGTCCTTGTCGGGCACGGTCGTGCAGTTCGCCGCGCTTGACGTTGTGGATGTGCGCCGCGATGAGCTCGGCGTCGGCGCGCGGCGATTCCACGCCCGGCCTCGGCCAGTCGCGCCGTGGCGAGCGCGATCTCATCGAGCAGCAGTGACAGTTCATGAACCCTCAGCCAGCTTCGCTTCCAGGTCGGCGGCCGCCAGGGCGTCGATCACGCCGTCCAGGTCACCGTCGATGACCTGGTCGAGGTTGTACGCCTTGTAGCCCACCCGGTGGTCGGAGATGCGGTTCTCCGGGAAGTTGTACGTGCGCACCCGCTCGGAGCGGTCGACCGTGCGCACCTGGGCCTTGCGCTCGGCGCTCGCCTTCGCGTCCGCCTCGGCCTCGGCCGCCGCGAGCAGCCGTGACCGCAGGACGCGCAGGGCCTGCTCCTTGTTCTGCAGCTGGCTCTTCTCGTTCTGGCAGGAGACCACGATCCCGGTCGGCAGGTGGGTGATGCGGACCGCCGAGTCGGTCGTGTTGACGGACTGGCCGCCGGGGCCGCTGGACCGGTAGACGTCGATGCGCAGGTCGTTGTCGTTGACCTGCACGTCGACCGGGTCGGCCTCCGGCGTCACGAGCACGCCCGCCGCGGACGTGTGGATGCGGCCCTGGGACTCGGTGACCGGCACCCGCTGCACGCGGTGCACGCCGCCCTCGTACTTCAGCCGCGACCACGCGCCGGTGCCGCCTTGCCCGCCTTGACGGCCATGGTCGCGTCCTTGACGCCGCCGAGGCCGGTGAGCGTGGAGTCGATGATCTCCGTCTTCCAGCCGTGCCGCTCGGCGTAGCGCTGGTACATCCGCAGCAGGTCGCCGGCGAACAGCGCGGACTCCTCGCCGCCCTCGCCCGCCTTGACCTCGACGATGGTGTCGCGGTCGTCGTTCGGGTCCTTGGGGACGAGCAGCTTCCTGAGCCGCTCCTCGATCTCCTCGCGCTGCTTGACCAGGGCCTCGGCCTCTTCCGCGAAGGCGGGGTCCTCGTGGGCCAGCTCCCTGGCGGCCTGCTCGTCGCCGTTGGTCTGCTGCCACTCGCGGTACGCGTTGACGATCGGGGTCAGCTCCGCGTAGCGCTTGGCGAGCGTCCTGGCCTGATCCGCGTCCGCGTGCACGCCGGGATCGGCAAGGGCACGCTCAAGCTCGGCATGCTCGCTCGCCAGGTCCCCTAGCTTGTCGAACACGGTTAACAACCCCTTCGTTACGTGATACCTCCGACACCATAGCGAAAGCGCCCGCGCGCCCACGGGCACACGGGCGCTTCAGCGAACCTTTTATCCTGGCTGACCGGACAGCGACAGCGGGACATCAGGTCAAAGGGCTCGTCGCTACTTCTTGCCGGCCTTGCCGGCCGTGCCCTGCGATCTTGCCCTTGCCGAAGCGGGCCTCGAACCGGGCCACGCGGCCGCCAGTGTCAAGGATCTTCTGCTTGCCCGTGTAGAACGGGTGGCAAGCCGAGCAAACGTCGGTGCGGATCACGCCGTTCTGCGCGGTGGACCGGGTCACGAACGTGTTGCCGCACCCGCAGGTCACGGTGGTGACCTCGTAGGTCGGGTGAATCTCAGACTTCATCTCTACTGGCTCCTTGCCTCAAGCGGCCGCCGGGTCGTCAGCGCGCGCACCGTCAAGGGGCGGGGCTTAAGTGACGTGAACCGGAACCGCGAACTAAGCGGCTTTAAGTTTGCCACACGCCATAACCACATGTGACAGGTCCGCATTCCCGGCCGCCAGGCCGGGTAGTCATGATCGTCGTGTGCGAGTTAGGCCGGCTATAGCCGGCCCAACTCCACATGCGGATCTTCGGCGTGCCCTAGCGGTCGCGCTCGGCGCCCAGGGTGGTCTTCTGGACCTGCATCAGGAACTCGGCGTTGCTGCGGGTCTTGCGCATCTGCTCCATGAGCAGTTCCAGCGCCTGCTGCGGCTCAAGGGCGTGCAGCACGCGGCGGAGCTGCCAGATGATCTTGAGCTCGTCCGGCGCGAGCAGGATCTCTTCCTTACGGGTGGACGAGGCGTCCACGTCGACCGCGGGGAAGAGCCGCTTGTCGGCGAGCTCGCGGCGCAGCCGCAGCTCCATGTTGCCGGTGCCCTTGAACTCCTCGAAGATGACCTCGTCCATGCGGGACCCGGTCTCGATGAGGGCCGTCGCCAGGATGGTCAGCGAGCCGCCGTTCTCGATGTTGCGCGCCGCGCCGAAGAACCGCTTCGGCGGGTAGAGCGCGGTCGAGTCGACACCACCGGACAGGATGCGGCCGCTGGCCGGCGCCGCCTGGTTGTAGGCGCGGCCGAGCCGGGTGATGGAGTCGAGCAGCACGACCACGTCGTGCCCCATCTCGACCAGGCGCTTGGCCCGCTCGATGGCCAGCTCGGCGACCGTGGTGTGGTCGTCGGCCGGGTGGTCGAAGGTCGAGTGGATCACCTCGCCCTTGACCGTGCGCTGCATGTCGGTGACCTCCTCAGGCCGCTCGTCCACGAGGACGACCATGAGGTGGCACTCCGGGTTGTTCTTGGTGATCGCGTTGGCGATGGCCTGCAGGATCATCGTCTTGCCGGCCTTCGGCGGCGACACGATCAGGCCGCGCTGGCCCTTGCCGATCGGGCAGATCAGGTCGATGATCCTGGTGACCATGTTGGTCGGGTCGGTCTCAAGCCGCAGCCGGTCCTGCGGGTAGAGCGGGACCAGCTTGGAGAAGTCCGGCCGGCGCACCGACTCCTCGGGGTCAAGGCCGTTCACCTTGTCCAGGCGGACGAGCGCGTTGAACTTCTCCCGGCGCTCGCCGTCCCGCGGCTGGCGCACCGCGCCCTCGATCACGTCGCCCTTGCGCAGCCCGTGCTTGCGGACCTGGGAAAGCGAGACGTACACGTCGTTCGGGCCCGGCAGGTAGCCGGTCGTCCGCACGAACGCGTAGTTCTCAAGCACGTCCAGGATGCCCGCGATCGGGATCAGCACGTCGTCGTCGGCGATCACCGTCTCGGGCTCGCCGCCCTGCCGGTCGCCGCGGCGCCGGTTGCGGTTGCGGAACCGGTCGCGGCCCCGCCGCCCGCTGCGGTCATCGTCGTCGTCGGCCCGGTTGTCCGGCCGGTTGTCGGGCCGGGTGTCCTGCCGGCTGTCGGACCGGTTGTCCTGCCGGCTGTCCGGCCGGGTGTCCTGCCGGCTGTCGGACCGGTTGCCGCCCTGCGGTGCCGTTCTGGCCGTTCTGCGCGTTCTGGCCGTTGCGGCCGTTGCTCGCGGCGGCGGGCTCGCGGCTGTCCGGTTCTCGCGGTTGTCGGAGCGCTCGCGGCGCTGGTCGCGCCCGTTGCCGCCCTGGTCGTCGCGGCGCCGGTTGCGGTTGCGGTCCCGGCGGACGTCCTGGCCCTGCGACTCGGTGCCGGCCTCGGCGGGCGCCTCCGCGACGGCTGCCGCTCCGGAGTGCGACTCAACGGAGGGTGCCGCCTGCTGCGCGGCCACGGTAACGGTGCGCTCGGCCTCACCCACGCCGGACCGGCCGGCGCTGGCCGGCGCATCGCCGATGCCGCTGCCCGCTGCCGGGGCGGCTTCGCCAATGCCAGACCGGACGGATGTGTCTGCTTCCATAGCGTCCTGATTCAGGGGGCGAGGCGCGTCGGCTCCCGCGGACGTGCCCCGCGTGGCTGATTGACTTGCACTGCGTGCGGTAGAGCGACCGCCACCAGTCCGCTCCTGGATCGCGGCGACGAGGTCCCCCTTCCGCATTCGCCCTGTCCCTGAGATGCCAAGTTCCTGGGCGATCCGCTGCAGATCAGAGACAAGCAGCTTGGACAGGTCGCCGCCGCCACTACGGCTCGATGACCGTGGCGCGGCACCGGCAGGGTCAGCGGCCGGATGACCGATGGGGGATTCCTCGGACGCGGGGGCCGCGCCGCTGAGGACTTCGGTGGTGTCGCTCACTAATGGTCCTTCCATTATGATCCTCGGCCGCCTGGGTGTCTTCTCGACACCGGTTCGCCTGAGCCAGACCCGATCCGTATCGCTTGCGAGGCTCTCACTACGGCATGATTCCGCTCGCAACTACGCTCGACATCTACGCCGGTACGTCGCCTTTGTCCGTGTACGCGGACTATATCGGGGACTGCCGGCGTAACGATGTGCAACGGGGTGGCGCTCAGGGGAACGTGCCGCTCTCCTGGGGTGACGCCAAGAGCCCGATCCCTGGGCAGGTATACGTTACCCCCCAGGCGACGCGTGGATGAACAGCACCTGCCCCGCATTGGGGCAACCGATGCTGCACCCAGCCTAACACCGACAGCGCCCACGGCATTCCTTTGCAGCCATCCATGTCGCGGAAAAGGGGGTTTAACCGGCTAGGCGAGGACTACTCAGCATCAGCGTCACCGGGCACTCGGGAACGCCCGGTGTCACGCTGGCGCCCTGTCGCTCGACGACTAGCGGGCTTATGTGCCAGTCGATACCCGTTTCCGCCGCGATCGAATCCAGTCGCTTTAGATCATCCTGGGCCAGATCTTCCGTCAGGAACGCGAGGACCGACGGCCCCGCGCCGGAGACGACCGCGGGCACCCCCGCGGCGCGCAGCCGGGTGACGAGATCGTGCGAGTGCGGCATCGCGGGAGCGCGGTAGTCCTGGTGCAGCTTGTCCTCGGTGCCGTCGAGCAGCACGTCAGGCCGTGCCGTCAGCGCGGCGATGAGCAGCGCCGCCCGCCCGGCGTTGCGCGCCGCGTCGGCGTGCGGGACGGCCGCGGGCAGCAGCCCGCGCGCGACCTTGGTGGACACCGGCGCCGGCGCGATGAACGCGACCGGCCGCACCTCGGGATGCGGGTCGAGCCGGACGGCGCGCGCCTCGGGCAGCCCGGCGGCGCCGGCCGCGACCCAGGCGATCGTCAGCCCGCCGAACAGGCACGGCGCCACGTTGTCCGGGTGCCCCTCAAGCACGCTGGCGAGCGGCAGCACGTCCTGCGGGCGCGTGCTCGCGCCCGCGAGGGCGCGCGCGGCGAGCAGGCCCGCCACGATCGCCGCGGCGGACGAGCCGAGGCCGCGCCCGTGCGGGATCCGGTTCACGCAGCGCAGCGCGAGGCCTGGCGGCTGGGCGACGTCCAGGTCGTCGAACGCCACCCGCATCGCCCGGACGATGAGGTGCTTCTCCCCCGCGTCCGCGACGTCTTCCGCGCCTTCGCCGGACACCTCGATGTCCAGCCCGGACGCCGTGACCGCGCGCCTCGACCTCGTCGTGCAGCCCGAGCGCCAGCCCGAGCGTGTCAAACCCCGGCCCAAGGTTCGCGCTGGTGGCGGGCACCCGCACGCGCACCGCCCGCTCAGCCCACTCCATCAGTTCCGTCCACCCGCCGTGCAGCGCCTCCGGCTCGGTCCAGGCCAGGCCGAGGGCGGCCGGCGGCCGACGCCGCGGCGTCCACCGGGACCGTCGTCGGCGCGGGGGCGCCGGACAGGGCCCAGTCCGGGTCCTTCAGGCCGTTGCCGGTGATCGTGCAGACCACGCGGGAGCCGGCCGGGATGCGCCCGTCCGCCGACGCGGCGAGCAGGCCCGCCACGCTGGCCGACGAGCCGAGCTCGCCGAACACCGCCTCGTCGCGGGCGATGATCCGGTAGGCGGCGAGGATCTCCCGGTCGGTCACCTTGTCGATCAGGCCGCCAGACTCGTCCCTGGCCGCCTCGGCGAGGTGCCAGGACGCCGGGTTGCCGATCCTGATGGCCGTCGCGATCGTCTGCGGGTGCGAGACCGGCGCGCCGTCCACGATCGGGGCCGCGCCTGAGGCCTGGAAGCCGAACATCCGCGGCTTCCTCGACGCGAGCCCGAGCGAGAAGTACTCCTGGTAGCCCATCCAGTAGGCGGTGATGTTGCCCGCGTTGCCGACCGGCAGGCAGTGGATGTCCGGGAGCGTCGCCGAGCGCGTCCACGATCTCGAAGGCCGCGGTCTTCTGCCCCTGGAGCCGGTCCGGGTTGACCGAGTTGACCAGCGCGACCGGGTAGTCGATCGAGAGCTTGCGGGCCAGCTCAAGGCAGTCGTCGAACGACCCGTCGACCTGCAGCAGCTTCGCGCCGTGCACGAGCGCCTGGGCGAGCTTGCCGATCGCGATCTTGCCCTTGGGGACGAGGACGGCGCAGGTCAGCCCGGCCCGGGCCGCGTAGGCGGCGGCGGACGCGGAGGTGTTGCCCGTCGAGGCGCAGATCACCGCCTTGGCCCCCTGGGCGGCGGCCACGGTGATCGCGGTCGTCATGCCCCGGTCCTTGAACGACCCGGTCGGGTTGAGGCCCTCCACCTTCAGGTACACGTCGCAGCCCGTGCGCGCGGAAAGCACCGGCGCGGGCAGCAGCGGCGTGCCGCCCTCCTGGAGGGTCACGGGCGTCATCCCGGCCGTGACCGGGAGCCGGTCCCGGTACTCGGTGATGACGCCGCGCCACGGCGCGCGCGCCCCGGTCACCGCCTTGGTTCAGACACCGACTGCATGCCCGGTCGCCCTCATTACTGGTCTCCCTCTCCTTCGACCCGCATCACGCTCGCCACTGCCCGGACGACCGGCAGCGCCTGGAGCTCGGAAATCGTCGCGGCGAGGTCGGCGTCCCGCGCCTCGTGCGTGACGATGATGAGCAGGGCGTCCTCGCCCCGGCTGGTCTGCTGCACCGCCTGGATCGAGACGCCGTGCCGGGCGAACGCCTCGGCGACCGGCGCGAGCACGCCGGGCTTGTCGGCCACGTCCAGCGACACGTGGTACCTGGTCAGCGTATCGCCCATCGGCAGCACGGGCAGCTCCGCGTACGTGGAGAGCTCGGGGCCGCGGGTGCCCGCCAGCCGGTTGCGCGCGACGGCGACCATGTCGCCGAGCACCGCCGACGCCGTCGGGGTGCCGCCGGCCCCGGCGCCGTAGAACATCAGCCGCCCCGCCGACTCGCGCCTCGACGAACACCGCGTTGTACGCGCCGCCGACCGCCGCCAGGGGGTGGGAGCGCGGGATCATCGCCGGGTGGACGCGCACCGCGACGCCGCTCTCGCCCGACCGCTCGCAGATCGCCAGCAGCTTGACGATCCGGCCGAGCGACTTCGCCGACGCGATGTCCGCCGCGGTCACCTCGGTGATGCCCTCGCGGTAGACGTCGGCGGCGGTCACCCGGGTGTGGAAGGCGAGCCCGGCCAGGATCGCGGCCTTGGCCGCCGCGTCGAACGCCTCCACGTCGGCGGTCGGGTCGGCCTCCGCGTAGCCGAGCGACTGCGCCTCTTCCAGCGAGTCGCCGAAGTCCGCGCCCGAGCTGTCCATCCGGTCGAGGATGAAGTTGGTGGTGCCGTTGACGATGCCGAGCACGCGGTGCACCGTGTCGCCGGCGAGGGACTCGCGCAGCGGCCGGAGGATCGGGATCGCCCCCGCGACCGCCGCCTCGTAGTACAGGTCGGTGCCGAACGCCCGCGACGCCGCGTGGATCTGCTCGCCGTGCTCCGCGAGCAGCGCCTTGTTGGCGGTGACCACGGACTTGCCGCTCTCCATCGCGGCCAGGATCAGCGCGCGGGCCGGCTCGATGCCGCCGATCACCTCGATGACGATGTCCACGTCGGGGCGGGTCGCCAGGCCCATCGCGTCCGTCGTCAGCAGCGCGGGGTCCACGCCGGGCCGCGGGTGCGACATCCGGCGCACCGCGATCCCGACGAGCTCAAGCCGCGCGCCGGTGCGCACGGCGAGGTCGTCGGCCTGCTCGGCGAGCAGCCGCGCGACCTGGGTGCCGACGACGCCGCAGCCGAGCAGCGCCACCCGGAGCACCTTGCCCGGTTTATCTTCGCTAAGCCGCTCATCCGACGTCCAATCGCAGCAGGTCATCCAGTGTCTCGCGGCGGACGATCTCCCGCGCCGCCCCGTCGGCCACCGCCACCACGCCGGGGCGCGGCAGGTGGTTGTAGTTCGAGGCGAGCGACCGGCAGTACGCCCCGGTCGCCGCGACGGCGAGCAGGTCGCCAGGCGCGAGGTCCGACGGCAGGTAGCAGTGCCGCACCACGATGTCGCCGCTCTCGCAGTGCCTGCCGACCACGCGGGACAGCATCGGCGGCGCGGCCGAGGACCGCGACGCGAGCACGCAGGTATAGGACGCGTCGTACAGCGCGGTGCGGACGTTGTCGCTCATCCCGCCGTCGACGCTCACGTAGGTCCTGATCCCGTCCACGTCCTTGATCGTGCCGACCTCGTAGAGGGTCACGGTCGACGGCCCGATGATGCCGCGGCCGGGCTCGATCGTCAGCCTGGGCGCCGGGATGCCGAGGACCAGGCACTGGGACGCCACGATGGCGCGCAGCCCGGCCGCCAGGGTCTTCACCTCGGGCGCGTCGTCCTCCGGCACGTACGCGATGCCGAACCCGCCGCCCAGGTCGAGCTCGGCCACGTGCACGCCGTGCTCGGCGTGGATCCGCCCGGCCAGCTCGAGCACCCGGTGGGCGGCCACCTCGAAGCCGCCGGTGTCGAAGATCTGCGAGCCGATGTGCGAGTGCAGCCCGGCGAACTCAAGCTGCGGGAGCGCGAGCACGCGGCGGACCGCCTCGTCGGCGGCGCCGGAGGCGAGCGAGAAGCCGAACTTCTGGTCGTCGTGCGCGGTCGCCATGAACTCATGCGTGTGCGCCTCGACCCCGGTCGTCACCCGGACCAGGACGCGCGGCCGCGCCCCCGCCGCCTCCGCGTGGTAGGCCAGCCGGGCGATCTCCTCGAAGGAGTCGACCACGATGTGCCCCACGCCGCGCGGCCACCGCCTGCTCGATCTCGGCGGGCAGCTTGTTGTTGCCGTGCAGGGTGATCAGCGCCGGGTCCACCCCCGCCGACAGCGCGACCGCGAGCTCGCCGCCGGTGCAGACGTCGACGCCGAGGCCCTCTTCGGTGACCCAGCGGAGCACGGCGCGGGAGCAGAACGCCTTGGACGCGTAGTACACCTGCGCGTCCTCGCCGAACGCGTCCACGTACTCGCGCGCCCGGCTGCGCACGTCCGCCTCGTCCATGATGAGCGCCGGCGTGCCGAACCGCGCCGCCAGGTCGCGGACGTCGATGCCGCCGAGCGTCAGGACCCCGCCGACGCGGTGCGCGCCGCGCGGCCAGATCGCCGGGTGCAGCGCGTTCAGGTCCTCGGGCGGCGCCGGCGGGTGGTCGGCGGGCAGCACGTCCCCATGACGCGGCCCGGCCGGGTGGGCGACACGGCTCACAGCTTACCTCCCGGGGGAGCGACCCCCCGTACCCCCGATGTCCTCGCGGCCGGGGCCGATGGCAAAAACCGCCATTATATCGGCCCCGCCCGCGAGGACGAGAGGCAATCGTTATTGGTTGGTTAGTCCGTCACAGGCGGTCTGGCGCGGTGACTTCGAGCAGCCCGAGTCCGGCGGCGAGGCCGGTCCGCGCCGCCATGGCCAGGGTCAGTCTGTCACTTCCTGGTGCCCTGTTGCCTCTGGGCGCTTCCTGGGTGGCTGCGCGGAACTCAGGACGTCAACGGTGACGCTGGCCAGGTCCTCCAGGTAGCGGGCGAACTCGTCGGGCCGGCCACGGCGCGCGGCGGTGGCGACCCGTTCGGGGAGCCACGACAGCGCGTCAAGCAGCATGCTCCCGGGGGGACGACCCCCCGTACCCCCCGCTGTCCCGGCGGCCGGGGCCGATGGCAGAAACCGCCATTGTATCGGCCCCGGCCGCCGGGACGAGCAGCTCCGGCCCCGGGTCGGCAAGCGGGGTTGCGGGGCCTCCCTGGAGCCGATTGTGTCCGCTGCCGAGGAGGCGGCTGCCCAGCGCACCCCGGACGCGGCGCGGGCGTGCGCGTACCTCACAGCATAGGCGGGATTGCCGAGAACATGCCTCGCTATTATCTCCGGGTCGACCGCAGCGGGCCTGCCCGGGATGGCCCTGGCCAGGGTAAACGGACCGCGTCGCGCCCCGCGAAGGCGACCGCCGCCGCGATGGCGATCCCGCGCCTCCCGGACCGGCTGCGGCCGGCGACACCGTGGTGGCCGGCTCGGAGTCTCCCGAACGAGTGCGGCTTACTCCGGCCGCGTCACTGTTCGGAACTGCGGGCGCAGCCCGGCCGAGGGCTCCGCCGGGTCCGGGACGACGCGTGGGCCGGGGGAGTAAGCCGATTCCGTTCGGTGACGGCGGGTTCGGCGACCGTCGCGCCCGCCGCGGCGGCGAGACGGGCGGTCAGCCGCGCGGCGAGTGCCGCTCTTGCCTTTTCCCACGTGGGGGCGGCCAGCGGGTCGCCTGGGGGCGCGGCGGGGACGGTCACCCCGGCGAGCGCGTCGCTCGTGACGCAGGCGGGGCCCTTCGGCCGTGATGTCGTCCGCGACGGCGGCGAGGGCCTCGGGGGTGACGGTGATCGTGAGGTAACCGGGGCCGGTGACCTCGGCTGCTTGCGATCCAGTCGCTCGGCCGGCGAGCGTCGCGGCGAGGGCCGCGGCCGTCTCCGCGGGGTTCGCGCCGAGGGCGAGGGCGACGCTGGCGGCGTACCGGCCCGGGGTGCCCGTCGGGCCGCAGGCCCGGATCGGCGTCCGCGGGAAGGCCCGCCGCGGCGAGCGCGCGGCGCAGCGCGTGCCGCAGGTCCCTGGTGATCACCTGCCCAGGCTACGGGCTTTGACGGCCACGGGCTTCACCGGCGAGCGGGCCGCGGGAGCGAAGACGCCCCCGCGGCCCGTGGCCCCCGGCTGGTCCGGGGCCATCCGGGGCTGTCCGGGGCTAGGAGTACTGCAGCACGACCGAGTTCGTCTTCGACCCGTTGGCCGTGGCGTACTGGACGCCGCCGACGAGCAGCTCGCCGGTACCTGGGATGAGGGACAGGGAGAAGGGCAGCACCGGCAGCGACGCGGCGGCCGGGATCTTCACCTCGGTCAGCCTGCCCGCGCTGTAGTGCAGCACCACCCGCTGGCTGCCCACGCTGGTGTTGGCGGGTAGCCACAGGCCGCCCCTGCCGTCAGGGACGATCCGCTGCGCGCGGTTGCCGCCGAAGGTGGTGGCGGCTACCTTGGTCCAGCTGTGCCCGTTGTAGTGCAGCAGCTCCAGCGGGCCGCCGAGGTTGGGGATGTAGCTGGTGATGGCGGTCGCGTACACGTTGCCTGGCGACAGCGGCGATGACGCCGGTCACCTGCGCCGGGCGAATTTGAGGCGGCGGCGGGAGCAGGTTCGCGACGCTCATCGCCGTCCACGTGCGGCCGTTGAAGTGGTCAACCGTGTCGTTGGTGTAGTTGTACGCCCACACGTTGCTGTCCGCGAGCGCGGAGCCCGCCTTGCAGCGAGCCGGAGACCTCCGTCCACGTGCGGCCGTTGTAGTGCCAGACGCCGGTGCCGTCCGACCGCACTCCGCCGTACACCCACACGTCACTGGCGCCGAGCGCGGAAATCCCGGTGACCGCGGCGGGGAAGGTCTTCAGCACGGTCCACTTCTTGCCGTTCCAGTGGTCGACCTGCGACCCGCCGGAGAAGTCGTAGGCGGCCCACACGCTGGACGGCGAGGTCGCCGCGGCGGCCTCCACCGTGCCGGCGCCGCCGGGGAACGCGACCTTCTTCCAGCTAGTGGCGCCGGTGCGCTCGTAGGCGACCTTGCTGTCGCTGCGGAACGCCCAGCCGGTGGTCTTGCCGGTCGCGACGACCGCGTCGAAGCGGACGTAGGAGCCGTCGTAGGGGCTGCTGACCGGGTTGCTGGCCACGCTCAGCACGCGGTGCCAGGCCGGCCCGGTGGCCGCGCTCGCGGCCGTTGCCGCTGTCGCCAGGCCGGTCGCGAGCACCCCGCTCAGGCCGACAGCGAGGGAAATCTTCGGCAGTTTGCGCATCATGACAGGAATCGCTCCATTCTGGGCGCGTGCCGCGGGCAAATACGCCGCGGCACTTATACAAGATGATTTCGAGCGGAAAAATTGACTTGCGAGCGGGCTAGCCCGGTGGACCGCGGTGCCCGCCAGGCCACGGGCGCCCCGGTCCACCTCGGGCCGGCTAGGAGTACTGGAAGACCACCGGTGACCGGCGGGAGGATTCACCACCGTCCACTTGCGGCCGGTCCAGCGGTAGAGCTGCGTCCGCAGCGGTGCGGTACGCGGCCCACGACGTTGCCCGGCGAACTCGCCTCGGCGACGTTAACCGCGCCGCCCTTGCCGGGAACGCGACCTTCTTCCGGCGGTGGTGCCGGTGCGCTCGTAGGCGACCGTGCCGCTCGCGGAGAACGCCCAGCCGGAGGTCCTGCCCGTCGCGACGACCGTTTCAACCGGCCCGAGCGTGCCGCCCGGCAACGACGAGGATCGTGTGCCAGGCGGGCCCCCGCGCCGCCGGCACGTTGCTTCCGTGGCAGCGGCGTAGGCGCCCGACGCTAGGCCAGCGGTGACAAGCCCGCTGGCGCCGACCACCGCGGCAATCCTCGACAAACTGCGCTTCATGGTCACTCTGCCTTCCCGTGAGTGAGGTCTTGCCACTCAGAGGCTATGCAGAGATTGCCGTTTTGTTGAGGTTTGCGGGGCCGGTTCCCCCGCATATACACGGGGTCAGACTTGGGCGGCGCTAGGCCGGCGTTGGGCCGGGCCTGGGCTGGCGGCTCAGGCGGGCGGGGCGCCGGCCAGCTCGCGGACGACCCGGATCATCTCGCCGGGGTCGAAGGGCTTAGTCAGGTAGGCGTCGGCGCCGACGTTCGTCCCGCGGGCGATGTCGTCCTCCTGGGCGCGGGCGGTAATCAGCACCACCTTGATGTGCGCGGTATCCGGCACCTTGCGAAGCTGAACCGCGGTCTCCCAGCCGTCAAGGCGGGGCATCATCACGTCAAGCGTGATCACGTCGGGCGCGATGTCCTGCACTCGGTCGAGGCAGTCCTGCCCGTCGACCGCCGTCGCGACCTCGAACCCCTCAAGCTGCAGGTTCACCGCGATCAGCTGCCGAATCACCTCGTCGTCGTCAACGACGAGTACCCTCCCCAAACCTTGTGTCACACTGGGTGAGGTTACCGCCTTTCGCGGCATCTTGCCTAAAGGTGCGCATGAGCAAGTGAGGGCACGTGCGGCGCTCGTGTCACAACCGGTGCCGTGGACTGGTAGCCTTTCTGCGTTACTGAGCCCCCATAGCTCAGGGGATAGAGCACTGGCCTCCGGAGCCAGGTGCGAAGGTTCGAATCCTTCTGGGGGCACCCAGCATCGGTATACCCTGCACATCATCTGACCTGCGGAAACGTGGTCAGTTGGGTGCCAATGGCCTCTTCTGGCGTGCATGCCGGTCCCGCGATGTCTGAGTGAGCAAGGACCGTCGGCCACTACCCCCACCTTTCCCGCTCTAGGGCTTTGGCCACCAGCAGCGGCACGCCAGCCAGGGACACCGCGAGGCCATCGCCGACACCGATAGCGATCCTGCCGGGCATAGCGTGGGCTGCGCGCGAGATGCCGGGTGTGCTGCTGCCTCCGCGAGCCTTGGCTTATGCCGACAACTCGGACTGCCAGATGGCGTAGAAGGCCCGGAACTCGGCTGGCGTGGTGCCGTCGGGCAGGGGTATCTCGTGGTCGGAGAGCCGGTCCAGGGTGGCGAGCATGGCGGCGAGGACCGCGCGGTCGAAGCCTGCGTCGATTTGGGTGGCGCGGGTTAGGAGGATGTCCTTCCCGAACCGGCGTGCCAGGACGTAGACGTCAGCGAAGTCCCGTGCGGCGGCCCTGTCGAACAAGGCCAGGAGCTTGTGCCCGGCAAGCTCTTCTGGCGCGAGCGTCGGCCCGGCTTCCGTAACAGACGGCGGATCGTCCGGCGGGGCGTTCACGGCCAAGTCGACCAAGACTGTCCCGTGGTCGCTGCGGATGACCAGCCGGCAGAACGTATCGCTGTCATGGATCCGCTCAGTGCTCCAGCCTCGCTTCCGGGTCGCTTCCTCCAGGGCGTCACGGGCAGCGGGAACGTGGCCGCGCCCCGCTGCGGTGAAGAAGTCCAGGTCCTCGGTAGGGCGAGCGGTCAGGTGCTGGGCCAGCAGAGCCGCTCCCCCAGCCAGCAGGAAGCCTTTGCTTTTCGGAAGTCCGAAGAACAGCTGGGCGACCTCCGCCTGGAAAGCAACTAGCCCCGGCCCGCCGTCCCTGCCTGCGGGCATGCCTGGATCTGGCATCGTCACGCTGCCGCCGGACGGGATGCCTCTATCACTGGCGACCACGCCGCCCGGACGGCTCTCGGGAGCACCAGGTCATCCCACAGGTCGGCGAGCAGCGCGCCATCGACGTAGGCGAGGATGTCCGCAGGCCGCCCCTCCTGCAAGACGACCTCATAGACCCGCGCTCGATCCGCGCGCAACCCCATGTTGAACACCCGGCCCGGGGCCGACCAGTTCAGGTGCACCGGAAGGGTCACTGCCGCCAGGGCGCTGGCCGCGACTAGCCGCGGCAGTCGGCCCGGCACCCAGATGGGCCTGCCCCGCACGAGGTGCTGGGTGAACGACACATGCGGCTCGGCCGCCAGCTCCCACCCCGCCTCAGCCAGCAGCCGGGCGAAGGTCGCGACTGTCGGCGATTTCCGGCCGTGCTCATACGCCGACAACGTGGGCCGCGACGTCCCCGCCCGGTGCGCCAGTTCCTCCTGAGTCAGGCCAGCGCGGCCCCGGACCCACCCCAGCAGCACCCCAGGGTCCATCATTCCTCCTAGGTATCCGATTAGATACCGTATCTGATTGGATACTAGCTTACTTGAACCCGCTAGCCGACCGCCACTCTCGACACGCCCATGGCGACCCAGCTTTCATCACCATCGGCAACGGCAGAGGAAAGAACGCGGCTGATGGCACGTGGCCCGACCGGCCGCGGTTCTCGCTGCCTCGCCCCTCGTCGACACGCAGGACGAAGTACCCGATCAGGGTGACCCCGATGAGTTCTGTCTTCGCGGTCCATCGGCTTTACCTGTGGCGCTGACGCCGACGGCCTTGCATTTTGCTCGCGCTGGCGCGCTGGTCGAAGTAGGCGAGGTTTTGCCGGGCTGCTGCAGTATCGGGGTGTTCGCGGCCGAGGACCCGCTCGCAGACGGCGGCAAGAGCCGCGTACTCGTCGCGGGCGGCAGCGGCGTCCCCCGTCCTCTCAGTCCAGCGGGCCAGCTCCTGGCGGGCGCCGAGGGTATCGGGATGCTCAGGGCCGAGGACCCGCTCACGCACGGCGGCAAGAGCCGCGTACTGGTCACGCGCGGCAGCGGCGTCCCCCGCCTTCCCAGCCCAGTGGGCGGCGCCGAGGCGGGCGCTGAGGGTATCGGGATGCTCAGCGCCGAGGACCCGCTCACGCACGGCGGCAAGGGCCGCGTACAGGTCACGCGCGGCAGCGGCGTCCCCCGCCATCCCAGCCCAGTAAGCAGTGTTGTGGCGGGCGCCGAGGGTGGCAGGGTCGTTGAGGCCGAGGACCCGCTCACGCACGGCGGCAAGAACGGCGTACTGGTCACGCGCGGCAGCAGCGTCCCCCGCCCTCCCGGTCCAGCGGGCCAGCTCATGGCGGACGCTGAGGGTATCGGGATGCTCAGCGCCGACGACCCGTTCACGCACGGCGGCAAGAACGGCGTACTGGTCACGCGCGGCAGCGGCGTCCCCCGCCCTCCCAGTCCAGCGGGCCAGGTCATGGCGGACGCCGAGGGTGGCAGGGTCTTCGGGGTCAAGGACCCGCTCGCAGACCGCGGCAAGAGCAGTCAATTGCTCGCGAGCGACAGCGGCGTCCCCCGCCATCCCGGTCCAATGGGCCAGCTCATGGCGGACGCCAAGGGTGGCAGGGTCTTCGGGGCCGAGGACCCGCTCACAGACCCCGGCAAGAACGGTGAACTGCCCGCGAGCGGCAGCGGCGTCCCCCGCCTCCCCGGTCCAGCGGGCCAGCTCCTGGCGGACGCCAAGGGTGGCAGGGTCTTCGGGGCCGAGGACCCGCTCACAGACGACGGCGAGAACGGCGGACTGGTCACGGGCGGCAGCGCGTCACGCGCGAGCGCGTCCCCCGCCCTCCCGGTCCAGTAAGCAGCGTCATGGCGGACGCCGAGCGTATCGGGATGCTCAGCGCCGAGGACCCGCTCACGCACGGCGGCAAGAACGGCGTACTGGTCACGCGCGGCAGCGGCGTCCCCCGCCCTCCCGGTCCAGAAAGCAGCGCTCAGGCGGGCGCCGAGCGTATCGGGATGCTCAGCGCCGAGGACCCGCTCACGCACGGCGGCAAGAGCCGCGTACTGGTCACGCGCGGCAGCGGCGTCCCCCGCCTTCCCAGCCCAGTGGGCGGCGCCGAGGCGGGCGCTGAGGGTATCGGGATGCTCAGCGCCGACGACCCGCTCACGCACGGCGGCAAGAGCCGCGTACTGGTCACGCGCGGCAGCGGCGTCCCCCGCCCTCCCGGTCCAGAAAGCAGCGTTATGGCGGACGCCGAGGGTGGCAGGGTCTTCGGGGCCGAGGACGCGCTCGCAGACGACGGCGAGAACGGTGAACTGCTCGCGGGCGGCAGCGGCGTCCCCCGCCCTCCCGGTCCAGAAAGCAGCGTCATGGCGGGCGCCCAGCGTATCGGGATGCTCAGCGCCGAGAACCCGCTCACGCACGGCGGCAAGAGCCGCGTACTGGTCACGCGCGGCAGCGGCGTCCCCCGCCCTCCCGGTCCAGCAGGCCGCGCTGAGGAGGGCGTCGAGCGTATCGGGGTCTTCGGGGCCCAGGACCCGCTCGCACACGGCGGCGAGAACGGTGAACTGCTCGCGGGCGGCAGCGGCGTCCCCCGCCTCCCCCGTCCAGCGAGCCAGCTCATGGCGAACGCCGAGGGTAGCAGGGTCTTCAGGGCCCAGGACCCGCTCACAGACGGCAGCAAGAGCAGTCAACTGCCCGCGAGCGGCAGCAGCGTCCCCCGCCTCCCCCGTCCAGCGAGCCAGCTCATCGCGGACGCCGAGGGTAGCAGGGTCTTCAGGGCCCAGGACCCGCTCACAGACCGCGGCAAGAGCAGTCAACTGCCCGCGGGCGGCAGCGGCGTCCCCCGCCTCCCCGGTCCAGCGAGCCAGCTCATGGCGGACACCAAGCGCATCGGGATGTTCGGGGCCCAGGACCCGCTCACAGACCGCGGCGAGAACGGCGTACTGCTCGCGGGCGGCAGCGGCGTCCCCCGCCTCCCCGGTCCAGCGAGCCAGCTCATGGCGGACGCTGAGGGTATCGGGGTCTTCGGGGCCCAGAACCCGCTCACAGACCGCGGCAAGAGCAGTCAACTGCCCGCGAGCGGCAGCGGCGTCCCCCGCCTCCCCAGTCCAGCGAGCCAGCTCATGGCGAGCATCGAGGGCGCGTGGGTGTTCCGGGCCGTATGCCTCATGTGCCTGATAGGCGTCAGCAATGAACTTGGACAGGTCCCGGGCTTCGGGATAGCTGCCACTGTGCCCAAGGTATTGGGCAATGCGTCGCATGCCCTCATTGGTCGGGGGCAGGACGGCACTAGCGTGCGGAAGCAGCGCCGCGCACGCCGGCCACGACGCGGGCAGTTCCACGTCTCGCGGTACCGCCGCGTTAACCAATGCGGCGGCGGCTTGCCGCCACAGTGCCGCCATGTCGCTGCGGAGATGAGAACGGATTACGGCCTGTACAAGGCGGTGGACCAGGACCATGCCATTGCCCGCGGGGGTAACCAGTGAGTAGCGGCGCAGCGCCGCTACTACGTCCCATACGGCGACAGGGTCACCCAGTACCGGTCGTAGCGCGGCTGCCGCTTCGGGTCCTAGCGAGGCAGCGGCATCGTTACCGGAAAGCAAGAGTGCCAGCGGCACCGGCTCAGGCGCCAGGTGCGCCAGCAGGCGGGCCAACTCCGCCGCGGCTTGGGATTCGCTCGCCAGCTTGGACAAGGCGAGCCCCAACGTTGTGGCCACGTCTGCGGGATGTCCTGGGGCTTCGCCCCGGGCAAGCAGGTCCGCCTGACGCTCTCGGAATAGCGGGAGATATGCAGTTAGGGACGTCCCGGTTGCTTGCATGAACGCGGCGGCCTGCTCAAGCGCCAGCGGCAACCCGCCTAGCCACTCAGCCAGTTCCAGCGCCGCCGACCGGTCCCGGTCACCACTACGACTTACCAAGAAATCCGCTGCGGTACCGGGCTGCAGCGCTGGGACATCGATAGCCTGCCCCGGCGGCCAGTGCTGGCTTTGGGAGGTTATTAGCACCCGCCCCGGTCCGGCGGGCGGAACGAACCGCTCCACCGCCGCCCAGTCGTGCGCATTGTCGAATATCACCAGCCAATCGGTCTCCGCGCGGGCAAGCGCCGCGTGCACCGCTGCCACTGGGTCACGGGCGTCGGCAACGTCCAGCGCGCCCAGTTGGGCAGCCAAGACCGCGAAATCCGCCCCCAGCACTGCTGGGTCTTCCGCTTGGAACTGCCAGCACACTGCCACGTCGGCCAGGTGGCGGTGCGCGTACTCGACCGCCACGCTAGTCTTGCCCGCACCGCCAAGCCCGCACAGCACCGCCACTCTCGGCCCCGGTTGCTCCGGCTCGGCTGCCAGCCGGGCATTCAGCTCCGCCAGGAGTGCTTCACGTCCCGCAAGGACAGTAGGCCGCGACCCCAACCGCACTGGCAGGCCAGGTGTGTCCGGCCGTCGCTGGTACGCGAGGGTGCCAATCGCAGTGCCGCCTCTGACGGCTGCAACCGCTCCGGCGGCAAACTTCCATGTCTCGGGTGCAGCTACGGCTGAGCCGGACCCGGCTGTGTAGGGTCCGGCGGCGCCACATTCCCGTGGATCACTCCTGCTGCAACCGATCCGCCCGACGCGACTATCCGTACATCCCGCCCGACAGCCACTGAATATCCAGCCGCCGTCACTCCGCCCGAAGGCAGCCTGGCGGCGACCTCCTCCACCAGTGCGCGCAACTCCGCTTCTGCGGCGGGATCTTCGTCTAGCAGGTCCGCGAACCGGCCCGCCCACCTCTCCGCTGCGGCACTTCGCACCTGCTCAACTTCCCTAGGATCTGCGGCATCCAGCTGGGAGCGAGTCCGCGCCAGCCATCCCTCCGCGACCTCGGTCCTCCGCGCATCACCGCGCCCGAGCAGGCGGGCGAACCGACCCCGCACCGATTCCCACATGTCAGTGATCGCCGCCGACGCCACCGTCTGGCCAGCGAACTGCGCCACCGTGAGCAGCACATCACCAGGCATCTTGCCGTCCCCTCGCCGTGCGTATCTGCGTGCATACTCTCCCATACCGCCGGATCTCTCGCCATCCATCCGCAACACCTAAGAAGACAACCAAGAGCCGTGGACCAAGTGTGGATACACGGCCCCGACCACCCGACACCCTGACCAACCGCAGCAACCTGGCACGGTGGCAGGAACGCGGGCCGCGACTCGTGGGGCGGGCTGCGCCGACCGTCAGACACCCGGCGCCTCAAGCGGAGGCTCGGATGACCAGGCAACCCGACTGGTGGGCGGCCGCGGCAGGAGCCGCCCCTTTCAGCGCCGTTTCAGCGCCGCGGCAGTACGCCTGCTTAACGTGCGGGAGTCCCCGGTTCCCGGACCGCGGGCCAGGAGATTACCCGAGCAAAGGAAGGGACCTATGTCTCGTTTCAGGAGGGCGCTGGCTGCCGCGGCCATGGCCGTGGCAGCCACGGGCGGCGGACTGCTCGCCGCCGCGGGCGGCGCCGCCCCGGCCCACGCGGCCACCATCCCGGCGGCCCCGTCCGGGGGGCACACGATTACCATTTCCGCCCATCCGGCCAGCGGCATCAGCCCCCGAGTCATACTGCCGTGCGCGGTCCCGGGCCCGGCATCACCGTCCCAGGTCAAGCCAGCAAGCTGCGGCGCCCCGCCGACGATCGACTGCTCGATCCACGCGAACACGCCCACCGTGTCACCAAGCAGGACCGTCACACTGACCGCCGATACCGTCTGCACCTCCCCAGTGGACGAGATCGACATGTCGCAGACCGCGGTCTTCCCGAGCGGTATCGCAGGAGACAGTGACGTCGTAACTAACGACGAGTTTGCCCTTACCCAGAACCTCGTCGCGTGCGAGCCAGGCGGCTTCCAGGTCAGCGCGACAGCGTTCATCACCTTTCCCCCCGGGTACACCATCACGGGAGGAATGAACCCGATCCACCAGGCCAGCGCAGTCGTCTCCTTCCCCGCAAGTCAGTGCAGTCCTAGCACTGGCGGTGGCGGTGGCGGTGGTGGTGGGGGCGGCGGTGGCGGTGGAGGCTGCGCCATCCACGCCCCGTCCACGGCTGCCCAGCCGGCCGCGCTTCAGCCGGATCGGATCTCCTGCCCGTGACCGCCGCCCGCGGTTAACCGCGGGAACCAGGCACGCCGCGGGCGGCCGGCCTTCTGGCCGGCCGCCCGCGGCTGTTGTACAGCCCTGCTACCCACGCCAGGTTCTTCATCACGAACCGCTAGATCGGGCCGGCCTGCAAGACAGGGTGGGTGGGACACTGTCAACGGGCGAGTAATCTGCATGACCTTGCAAGGGAGGCTGGACCGTGTCGCCAGCACACGTCGCCGCAGCCACTAGCACGGGGCTTGTTCGAGAGCGGAACGAAGACTCCGCCTATGCTGGCCGGTGGCTTTGCGCGGTGGCCGATGGCATGGGCGGCCATGCGGGCGGCGATGTCGCGAGCGCGACCGTAATCGAGGCCATCCGGGCGTTCGACATCGCCGAGAACGACCCTGGGCACCTGACGGCGATCCTGGGGGCGGCGGTCAGGGCAGCAAACGAGCAACTCTCCGACAAGGTGCATGCCGATCCAGGGCTGACCAGCATGGGCTCTACGCTGACAGCCATGCTCTGGTCAGGCAGCCACGTGGCGGTGGCGAACGTCGGTGACTCACGTGCCTACCTGCTCAGAAACGGGACGCTACGGCGGCTCACCGAGGACCACATCGTCAGCAAACTTGTGGACAGCCCAATGCCTGCTCAGATAGGCGGCTACCTCGTACGGTTTCTCGACGCTCGGCCCGGCTGGTCCCCCGACTTGACGTTGCGCACCACCTTGCCGGGCGATCGTTACCTGATCTGCTCCGACGGGCTAAATGGATTCGTCAGCGACGACGCCATCCGCGAGGCGCTCGTGACAGCCGCCACCCTGGACCAGGCAGCGGCCGACCTGATCGGGCTCGCCCATCGAGTTGGAGCGCCTGACAACGTCACGGTGATTGTCATGGACGTTCCCAACGGTATCTGGCAGGAACGGGGCGGACGCCCACTGAACCTGGGAGCTGCCGCCAGTCTGACGGACACCCTTTAGTCGTCCCCAGCATCCTGGGGCCAAGGCCACGTAGCCGACTCGTCGCGGTGGAGTTCATGCACGGTCTCGACCCGGTCGCTTGGGATCACGTACTCCGTGACCTCGACCGGATCACCGTCGCTCGCCGACCGGCCGACACGGACGATCTCAAGCACAGGCATCGTCACAGGGATCTGCAGCTCTGCAGCCTCGCCGCTGGCCGGCAGCCTGGCGCGGTGGTACTCCATCCACGACAACGGCCCGTGCCCATCCTTCTCGATCCGGTAGATCCAGTCCGATACAGGGCCCGGCCCTACCCCGGTCACCCCTGGAACGTCCGCGACGCGCGGGTGTATCCATGAGTTGCTGATCTGGAACGGCGGCTCAGCCTCCGGGCCTGTGACACGGTGCCGTAGGAGGATCTCACTGCCTACCGCTACCTTCAAGAGCCTGGCGATGCGCTCATCATTCAGTTTCTCGGGCTTAGCGGTTGGCGCGGTGTGATGACGCCAGACTTCCTGACCTGACGCTGACGGGAAGCTGTAACCCGGCCCGTCCGTGGCGAAATTCCGCTTGACCAGGTTGCCGCGCATCCGATGCGGCCGGGCCATGCCGTATCGCACAATCGTGCCCCGCTTGGGCACGGCCCAGACCAATCCCTCGGGCTCAAGGATCTCGCTGATGGCCCTGGAGATCGTGTTCTTGTCCGCCTTGTACTCCGCGGCTAGCTCATCAAGTGTCGGCAGGGTGCTGCCCGGTGCCCACTCGTCATCAAGGATGCGGGCTCGCAGTAGAGCGGCGATCTCTGGATAGCGGGAGTTCCTGGCAGGCACAGAGCAGTCTCCAAGCGACGTGGGGTGCCCGGCTCCTTCAGGCGGGCATTCTCCTAAGACAGTATCCCTGTCATCCCGGCAGGTACGCCGTCCTCGCGGCAGAGCCGCCAGCTTCTGCATCCCCAGAAGGCAATATTTCTCCTAAGAGATTGACTCGAGATCTCTCAGCCGTCATTCTCTTAAGAGAATCATCGTCATCCGTAGGCAAGAGCGACCATCGCGGGTCGCAGAGCCGCGAGCGAAAGCAGGCAACCCATGAGTGACAACGACGACTTCGCGCTGCTAGACGACTCCGAGCTGCTCAGCAGGCGGGCGGAGATGCGCGCCGAGCTGGAACGGCTGCCGCCGGCGTCCCCCGGCCACGCCGCGCTGAGCGCGCTGTACGACGAGTCGACCGAAGAGGTCAACGACCGTGCCCGCAAGGCCTGGTCCACCGCGAACTGAAGGGGGCAACGCCGATGAACGACGCAATGACCCAGGCGATCGTGACCCTGCCCGCTCACGCGGCGCGGCTGCTGGCCGTCGAAGTGCTGCTGGCCGACCCCGACGCGCTCCGGAACGACGCGCTTGAGGGCGACCTGTATATCTTGCGCGACCGGCTGCTGAATGAGGGAGCGGCCTGAGGTGGCGGTCCAGAGCAGCGACGCGCGGCTGCCGGCCTACCTGGAGCGGGGCTGAAATCGGCCATCCGAGTTGCGTCACTGCCCGATCCCAGGGACACCAAGACTTCGTCATCCCGACACCAACACCGAAGGAAGGAACATGACAATCATCGAAACCGCACCCACTCCAGCGACCAGCGCTATCGGCAGCGACGCTGGTCTCAGGGAACTGATAGCCCCCTGCCTGTTCAGCAAGCTCACCTGCCGCGTTATGGACGTCGACGGCTACGACCACAGCACCGCAGAGCAGATCGTTGACCAGGCACTGGCGTTCCTCGTGGCCTGCGCCCGCTACCCCGGGAGGCACCTGACGCCGTCGGAAACAGTGGACGCCGGGTGGCACGCGTTCATCCTCCACACCGCCGACTACGCCGAGTTCTGCCAGCGCGTCGGCGGACGCTTTATCCACCACCGGCCCAGCGGCCCCGGCGAGGCCGTCTCGGAGCGGCAGTCGATCGGGGTTACCATCGCCGCGATGCGCGAAGCCGGGCTGCCCGTCGCACCCGACTTGTGGGTGCCCCGCGCCGCATGCTCGCAGTGTTACCAGGGCTGCGCTGACGACCCGAAGGGAGCCTGACTCGTGGACAAGCTCCAATGGGAATCCCTCCCGTCCGGCCATGTAGCCGCCATCGAGGAACTGACTGGCCCCATCGTGAAGGCGGAGAGCGCCACGCGCGGACTGATGCCCGGACTGGCTGCCGTCGTTCACGCCGGGGGCGGCCGGTACTTCGTCAAGGCCGCCCCGTCCGACAGCCCCGCCGCCCGGCTGTACGAAAGGGAGATGGCTGCCAACCACGCCCTGCCTTCCAACGTCCCCGCACCCCAGATGCGGTACTCCTCCAGTAACGGTGGCTGGCTGGTGATGGCGTTCGATTACCTTGACGCCAGGGACGCCGACCTCTCCCCCGGCTCACCCAACCTGGAGGGCGTACTGGCCTTCCTCGCCACGATCAGCGCGACTCCCGCGTGGGACGCCGCGCCACAGGTCGCTGTGAATGTGACTGCACTGCAGGACAAGGCCGCCGCGCTCCTCTCGAAGCAGCCAGGCGGGCTGCCGTGGGACCGGTACCGCGTCCTCATCGAGGGCTTCGACATCACCACTCTGGCCGGGAACCGGCTTGTTCACTACGACCTTCACCCCGGCAACCTGAAGACGACCGCAGACGGCGACGTTATGGCCGTGGACTGGGCGTTCGCCTGCACGGGGGCCCCGTGGGTCGACGCCGCGCTCCTCGTGCCCCGCCTGATCGACGCCGGGCATAGCCCGGACACCGCCGAACGGCTCATGTCACGACTGCCTGCCTGGCGGACAGCACCGGTGGCTTCCGTGACCGCCCTCGCCGCGCTGTGGACCATGTTCCGCGAGTACAAGGCCCTCTACGGTCCGGAGGACGTTCGCGCATTCCGCAGGCAGGCCGCCCGTGCTGGGCGTCGCTGGGTGGAATACCGGACGCGCACAACGCGGGCCGGGGATGACAACTATCGCGGTCCGTCGTCGGGCGGGCGATGCCTCCGATGGTAAGTCGGCTTCGGGCACGCTGGCCAGGCCGCGTATGACGGCGAGTCCCCAGGGGATGGCGAGCAAGAGCACCAGCGCGAGGCCGAGGACGAGCGGGGCGGGCCGCAGGGCGCCGACAGCGAGGCACGCGACGGCGACGGCGGCGCAGGCGCGGGCGAGCGGCCGGTACAGGCCGCGATCGGCGCGCCAGGCCTGCAAGGCTCGCGGCGACGAGCATCGTGGCGCACAGCATGACGGCGGCGCCCGCGCACAGCAGCCATGCGGTGGCCACCGGGGTCCGGCTCTCGTGGGCGTGCTCGACGAGGGTGACCATGGCGGCGCCCATCGCCGCGATCGCGGCCGTCAGCGGCAGGTGACCGAGCATCCACTGCAGGCCGGCCGCCCGCTCCGGCCGGGGGGGCGGTTCCCGGCGAAGTCGAAGTACGTCCACCAGGCGCCGAAGCCGACGACGACGGCGACCAGCCCCACGCTCAGGGTGAGGGCGCCGACTGGCCGGGCGACAAGTCCGCCCACGACGCCGGTGATGGTCTCGCCGAGCACGATGAGGGTGAGCTGCCCGAACCGGTCGATGAGCGCGTCGGTAACGCTCAGCGCGGCGGACTGGACCGGGACGGCGGTAAGGGTCACGGCGGCGAAGCCGGCCAGGTTAGCGGCGTCGAGCAGGCCCCAGGCGAGCACCCGGGCGCTGGCCGGCAGGAGGGCGGTGCCGAGCTAGCAGCACGGCGGTGGCAGCTGTCCCGGTGACGTACAGGCGGCTCGCCCGGCGGTACCCGGGCTGGTCACCGCGCGCGGCCAGCAGCCAGAGGACGGTCAGTATGGCGAACAGGACCGCGGTGGCGATGGCGAACGCCGCTCCGCGCGCGCCGTCGGCCTGCGGGATGAAGGCGCCCATGGCCACGAGGACCAGGATCTGCAGCAGGAACGTGCTGCGGCTGCGAGCGTCGTCGCGGCCGTGCAGCTCGTGGTGCAGGCTGGCGTTGATCCAGGCGATCCAGATCAGCGCGAACACCGCGGCGAACTCGCCGAGTCCGCCCCAGGTCAGGTGCCCGGCCAGGTGATGGGCATCCTGGCCGACCAGCACGACCACGGCCAGGTCGTAGAAGAGCTCGAGCGGGCCGACCGCGCGCTCCCGCGGCTGCTCGCCGTGCGGCCGGGGCGGCTGCCACAGGCGGCGGCGCAACCGGGCCCAGCGTTCCTGGCCAGCGCCGGGCCGCGATCGGCCGGGGCTGGTCATCCGGCCGTGGACGGCCGCGTGTCGATCCAGTTGACCATCAGGCGGCGCTCGGCGAAGAACCACTGCCCGCCCTGCTTGACGAACTCGTCGAGGTAGCGGATGGACGCCACCATCAGCGTGCGCTGCCCGTCCTCGGCGACCGAGAGGTGATGAGCCAGGCAGTAGCTCTCGCCGGTGGCCCGGTCCCCGTCGAGCGCCACGGTGCTCTGCCCGTTGAAGTGCATGGTGGCGACGTAGCGGTTGAGGTCGTCGAACACGGGGGCCAGGGACTCGCGCCCGTGCAGCTCCTGGGTCGCCTCGGCGGAGGCCAGGTCCATGAACACCAGGAAGCTCGTGTCCTCGGTGAACAGGGCCATCTGGCCCTTCGCGTCGCGCCGGTCGGCACAGTGGGCGTAGGCGTCGACCAGCTCGCGGATGGCCAGCCGGTCGGCCGCTTCCCCGGGTGAGATCGCCGTGTGAGATGGCATGGCCGGTCCCTTCGTGCAACTATTTGACACGTGTATAAAAACAGATCCAGCGGCAGGGCGCAAGCCGGTGGCTAACCGGACCGACCCGCGCATCACCCGGACGGCCCAGGCGTTTGAGCAGGCAATCGTGGACCTCGCCGGGCAACGGCCCGTCTCGCAGATCACCGTGGCCGAGCTGGCCGACCGGGCCGGCGTGACCCGCGCGACGTTCTACAACCGCTACAGCAGCCCCCTGGAACTGCTTATCCAGGTGCTCACCAAAGACCTGGCGCGCGGCCAGCGCCGCAAGGAGACGCGGCAGGCCGACGGCCGGCACACGGCCGAGCAGGTGCTGCGCCTTACCATCGGCGACGTCGCGGACCACGTCGGGCGGTTCACGGCCGTGTACCAGCATGCCCTGCGCGATCCGGCCGACGGAGGAGTGTACGAGGCGCTGGTGCGGTACTTCACGGACATCAGCCTGGCGGTCATCGACCGGTCGGCCCGACCAGACCTGACCCGCGCCAGCCATCAGGTCATGGCGCAGTTCTTCGCCCAGGGCTTCGCCGGGGCCATTAAGGCCTGGCTCGGTGACGACTCGATGACGAAAGCGGACCTGGTCGAGGCGGCGGTGGCCTGCGCGCCCGCGTGGTGGCGGTGACCGCGACTACGTCAGCGCATCCTGGCCGCGGTCGTCAGCATGGCCGTCGTTAGCGCTTGCGCACCGTCGGCGGCCGCGTCGCCCCGGCGAGACGGCGGCCCCGCCGGGGTTGCGGCCTGGGTGCGCTGGCGGCGGACGTGGCTACGGAGCGAGTCGGCCGAGGTGAAGACCTCGTACCCGAGCTCCTTGAGCCGGTCCAGGTCCGCTTCCGCCGGGTCGAGCACGAGGATGACCGGATCGCCCTGGCCGGGCCGCAGGCCTTCCGGCCAGCACGCCTCGGCGATGGCAAGCACCTCGCCCGTCGCCGGATCTGACACCTCGCAGTCGACCGCGGGGTCGGCGCAGCCCAGCTCGACAAGCTCGGCGACGAGCGCCGTCACCTGATCCGTGGCGGGAATCGGGGTCTTGCCGTCTCCTCGCGTGACCACCGTCAGCCGGTCAAGTGACTCAGCCGGAGCCCGGGCGCGTCGCCCGAGCGCAGCTGGCCGAGGAAGCTGTTGGCCGCCGCGGCTAGCAGCTCACGGCGGGCCGCGAGGAAGTCGGGATAACGGTCGATGCGCCAAAGTGCCGGGTCTTGCGGGATCCACTGCGAAGCGAGCGCGCCCGGGTGCCTTGCCTCAACCGCGCCGAAGTACTCGTCCGGCTCGCGTTTCGCCGATGACCAGGCTGGTTTCCCTGGTGAGGAAGCAGAAGTTAGCGACGGCGTTAACCTGGCCGCCCGGGTACCCGGCCGCGTACAGCATCGCTTTGGGGAAGATGTGGTGGATCTGCAGGCTGGCGGGCGGCCGGGCAGATGGCTGTGCAGGGGCAGGCCGTTGCCGAAGTCCCTGGCACCGTGCACCCGGGTGAGCAGGTACAGCAGCGGATAGAACCGCGAGCCCTGGCCGGAGCCGGCGAAATCCTGGCCGTCGATGACCAGGTTCCCGCCGCGCCAGCGTTCGAGCGAACCGATCAGGCCGCCGATGCCGGACCGGCTCGCCGTGTCGTAGTCCTGGTTGAGCACGGTCTCGGTCGAGCCGGCGTAGCGCCCCCAGAGCGCGGAGTGAACGTACCAGTACAGGACACGGCCGGTCTCCGCCGAATCAGCGAAATGGCCGCCAGCCAGGTGCAGCATGCGGCAGATTACCGGGAAGGCATATCTGCCCATCAGCACTCGGTTGTGGTCAAGCCCGAGATGTCCGACCGCGACATCAAGGAACTGACTGACGTACCTGGCGGAGACTTCCAGCGCCTGCTGGAAATCGGCAACACCGACCGTGTCCAGTGAGCTGAATTCGGCCCGGCCGGTCGCGACGGCGCTGGTGTTGCGCAGCAGCCAGTCCAGGGTGAAGGAAAATCCTTCTTTCTCCCACCGGTCCAAGTGGGCGCGCATGACGGCGCGGGCTTCCGGCCAGTGCGCGCATTTCTTGGCCAGCGCGAGATCTCCCTTGGACAATTTTGTCCCGCCGGAATTGACCAGGTTGAAGATATCGACTACCTACATCGATGCTCTTGTCCTCACCGGTGATCTTTTCCTCGTGGAAGTCGCGCTCGAGCACCTGCCGGAGCCGGGCCAGCCGCTCCACGTAGCGAGACGATCCGCGGCCGGGTAGCCGGGTGGGCGTTCAGCGCCCCGATGTGCGGCTCAAGACCCGCGCGTGTACAGCGACGTGACATCGATCCAGCGCGGATCGTCGCGCATCTTGGCCGGCGCGTAGAACTCGAACGTCTCGTCCTCCACGTGGAACCGCAGCCCGGAGAATGCCTTCTCATCCCCCTGGAAGAAGGCGGGCGGCCGCCCGCGGGTGATGCCGTACAGGGAGGTGATCCGCTGCTGGCCGTCCAGGATGAGCACCCGGAGGGCGGGGATCGCCGCGGCCTCGCCGCGGACCAGCGAGCCGTCGGCCCGGGTCTCCCAGGTGAGCAGGCTGCCGACCGGGTAGCCGAGGTACAGGGACCGCATGAGCCCGCGGACCTGGTCGCGGTTCCACACGTAGCCGCGCTGGAACTCGGGTAGCAGCACGCTTCCCGAATCGATCTGGTCAAGAATGGCGGCCAGCTTGGTCACGACGCTCCCCGTCACGTGAGTCATGCAAAGCGCAGGCAGGAATATAGTTGACCGGCGTGAGCTACGCCGATCTGCCATCTACTTGCTGCGGACGACAGTTGCGGCGTGCAAAGCTAGGACAGATTCATCTGAATTGAATCTTTTCTTTCGCCATCGCAAGTGGTGCCGAGCGGCCTAACAAGCCGCTCTAGACGGCCAGCTTCGGGGACAGCTGACAAGGGGGGACAAGGCCAGTGGCACGCCTGGCGATCGGTAAGAGCTTTCTGACCGAATACGGGAGGCTAGACAAGGACGTGCAGAGGTGCCGTCGATGCGGCAATCGCCAAGTTCGCTAAGCACCCTCATCCCGGGATCCCACCTGGAAAAGCCGCAGCGCAGCTGGGACGACCGGATCCGCACCCTGGAGGTGGACAACCGCTGGCGCGGCATCGTGCTGGCGCCCGCGACCGGTGACACGTACTGCCTGGTCACGATCTTGCCGCAGGACAAGGCGAAAGCCTACGCCACCAGCCACCGGTTCAGCGTCAATCCAGCGCTCGGAGTGCTCGAAGTCCGCGACGAGGAAGCGATCCAGCAGCTGCAACCGCTGCTGCAAGAGGCCTCCGAGCCCGACGGCAAGCGGCTGTTCGCCGATGTTAGCGACGGCGACCTGGCCCGGCTCGGCGTCGACGCGCAGATCCTGCCGATGATCCGGCTGATGACCAGCGAGGCGGACCTGGAGACGCGGCAGGCGGCGTTGCCTGAGGCCCAGTACGCCGCGCTGCACGCCCTGGCCTGCGGCATGACCCTGGACGAGGCCAGGGAGGAGGTTGCCAGGCTTTACGCCGCGGGCACGCCGCCCGAGCAGGTAGACCCGGACGACCTCGTCTCGGCGATGGAGCGCAGTCCCGGCCAGGTCACCTTCGTGTCCGGGCATGAGGAGTTGCGGCTAATCCTCGCGCACCCGTTCGCGGCGTGGCGCATGTTCCTGCACCCGAGCCAGCGCAAGATCGCTTACCGGACAAGCTACTCCGGCCCGGCACAGGTGACCGGCGGCCCCGGGACCGGCAAGACGGTTACCCTGCTGCACCGCGCGGCCTTCCTGGCCGCGCGCGCGGCGTACGACCAGCGCGGCAGGCGGAGCCCGCTGGCGCCGGCGCGCCAGGTGCTGGTAACCACCTTCAACGGCACCCTGGCCGACGCCCTCGGTACCCAGCTAGACCTGCTGATCAGGGACGACCGCGCGCGCCGCCGGATCGAGGTGCTCAACGTCGACCGGCTGGCCTACCGCATCGTCAAGGCGGCCCGGGGCGCTCCCGTCATCGCGGACGAGCGGGTCCTGCGCACCCAATGGGCGGCAGGCCGCCGCCGCCGCGGGGCTTGACTTCACCCCGGCGTTCCTGAAGAACGAGTGGGAGCAGGTCATCCTGGCCCAGGACCTGCAGACCGAGCAGGCCTACCTGACCTGCCTGCGCACCGGCCGGGGACGACCGCTTACCAAGATTCAGCGCAGCCAGGTCTGGCAGGCCGCACAGCAGGTCACCGCCGAACTCGCCGCCGCCCGCCAGTCCACCCACCTGCAACTGGCCAACGAGGCCACGCACCTGCTCCGCCAGACGGGAGCGCCGCGCTACCGGCACATCCTGGTGGACGAGGCCCAGGACCTGCACCCGTCCCAGTGGCGGCTGCTCCGCGCGGCCGTGGCGGCCGGGGCCGGACGACCTGTTCATCGTGGCCGACCCGCACCAGCGCATCTACGACAACCGGGTCTCGCTCGCCAGCATGCGGATCAGCGTGCGGGGCCGGAGCCAGCGGCTGTCGCTGAACTACCGAACCACCCAGGAGGTCCTGACCTGGGCGGTACCGCTGCTCGGCACGGATCCGGTGACCGGCCTGGACGGCGAGGTGGACTCCCTGCTCGGCTACCGGTCGCCGATGCACGGCCCGCGCCCGCAGCTTCGGGTGACGGCAACCCGGCGGAAGAGTTCGGCCATCTCGCCGAACAGATCCGCTCATGGCTCGCACTCGGCATCGAGCCGCAGGCCATCGGCGTGACGGCCCGGTCCGCCAGCCTGGTGCGCGAGGCACGCGAGGTGCTGAAGGCCGACGGCATCGTGACGGTCCCGCTGAGCGGCCGCAGCAGCGCGCAGGCGGTCCGGGCCGGCACCATGCACGCGATGAAGGGCCTGGAGTTCCAGGCCGTCGCGGTCATCGGAGTTGAGCGGGGACTGGTCCCCGAACCTGGCGACGATCACCCCGGAAAGCGAAGACCCGCCGCGTACGCCCAGGACCTGCAGCGGGAACGCTGCGTCCTGTTCGTGGCCTGCACTCGGGCCCGAGACCATCTCTACGTATCCGGCACCGGCGAGCCGAGCACCGTTCCTGCCGGCCAGGCGAGTCGGATCCGCCACCGTCCGGCCGCGACGGCAGCGCCGCGCCGGCCGGCCAGGGCGAGCCGACGAGCGCACGGTCGCGGCCTCTCCGCCGACAAGTCAGCATGCGGGAACTGCTCTGGTTGCGCGAAGACTCATGGCGGCCACGGCTCAGAAGTGCGTCCCTCGTCGCGGAAGCGGATCTTCGTCCTGACCACACCCGCCAGGTCGCGGTCGTCCTTGGCCGGCTCTACGCGGACCTGCGGCATCCCGCGGACCGAGGGGGAATCGCTGCTGTCGCGCTGGCCTGCCTGCCTGGCGGCGGCCATGGCCGGAGTGGCGGCGACGGACTACGCAGGGCGAAACCTACTGGCCCGCGCTGTGGGAGGCGGCCTGCTTCCAGGGCACGGCAGAGGACGAGGGGATCTGGGGGCACGCGTTCAACACGGCGATCGGCCGCCTCGGGATGGCGATGTTCCCCGAGCTGCCGCTTCCCTCCGCCGAGCCGATCCTGATGCACGCCGGCGTGCCCGCTTACTGCCTGGGCGATTACTTCCGGCTGCTGCTTTCCCGCCGCCGGCTTGATCCAGGGCTGGACGCGGAAGAGCTTCCTGGCCTGGGCGACGGCACCCGGTCGGGAGACGCGCCTGTCTGCAGCTGGACGAGCCCGCCCGGCGATTCCTGCTCAGCGGGGGCGACTACGCCCACGACATCGTGGACCGCACGCTCGACCTGCTCGACCGGCTCACGGAGCCGGACCCCGACCTCGGTGGCCGTCGGGCTGCCCGGCTACATGATCGAGGCGGCTAAGGCGGAACTCGCGGCCGGGCACCTCGACCTTTCCGGTATCGGCAGGCGCCGGGCGGGCGGCCAGGGCGCCATGACCATCGGGCGGCAGGTACAGCCGCGGATCGCGCTCGACCCGTACGGGCAGGGCGTTCACGTGCTGTTGCCCGCCGTCGGGGAAATGCCCGCCGGCGTCGCGCGCTGGCGGATCACCGCGGATGGCGACACTCATACCGTGCACAGCCGCGCCATGTGGGTCGGCGCGGCCGGGACGACGCCGCAGACCGCCTGCCCGCTCGACAAGCCGGTGACGCACGGTGCTCGTCTCACTCGCCGACCACGAGGACCTCGCCACCGAACTCCGCGTCGTCGACCAGGCCGACCCCGTTCTCTTTTTCAGCGAGGACGGCCGCCGGCTCGCGGGTACCGTGTCCCTGCCCCGAGGCCAGGTCTGGATCATCCACCCGGCCGACCGGGAACTTGAGTTCACCGGCCAGGCCGGGCAGATCGTCGAGCCGACGGTCCCCGTTGGCTGGGACGGCTGGCGGCTGCGCCTCGTCTCGCTGGAGAACGTGCAGGCCGTCGGCTTGCGCTGGCGGCCGCTCGCATCCGGTCGAGGCACCGTGCCAGGCCGCGGCTCCTGCTCGACGATCCGCTTCCCGGTGTCGCGACGCCCGGCGGCTCGCCCGTGTACGCCGTGCCGCCGCGGCTGCACTGCTCCCGCAGAGACCTGGGCGCCAACATCCGCTGGCATGCCGAGGTCAGGCGGGCCGGCGGCGGTGCGCCGCTCGCCGGCCGCGTCGCCGGCCCGGCAGGCGAGATCGATATCTGGGAAGGCATTCCGCGCCCGGTGCTCGGCGCGTTCGAGGTCACCGTCCGCGGCCCGCTTGGCCGGGGACTGCGCCGCACGATTTTCGTCGCCGAGGGCTTGTCCGTCGCCTACCAGCCTCGAGGTCCGCCCGCTGACCGGAGCCGGGCTGGCCGCGGGGACAGCCCGGCTAACGGCGACAACCGGCGCGACGGCGCAGCCGACAGCCTTGCGCTTCGGCCCCGGCGAGCGCGCGCACGTCGTCGAGTACCGCACCGACGCGGAGTCCGAACCGCTGGTCATCACCCCGCCGCACGTCGCCGTGCTGTGCTCGGGCGCCGGCGTCACGACCTGGACAACCTCCCAGATTCACCTGGTCGCCGAGGACTTCGCCAAAGCCGGCCGCCTGCTCATCCGCGTCCCGGCCGCAAGCCAGGTGGCCAGGGGCCGAACGCAGCAGCCAGAACCGGCTTGAGCTAGCAGTTCTCGTCCGCGGGCAGCAGGTGCAGGTCATCGAGGCGAGCGGCCAGCAGTCACCCGGGCTGGCCGGGTTCGAGCTGGCCCGCGCCGCCGACACGATTGCCGCGTACGGCCGCGCGGAACTCGCGGTGGACATGGATGGCGTGCTCATGCCGGTCGGTTACGTCCGTCCCCGGCGCCTGGCACCCGGCGTGGACCTGCTGGCATCGGGTGCGGAACTGTCCGCGGACCTGCTCGCGCCCCGGTGAGGGAGTGGCGGGGCAGCCGAGCGTCAGGCACTCGGGTACGGTACCGGCATGACGTGGGTCGTTCCGGACATCGTGCCTGCCGACGAGCGGTTTCAAGGCGGGGAGCGCGAGATGCTCCAGGGGTTCTTGCAGAACGCGCGGGAAAGCCTGCTGCACACGATCCGCGAGTACAGCGGCCACTGCGGGCAGGCCGACATCATCCGGGAGCGAATCGACGGCCGCACGCACTCGTAAGCCGCTCAACTCGGGTTAGCGGTACCTTCAGGTGTTGCTTCGCCGCTTGCCGGCCGACTAGACGGGAGTCAACCGAGCGTGAACCTGCCCGAGGACCTGATCGCACTGCTGCGCCAGCCGAGCACCTGCTTCCTGGCCACCTTGATGCCCGACGGCTCGCCCCAGATGACCGAGACATGGGTCGACACCGACGGCGAGCACGTCGTGATCAACACGGTCCAAGGTCATCAGAAGCTGAGGAACATTGAGCGCGACCCGCGGGTAGCGGTGAGCGTCTGCGCCCCGTCCAGTCCCTCCCGCTACTACTCGGTCCGCGGGCAGGTCGTCGGCATCACCACCGAGGGCGGCGCCGAGCACATCGATGCGCTCGCCCAGCGGTACACCGGCGCGCCGTACTCGTGGTACGGGGGCCGCGACCAGGTCCGCGTCATCCTCACCATCAAGGCGGACAAGGTCCACGGGGTCGGGTACTGACCGGTAGCCCGAGCCCGATGAGAAGTGCCGGGCGGCACCCGATAGCCTCTGTGATGCACGTCGTCACTACGGCAGCGGGGCGTGCCTCGATGAGCACAGGCGGGAGAGCAATGTCCGATTGGAATGACCAGCATCGTCGCGGAGTTTCGCGCCAACGAGGGCCGGGTTGGCGGCCGGCTTCGAGGGCGCGCCGATGATCGTGGTGCATCACGTCGGCCGCAGCAGCGGCAAGGAATACCTCAACCCGCTGGTGTACCTGCCCGGTGAGGGCGACGACGACTCCATCTACATCTTCGCCAGCAAGGGCGGCGCGCCGGAAAACCCCGAGTGGTACCGCAACCTCGCCGCGGCGGGCCAGGCCACCGTCGAGGTAGGGACCAGTACCTACCCGGTCACCATCACCGAGGTACACGGCGACGAACGGGACCGGATCTACGCCGAGCAGGTAAAGCGCATGCCCGGCTTCGGCGAGTACGAGGAGAAGACCCAGGGCATCCGCACGATCCCGGTGCTGCGGCTGACGCGCGGCTAGCCGCCGGCGGCGCGCTGGCGCAGTTCGCGGCGCAGCAGCTTGCCGGTGGGTGTCTTCGGCAGGTCGGGGAGGATCTCGATGCGCCGCGGGTACTTGTAGGCGGCCAGCTCCGCGCGGCAGAACTCGATGAGTTCCGCCGGGGTCGCGGCGGCGCCCGGCCGGAGGCTGACGTAGGCCCATACCGTCTCGCCGCGGTAGGGGTCGGGGACGCCGATCACGGCGGCCTCGCGGACGGCGGGGTGGCGGACCAGGGTGTCTTCCACCTCCCGGGGCCAGACCTTGTACCCGGAGGCGACGATCATGTCCTTCTTCCTGTCCACCAGGTAGAACCAGCCGTCGCGGTCCATGAAGCCGACGTCGCCGGTGCGCAGTTCCCCGCCGGGCAGCGTCCGCTCGGTGGCGTCCGGCCGGTTCCAGTAGCCGGGCACCACCATCGGGCCGCTGGTCGCGATCTCGCCGACCTCGCCGGGCGGCAGCTCGTTCCCCGCGTCGTCGAGTATCCGGACGACCGTGTTGAACACCGGAACCCCGACCGACAGCGCGCCGCTGGCCGGGTCTACCGGGGCGCGGCGGCCGAACGGCACCGCGTGCGACGGCGAGGTGGTCTCGGTGAGGCCGTAGACGTTGCGGATGTACGGGCCGACCTCGCGCTCGAACCGCTCGACCATGCTCGGCGCGATCGGCGCGCCGCCGCTGTAGGCCTTGGTCAGCGACGACAGGTCGGCGCCGGCGACCGACGGGTCGTTCGCCAGCGCGGTGAACGCGGTGATCGCCATGACGGTGAACGTGCAGCGGTACCGCTCGGCCAGCCGGATGATCGTGGCCGGCTCGAAACGGTAGCCGAGCACGACGGGCATGGGCACCAGCATCCCGACGGCGACGTGCGCGATGAGGCCGGTGATGTGGAACAGCGGCGCGCCGCCGAGCACCACGTCCCGCGGTGTCAGGCTCATCCAGTCACGGAAGGTGCAGGCGTTGAACACCACGTTGCCGTGGGTGTTCATCGCGCCCTTCGGGTCACCGGTCGTGCCCGAGGTGTAGGTCAGCAGCGCCACGTCGTCCGGGCCGAGCGCGACCGGGGCCGGGCGCTCGCCCGGCGTACTCGCGCACCAGCTCGCCGAGGTCGGCCGCGCCGGGGGTCGGCCATCCGCGCGACGCCGGCGAGCAGCGGCGGCGGCGTGGTCCAGGTAGTCCAGCGGGCTGGTCGTGATCGCCACGGTGACCTCGGTGCCCTCGACCGCGCGGGCGCCGACCGAGTTCCACAGGTCCTGCAGGCTGATGACGGCCTTCGCGCCGGAGTCGGCGAGAACGTAGCGCAGCTCGCGTTCCTTGAGCATCGGGTTCACCGGGACCGCGATCGCGCCGAGCTTCCAGGCCGCGAGCATCGCGATCACGAACTGCGGGACGTTCTGCAGGAACAGCGCGACCCGGTCGCCCCGGCCAACGCCGCGCGCGGCGAGCGCGACGGCCAGGGCGTCGCTGTCCGCTTCCACGGTCGCGCCCGTCACCGCGGTGCCGAAGTAGTACAGGAATGGCCTGCCCGCTGCCTCGGCGGCCCCCGCGCCGCCGTGCCACATGGCCAGCGCGTCGCCGTATTCGGGCGTGATGTCGGCCGGCTGGCCCGGCTGGTACAGCCCGAGCCACGGCCTTTCCCGGTAACCGCTCACCCTTCCACTCCAACACCGGGTCCCGGCCCCCGGTCAAGTGCGCCGGCCGATTCGGCAGGCACAATGGGGCGGTGGCCAACATTCCGACCGCGCGGCACCTGCTGCGGGCCAAAGACCTCGCGGACGCGCGGTACTTCGAGCCGCTCGCCGTGGCCGACCTGGCCGCTGCCGCCGGGCTGTCGCCCGCCCACTTCAGCCGTCAGTTCAAGGCGACGTTCGGCGAGTCGCCGCACCAGTACCTGCTGACCCGGCGGCTGGAGCGGGCCGCCGCGCTGCTGCGCGCGACCGACTGGTCGGTGGCGGCCATCTGCTTCGCGGTCGGCGCGCAGAGCGTCGGCTCGTTCACGGCGAGCTTTCACCGGGTGTTCGGCCTGGCCCCGCTCGCCTACCGGGCCGCCTACCCGCCCGCCGAGCGGCACCTGCGCATCCCGCGCTGCGTGGCCCTGGCCTACGGGCGACCGCAGAACCGCACGTTTCGAGAAGACAAGGCGGCCCCGCCTCCCTAGCGTTGACCTCAGGAAACGCACAAGGGAGTAGCGATGATAAAGATCTCGAACGCGCAGTTCTGGGTGCATGACCAAGACGAGGCCCTCGCCTTCTACACGAAGAAGCTCGGCTGGGAAGTCCGGTCGGACGTGACGATGGAGGCCTGGAGCTTCCGCTGGCTGTGCGTCGGCCCGCCCGGCCAGGACGGCACCGGGCTGGTGCTCATGCCGGTCCCCGGCGCGCCCATGCTTGACGCCGAGAGCAGCGCCCGGATGGCCGAGCTGGTGGCCAAGGGGGCCGGGGGCACGCTGTTCCTCGAGACCGACGACTGCCAGGCCGCCTACGACGACTTGTCGGCTCGCGGGGTCAAGTTCAACGACCCGCCCACCGCGCAGGCGTACGGCATCGACACGTCGTTCCGCGACCCGTCCGGCAACAACATCCGGCTCACGCAGGTGCTTGAGTTCGACCCCAGCCGGGCCTGACTCAGCCGGGCCGAGGCC
The DNA here is from genome assembly GCA_963735315.1 of uncultured Actinomycetota bacterium. Taxonomy (GTDB): domain Bacteria; phylum Actinomycetota; class Actinomycetes; order Streptosporangiales; family Streptosporangiaceae; genus Trebonia. The sequence continues at coordinate 232,830 of CAVTKQ010000024.1, forward strand.
GAGGTCAGGCCGGCGCCGGGGCGGGTAATTGGCTTGCCCCGGCCGCACGCGGTGGCGGAGGATCGCCGGGTGGACGAGACATGGATGCTCGACGAGCTGGCGCACGCGGGGCCTGAGCACCTCGACGAAGGGTTCATCGCCGGCTTTGACCGCAAGCAGGGCTACCCCGACCCGGAAGCGGACATCGCCGCGTTCGAAGCCCACGGCCTCGGTGACCGCTCGACCGTGGTCGACTTCGGCGCCGGGACCGGGCAGTTCGCCATCCCCGCGGCAGCCCGGTTCGGCCGGGTGATCGCGGTGGACGTGTCGGCCGCCATGCTCGGCGCGCTGCGGGCCAAGGCGCGGGCCACGGCAGGCGAGGCCGGCCTGTCCCGCCTGGAGTGCGTGCGCGGCGGGTTCCTCAGCTACTGTCCCGCCGGGCCCGTCGACGGCGTCTACACCCGCAACGCGCTGCACCAGCTGCCCGACTTCTGGAAGGTCACCGCGCTGCGCCGGATCGCCGGCCTGCTCCGCCCCGGCGGCGTGCTGCGGCTGGTTGACCTGGTCTACGACTTCGGCCCAGCCGAGACGGACGCGGTCTTCGCCGACTGGTTCGCCAACGCGGCGACGGATCCGGCCGCAGGGTTACACCGCCGCCGACTACGCGGAGCACATCCGCACCGAGCACAGCACCTTCCGCTGGCTCCTCGAGCCGATGCTCGCCGCGACGGGATTCGAAGTCGCCGACGTCAGCTACGAACGCCGCCTCTACGGCGCCTACACCTGCGTCAAGGACCGGCACCGCGGCAGCTGACGGGCGCCGGGTAAGGCGGCGAGTACCGCGGTCAGGGTGCGCCGGCCGACGTCGTGGAGCCGCGGGTTGTCGGCCGACCAGGCGAGGAAGACGATCGCCAGGTTCAGCGCCCAGCCCCGGCCGCGCGCCCAGGTGGCGTCGCTGGCCGGGCCGTTGCCCGCCGCCGCGTAGGCGGCACGGAAGAGATCGTGCCGCGACGCAGGCAGCAGCATCCACGCGAGCGACAGGTCCGTCGCGGGGTCGCCCGCGGTGATGTCGCCGAAGTCGAGCACCCCGCTGACCCCGCCGTCGCGGACCAGGATGTTGGCCGGGTGCGGGTCGCCGTGCAGCCACACGGGAGGACCGTCCCAGTCGGGAACCGCCAGCGCGGCCGCCCAGGCGGACAGCACCGCGTCGCGGTCGACCTGCCCGGCCACGGCCGCCAGGTTCTTCTCGAAGTTGGCCGCGCGCTGGGCGAGCGGCACCCCCCGGTACGGGTTGGCCGGAGCGTCCGGCGGCGCCGCCACGTGCAGCGCCCCGAAGAAGCCGCCGAGCTCCGCCGCCACCCGCCGCGGGTCAAAGGGCGGCCCTTCGGCGGCGGGCGTGCCCGGCAGCAGCGCCGTGATGCTCCACGGCCACGGGTACCCCTCCCCCGGCACCCCGGTCCGCACCGGCACGGGAACGGGCAACGGCAGCCTGGGCGCGAGCACAGGCAGCCAGCGCTGCTCGTTGACGACGATGCTCGCGCCCAGGGTGCGCCGCGGCAGCCGGGCCACCAGCTCGTCGCCCAGCCGGAACAGCGTGTTGTCCCACCCGTTGGCCAATGGCGTGACCGGCAGCCCGGCCAGGTCGGGGTGCTGGGCCGCGAGCAGCCGGCGCACCAGGTCCGGGGTGATCTCAAGCTCTGCCGCAGGCATGGGGTTAGCCACACACTGACCGTATCCGACGCCAGCGCTTTCCAGGATCCTCAGAACGAGTGCGGCCCATCCTGGCCGCGACCCGTGACCCGCAGCGGGCCGCGGCCACCCGTCGGCGGCCAAGCAGGGTGCCTGGTAAGCGAAGCGTGTCGCCGGGCGTGCGAAGGTCTCACGCGGGCTGCGACTCGTCACTGTCCGCCACCGCGGGGACGAGGGCTGACAGCTGGTCGAGCTCCTTGAGGGACGCCTCGGGGAGCTTGACGGCGCCGACGGCGAGGTTCTCGGCCAGGTGGGCGGGGTTGGCCGTGCCCGGGATCAGCAGCGTCTTGTCGTAGTGCGCGAGCTGCCAGGCCAGGCCGACCTGCGCGGGGGTGACGCCGAGCTCGGCGCGCGACGGCGCGCACCGCGGGGTGGTCCGTTACCTTGGGCAGGCTGGCGAAGCCGGCCGAGCCGAGCGGGAAGAACGGGACCCAGGCGACGCCGTGCTCGCGGCACAGCCTCGAGGACGGGCTCGGCGGCCCGGTCGAGGACGCTGTAGGAGTTCTGCACGCACGCGATCCCGGCGGGCAGCGCCTGGCGGAGCTGGGCGGCGGAGACGTTGCTGAGCCCGATGCCGCCGATCTTGCCCTCGTCGCGCAGCGCGGTGAGCTCGGCGAGCTGGTCGTCGAGGTCCACCCGCTGCTCGCCCTCGGCGATGATGCCGGGCGCGGCGTCCAGGCGGCGCAGGTTGACCACGCCCAGCCGCTCGGCGCCGAGCGCGGCGAGGTTGGCCTCCACCTGGGCGCGCAGCTCCGCCGGGCGCTGCGCCGGGACGAGCGGGAGGGGCTTGGCGTCGTCGTCCCAGACGGCGCCCGACCTTGGTCACCAGGACCAGGTCATCGTCGTAGGGCGCCAGGGCCTCGCGGATCAGGGCGTTGCAGGCGCCGTAGAACTGCGCGGTGTCGAGGTGGTTGACGCCGGCGGCGGCCGCCTGGCGCAAGATCGCCAGCGCCTCGTCCTTGCCGACGGCCGAGCGCTCCAGCTGCATGACACCGAAGCCGATGCGGGCGACCGGCCGCCCGGCCAGCTCCGCGGTGCCACCGGGAGCAAGGGCTCCGGGAGGAGGCCGAGTGCGGATGACCGGTCCGCCGGATCGCTTCAGTCATCGCGTGATCCTCCGCTCGTAGCGTCGTAGCATAGGTAAGCAGAACCGGAGGTTCCTCCGGTTCTTCGTTCAGCGTAGCAGACAAAACGGAGGAACCTCCGCTTCATGACAGACCAGATTCGGCCAGACCTGGCCCAGGGGACGGCCCAGGCTCAGGGGCGGGCCAGGCCCAGGCCAGGCGCCCGCGCGCGGACGCGGAGCGCAACCGGATCCGCCTGCTCGACGCCGCCACGGGCCGCGTTCGCGTCCGGCCAGGACGCGGTGACGCTTGAGCAGATCGCGCGCGACGCCGAGGTCGGGATCGGCACGCTCTACCGGCACTTCCCGACCCGCGAGGCGCTGGTCGAGGCGCTCTACCGCAAGGAACTGGCGGACCTGTGCGCCAGCGCGGGCGACCTGCTCGAGGCGCACGCCCCCGAGCGCGCGCTGCGCCTCTGGATGGACCGGTTCGCCGACTACGTGGCGGCCAAGCGGGAGATGGCGGACACCCTGCGGGCCGTCTTCGCCTCGGGCGCGGTGACCGTGTCGCAGGCCCGCGGCGAACTCACCGTGGCGGTCAAGGCGATCCTCGACGCCGGCGTCGCGGACGGGACGCTGCGCGACGACGTGCGGCCCGAGGACGTGGTCGCCATGGTCGTCGGGATCTTCACGGCCACCTCGATCAGCCGGCGGGCGCGAGCAGCTGGAGCGCATGTTCGACCTGGTGGTGGACGCCGTCAGGCGCCCAGGTCAGGCCACGGCTTAGACACCTACCGATGGCCTAGATACTTGCTGAAGGTAAACTAACTGTCATGGGTCATCGTTCTTTGCGTACGCCGGTGACGGCGCACTCCCTACGGTCAGACGCCACGCACCCACCCCTATGACGACGAGCCCCGGCCTGCTCCGCCACGGCGCCGGCCGGCCTGGCTTGACTGGCTCGACGCGACCGACCCCGGGCAGCTGCGGCTGCGGATGGCCATCGAGATCGTGCTCGCGATCGGGGTCGTGCTCGCGGCCGAGTGGCTTTTCGTCCGCGCCACCGGCGCCCTCCAGGTGCCGATCCCGCCGAAGGCGCCGGCGGCCACGGCGGCGGAGCTGTGGATGCTGAACCACGCGCTCATGGTGATCGCGATGATGCTCGGCGCGATCATCGCGATGATCGGCGGGTTCGGCGTCGGCATGTTCGCCACCGCGCGCGATCAGCTGGTCACGATCGCTCTTCCTGCCGCTGCCGATGCTCGCCCTGCTGGCCGTCGGGCTTACCGTGCACGTCCGGGTGATATCGCTCGCGCTGCTCGCCGTCGTGCTCGCGGTCGGCACCTACTGCCGGCGCTTCGGCCCGCGCGGCTTCATGGGCGGCATGCTCGCGTTCATGGGGGCGTTCCTCGGGTTCTTCATCCAGGATTACGTCAAGTCTCGGGCAGACTTCGGCTGGCTCGTCGCGGAGATCGCCATCGGCACTGCGGTGACGATCGCGGTGCACTTCGCGTTCTTCCCGCCGCGGCCGGAAGCCGCCGTGCGCCGGATGCAGCGCTCCTACGGGGCGCGTGCCCGCGCCCTGGCGAGCGAGGTGGCGGAACTGTACGAAGCCACCATCCGTTCGGGAGAATCCGAGCAGAACCAGCGCGCCGAGCAGCGGCTCCAGCGGCAGCTGCTGCGGCTGAACGAGGCCGCTCTGCTGATCGACGCGCAGCTGCAGCCCGGCGGCGGTGCCGGCGGGCTGGAGCGCCGCCGCGCTGCACCAGCGGCTGTTCGACGCGGAGGTCGGGCTGAGCAACGTCGCGCGGTTCGCGCTCGCGCTCGCCAGGCGGCCGCTTCCCGCGCCGGCCTCCGCGCTGATCGTGGCCGCCCTGAGCGGCATCCGCGACGCCGACCTGCCCGCCGTGTTCGACACCGCCGCGGCCATCAGGGAGCTGCTTGACGATCATGACCGGGCGCTGACCGCGGACGACCGCGTCCTGCTGCACCGGTTCGCCACGTCGGTCACCGACCTCGGCACCGCGCTGCGCGCGTTCCGGCTGTACCCGGCGAGCCAGCCGCCGGACGACGCCGTGCCTGACAGCACTGGGCCTGACAACGCTGTGCTGGCAACACGGGGACGCGGAGTTCCAGCCGCAGGTGTTCACCTTCGGCGGCTGGCTGCCCGGCTCGGCGGCCGTGGCGGGCGCCGCCTCGCAGGAGCGGGGCGGCAACGGGCTGATCGAGCGGATCCGGCTCGCGCCGTACGCGCGGATCGCGATCCAGATGGGCATCGCGGTGGGCGGCGCGATCATCGTCGGGCGACGCGCTGTCCGGGCGGCGGTTCTACTGGGCGGTGATCGCGGCGTTCATCACGTTCATGGGCGCCAACACCGCCGGCGAGCAGCTGCGCAAGAGCGTGTTCCGGGTGGCCGGGACGGTCGTCGGGGTGATCGCCGGGGCCGTGCTCGCGCACCTGGTCGGGGACGTGGTGTGGCTGCAGATCGTGGTGGTGCTGGTCTCGCTCTTCCTCGGCCTGTACCTGTTCAGGATCAACTACACGTTCATGACCATCGGCATCACCGTGATGGTGTCGCAGCTGTACGTGGAGCTCGATGAGTTCTCCAACAGCCTGCTGCTGCTGCGGCTCGCGGAGACCGCGGTCGGCGCGGGGGTGGCGATCCTGACCGTGCTGCTCGTGCTGCCGCTGCACGTCGGCCGGGTGGCGCGGGTGGCGGCGCGCCAGCAGCTTGAGGCGCTCGCCGACCTGGCCGACCGCTGCCTTGACCGGCTCGCCGACCCGGCAAGCGCCGCCGGGCTCCGACCTGGAGCTGCGCGCCGCGGCGCGCCGGGTGGACGTGGCCTACCAGGCGCTCGTGGCGACGGTGCGGCCGATGCGGACGCCGCTGTTCGGCAGCCTGGCGGAGCGGGTCGCCGGGTTCATGGCGACCGCGGTCGCCGCCCGGCATTACGCGCGCAACCTGCTGCTCGACGCCTCCACCAGGTACGCCGACCTCGACGCGCGGGCCACCGACGGCCTCGCCGCCGCCCGCCGCCAGCTCGCCGGACTCCGTCGGCGCGGTCACCGCGGCGCTCGCCGCCCGACGCTGGCGGCGGCGACGCGACAGCGCGTGGTGACGGGGCTCCGGCCGGCGCGGCAGTACGTGCGCTCCGCCTCGCTGTTCGCGCGGGTCGCGGACGAGCTGCCCGGCGAGCCGCTCACCAGCCGCCCGCACCTGGCGCTCCGCGACCTGCAGTTGCTCGACGGCGCCCTGGCCGAGGCCGCCCGCTGGGCCGGCGTCCCGGTCACCGACCTGGACACGGTGCCGCGCTAGCAGATGGCGCTAGGCGATCGGCGCTTCCAGGTAGCGCCCGCACTGGACGCAGCGGCGCGCGCGGGTAGCGCCTCGGTCAGGGCGCAAGGCACCGCGGACAGCCGGACGCTGGGGCGGCGCGCCGGGGCGGGGCACTCGGCCGCCGCGGAGCGGGCCGCGTCGCGCAGCCGGTCCAGGGTGGCGCGGGAGGCCCACAGGCTCACCGGGTTGACCGCGACCCACAGGCGCCGCCGCAGCGGCAGGCCCGCCGTCGCCGCGCGCCTGGCCGCCGCGACGAGCTGCCAGACCCTGGCCACGGCCGCGTCGTCCGGGTCCGCCGGGCCGAAGACGGCCGCGTCGGCCGCCACCGCGACGGCCCGCGCCGCGGCCAGGCCGTGTTCCTCGGCGTGCGCGGCGAACTCCCTGCGGGTCGCGGCGGCGGCGCTTGCCCCGGCCGCCGGGATGCCCAGGTCACGGCCGAGGTCGACCAGCTCACGCCAGGCGCCTGCCACCCGCGCCGACGGCGGCCCGGCGGAACGCCGCCGGCGGCGGCGCGCCGCCTTGAGCGCGATGAGCGCGGCCCCGGCCGCCGCGACGGCGAGCAGGGGCGTCCCCGCGTACTTCAGCAGGATGAGCACGATCGCGGGAATGGCGAACCCGGACCCGGACGGCGGCGGCGCGGTCCGGGAGACGGCGCTGCTCGAGTTGGCCGCCGCGACCGGCGCGGCGTCGCCCCGCCTGGGCGGCACGACCTTGACCGGCTGGGGCGGCGGCGTGACCTTCTGCGTCTGCAGCTGCGGGCTCTTGGTCCCGGTGAACTGGCTGGCGGGCAGCGTCACCCAGCCGTACTCGGCCGTGTCGAGCTCGACGTCGGCGCGCACGTCCTTGCCGTACACGGTGCCGTTGGCTTCCACGGTGCCGTCGAGGCTGACCCGGGCGGGGACGCCGACCGCGTTGGCGAGCAGCGCCATCGTGGCGGCGTACTGCTCGTCGTCGCCGATGATCTGCTTGCCTTCGAGGAAGGAGGTGAGCCGGCCCGAGCCGTGCCCGGCGGTGATCACGCTCTGCGCGCCGCCGCCGTTGCTGTACCTGCCGTTGTCCCGCAGGTACGTGGCGAGCGCGAGGACCTTGCCCATGGGGGTGGTCGCCGTCTCGGAGTGGGCCTGGGCGAACGCCTGCACCGCGGCGGGGATCACGATGGACGTCCTCGGGCGTGCCCTCCGGGCTCGCGGCCGCCAGCCCGGAGGCGGCGGGCGCGGCCACGGCCGCGGCGCTGACCGTGTAGCGCAGGCCGGCCGGCACGCCGTCGGGAATGATCCCCGTCGTGGTGGCGACGTTGAAGCGGAGCGCGGCGGCGGCCTGCGAGCCGGCCGCCCCGGCGAAGGTGAACCCGGTCGTGTCGGCCAGGTCGGGCAGCCACGGCTGGTCGTAGGCGGGCTGGATGGTGATCGTCGCCGTGCGGGTCGGGCCGGGGATCGCCCCGGCAGCAGCGCGCCGACCCGCTGGTAGCCGCTGAAGGACGAGCCCGCGCTGCCGCGTTGGCGACGCCCCAGGAGAGCCCGTCGTAGGCGTCCATCGCCGCGATGCGCACCCGGCTGCCCGCCGGCAGCCCGGTGGTGGCGAGCAGTTCCTTGCCGTAGACGCTGAGGCCGGCCGGGACGTCCTTGGTGTAGTCGCGGAACCCGGCGAGCGGGCTCGGGTAGGCGCTGACGTCGAACGGCGGCTCGACGTAGAGCACGACGCGCTGGTGGGCGTGCGCGCCGGGCAGGTGCGGGCCGATGACCGTGGCGCCGGCGCCCGCCACGGCGAGCACGGCGACGGCCGCGCCGATCCGCTGCCAGGGACGCTGCCTGCCGAGCGTGGTGCGCCGCGGCGGCGCCGCGCTGCTGGCGCGCGGCGGCCCAGGCGAGCACGCAGGCCGCGAACCCGGCGCCCTGCAGGACGGCGGCGGTCGGCTGCGCCGCGCCGAACAGGATGGACAGCGCGACCACGACGGCGGGCGCGGCGGCGGGCAGCACCGCGAGCGCGGTACGGCGCGCGAGCGCGTGCCCGGCCACGCCGCTGAACAGGCCGAGCAGGTAGGGCAGCACGAGCAGCCCGGCGGTGCGGCCGACCGGCCGGGCGGTGGTCAGCAGCTGCGTCCAGCCGGAGACCGCCACGTTCGCGACCGCGCGGAGCACCGGCAGGCTCACCGTGCCGGTCTGGCTGATGACGCCGCCGAACAGCAGGAACGCCAGCACGCTCGACGGCCACGACGGCGACCAGCGGCACCCTGGCCCGCTGGCCGGCGTGGCTGAGCAGCAGGCCGAGCAGCACCCCGGCCGCGCCGGCGACCAGGTACCCGTGACCGCCGTAGGCGGGGCGGAAGCCGACGATGCCGATCATGGTGAGCACGATGAGCGCGACCGCGTCGACGACCTCGTCACGGCCGGGGACGGCAGCCGAGCCGCGCGGCCGCTGCGTCCGTCCCGGCGGTGTCGTTGGCGGGACTGGCGTCACCGATGCCATCTCACACGCTCCCCGCGTTCAGCAGTCCCGGGAGGTCGGTGAGGGCGCGCAGCGCGAGCACGGTCAGGTCGCCGGAGCGGTTGAGCCCCGGCGGGGCGTCCGGCTCGCAGCGCAGCGCGATCACCCGGACGTCCGGGCCGAAGTGCACGGCCGCGCCCTTGAGCGTGCGGAACGGGATGACGCTGCCGGTGAGCAGCATGAGCACGCGTCGTGTCGCGGGCCAGCCGGTAGGCGCGGCCGGCCAGCGTCGGCAGGTCCTGGCCGGCGTCGGCGAGCGTGCCGCGGGCGAGGGTGTCGAGGATCCGGTGCTGCGAGGCGGCGGTGACCGCGTGGCTGGCCGCGACCAGGCAGACGTCCTGCTGGTCCTTGACGGCGCGCACGCAGATCGAGCCGGCCACGCTCATCGCGAGCTCGAACTCGTCCTCGGTGCGGTAGCTCGCCCGCGCCCCGTCCACCACGACGGCGAGCTGGGAGCGCCGGGTGTCCTGGAACTGGCGGACGAGCAGCCGGCCGGCCTTGGCGGTCGACCGCCAGTGCACGTGCCGCCAGTCGTCGCCGGTGACGTAGTCGCGCAGCGTGTGGAAGGCCAGGTCGCTGGTGGACAGGTCGCGGGTGGCCTGCCCCTCCAGGTCGCGCTGCAGGCCCGGGCTGAGCGAGTCAAGGCCGATGATCTTCGGGTGCACGAACAGCTCGACGGTGGCCTGCTCGACGGCGTCCCGGCGGAGCAGGCCGAGCGGGTCGGTGCGCACCGCGCTCGGCGGGCCGATGGGGATGACCGCGCGGCGGTCGGTCGGGACCACGAACAGCTCGTCGTGGGTCGCGCCGCCGGCCAGCGACGGCAGCTGGAAGGTGGCGCGGCCGCGGCCGACCGGCACCTCGACGGCCAGCGCGCGCAGCCGCGCCCTGGACCGGTTGGTCGCGATGAGCCGCCCCGCCGCGGGCGCGCCGACGCTGACCCGCGCCGGGTCAAGCTCGATGGCGATGTCGAGGCTGGGCCGGCCGATGACGAAGCCGACCGCGATGAGCAGCGCGAGCACGCAGCAGGCGGCGACGAGGAACAGCTCCTCCCAGCCGAGCCTGACGCCGAGCAGCCAGGCGGCGACCGCGACGAACAGCGCCGCGCGCCCGGCGGGCGTGCGTGACCTGCCAGGCGGGCCGCAGCCGGCGCGCGCAGTGCGCTGCTCGCCCCGGTCAGCTGCGCCGCCGGCGCGCGCTGGCGCTCCCGGCGAGCCGGTCGACGGAGGAGGCGGAGGCACGAACTCGTTCGGGCTGTCCTTGCTGGCTTTGACCTTGATCTTGACGTTTCGCCATCGCTACGCCCCGCGACTGGTCGGCGGGCGGACCTGGGACAGCAGCTGGCCGATGACGTCGTCGACGGTGACGCCGGAGAACTCGGCCTCGGCGTCGAGCAGCAGCCGGTGGCTGAGCACCGGGACGGCGAGCTCCTTGATGTCGTCGGGGACGACGTAGCCGCGCCCGTCGGCGAGCGGCCCACGTCTTGGCGGCGCGGACGTAGGCCAGGCAGCCGCGGACGCTGACAGGCCGAGCCGCACGTGCCGGAGCTGGCGGGACTCGTCGGCGAGCTGGCTGACGTAGCCGAGGATCGCCGGGTCGACGTGCACCTGGTCGGCGAGCGCGGACATCTGGGTGATCGCGCTGCGTCGTGATGACGTTCTGCACGCTGGCCGACCGGTCCCTGGTGGCCGCGGACGCGAGCAGCGCGACCGTCGCGGCGTGGTCGGGGTAGCCGAGGCTGGTCTTCATCAGGAACCGGTCGAGCTGCGCCTCGGGCAGCCGGTAGGTGCCGGCCTGCTCGATCGGGTTCTGCGTGGCGATCACCATGAACGGCCGGCCGACCGGGTGCGGCGTGCCGTCGACGGTGACCCGGCCCTCCTCCATGACCTCGAGCAGCGCCGACTGGGTCTTCGGCGAGGCCCGGTTGATCTCGTCGGCCAGCACGATCGTCGCGAAGATCGGCCCGCTGTGGAAGTCGAACTGCCCGCTGCGCTGGTCGTAGATGGTCACGCCGGTGACGTCGCTCGGCAGCAGGTCGGGGGTGAACTGGATCCGGCTGTGCGTGCCCTGCACGGTGTTGGCGATCGCCTTGGCCAGCGAGGTCTTGCCGGTGCCCGGGAAGTCCTCGAGCAGCAGGTGGCCCTCGGAGAGCAGGCAGGTCAGCGCGAGCCGCACGATGTGGTTCTTGCCGAGCACGGCCTGCTCGACGTTCGTCACCAGCGCGCCGAAGGCCCTCGCGAACCAGTTGGCCTGCTCGGACGTCACCTTCGGCGCGCCCGTGGTTGCTGTGGTCATGATTCTTCCGATTCCCTCGTGTCGTCGCCGTGCCATGCCGCGCTCATGTCTTGTAAGTGCCGGAGCCGGACTTGCCGCCGCCGGTGACGGTGATCGTCACCGTCTCGCCGTCCGGTGCGTGCTGGCATTGCGTGTTCCAGGACGCGCCGCCGCTGCTGCTCGCCGTCACGGTGGCGCCGCCCCACGACTTGTCGAGGTCGAAAACACCCCGCTCGATGTCGCTGCAGGCGGCGGTCAGGGTGGCGCCCGCCGGGAAGTTGGTGACCGTGACGTAGAAGTTGTAGCAGTCGTCGAGCTGGACGCAGCTGCCCTTGCCGGCCGGCTCCACGTTGCCCTTGGCGACGGAGACGGTCGGGTTGGCGTGCCGCGGTGGTCGCGCTCGCGCTGACGGTGCCCGACGCAGGCGCGCGCTGGTTCTTGGTGTCGGTGAGGTAGGCGGTGATCGTCCCCTTGGCGCTGGACCCGGCGTTGACGGTGGACGAGCCGCTGTACCCGCCGGTGGCCGGGACGTTGTAGTTGGTGCACCCGGAGTTGATGCAGACGTTCAGCGTCTCGGCCAGGCCGTCGCTCGTCGCGCTCCAGGTGTAGGCGATCGACGTGCCGCTCGCGGCCGCCGTCACGGTCGGGGCGGCGATCGGTGCGTACGGGGTGACCTGGGCGGTCGGCCCGGCCCAGGCGCTGCACAGGCCGGCGTCGTTGCAGGCCGCGAGGTAGACGGTGACGGCCTTGCCGTTGGCTATCTGGCTGCTCAGCGCGCTCGTCAGGGTGAAGGTGGCCGTGCTGCCCGTGGTGAACGGCCCGTTGATCGTGCCCGGTCTCCGACGACGCGTTGATGCCGTACTCGACGTCCTTGATCGACTTGGCGTTCGCCGCGGGCACGGTGAAGCTGACCGAGATCGTGTTGCTCTGCCCGGTCGCGGTCGCGGTCACGTTCGCCTGGCGCGTCCGGCGGCGCGGCGGCCTGCACGGCCGGGGCAGGACTGCGGGGACTGCGCGGACGCGCCGGCCAGGTTGGTGGCGGTGACCGTGTACTCGTACCAGGAGCTGTCGTTGGTCACCGTGAAGCTGGCGCGTTGTCGTGCTCCCGTCCACGGTGCTGCGTGCTCACCTGGGACCAGGGGCCGCCGCTCGACGACGACTGGTACTCGTAGATGGTGTAGGTGGTGACCGGGCGGCCGTTGGCGGCGGTGCCCTGCACCGCCGGCCAGGTGACCTGGATGGCGCGGGTGGTCGTCGGGTCGGGCACGGGCGCGCCGGTCGCGGTCGGCGCGGCCATCGTCAGCGGCTTGCCGAACGGGACCGCGGTGACCCCGAGGGACCACGGCCCGTTGCCCTGGGCGTTGACCGCCAGCACGTTGAACGTGTACGTCGTCCCGTTGACCAGGCCGGTGAACGCGTGCGAGGTCGTCACGCCCACGGGCTGGATCTGCTGCTGCCCGCCGGGCGGCGGGCTGATCTCGACCTCGTAGCCGGTGACGGGGGTGCCGTCCACCTGCGCCGGCTGCCAGGTCAGCGTGACCTGCCCGTCGCCGACGTTCGTCGCGAGCCCGGTCACCTGGTCGGGCACCGCGTTGGGCTCCCCTGTGGTGGTGGCGCTTGGCTTGCCTGGCCCCGACGGTGTTGGTCGCCGTGACGTACACGGTGTAGCTGGTGCCGTTGGCCAGCCCGGTGACCGCGCAGGGCGAGCTCGGGCACTGGTGCGGCGCGCCGTTGGCGTAGACGGTGTAGTACTCGACGGGCGCGCCGTTGGGCGCGGCGGTGCCGAACGTCACCTGGAGGGTGTGGCTCGACGCCTTCACCGTCGGCGCGCCGGGGGCGCCGGGGAAGCCGATGACGGTGGCCGTGATCGCGACGCTGATCGACCGGTCCGCCCGGCCGGGCACGTCGGTCACGGTCGCGACCAGCTGGAGCGGTGCCGGTCGTGTCGTGCCCGCGGCGTGATCGTGATCGTCCCGCCGCTGGTCGTCACCGTCGCGCCGGCCGGGCGGGTGACGTTCAGCACCTGGATGTCCGGCTGGGCGAGCGGGCTGGTGACGTACTGGCTGAGGTTGACCGTGACGCTGTGGCCGGCCTCGACCGTGACGCTGACGGCCCGCCCGGTTGGCGGCGGCGCCTTGATGACCACGACGTTGACGGTGCCGCCGGTGGTCGCGCCCGCCGGGATGATCGCGCACCGTCCCCGTGCTGCCTGGCGCGGCGCTGCTCGCGGCGGTCAGCTGGAGGCTGGTGCCGCCGGGCACGCTGGCGCTGACCCCGCCGGCCGCCTTGGTCCAGGACGTGGCTGTACCGGAGCGCCGGCGCGGGAACGGTGGTGTCGACCCACACGTGGCAGAGCTGGCCGATGTCGTAGCTCACCGGCGCGCCGCCCTCGACGACCTGGATCGGGTCCTGCGGGCAGCGCAGGATCGGCACGTCCGGGCCGACCTGGGCGGGGATCGTCAGCGTGGCCACGGCGCCGTGCGGGTCCTGCATCGTCGCGCCGTCGTAGACCTGCACGGTGACCGCGCCCGGGCCGGTGTAGGCGCCGAGCGCGTGCACCTGGAAAGCGGAGGCCTGGTTCGCGCTCACCGTGAGGTCGCCGCCCGGGGACGCGCTGAGCTGGTTGACCGTCGTGATCTTGAGCTGGCGGCCGGAGGTGTCATCGAGCACCGAGCTGAGCGGCACGGTGCTCGAGCCGTCCGCCTTGAGCGTGATCCGCGCCCCGGGGCGGACCCTGATCGCGGTCGACTGCGTGCCCGGCACGTACACGACGGCGGTCGCGGTGAGCCCGTCGGGCGCGGTGACCTGGTAGGGCACCTCGCGGGGCTCCGCTTCCAGCCTGACCGTCAGGTTCGGGCCAGCCACCGTGACCCCGGCGGGCGCCCAGCTGATCTTCAGGTCGCCGGGCGACCCGAGCGGGTCGTCGTCGTTCTTGAGCACGTTGACCGTCACGCTGCCGGCGCCCGCCGCCGGCGCCGGCGCCACGTCGTCGTTGGCGATCGGCGGCACCTTGGCGCCGGGCACGGCGTGCACGATGACCTGGGCGAGCGACGGGGTGCCGCCGTCGGTGTCGGCGTAGGTGAACTGGACGGGCGGGTCGGACGGCGAGCCGAGGCACCTGCAGGTAGACGTAGGACCCGTTGAGGCTCACCCCGGCGGGCACGGTCGCGTTGGTCTTGCTCGAGCGGCTCCACCGTCACCGTGTCGCCGGGGGCGACGAAGTCGTTGCCGAGCACGTTCCAGTGCAGTGTCGCGCCTGGCGGCGCGCTGATCACGTCGTCGACCGCGACCGGCGGCTGCGGCGGGCCGGGCGGCAGGACGGCGATCCGCACGGTCGCGGTGCCGGTCAGCCCGTACGGGTCGGTGACCTGGTAGGTGAACGTGTCGGTGCCCGCGGAGTTCGGGTACGACTGGTAGGAGATCGTGTCCGGGCCGACGGCGACGATCCGGCCGAGCGCGGGCGGCACCGTGACCCCGGTGACCGTGACGGAGTCGCCGTCCGGGTCGATCCCGTCGACGGGGACCTGGATGACGGCGACGTCGCCGGCCGTCTCCCGCGTGTCCACTTCCTCGGGGACGGGCGCCTGGTCCGGGTGGGCCTTCGACGGCGGCGGCTCGATCGTGACGTCGAGCTGGCCGGTCGCGGTGGCGCCGCTCGCGTCGGTCGCGACGTAGCTGACGGTCGTCTCTTCCTCGGACTTGACGCCCGCGGGCGCGTCGACGCGCAGGCTGGTGCCCTCGGCGCTGGCCAGCAGCCCGGCGACCGGCGGCTGGGCCGCCGGCGGGACGCCGGCGAGCGAGAGCGGCAGCCCGATGGAGCTCGCGTCCCCGGCGAGCACCGGGACGGCGCGCTGTCGCCGGACCGGACGGTGACCGCGGCCTCGGTGGTGGTGATCTGGTCGGCGTTCAGGTCGCCGGCCACGGCGGAGACGGCCACCGTGCCGGTCGCGCTGCCCCGGCCGTCGCTGACCGTGTAGTCCACGGTCGCCGCCATGCCCGGCTGCGGGTTGTCCGCGCTGATCCGCAGCCAGCGCTGGTCGATCACGGCGACCTGGAGGCCGGCGGCCGGAGGCACCGGTGACCACGGGCGCGGCGCTGGTGACGCCGAGGATCCAGCCCTGCGGGTCATAGTCGTCGGCGAGGACGTCCACCACGGCGGCCTGCTGGCCGTGCAGCACCGCGACGTCGGGGGTGGTGACCGGCGGCTTCGGCGTGCCGCTCGCCGGGATCACGTGCACGCGGATCGTCCCGCTCGCGGTCGGCGCGGCACCGTAGGCGTCGGTGTAGGTGAGGAAGAAGTCCCCCGGGTGCTGCGCGGTGAACGTGACCGTGCCCGTGGCCATGTCGGTGGAAACGCTGGCCCCGGTCACGGCGGGGACCGGCGCGGCGAGCGTGAGCCGGGCGCTCGGGTTGGTCGGGTCAACGCCTGGCAGGTCGTTGGCCAGCGGCTGCAGGGTGACCGGCGCGCCGGCCACGGCCTGCGCGGCGTCCGGCTCGGCCACCGGCGCGACGAACTTCGTGGACGAGGCGCCGAGCACGTTCACCGTGAGGGTCGCCTTCGTGGGCGTGGCGACCCGGCCGTCGCTGACCCCGTAGCTGATCCGCACCGTCTCGCCGGCCGCGGTCTGCGGTGCGGTGAAGGAGAGCGCGCCGCCGCTGGTGACCGCGGCGGACCCGGCGCTGCTCGTGACGGCGCTGCTGTCGATGTAGAGCGGGTCGCCGTCGAAGTCCCGCCAGTCGCCGATGACCGGGATGACCAGGGTGCCGCCGGAGGCGACCGACAGGCTCGGCGGCTGGTAGCCGGGGCGCAGGGCGGGCGCCGCGTTCTCGCTGGCGGACCTCGGCTCAAGCGTCACCTCGTTGGAGGCGGTGTGGCCGTGCCCGTCGTCGATCGTGTACTGGAAGTGCGCGTCGGCCGGACAGCGAGGTCACCGTGGCGAGCACGGTCTGCGCGTCCGGCGCGACCGCGACGGTGACGCCCGGCTGGTCCGGCTGGCCGACCGCGCTCACCGCGTAGGTCCCCGCGGGTCCCTTGTCGGCGTCGAGCACGTGCACCACGGTCGTGGTCCCCGGCCGGACGCCCTGGGTGTAGGGCTTGGCGGTGAGCTGCGTCTTCTGCTGGACCTTGAAGGTCTGCGCCTGGTTGCTGCTGTTCCCCGCGGTGTTGACCGGCGTCCACTTCGGGCGGACGTTGGTGACGTTGCTGTCGATAAGGAAGACGCCGCCGTCGGTCGTGTCGTTGAGCACCAGCGTGCCGTTGTTGACCCGGAAGACCAGGACCGGGGCACCCGTGGTGTCGTCGAGGGAGAACTGCTGCACTGTACTTGCCGAGCGATGCGGGTGCTCGCCGCGGGCGGCGGCGTGCCGCAGGTGCGGACGTAGCTGCCGGTAGCGCCGTTGGCCCAGGCGGCGTGGACGCAGCCGGCGACCTGAACCGGGGCGGCCACGTTGCCGCTGTGCCCGGTGCTGAGCGTGGTGAGCTGACCGGACCCGAGGTCCACGCTGTAGAGCGCCTGGGTCGTGGCGGCGACCACGACGTCGCTCGCGGCCGACGGCTGCTGCAGCACGAAGGACGTCGAGGTATCTGAGGCGGGCAGCGGCACGGTCTGCCCGCTGTCCGGCAGGTAGATCGTCTTTGGTCGTCGTGTCGGCGACCACCGGGACGTCGCCGACCGTGGTGGCCTGCATCGGGTCCGTCGCCGAGAGCGGCATGGCGCTGGACTCGGGCTTGCCGCCGCTGGCGGGGAAGCCGCGCAGCTGCCCGCCGCCGGCGACCCAGACCGTGTCGTCGGACCCGACGGTGACGGCGGAGTCGGCCGGCAGGTGCGCGGCGAGGGGCTTGGCGGAGGCGGCGAGCGCCGCCAGGCTGCCCCCGCCGGCGCTGAGCGTCGTGGCGCGCAGCGAGTGATCGGTCGACAGCACCGCGACCGTCTCGTCGCCGAGCGCGATCCCGCCTGGTGCGGGCGAGATCGCCGCACCCGCGTCGTAGAACGCGGTGCCGTAGACGTTGACCGCGTAGATCCGGCCGCCGCTCGCGTCGTATGAGGCGACCACCGGGCCGTCCTGCCACACGTCGACGCTGGTGGACGACGACGGCGGCGCGAGCTCCCCGTCGAGCTGCCCGATCGGCTTGGTGAACCGGCCGATGGTGCCGATCGAGTTGTTGGTGACCCAGATGCCGCCGTCATTGAGGCTGACGTGCTGCACGGGGAATCCGTGCGACGACGCGGCGAGCGCCGCGAACGTGACGACGGCGACGCCAAGCACGACGGAAGTAACAAGCCGACTTCGGCGAAGCCGCATGCCCCGTAAGCCCCTTTACGTTGCACGGACGCCATACTAACGCCGTGTGACAAAAGCGCCCCGCGCGAGGCGGGCACGATGAAGGTGCGCATTTCATTCGCGCTCGTGGCGCAGCAGAATGCTCGAAGTTGATTCTAGGGCAAGCCCGAACAACTCAGGATGTATCTCCACATTTTAACAATAAATTGAGATTCGAAGAATTATATGATCGATCAATCAATTCATCGTGATCGGCTAGGATCAATTCGGCCAGCAGACGGGCTGCGACGGGTCGGAGGCCTGGCCGCCGGACCGCCGGACCTGGACCACGACGCAGACGCTCTGGCCCTGCGGCAGCGAGACGAGCACTTCCGGCTTGGTCGTCACGCCTCCCGGGGTACCAGCGGTTCCGCTCACCCGCTGCCAGCGGAAGGTGTCGCCGGCCGCGGGGTTCGCGTACGTCCAGCTGAAGCGGACCTGCGTCCCGCCGGCGCTGTGGGCCGTGACCGCCGGCTGACCGGGCGCGGTAGCGCCGGGGCCGAGCGCGTTCTGCTCGCCGCCTGAGGCGGTGGACTGGCCGACCCCGGTCGGATTCGGGGTCGGCTGGCCGGGGCCCTGGCCCAGCGTGAAGAACGCCACGGCCGCCACGACCGCGACCAGCACCCCGCCGGCGAGGACCAGGACGCGGCCGCTCGGGCGCGAGCCTTCGGTCCGGCCGGCAGCGTGGCTGCCAGGCCGGAGCGCGGCCGGACGGGCCGTCGTCGTCCCCTCGCGCCCCCCTGGCTCGAACTCAGGGAACCCCGCCGCCCCTGCGCCAGGGCCTGCCGCCCCCCACGGGTCAAGCCGTACGGGGCCTCGCGTGCGCGTCGGGTCATCTTCGACCTGGCCCGCCTGGCCCCACGGGTCCAGGCGCATCGGGGCGCGCGTGCGCGTCGCGTCCTCTTCGGAGCTGGCCGGCCAGGTGCCGCGCGCCACGGTCGGCTCGCGCGTGCCGCCGCTCCAAGCGGCCGGGGCACCGTCGGCCTGCGGGGCCGCACCACCGCTCCACGCGGGCGGGGCGTCATTGATCCGCGGGGCCACGCCGCCGCTCCACGCGACCGGGGCACCATCGGAACGCAGGTCCGCACTGCCGCTCCACGCGGGCGGGGCACCGTCGGAACGCAGGTCCGCGCCGCCGCTCCACGCGGGCGGGGCACCATCGGAACGCAGGTCCCCACTACCGCTCCAGACGGGCGGGGCACCGTCGGCCTGCGGGGCCGCGCCGCCGCTCCACGCGGGCGGGGCGTCATTGATCCGCGGGGCCACGCCGCCGCTCTGCGCGGGCGCGGTACCGTCGGTTCGCGGGGCCACGCCGCCGCTCCAGGGCGGGACCGTCTGGTCCCAGGGGGGCTGGCCGGACTGAGCATGGCCCGCCTGGGCGTGGCCGCTCTTCGTTTGGGTGCGCGGGACCTGGCCGCCCTGCGGGCGCGGGTCGGCGTAGCCGGCGCCCGGTCCCCGCGCCGCATCGGTGGCACCGCGCGCCGCCGGCCTGTCCGTCAGTCCTGATGCGGGTCCGCGGCCGGAAAACGCGCTCTCGCCGCCGCGGGCCAGCGGGCGGGCGATCGTGTCGCCGCCCCGGGTATAACCCGACGGCTCGTCGGCGGGCAGGATGGGGTGAGTGAGCGGCAGGCGCAGCTCCTGCTCGACCGACTGCAGCCCGCGGATCAGCTCCATCGCCGACTGCGGGCGAGCGGCCGGGTCCTTGGCCATCGCCTGGCGCAGCAGCCGCTCCAGGCTGTCGGGGACGTCGGCCCGCTGCGTGCGCGGCGGCGGGTCCGACTTGATCCGCCCCATCAGCGCGAACGTGCCGTTGTCGCCGCCTGGCAGCTCGAACGGCGACCTGCCGACAAGCAGGTGCCAGAGCGTAGCGCCGAGCGAGTAGACGTCCGCGCGCTGGTCCCCTGGCGAGGTCCCGTAGAGGATCTCCGGCGGCGACCACGGCACGGACAGGCCCTCGGGGCCGTCGCCGCCCTTCGTCGTGGCGATGCCGAAGTCGGTGAGCGCGGGCTCGCCGTAGGAGTCGCTGAGGATGTTCTGCGGCTTGATGTCACGGTGCAGGACATCACGGCGGTGGCTCGTCTCGACCGCGCTGCCGATCTGGATGCCGATGCGCAGCACGTCTGCGACGGAGAAGTGCGAGCGGCGCGCCCGGACCGACAGGTTCGGCTGCGGGTAGTACGGCATCACGATGTACGGCCGGCCGTCCGCGGTCACGTTGGCGTCGAAGACCTGGACGATATGCCGGTGGGCCAGGTCCGCCGTGACGTTCGCCTCCGCGGTGAACCGGCGGCGGGCCGCGTCCGACAGCGCGGACTCGTTGAGCACCTTGACCGCGACCTTGCGGTGGGGCAGGTTCTGCTCGTACAGGTAGACCTGGGCGTTGCCGCCCGCCCCGATGTGCTTGATGAAGCGGTACCCGGGAAGGTCGGGCGGCGCGACGTCCTGCTCAGGGGTTCGGCTCAATTGGTTACCTCGTAGCGGAAGTCGATGCCGTCGGCGAGCGTGACGACTGTGCCTGGCTGAATCGGCACCGGCTCACCCGGCCGGAGCTGCTGCGTATCGCGCCCGGGCAGCGTGACCAGGGTCCCGTTGGTCGAGTTCAGGTCGGTGACGAGCACGTGCCAGCCGTCCAGTGCGACCCGCAGGTGGGTGCGGGAGATGTCGCCGTCCGCGCTTGGCAGCTTGACGACGTGCGGCCGTTCCTCGCCGTCGGGGAGCTGGACCGCCGAAGTCGGTGCGCGGGTTGCGTCCCATGAGCACGCCACGGTCCAGCGTGATCACGTCGCCGAGCGACAGGCGGAGCACGCCGAGCACCGGCCGCGGTACGGGCACCGGGTCGTGCGGCAGCGGCGCGCCGCACCGGCGGCAGGCCGCGCCGCTCGGCGGGTTCACGTGCCCGCTCGGGCAGATCAGGGCCGGAACCACCGGGCCGATGCGGTCCGGCGGCGTGGTCCTCGCGACGAGCTCGGAGACCTCGACGCGCTTGACCGTGGACGCGGACTGACCGTGCCCGAGACTCATCGGGCCCGGTCTCGGCTCGCGACGCGGGGGGCTGGTAAGGCGGCTCGGATCGAGTCGCGCCGGCCGGGACCATCCCCGCTGGCGCGGGCCCGCTGGGACCTGACAGCCATGGCGGTGCATCGATCAGGCCGCCGACTGGGCCAGCGGACATCCCGTTGGGCGGCATGCCGCCGCCGGACGGTGCGGGCGCTCGCGCGGGCATCGGCGCCGGAGGCAGCATCGGTCCGGTCACTGGCGTGCCCGGACGCGGCCCCCCGGCCCATGCCCCGTCAGGCAGCGGCTGCCAGGGCGTCGCGGGCTGCGGCGGGGCGCCTGGGTACTGGGCCGGTGATTGCGGGCCACTGCCGGAATATGCCCCGGGCACGGGAGCGCCGCCCGCCGGAAAGGGGCCAAGGGGAGCCTGGTCGCCGCGCTCGGCGGCCCTGATTGCGCCGTCCACGACGGTCCGGGATGGCGCGCCCCAGCGGAAGTTATCGTCCTCGTCGTCAGCATTGCTGCCGTCCGAGGGGCCGGGTCGGGCAACAGCGCCTGGCCCACCTGGAACGCCGGCCGGGACGGGTCCCCCGAAGGGAACGGCGGGCCCGGCCGCGGTGGGCATCCCGGTATTGGGACCCGCGGGGGGCATCGCGGAAGCCGGACCCACGGGGGGCATCGCAGGAGCGGGAACCCCAGAGGGCATCACGGGAGCGGGAACCCCAGAGGGCATCACGGAAGCGGGAACCGACGGGGGTATCTCGGGGGCGGGGAAGGCGCCGGAGGCGGGGACATCGGGTCGGCGGGGGGTGCCGGGGGGAGCGGGAGGGCCGACGGGGGCTGTTTGGAAGGGGGGCGCGGGGGCGGGCGAGACCACGGGACCGCGGTCATCGGGCAGCTGCTGGCCCGCGGCCGCCGACGCGGTGGAGGCCTGGCCGATGAGGCTGCCGGGATGCGTCATGGTGATCGTGTCGGGGAAGAAAACGACAGACTTCCTTGGCTCTTCCGGCGCGTACGGGACTGTTTCCCGTGCTGCCAAGTTGGTGAGCTCAATGATCACGCAGCCGGCCAGCAGCACGCCGGATGTCGCGGGCAGGCGCAGGTCGGTGTCCGCAGGCGGCTCGCCGAGGAAGATCCGCTCAGCGTTGTCGACCAGCTGCTCACGCCAGGTCAGCAGTCCGGCCCCGTCTATCCGTTCGGCCGCGACCCGCCGCTCGTCTGCCCTCGTGCTGCCAGGCGGGGCGGAGCCGTCCGCGGGTCCCGTGACTACGGTGGCGCCGACCGCACCGCGGCAGAACAGCCTGTGCTGCCCGCCGGGCCCCGCCACCAGCAGGGTGAAGCCGGGCGTGCCGCCGATACCATCCGCGAGCAGGCCGGCCAGCAGCGCGTCCGCGGCGGCCCCCTGGCCGAGCTGCTGCCAGATCCTGGTCACCGCCGGGGAGTCCGGCGAGACCTCGACAAGCGCCCAGCACTGGTCGCCCGTCACCGCGGTTAGCGTGCCGGGCACGTAGCTGACGTCAGCAGCCGTGGCCATTCAGCTATCGTCCTTCCCCGGGTGGCATCGTCCGGATGAGTACCTCGCGGGGCAGGGTCGTCTCATCCGCGCCGTCGTCGTCTGAGTCGATGTCGACAACGACGGCGGTCACGTTGTCGTGCCCGCCCGCGTCGTTGGCCGCCGCCACGAGTGCCTCCGCGGCGTGCTGTGGCGGGCCGACGGCGAGCAGCGGCAGGATGACGTCATCGGGCAGTTCGCTGAACAGGCCGTCCGAGCAGATCAGGTACCGGTCGCCGCCGATGGCGGGCAGCAGCCAGTGGTCAGGGAGCAGGCCCGCGTCGCTGCCGAGGGCGCGGGTGACGACGTTCCTGCGCGGGTGGGTCCGCGCCTGCTCCCTGGTGATGACGCCGGCCAGGACTAGTTCCTGCACCTCCGAGTGATCAACGGTCAGCTGCTCAAGGCGGTCACCGGAGAGGCGGTAGACGCGCGAGTCGCCGATGTTGAAGACCATCAGGTGATCGGCGCCCGCCGTCTCAAGAGCGGCGAGCCCGGTCGCCGTGGTACCCATGCGGTTCGCCGCATCGCGTTCGATGATGTGCCGGTTGGCGTACTCAAGCGCCGTGAGCACCGCCTCGGCGAACAGCGGCCGAAGCGCGCACGCAGGCGCTCATCTCCTCGATCGCGATCCTGCTCGCCAGGTCGCCTGAGCCGTGCCCGCCCATGCCGTCCGCGACCACGAAGAGCGGCGGCACCGCGAGATAGCTGTCCTCGTTGACGTGGCGGACGCGGCCCACGGAGGTGGCTGCGCCATGGCTGAAGTGGATCATGTCACCTGCCGGGGTGGAGCGCCAGCGCGAGCGGTTCGGGGATCGCCACTCCACGCCCTCCCATCGTGGCCGTTATCCGTGGCAGTATGCCAGAGGATTTACAGATTTGGAGTGTATTGGTGGCGGGGGCGACCTCGCATCCCCGGATTGAGTTACGGGGCTCCGCTCGTTCGGGTATACGGCACGTGCCGGGCTCGGCGGCTGCCGGCTGTACCTTTATCGCTGATCTCATTCCGGAAGGGGCAGCACGATGCCGCAGCCGGGGGTCGCCCTGGAGAAGCTCGGGTTCCTGACGATCGGGCTGTTCGACGGGCAGCGATCCAGGGCCCGGGCACCAGGTGACGCTGGAGATGATCGAGCTCGGCGAGCGGCTCGGGTTCGACGCCGCCTGGCTGCGCGCACCGGCACCTGCAGTACGGGATCTCGTCGCCGGTCGCCGTGCTCGCCGCCGCGTCGCAGCGGACGTCGCGGATCGAGCTCGGGACGGCGGTGATCCCGCTGGGCTGGGAGAACCCGCTGCGGCTGGCCGAGGACCTGGCGACCGTGGACATCCTGTCCGGCGGGCGGCTCAACCCGGGGTTCAGCGTCGGGCCGCCGAGGAACTGGGACGACGTGCGCGAGGCGCTTTACCCCGGATACCGCGGACGGCGAGGACTTCTCCTACGAGCGGGTGTCGCGGCTGCTGCGGCTTCGTGGCCGGGGAGACGGCGCGTCGCTGCCCGCGGCATCGAGGGGTTCGAGCAGTTCTCCTCGCGGGTGCGAGCCGCACTCGCCCGGGCTGCGGTCGCGGATGTGGTACGGCGGCGGCATCGCTGGCGTCGGCGAAGTGGGCGGGCGAGAACGGGGTGAACTTCCTGATCGTCATCCGTGGTAAGGCGGAGGAATCGGAGGACTTCGCGTCGGTGCAGCTGTCACACATCCGGACGTTCCGCGACGCGCACCCGGCCGGGGCGGCGGCGCGCGTGTCGCAGGGGCTCGTGGTGATCCCGACCGACTCGGCGTCGCCCGGCGCAGCGGGCGAAGTACGAGGCGTACGTGGCGGCGCGGACGCCGCGCACCGCCGCGCCGATCGGCCCGGCGCGGATGATGTTCGCGCGCGACATCCTCGGGCCATCGGAGCAGATCGCCGAGGCGCTGTACGCGCACGTCGGCGTTCCGCGAGGTCACCGAGGTCGCGTTCGCGCTGCCGTTCACCTTCGAGCACGAGGACTACGTGCAGATCCTCACCGACATGGCGACCCGCCTCGGCCCGGCCCTCGGCTGGGCCGCCAAGGGTAACTACCGAAGCCTCGGGCCTAGGCCCGTGCTTCCGGTTTCGGTTCAGGGGAGGGACGCGATCAGCTGGGTCCAGGCCATGGCCGCGGCCTCGGCCAGGCAGCCGTCGACCACGACGTCGGTGCCGAGGGCGCTGACCTTGACCTCGGGCAGCACCGGGGCGATCTCCGCCAGCGCCGTCGTGACCGCCTCGGCGAAGCCCGGTGCCTGGCCGATGCCGCCGCCAAGGACGATCAGCGACGGGTCGACGACCGAGATCACGCAGCAGATGGCGGCGGCGACGAGGCGCGCCTCGCCGGCCACCACGGCGGCCGCGCGCCGGTCGCCCGCCGCGGCCGCCTCGAAGACGCTCCTCGCTGTGGCCAGGCCGGTCAGGCCGGCCCGGCGGGCGGCGCGGACGACCCCGTCGGCGCCGGCCGCGATCTCCAGGGTGCCGCGCCGCCGCGCCTCTGCCGGGTCGATGATCACGCCCTCGGGGCCGGCGGTCACCCGCTCGCCGTTGGCACGGGCCCCGGCGCCAGCCTCCGTGTCCGTCCAGGCCTGCGGGTCACCGCCGAGCGGCATGAAGGCGATCTCGCCAGCCACCCCGTGCACGCCGCGGTGCAGCCGGCCGCCGAGCACGAGGCCCATGCCGACGCCCGTGCCGACGTGCACGAACGCGAAGTTGTCGACGTCCTGGCCGACGCCGAGCGCGCGCTCGGCGAGGGCGGCCGCGTCCACGTCGTTCTCGATCGCCAGCGCGGGGCCGAACGCCGCGCGCAGCCCGGCCAGGGCCTCCGGCTGGTCCCAGCCGGGCAGGCCGCCGGTCAGCGCCATCAGGTTCCGCTGCGGGTCGTAGACGCCGGGGCTGCCGACGACCGTCTGGATGACCTCGGCGCGCGTTATCCCGGCACGCGCGCACAGCTCGTCCGCGAGCTCGACTAGCTCGGCGACGCGATCGCCGATCGTGGCCGCGTGCACCGGCACGGACAGCCTGGCGCGGACCTCGCCCGCCAGGTCGGCCACCGCGCCGCGCAGGTAGCGCAGGCCGATGTCGAGGCCGAGCACGAACCCGGCCTCCGGCCGGACCTCGTACAGCAGGGCGGTCCGGCCGGGCACCCCGGTCCGCTGCCCGGCCAGCCGGACCAGGCCGGCCCGCTCGAGGTTCGCCAGGGCGAGCGAGACGGTCGGCTTGGACAGCCCGGAAACGCGCGCCAGGTCGGCCCGCGAGTAGGGACCGGACGAGCGGATGTGATCGAGCAGCAGCTGCTCGTTGAGCGCCCTGATCAGGGCTGGGCGCGCGGCGACTGAGGCCGCTCGCCGGCATCGCATCGGCCGGGACCTCTGCCACGGCACCTCCCCCAGGTCGCGCATCACGGTTTAGCGACGAGGGCTAGTCAGCCCATCGATAGTTAGGATACTGTCCTAACTATATAACAAAAGCGACAAAACTCACACAGGACCTCAAACGTCACCGGCGACCCAGGGATATCACCGACGCGACAGACACCCAGTGGAGGGCACCCCCATGAGACGTTTGCTCGTGACCGGGGCGGCGGCGCTGCTCGCCGCCGCACTCGCTGCCTGCAGCAGTTCCTCCGCACCGGCTGGATCGTCCGGTGCTGCCGCCGCGAAGGGCCCGAGCGGCACGCTGACGATCTCCAACGAGCAGGGCACGCAGTGGAACTGCAGCTTCAACCCGTTCAACCCGGGCAACCTCGGCGAGGGCGTCACCATGGGCCAGGTGTACGAGCCGCTGGCGTTCGTTGACACGCTGGAGAACGCCAAGGCGACCCCCTGGCTCGCGACGAGCTGGGCCTGGAGCAACGGCAACAAGACGCTGACCTTCACGATCAGGAAGGACGTCAAGTTCAGCGACGGCACGCCGATGACCGCCGCCGACGTGGCCTTCACCTTCAACCTGATCAAGAAGGTGCCCGGCCCTCGACGTCAACTCGGTCTGGTCGGTGCTCAGTCCAGCGTGACCCAGTCGGGCGACAACGGTCGTGATGCCGTTCAAGGCCCCGTCGGTGCCGTACTTCTACTACATCGCCGACCAGGTCCCGATCGTGCCCGAGCACATCTGGTCGAAGATCTCCAACCCGGTCACCTACGCCGACTCGAACCCGGTCGGCACCGGCGCGTACACCGTCAAGCCGTGCACGCCGCAGAACATCACCTACGTGGCCAACCCGGACTACTGGCAGCCGGGCGAGCCGAAGATCGCCAAGGTGCTGTACCCGGCGTTCACCTCCAACGACCCGGCCAACACCTACCTGGCCACCGGCCAGGCCCAGTGGGGCAGCCAGTTCATCCCGAACATCCAGGCCTTCTACACCTCGAAGTCGTCGGACAACCACTACTGGTTCCCGCCGATCGCCAACGTCTCGCTGATCCCCAACCTGACCGTGCCGGGACTGAGCAACGTCGCGGTGCGGCAGGCGATCGCCTACGCGATCGACCGGAACAAGGTCGCCAGCATCGGCGAGTACGGCGAGGAGCCGGGCGCCAACCAGAACGACATCGCCACGCCGACGTTCAGCGCCTGGATGGACACCACGGACGCCGCCAAGTACAACTACGGCTACAACCCGGCCAAGGCGAAGCAGCTGCTCGCCCAGGCGGGCTACACGCTCGGGCAGCGACGGGATCTACGCCAAGGGCGGCCAGAAGCTGTCGTTCAGCGTCATCAACATCGGCGGCTACTCGGACTGGGTCGCGTCGATGTCGGTGATCCAGCAGGAGCTGAAGGCGGTCGGCATCCAGCTCACCCCCGACAACCTCGCGCAGAACGACTACCTGTCCCGGCTGTACGCGGGCAACTACCAGTTCGCCTACTACGCGCAGACCGGCGGCCCGACGCCGTACTACGAGTTGCGGCAGTGGCTGTACTCGGCGAACTCCGCGCCGATCGGCAAGAACGCGTCGTCCAACTGGGAGCGCTACAGCAACCCGGCGACGGACAAGCTGCTCGACTCCTACGCGGCTGACCACCGACACGGCCACGCAGCACCAGATCGTGAACCAGCTCCAGCAGGTCGTGCTCAGCGACGTGCCGTACATCCCGATCACCGAGGAAGTCGGCTGGTTCCAGTACAACACCGCCACGTTCACCGGCTGGCCGTCGCCGAGCGACCCGTACGCGCTGCCCGGCCGCGTACGCCTACCCGGACATGGGCCAGGTGCTGCTGCACCTGTCGCCGAAGTAAGCCGGAGTCAGCCAGCTCGATGCGATACGTACTGCGCCGGGCAGGGTTCTTCCTGCTCACCCTCTGGGCGGCGGTCACGCTGAACTTCTTCCTGCCGCGGATGATGCCGGGCAACCCGGCCATCGCGATGATGGGGAAGTTCCGCGGCAAGATCGGCGGCCAGGAACTGCAGGCGCTTGAGACGATCTTCGGCGTCGAACAGCGACCAGTCCCTGCCCGCGCAGTACGTGCACTACCTCGGCGACATCTTCACCGGCAACTTCGGCACGTCGCTGTTCTACTTCCCGTCCCCGGTCAGCCAGGTGGTGCGGCACCGCGATCTTCTGGACGCTCGGCCTGGTCGGCGTCACCACGATCCTGGCGTTCACGCTCGGCACCGGGGTCGGCATCCTCGCCGCCTGGCGGCGCGGCGGGCTGACCGACAGCCTCGCGCCGCCGCTGCTGGTGATCACCTCCGCGATCCCGTACTTCTGGGTCGGGATGATGTTCATCCTGATCTTCGGCCTCAAGCTGCAGTGGCTGCCCTGGTCCGGCGGCATGAACCTCACCGACACCCCGGCCTGGACGCCCTCCTACATCGGCGACGTGGTCGAGCACGCGCTGCTGCCCGGCCTCGCGCTGCTGATCACCACGATCGGGACCTGGACGCTGACCATGCGCAACAACATGGTCACCACGCTGGCCGAGGACTACGTGCGGATGGCCCGCGCCAAGGGCCTGCGGCCGCACCGGATCATGCTCAACTACGCCGCGCGCAACGCGATCCTGCCGAACCTCACCGGCTTCGCGATGTCGCTCGGCTTCGTCGTCGGCGGCGCGATCCTGATCGAGTACGTCTTCAACTACCCGGGCGTCGGCTACATGCTGCTGCAGGCCGTCGAGAACGAGGACTACCCGCTGATGCAGGCACTCTTCCTGCTGATCACGGTCGCGGTGCTGGTGGCGATCCTGCTCGCCGACATCGCGACCGCGATCTTCGACCCGCGGACCAGGAGCAGCCGGTGAGGCGGGCGCCAGTGAAGGCGAACACTGTGGCGCGCATCTGGCCCGCTCGCCCAAGGCCACCGCCGGCGCGATCACTGCTCGCCGCCTTCATCGTGCTCGCGCTCTTCCCCGGCCTGTTCGCCCGCGACAGCCCGACGGCCGAGGCGTACGCGCGCAACCTCGGGCCGAGCGCGGCGCACCTGTTCGGCACCACCGGCCTCGGCCAGGACATCTTCGCCCAGGCGGTCTACGGCACCCGGCAGGTGCTCGAGATCGCGTTCGGCGCCGGCCTGGCGTCCACGCTGATCGCCGCGCTCATCGGCGTGGCCGCCGCCTACCTCGGCGGCTTCTGGGACGGCGCGCTCAACCTGTTCACCGACGTGGTGCTGGTGATCCCGCTGTTCCCGCTGCTGATCGTGATCGCCGCCTACGTGCACAACTCCGGCACCGGCGTGCTGATCGCGGTGCTCACCTTCACCGGCTGGTCCTACACCGCCCGCCAGCTGCGCTCCCAGGCGCTGTCGCTGCGCAGCCGGGACTTCCTCGCGGCCGCCCGGGTCCGCGGCGAGCGCGCGGTCTACATCATCGCGGTGGAGATCCTGCCCACGATGAGCTCGCTGCTGGTCGCGGCGTTCCTCACCAACGCGCTGTACGACGTGCTGTTCGCCTCCAGCCTGCAGTTCATCGGCCTCGGCGACCCGAACGCGATCGCCTGGGGCACGATGCTCTACTGGGCGCAGAACAACGAGGCGCTGCAGACCGGCTACTACCTGCAGGCGATCGTGCCGGGCGCGGCCATCGCGCTGCTCGGCGCGGCGTTCGCGCTGCTCAACTACGCGTTCGACGAGATCGGCAACCCGGCGCTGCGTCCGGTCCGCGCGCGCGGCGCAGCCGCCATCCGGCGGCTCCGGAGGCAGGACTGCCAGTGCTTGAGGTATCCGGCCTGACCGTCGAGTACGCCGACCAGGCAGCGGCAGCCCGGTGCGCGCGGTGGACGACGTGTCATTCGACGTGGCGCCGGGCGAGTTCGTCGCCATCGTCGGCGAGTCCGGCTGCGGCAAGTCGACGCTGCTGTTCGCGATCGCCCAGCTGCTGTCCGCGCCGGCGCGCCATCACCGCCGGCTCGGTCACGTTCCGCGGCCAGAACCTGGTCGCGATGACCGGACGGCAGCTCAACGCGATCCGCTGGCAGAACCTGTCGGTGGTCATGCAGTCCGCGATGAACGCGCTCAACCCGGTCATGTCGGTCGG
This sequence comes from uncultured Actinomycetota bacterium, assembly GCA_963735315.1. GTDB lineage: Bacteria > Actinomycetota > Actinomycetes > Streptosporangiales > Streptosporangiaceae > Trebonia. The sequence goes on from CAVTKQ010000024.1 coordinate 262,049, forward strand.
CGCGCAGTTCGCCGACGCGCTGCGCGCGCACGGGATGACGCTCGCGGAAGGCGATCGCCGCCAGGTCCGCCGAGGTGCTGCGGCTGGTCGGGATCGACCCGGTGCACCTGAAGAGCTACCCGCACCAGCTGTCCGGCGGGATGCGGCAGCGGGCGATGATCGCGATGGCGCTGCTGTTCACCCCGGACCTGGTGATCATGGACGAGCCCACCTCGGCGCTCGACGTGGTGGCGCAGCGCTCGCTGATGACGCAGATCAAGGAACTGCAGCGGGAATTCGGGTTCGCGGTCATCTTCGTCACCCACGACATGTCGCTGGTCAGCCACTATTCCGACCGGCTGATGGTGATGTACGCCGGGCAGGTCGCGGAATCGGGCCCGACCAGGCAGATATTCGACAACCCGCTGCATCCGTATTCACGCGGGCTGCTCGAGGCCTTTCCCGGCATCAGGGGGGCCAAGGTCCCGCTTGAAGGGAATCCCCGGTGCGCCGCCCGATCTTTCCGTCATTCCGAACGGATGCCGGTTTTCACCCCGCTGCCCGGTGAAAATGCCGGAGTGCGAGACGACCGCGCCGGAGCTTCTCGACCGCGAGGGCGTCAGCGTCCGGTGCCTGCTGTACGCCCGGTGACGAGCGCCGCCGCGGACAGGCCGCCACGGCGAGGGGCGAGGAGGAGCGCAGTGACTCTCAGTGACCGAGTTGCTGCGGGCCGACCACCTGACCAGGCACTTCAAGATCGGCGGGACGCTGGCCCGCGGCACGCTGCACGCCGTCGACGACGTGTCCTTCAGCATCGGCGAGCGGGAGATCGTCGCGCTCGCCGGGGAGAGCGGCAGCGGCAAGTCGACCGTGGCCCGGCTGCTCGCCCGGGTGTACCAGCCGACGAGCGGCACGGTGACCTACTTCGGTGACGCCGGGCGCGCGGGACGCCGCTGTCGGCGCTGCAGGTCCCGGCGGGACGCGCTCCGCTACAGCGGCCAGGTCCCGATGGTGTTCCAGGACCCGTTCAGCTCGCTCAACCCGGTGTTCCGGGTCTCGCACGGCGTGCTGCGCGCGCTCAAGCTGCACCGCCCCGAGCTGTCGGCCGGCGAGCGGCGGGCCGAGGCGGCGCGGGTCTTCGACGTGGTCGGCCTCGGCGCGGGCATGCTCGACCGCTACCCGCACGAGCTGAGCGGCGGGCAGCGGCAGCGGGTCGGCTTCGCCCAGGCGCTCGCCACCAGGCCGCGGCTGATCCTCGCCGACGAGCCGGTGTCCATGCTGGACACCTCGATCAGGATCGGCCTGCTGAACCTGATGGCGAAGCTGCGCGACGAGGAAGGCGTCTCGATCCTCTACATCACGCACGACATCGCCAGCGCCACGGTACGTCGCGGACCGGCTGATCGTGATGTACGCCGGGCAGATCGCGGAGGCCGGCCCGATCGAGGACGTGCTCGCGGCGCCGAGGCACCCCTACACGCAGCTGCTGCTTTCCGCGGTGCCCGACCCGAAGGCGCCGCCGCCCAGCCTGGAGGCCCTGGCCGCGGCGACCGGCGAGCGCGGCGAGCCGCCGAAGGTGATCGACCCCAAGCCCGGCTGCCGGTTCCAGCCCCGCTGCCCGGTCGCGGCGGAGATGTGCGCGACGGTCACCCCGGAGCTGCTGACGCTGGGCACCGGGCGAGGTGGCATGCCACGTCGCCCAGTCCGGCGCGGAAGTAAAGGCGTTCTCGTGACGCTCGCACGCCACGGTGCCAGCGGGCCGCGCCGCGGAGGTGCACGATCGCATGAAGCTGGCGGTCATCGGCGGCGGGTCGACCTACACGCCCGAGCTGGCGGACGGGCTCGGGCGGCTCGCGCCGCAGGTCACCGAGCTGGTGCTGGTAGACCCGGACGAGGCGCGGCTCGCCGCGGTCGGGCCGGTGTCGGCGCGGATCATGCGGGCGCACGGGCACCAGGCGCGTCGTCCGGTGGACGACCGACGCCGACGACGGGATCGACGGCGCGGCCGCGGTGCTCATCCAGCTCCGGGTCGGCGGGCAGGCGGCACGCGACCGGGACGAGACGTGGCCGCTCGACTTCTGCTGCGTCGGGCAGGAGACGACCGGGGCGGGCGGGCTGGCCAAGGCGCTGCGCACCGTCCCGCTCGTCCTGGAGATCGCCGAGCTGGCCCGGCGGCGGGCCGCGCCGGGCGCGTGGATCATCGACTTCACCAACCCGGTCGGGATGGTCACCCGGGCGCTGCTCGACGCCGGGCACCGCGCGGTGGGGCTGTGCAACGTGGCGATCGGGCTGCAGCGGTACTTCGCCTCGCTGCTCGGCGTCGCCCCGGAGTCCGTGTCGCTTGACCACGTGGGGCTGAACCACCTCACCTGGGAACGGGCGGTGCGCGTCGACGGGGCGGACAGGCTGCCCGAGCTGCTCGCCGGCCACCTCGATGAGATCGCCGACCATGTGGACGCGCCCGCATCCGTTCTGAGTGCTTATTCTTTTGTTCCTTCTTATTACCTGCGGTATTACTACCTGCATGATTCGGTCGTGGCGGAGCAGAAGAAGACAGGGAACACGGGCCGCCGCGGTCGCGGCGATCGAAGCCGAGCTGCTGAGAATGTACGCCGACCCGGCGCTCGACAAGAAGCCGGAATTGCTCGGCAAGCGGGGCGGCGCGTTCTATTCCGAGGCCGCGGTCGCGCTGCTCGCGTCGCTGATCGGCGACATCGGGGACGTGCAGGTCGTCAACGTGCGCAATGACGGCACTTTCGGCTTCCTCGCCGACGAGGCGGTCATCGAGGTGCCCGCGGTGATCGGGTCCGGCGGCCCGGTGCCGGTGCCGACCGCGCCGCTCTCGCCGCTGCTGCGCGGGCTGGTCGGGCACATGTCGGCGTACGAGGAACTCGCGGTGGACGCGGCGCTGCGCGGCGGCCGGCCGCGGGTGGTGTCCGCGCTGCTCGCGCACCCGCTGATCGGGCAGTACGACCTCGCGGAGAAGATGGCCGACCGGCTGATCGCGGAGAACGCACGGTTCCTTTCCTGGGCATGACGGCGGCATAGCACGGGAGGCAGGTTGGCTGACGGCCAGGCCGCCGTGCTCGCGATCGACGGCGGCAACAGCAAGACGGACGTGGCCCTCATCGGCTGGGACGGGACGGTGCTCGCCGCGCTGCGCGGGCCTGGCGCGTCGCACGAGGACTACGGCATCGACGGTGCCCTGCGCCGGCTGGGCGACTTGATCCGGATGGTGGCGGACAAGGCGGGCATCGACGGCTCCGGCGTCGTCGCCCCGCATATCTCCGCGTGCCTGGCCGGCGCCGACCTGCCCGAGGAGGAGGCGGCGCTGACGGCGGCGCTGCTCGCGGGCGGCTGGTCGGAGATCGGCGGTGGCGATGAACGACACGTTCGCGATCCTCCGCGGCGGGGTGGACGAGCCGTGGGGAGTGGCGGTGACCTGCGGCGCCGGGATCAACTGCGTGGCCGTGGCCCCGGACGGCACGACCGCCCGCTACCTGGCCCACGGCACGATGACCGGGGACTGGGGCGGCGGCTGGGGGCTTGGCCAGGCGGTGATGTGGCACGCCATGCGCGGCTGGGACGGCCGCGGGCCCGGCGACGGCGCTCGGCGACGCGGTGGCCGCCCACTTCGGCCTGGCGTCGGTCCGCGACGTGGCCGTCGCCGTGCACAAGGGCGTCCTCGGCGAGACCGACCTGATCCAGCTCACCGCGGTGCTTTTCGCGGTCGCCGCCGACGGCGACCCGGTCGCACGCTCCCTGGTGGACCGGCAGGCGGCGGAGATCTGCGTGATGGCGGCGGCCGCGATGCGGCAGCTCGGGATGGCGCCGGCCGGGGTGCCTGTCGTCCTCGGCGGCGGCGTCCTTGAGTCCCGCGATCCGCTGCTGCTCGTCCGAGATCGACCGCCAGCTCGCGGACGCCGCCCCTGGCGCCACCGCGCGCCTGCTCGACGTGCCGCCGATCGCGGGCGCCGCCCTGCTCGGGCTGGATTACGTCGGGGCGCCCACCGCACCGAAGCTGCTCCGCGCCTGCTCGGGCCTGCTGCCCGCTGAGCCCGCCCTCGCTGAAGCCGTCTACGCTGAGCCCGGCCCGATAGCAGAAACCGCGAAAAGCCCACCAATCCTGCCGTCGGACGGCCTGAATTGAAAGACGGTGGATCGCTGGTCCCATGGTGTGGCCAGCGATCCACCATCCTCGAATCGACAGCCCTGGCCGCGGCCCGTGGGGTGGCGACGGTTCCGCCGCGCGCCCCGCGCCGCCCGTGCCGACGGGTCAGGCGGCGGCGAGGGACTTGCCCGCCGCCGCGGCGGCGGCGTGGGCGGCGTCCTTGAGCTGGGCGGCCAGGTCCTTGAAGTCGTCGAGGGCCGGGTTCGACGCCGACCAGGGTGAACTCGCGCTCGACGACCGTCAGGTCCGCGCCCCAGACGTCGGCGAGGATGCGGCGCAGGTAGGCGGTGGAGTGGTCCCAGCCGTCGCGCGGGGTACCCGGTCCGTAGGCGCCGCCGCGGACGACGACGAGCACCGTCGGCTTGCCCGCGAGCAGGGCCTCGTTCGCGCTCTTCGCGCCCGCTATGACCAGGTCGATCCAGGTCTTGACGTGCTGCGGAATGCCGTAGTTGTACAGCGGGACGGCGAGCAGCGCGCGTCGGCGGAGCGCAGCTCGTCGGCCAGGCCACCACAGTGCCCGTCAACCACAGTGCCCCTCACCACGGGGCCTCAACCACGGGGGCGGCACAACAAAAACCGGCCGCCGTGACCTACCCTGCAGCGAACGTCGCCGACCTAAGGTCGGCGACATGCGCCGCATCCCCCCCAAATGTTGCGGTCACGACGACCGGGTCCTTGTTGCGTCGCGAGCGGTCCCCTCACAAAACCGTCCGCGCCACGGGCACCTTCGGCATGTCAGCACTGACACGCCGGGCCCACACCTTCACGGAACGCCCCGACTGGACGGGAAAGTGAGGCTCTCGGATGCCCAACAAGCAAACAGGTTAAACTAGAACGCTGTCGCGTCGCATCATCTGAAATATGTAAGCCGGTATGCAGATGCGGTCCCATCCGCCACTGGGGCGTCACCTGTCCCGGCTTCGGATCGAGGTACGGAGATAAGGTCACACCTGCCAGCCGAACCGAACAGCTTCGTCGGCCGTGAGCATGAGCTCGACGAGCTGCGCAAGCTCGTGCGCGCGACGCGGATGGTGACGCTGACCGGCCCCGGCGGCATCGGCAAGACCCGGCTCGCGCTGCGCGCGCTCGCCGTGGTGGCCGACGAGTTCCCCGACGGGGTGCGCTACGTGGAGCTGGCCGACGTGACCAGCCCGGACCTCGTGGTGGCGCGCGTCGCGTCCGCGGTCGGCGTGGCCGAGGAGAAGGGCCGTCCGCTCGCTCGACACGCTCGCCGACGCGCTGCGCCCGCGCACGCTGGTGCTCGCGCTCGACAACTGCGAGCACCTGCTCGACGCCTGTGCCCGCGCTCTGCCAGCAGCTGCTGGCCGCCGCGCCCGACCTGCGCCTGCTGGCCACCAGCCGCGAGCCGCTGCGGGTCGCCGGCGAGACGGTCTGGCCGGTGCCGCCGCTGGCCGTCGCGTCGGCCGACGGGTCACCGGCGGAGGCCGTCCGGCTCTTCGCCGAACGGGCGGCGGCGATCGCTCCCGGGCTTCGCGCTGACCCGGCGACAACGCCGACGCGGTAGCGGCGATCTGCCGGTCGCTCGACGGCATCCCGCTGGCGATCGAGCTGGCCGCCGCCCGGGTCCGCGCGCTGTCGGTGGAGCAGATCCGGATGCGGGTCGCCGACCGGTTCGGGCTGCTGACCACGGGCGACCGGACGGCGCCGCCGCGGCAGCAGACGCTGCGCGCCGCCATCGACTGGAGCCACGACCTGCTGACCGAGCGGGAGCAGGTGCTGCTGCGGCGGCTGTCCGTCTTCGCGGGCTGGTCGCTCGAGATGGCCGAGGACGTGTGCACCGACGAGCTGGTGCCGCCGGCGGCCATTCTTGACACGGTGGCCGCGCTGGTGGACAAGTCCCTGGTGGTGCGCGAGCCCGAGGTGCTCGGCCAGGCCAGGTTCCGGATGCTCGACACGATCCGCGAGTACGCGGCGGAGAAGCTGGCCGCGGCCGGCGAGGCGGCGCGGATGCCAGCACCGGCTCCGCGACTACGTGCTCACCGTCGCGGAACGGAACTTCGCGGTGGGCATGGCGCTCGTGCCCGCGCCGTGGCAGGACCGGGTCGACGTGTTCCGCAGGTACGACGTGGACGCGGGCAACGTCTGGCTCGTGCTCGGCGAGTGCCTGGCCGACGGCGACGTCGCGACCGGGCTGCGGATCTGCACGGCGATCCGGCCCGTGCATGCTGGTGCGCGGCGAGTTCGCCCTCGGCTGCGAGTGGCTGGACGCCTTCCTCGCCCGCGCCGGAGGCGGCCGGGGTGGACCCAGAGGATCAAGGGACAGGCGCTCATCGGGCGCGCTCAGCTGTCCCTGTCGAGCGACCCGGCCGGCGCCGAGCCGGTGGCCAGGGCCGGCCTTGACGCTGTGCCGCGCGGCGGGCGACGAGTTCTGGACGGCGGCCGGCCTCAACCTGCTCAGCGAGATCGCGCGTGCACACCGGCGCGCGCCGACGAGGCCGAGGCGCTCGGCCGGGAGGCGATGGCGATCGCCGAGGCGGCCGGCGACAGCTGGAACGACGGCTGGGCGCTCGGCATCCGCGCCGCGATCGCCGGGGACCGCGGCAACATGCGCGAGGCGGCCGAGCTGGCCAGCGCCTCGATCGAGGTCATGCGCGTCGATCGACCACCTGTGGGGCGTCGCTCGCGCGCAGCTTGGCCTCGGCGACCTCGCCCGGCTGCGCGGTGACCTCGACGGCGCACAGCGGATGTACACCGACGCGCTCGGCTACCTGCGGGAGATCGACGCCCGGCCGGAGATCGCCCGCTGCCTGGCCGGCCTCGGCCGGGTGGCCCTGGACCTCGGCGACACCGTGGCCGCCAGGGAGTACCTGACGGAAAGCCTTCGGCTGAGCCGGGACATCGGCACGCACATCGGGATGGCGCGCGGCCTCGAGTCGTTCGCCGCGCTCGCGGCACGGGAAGACGACACGGAGCGCGCGGTGCATGCTGGCCGCCGCGGCGGCCGGGCTGCGCGCCGCGTCCGGCCTGCCGCCGCTTACCGGTGCGCGCGCAGCCAGGCTACCTCGCCGCCGCCGCCGCCTCGGCGAGGGCGCCGTCGCCCGGCTGTGGACGCGCGGCCTCGTGCTCTCACCAGAGGCCGCCATCGACCTGGCGATCGGCCAGCCAGGCGTCCGCAGGCAGCCGCGGCGGTACGCAGCGGATCACCGCCGGCCGATCACGCCCGGCGTCCGCCCGTCGCCCGGGCGGGCTGACGCCTCGGGAGCTGGAGATCGCCGCGCTGATCGCCGAGCGGGCGCAGCAACAAGGCCATCGCCGCGGAGCTGGTCATCAGCCCGGCGACCGTCGCCAGGCACGTCGCCAACATCATGACGAAGCTGGGCTTCCGGTCCACGGGCGCAGATCGCCGTCTGGACCATGGGGCGGCAGACGGCAAGCCCGCGGCGGCCTGCGCTGGTGCCTGGGCGCGCGCCTCTTCACGGTCAGCTCGGCCGCCGGGTCCGCCTCGAGCCGCTGGTCGGGGATCGGCTTGCCGCTGAGCACCGACCGCCCGTAGGTGCCCGCCTCAAGCCGGCGAGCGCCCGGTCGATCGCGTCGAGCCGCTCGCGCAGCTGCGCGGCGACGGCCTCGTCCTCCGCCTCCCGTGACAGCGGCTGCCCCGCGTCGCCGAAGTCGCCGGGAATGTCCGTCACCTGTCGTCGACCTCGCGCCGCCTCCTCGGTGTCCCGCAGCAGCGCCGCCACCTCGGTCCGCTCGGTCCGCAGCAGCGCTCGCGCCCGGCTCTCGTCCATCAGGCACGCCCCTTCGTCGGTTCCGGGCCGACATACCCAGGCGCGGCCGGGCCGAAGCCGCGGGGCGGCGCCTTCCGGTAGCTCACCCGGCGGCACAGCCTGGTTCGGACAGCCCGGTTCGCTCACCCCGGCCGGTTCAGCCCGGTTCATCAGCCCCCGGGCGAAGTCCGCCGGGAGGATCACGTCCGCGGGTACAGGTCGTGGACCGACGGGCGGCCGAGGGCGAGCAGGGCCGAGTCGATGCCGGCGCGCAGGATGTCGAAGACGTTGCGGACGCCGGCCGGGCCACCGGCGGCCAGCCCCCACAGGCAGGGGCGGCCGATCATGACGGCGCGGGCGCCCAGGGCGAGCGGCCTTGACCACGTCGCCGCCGCGCCGGATGCCGCCGTCGAGCAGCACCTCGGCCTGGTCGCCGACGGCCGCCGCGACGGCCGGCAGCGCCCTGATCGAGGCGGGGGTGCCGTCCAGGTTGTTGCCGCCGTGGTTGGAGACCGAGACCGCGGTCGCGCCGGCGTCGACGGCGCGCCGCGCGTCGTCGGGCCGCATGATGCCCTTGACCAGGAACGGCCCGTCCCACCGCGCGCGCAGCCAGGCGATGTCGGCCCAGGTGGGCGGCGGACCGGCTGATCCAGGCCCGGTAGGCGGCGAAGAAGCCGGGAGCGGGCCCGCCGGGCAGCGCCATGTTCGGCACCGTCAGGTCCGGCAGGCCGCCGTGCCGCAGCCAGCCGACCAGGTAGCCGGGCCGCGCCAGGCCGGCGGGGCGAGCCGCGCCAGGGGCCGAGGTCCAGCCGCTCGGGTATCGCCGGGCTGCCCCAGTCCCGGCCGCTGGCGAACGACCAGTCCAGCGTGACGATCAGCGCCGTTGCGCCGGCGGCCGGGCGGCCTCGGCCCGCGGAACAGGACGTCCGGCTGGGCGGACCAGTGCACCTGGAAGAACACCCTCGGGTTGACCGCCGTCACCTCGGCGGCCGGCCTGCTGGCGAACTCGCCGAGCCCATCGCCGTCCCCGCGTCGCGCGTGCCGATGGCGACGGCGACCTCGCCGAGCGGGTGGACCGCCTGCGCGCCGACCGGGGAGGCGATCACCGGCAGTTCGATGTCGTGCCGAGCACCGAGGTGCGCAGGTCGCGGCTGGGCGGGCAGGTCGGCGAGCCGGGGCGGCGCGAACCGGATCTCGCCGAACGCGGCACGTTGTCGTCCCGGGTGACGCCCGCCTCCGCGCCGGCCTCGATCGCCTGGAAGACGGGCGCGGGAGCCGTCGCCGTGCCCGCCGCCGCGCCTCGGCGACGGACTCGAACCAGTCCCGCGTGGACGCCACGGGCCACTCTAACCACCCCAGAGGCAGCGGCGGGTGCGCACACAGAGTTTCCGTGATCGTGACTAGGGCGGTCCGGCCAGTTCGCTTCCGGGTGGCAGGATTGGGCCTATGGACATCGACGCGGCACTTGGGTTCATCGCCTCCCAGCACAACGCGGTGCTCGCAACGCTCAAGGCGGACGGCACCCCGCAACTGTCCCCCGTCACGGTCGGCGTCGACGACGCCGGGCACGCGATGATCAGCACCCGGCAGGGCGCCTACAAGGTGCGGCACATCCGGCGCGATCCGCGAGTCTGGCTGTGCGCCCTGCCGGACCGGTTCTACGGCACGTGGGTGCAGATTTCAGGGACGGCGGAGATCGTGGAACTGCCGGAGGCGATGGACGGCCTGGTCGACTACTACCGGCGCATTTCCGGCGAGCACCCGGACTGGGATGACTACCGGGCCGCGATGGTGCGCGACCAGCGGGTCCTGCTGCGGATCAGCGTGACGAAGGCCGGCCCCAGCGTCAGCGGCTGAGCGCCCCTTCTGGCCAGGGCCGCGACGGCAGGAATGCGCTGCGCTAGGCCCGCGGCCCGTTAAATCATTACCGGGCGGAACTGGTAGCCGACCCGGTACTCGGTGACCAGGTACCTGCCGTACCGCGGGCCTAGCTTGTGCCGGAGCCTGCTCACGTGGACGTCGACCGTTCGGCTGTCGGCGGCGAAGTCGCGCTGCCACACCTGCGCCACCAGGGCGGCCCGGCTGAACACCGTCGCCGGATGCGCGGACAAGAAGGCCAGCAACTCGAACTCCTGGTAGGTCAGCGGGATCTCCTTGTCCGCCCAGGCCCGCCGTTGGTCGTGGTCCAGCAGCAGCCCGGGGCGCGTCCCCGCGGGCTGGCCCGCGGTGCCCGTGTGATCGAGGGACGCGTGATCG
>CAVTKQ010000025.1:0-35183 GCA_963735315.1 uncultured Actinomycetota bacterium
CACCGTCAGTGAGGTGCCGATCATGCGCGTGCCGAACTCCGAGGTGATCACCAGGGCCCCGATCACCACCATGATCAGCTCGCCAAGGTAGGCGGCGCCCCCCAGGCTGATAGCTGTCGGATCGAAGGACGCCTGGCCGGCGTTCGACCTGCTGGCCGCCGCGAGCCCGATGGCGACGGCCAGCCCGGCCACGAAGAACGTGGCGAGCGTGATCCAGGTAGACCGCACCGAGCGGATCTTGGTGAACTCCGAGCGCAGCGTGCCCGGCAACCCGGACCTGCGCCTCGCCGGCGGGACCGCGCTGACCCGCTGAGCCGCCGCCGGCCCGGCCGACTGGGCCGTGAGATGTGCCATTGTCATGCCTCCGTTGTTGTCGCGAACTGGCGCTGGCGCGGCTCGGGCATCGCTGCCTGGTATTCGACGCTGTCAGCGGTCAGTTCCATGAACGCCTCCTCCAGCGAGGCCCGCACCGGGGCGAGCAGGTACAGCGGCACCCCGGCGGTGAACGCGACCTCACCGACCCGCTCCAGGGTCAGGCCGCGCACCTCCAGCTCCGCGCCGCTGCCTGCTGGCGCGTTCCCGCTGGTGGCCACCTGCCCTCCGGCGGCCGACAAGGCCAGCGCCAGCACGCCCGGCTGCGGCGTCCTGGCCCGCACGGCCTGCTGGGTGCTCCGGGCGATGAACTCGCCCATCGGGCAGTCCGCGATGAGCTTGCCCTTGCCGATCACGAGCAGGTGATCGGCGGTGTGCTCCATCTCCGACATCAGGTGGCTGGAGACCAGCACGGTCCGGCCCTCGGCGGCCAGCTCCCTCATGAGGTTCCTGATCCACAAGATGCCCTCGGGGTCCAGCCCGTTGACCGGCTCGTCGAAGATCAGGATCTCCGGGTCACCCAGGAGCGTCGCCGCAATGCCGAGCCGCTGGCTCATGCCCAGGGAAAAACCCCTGGACCGCTTGCGGGCCACCTGCGGCAGCCCGACGATCGAAAGCACCTCATCAACCCGCTTACGCGGGATGTCGTTGGTCTGCGCCAGGCACAGCAGATGGCTGTAGGCGCTCCGGCCGCCGTGCACCGCCTTCGCGTCCAGCAGCGCGCCCAGCTCCCGCATTGGGCTGTACAGCGCCGAGAACGGCTTCCCGTTGACCGTGACCTTTCCCTTAGTGGGCGAGTCGAGGCCCAGGATGAGCCGCATCGTGGTCGTCTTCCCGGCGCCGTTCGGCCCCAGGAAGCCGGTTACCATGCCGGGGCGCACGGTAAACGACAAGTCGTCGACAGCGGTCTTGTCCCCGTACCGCTTGGTAAGCCCGCATACTTCGATACTCATGCAACAGACGCTAGCCAGCACGATCTCGCTAAGCGTCCGACCACGGACTCCACTTGGCTCCCGCAGTAGTACCACGGGACGACCCAGAATCGAGAACCCGCGCAGCGACACTGGCATTCAGCAGGGGAAGCGCGCCGCGGCACTGCGCATTCAGCATGGGAACGGCTGATCGGCCTTATGGTTTTCTTTTTTGATTTAGAAGTGACGGCCAGCGGCCTCCGGCGACGCCGCCGACGCCGCGCTCGACTCGCTCGCCGCCCCTGCTCACCACCGACCTCGAGGCCTGACCGACCGGCGACGTCCCACACGCCCCACCTTTCCCGCACAGTGATCTCCACGGACGCTGTGGCGATCACTGTGCGGGAAGACGGGGTCAGAGGGTGTCAGGTGAGTCTTTGGAGGCTCATGCTCACCTGATGCGCCTCAGCCGACTTGGCAGGTGAGGTCGTGGCTGGGCAGCGGGCCGCCGAGCAGGTAGTTCTGGACGATGGTGTCGACGCAGGCGTTGCCGGCGTTCAGGTACTGTGCGTGGGTGAAGGCACCGTTGAGGGTCACCATGCGCGAGCCGTGCAGGGCCTGGTGCATGACGAGTTGGCCGGCGTACGGCACGGACGGGTCACCGGTCCCGCCGACCATCAGCAGCGGATGGTGGTTGTCGATCGTGGTCGGCGGCTCGATCGGGGCGACCGGCCAGAACGCGCATGGTGTGAGGTTGCGGCGCAACGGCCCGTAGAACGGTTCGGTCGCCAGGTGATCCTGGATGTCGTTCCAGTAGAACTCGGGATCCCGCGGTGCCGCGCGATCCGCGCACTCAAGGGCGAGGCTGGCGCTGGCGTGATCGGTCGCGCTGACCGTCGGGTCGTTGAGGCTGCCCAGATATGACGCGAGTTGCGGGACCGGCGTGACGGTCATCCCGTTGGCCGCGCCCAGCAGATCGCCGACCTCGGCGCTCAGCACCTGGTAGAACGCATCGGTGCCGGAGTGGCGGGTATCGATGATGCCGGGCAGCATGTCGGCGGTGACCTCGAAGCTACCGACCTGAAGCGGCTGTCGACGGGCCGCGTCGGAGATCACTGAAACAGTGTGAAGGACGCTCGCGGTCGTGTTGCCGAGGTGGAATTGCGCGTCGCGCTCGGCGGCCCAGCCGGCCCAGTGGGCCAATGCGGCACTGTCCGTCGACGCCAGGTCGCGGTTGAACTCGGGTCCGCATGTGTTCGGGTCGGGCGTGCTGTCGAGCACCATCCGGTCGACGTGCCGGCCGAACATCTGCACATAGACCGCGCCGAGATACCCGCCGTAGGACCAGGCCAGATACGAGACTTGCTGCTCACCGAGCGCGGCGCGCAGGATGTCCAGGTCACGGGCGATATCGCGCGTCGACGCGAACGGCAGCTCGTCCGCGTACGGCGCGCAGAGGGATGCCAACTGCTTGGCCGCGGCCACACTCGCGTCGAAAGCGGTCCGGTCCGGCGTCGCGATCTGGAACTGCGCTTCGATGTCGGTGGGCCAGCCGCAGTTCAGCGGGGTGCTGAGGCCGAAGAACCGGGGATCGAACGACACCAGGTCGTACTGGGCGCCCAGCGCCGGTGCCGCGGACGGCAAGACGGCGACCGCACTCCGGGACGCGTCCGGCCCGCCGGTGTTGACGATCAGCGTGCCCAGCTTGTGCGCGGTGTCGGTGGCCGGCCGCCGGTCCACGGCGATCGAGATGGTCCGGCCATCCGGATGGCGGTAGTCCAGCGGGACCGTCATCTCGCCGCACAGTGCGCCCACGGCGGCCAGTTGCGCGGCGATCGGGTCGTTCGGATTGGTCCGGCAGTCGTGCCAGGCGATGGTCTGGTGCTCGAACCGATAGAGCGGGTCCGGCTGGGCCTGGGCCGGCACCGCCGCCATCACTCCGGTCGCCGCGACCCCGGCGACCACGGCCGACAAGGTGGCCGACCGCCGCCGGCCCCACAGCTATGAATCGCATACTCATGCAACAGACGCTAGCCAGCACGATCTCGCTAAGCGTCCGACCACGGACCCCAGTTGGCTCCCGCCGTAGTACCACGGGATGACCCAGAATCGAGGACCCGGGGCGCGACACTGCGCGTTCAGCAAGGACCAGTCCTCGACGCCGCGGTGGCCTTTATCGGGCCAGCCGTTTCTGGGCTGCCGGAGGGTGAGGTGGGTGCCTCGGCGATGACCTCGGCTAAGGCATTCTGGTAGTTAGCGGTCTGGGTGGTGCTCTGGGTCCAGCCACGGGTGTCGTCGGCTAGGACGGGAAACAGCCCGTGCCCTCATAGCTCACCGTCGCGGTCATGAGGCGTCACCCTTACCAGCCCCGGGCGCGCCATTCCTCTAGGTGCGGCCGCTCGGCGCCCGAGGGTGGTGTCACTGCCGTGGCCGGGGTAGACCCAGGTCGCGTCGGGCAGCCGGTCGAAGATCTTGGCGACGACCCCGGAGTACAGCGAGCTCGAACCGCGCCGCGTCCTTCTGCGTGTTCCCGACGCCGCCGGGGAACAGGCAGTCCCCGGTGAACAGGTGCGGCTCGGGGCCGGCGGCGTTGTAGGTCAGCGCGATCGACCCTGGCGTGTGCCCGACCAGGTGGGTCACGTGCAGCAGGGTGTCACCGAACGCGATCGTGCCGCCGTCCTCGACGAGCTCGTCGGTCGGCACCGGGATGCCCGGCGCGTCCGCGGGGTGCGCCACGGTGACGGCGCCGGTCGCGGCCTTCACCTCGGCGAGCGCCTGCCAGTGGTCGGCGTGCTGGTGCGTGGTCACGATCTTCACCACCGGCGTGTCGCCGATCAGCTCGAGCAGCCGCGTCGGCTCGGCGGCCGCGTCGATCAGCAGCGCCTGCCCGGTGGTGTCGCGAAGCAGGTAGGCGTTGTTGTTCATCTCGCCCACGGCGATCTTGGTCAGGGTCAGGCCGTTGATCTCCCGCGTGTCCGATGGCCCGCCGACACGCACGTCTCCGGTGTAAGTCACGGGAAAAATCTATCCTTGCCAGCGGGCGCGTGTCTCGCCGCCAGCCCCGCCATCGGTGCCACGCCGCAGCGCTCGGCGGTCCTACGACAGCAGGCTGGCCTGGCCCGCCGACGGGGACTCGGCGAGCGCGCCCGGGTAGAACCCGCGCGCCGTCGGAAGACCTCGTCAAGCGACGGCCACCACGGGCCGTGCCGCAGCGAGCCGAGCTCGCTCAGCAGCGGCGTCGGCCTGCGCGGCGGGCGAGGCCCCGGCGGCGACGGACACCCGGTTCGGCCGGACGGCGCGCAGCGGCCCCAGGTAGAAGTCGGCGCGCGGCCGCTCGCGCTGGCCGTCGCGCCGGCGGCCGCGCCGGGAGCGTCGGCTCCGCCCGGGCCGGCCTCGCTCGGCCAGGACCAGGTAGTAGTCGGGCAGCTCGAACCGCTTCGCCCGCCAGGCCGCCAGGGCCTCCGCCGCCCGGAGCTCGAACTCGTCGCTGCCGCGCGGCTCGGCCGTGACCTCCCACATCGCCTGCCACGCCGCGGCGACCGCGGCTCAGCGGGTCGGCGGCGACGAGCACGTAGGGCGCGGTGATGCCCGCGGCCCGGCGCAGCGCCCCGGCCGCCGCCTCGATCCCGGCGCTCGCGGCGCCGCGTCGCCCGCGTCCGGTCGGCCGGTTGCCCGGGCCGGACGAGCACGACATTGAGCGACCGGCCGACGGCGGCGAGCACCTGCTCGGTCGTCCGCCCGGCCAGCACCACCACGGTGGACGGATTGTGCCTCACCGGGCCGATCATAGCCGCCGGCCGGGGCCCGGCCGGAGGCCCGGCCCGAGGCCCGGCCGGGGCCAGTCCGAGGTCCGGCCAGGGCCTGGGCTACGCCCAGATCAGCGCGGCCACCGACAGCCCGATGCCCGCGACCGCCACCCCGGCGCCCGTCAGGATGAACCGGCGCAGCGGCACGGGCACCCCGCTGGTCACGCACCGCTCGTACCAGAGCAGCGTCGCCAGCGACGCCCACGGCGCGATCAGCGGGCCGACGTTGACGCCGACGAGCAGGCCGAGGAGCTGGGTGTGGTTGGCGGCCGGGATCACCGCCTCGCCCGCGACGTAGGCCGGGAGGTTGTTGACCAGGTTCGCGAGCCCAGCCTCGGTCAGCGCGGCCCGGTACACCCCCGCGGCCCCGCCGGCCGAGCCGACCAGGGCCGACATCACGGTCCCGAGCAGGTGCACGCTGATCGTCTGCACCACGAGGAACAGCCCCGTGACGAGCATGGGCAGCCGCCACGGCACCAGCCGCCAGCGCAGCGCGGAACGCCGCCGGACGAGGAACGCGGCCAGGACCACGCCCGCCGCGATAGCCGAGGCCACGCCAAGCTCCACCCCGCCGAGGATCGCCGCGATGAAGAACACGCACGACGCGCCGGCCACGCAGGAACAGCCACCGGTCGGCGGGCACGTGCAGCGCCGGCGGCACGTAGCGCACCGCGTCCCGCCGCCCGCGCCGCCAGTAAAACCCCCACAGGAACGCGAGCGTCACCCCGAGCGAGGCGGCCTGGGCCGGCCCGAGCCGCACGGCGAACGCCGCGGTGGAAAGCCCCACCCGGTCCTGGGCGAGCAGGTTGGTCAGGTTGGACACGGGCAGCAGCAGCGAGGCCGTGTTCGCCAGCCACGCCGTGCACATCGCCAGCGGCAGCGGCTCGATGTCCAGCGTCCGCGCCAGCGCCAGCATCACCGGGGTGAGCAGCACGGCGGTCGTGTCCAGGTTCAGCGCTATCGTCGTGACCGAGGCGAACGCGCAGCAGAGCAGGAACAAGCCGAGGAAGTTGCCGCGCGCCGCGATGGCCAGCCTGGTGGCGGCCACGTCGAAGACCCCGGCGGCCGCGGTCAGCTCGGCGAGGACCAGGATCGTCGCCAGGAACAGCAGGATCGGCAGGATCCGGCGTACCGTGGCCGACGCGTCACCGGACGGCAGCAGCCCGGTGGCGACGAAGGCCAGGCCCGCGGCCAGCAGCGCGACCGCGACCAAGTCGAGCACGCCCAGGCGCGTCAACCCGAGCCGGGCCAGCCGCGCAAGCCTGGCCAGCCGCGCAAGCCCGGCCGGCCTGCGCCACGCTCCCGCGCGACGCGGCAACGGGGGCTCGGCGTCCTCGGGCGGCACCGGAGAACTCTACAGCCGGGAAGGGGCGCGCCCTACCGGCCGCAACGCGACCCGCCCGTGCCTCCATCGCGCCCTCCGCTCCTCCTGGCAACGGGCGGTTCGAAGATACTTTCACGTCTCCTTAGTGCCCGGCAGGGTGGTGCCGTAGGCTTGAGGCAACGCTGGTCGGCGAGGACCGGGGACGCGGTAGCGGGGCTGGCCCGCCCCCGGGCATAACCGCGGTGTCTAAAGCGCTGATACGTGGTGCTGACACCCTGCGGCTCGTGCCCGGGCAAAATGTCAGACCCCCTGGCTAGCATGGCGAGGCAGCGAGTCTGCCTGCTAGCGGCATGACCATAAGAAGACGACGAAGAGAAGAGCGCGCAGTGGCTGACCGGCTTGTCGTTCGCGGCGCACGCGAGCACAACCTCAAGGATGTCTCGCTCGACCTCCCGCGCGACGCCATGATCGTGTTCACCGGCCTGTCCGGGTCCGGCAAGTCCAGCCTGGCGTTCGACACGATCTTCGCCGAGGGGCAGCGGCGGTACGTCGAGTCGCTGTCGGCGTACGCCAGGCAGTTCCTCGGCCAGATGGACAAGCCGGACGTGGACTTCATCGACGGCCTGTCGCCGGCGGTCTCCATCGACCAGAAGTCCGCGAGCCGCAACCCGCGGTCCACCGTCGGCACGGTCACCGAGGTGTACGACTACCTGCGGCTGCTGTTCGCCCGCGTCGGCAAGCCGCACTGCCCGGTCTGCGGCCGCCCGATCGCGCGGCAGACCCCGCAGCAGATCGTGGACCGGGTCCTCGAGCTCGAGGACGGCACCAGGTTCCAGGTCCTCGCCCCGGTCGTGCGCGGCCGCAAGGGCGAGTTCACCGAGCTGCTCAAGGAACTGCAGGCCAAGGGCTACTCCCGGGCCCGCGTCGACGGCACGGTCATCCGGCTGGACGAGGTGGCGAACGACGCGACCGTCCTGCCCGCGCTGAAGAAGTACGAGAAGCACGACATCGAGGTCATCATCGACCGGCTCGCCGTCAAGGACACCGCGCGGCGGCGGCTCACCGACTCGGTCGAGACCGCGCTCGGCCTGGCGGGCGGCGTCGTCATCCTCGACTTCGTCGACCTGCCGGAGGACGACCCGCACCGCGAGCGGATGTACTCCGAGCACCTGGCCTGCCTGTACGACGACCTGTCCTTCGACGAGCTCGAGCCGAGGTCGTTCAGCTTCAACTCGCCGTGGGGCGCCTGCCCGGACTGCACCGGCCTCGGCACCCGGATGGAGGTCGACCCGGAGCTCATCGTCCCCGACCCGGCCAAGTCCCTGGACGAGGGCGCGATCGCCCCGTGGGCCGGCGGGCACGTGAGCGACTACTTCGACCGCCTCATCGAGGCGCTGGCGGAGACCGTCGGGTTCCGGACCGACACCCCGTGGGAACGGCTGCCCGCCAAGGCGAAGAAGGCGCTGCTGTACGGCCTGGACCAGCAGGTCCACGTCCGGTACAAGAACCGTTACGGCCGCGAGCGGTCCTACTACACGAACTTCGAGGGCGCGATCACCTACGTGGAGCGCCGTCACGCCGAGGCCGAGTCGGACTCAAGCAGGGAGAAGTTCGCGGGCTTCATGCGCGAGGTGCCCTGCCCGTCCTGCAAGGGCGCGCGCCTCAAGCCGGTCTCGCTCGCGGTGACGATCGACGACAAGTCGATCGCCGCCTACTGCGCCCAGCCGATCGGCGAGCTGGCCAAGAACCTGCTCAACCTGGAGCTGTCCGAGCGCGACATGGCGATCGCGCGGCTCATACTCAAGGAGGTCAACGCCCGCCTCGGCTTCCTGCTCGACGTGGGCCTCGACTACCTGTCGCTCGACCGGGCGAGCGCGACCCTGGCCGGCGGCGAGGCGCAGCGGATCAGGCTCGCCACCCAGATCGGCTCCGGCCTGGTCGGCGTGCTTTACGTGCTCGACGAGCCGTCGATCGGACTGCACCAGCGGGACAACCAGAAGCTGCTCGACACGCTGCTGCGGCTGCGGGACCTCGGCAACACGCTGATCGTCGTCGAGCACGACGAGGACACGATCAGGTCCGCCGACTGGGTGGTCGACATCGGCCCGGGCGCGGGCGAGCACGGCGGCCACGTCGTGGTCAGCGGCACCGTCGAGGACCTGGTCAAGAGCGAGACGCTCGATGACCGGCGCCTACCTGTCCGGCCGCAAGGCGATCGAGGTGCCGCACAAGCGGCGCAAGCCGACGAAGGGCCGCGAGCTGACGGTCAAGGGCGCGCAGGAGAACAACCTCAGGAACGTCGACGTCTCGTTCCCGCTCGGCCTGTTCATCGCGGTCACCGGGGTCAGCGGCTCGGGCAAGTCAACCCTGGTCAACGACATCCTCTACCGCGCGCTGGCGAAGGAGCTGCACGGCGCGCGCACCGTGCCCGGCAAGCACGTGCGGGTCACCGGCATGGACCAGCTCGACAAGGTGGTGCACGTCGACCAGGGCCCGATCGGCCGCACCCCGCGGTCCAACCCGGCCACCTACACCGGCGTGTTCGACCACATCAGGAAGCTGTTCGCCGCGACCACCGAGGCGAAGGTCCGCGGCTACCAGCCGGGCCGGTTCTCGTTCAACGTCAAGGGCGGCCGCTGCGAGGCCTGCGCGGGCGACGGCACGATCAAGATCGAGATGCAGTTCCTGCCGGACGTGTACGTGCCGTGCGAGGTCTGCCACGGCGCCCGGTACAACACCGACACCCTGCAGGTGCACTACAAGGGCAAGTCGATCGCCGAGGTCCTGGACATGCCGATCGAGGAGGCCGCGACGTTCTTCGAGGCGGTCCCGGCGATCCACCGGCACCTGAAGACCCTCGTCGAGGTCGGCCTCGGCTACGTCCGGCTCGGCCAGCCCGCCACCACGCTGTCCGGCGGCGAGGCGCAGCGCGTCAAGCTGTCCACGGAGCTGCAGCGGCGCTCGACCGGCCGCACCATCTACGTGCTCGACGAGCCGACCACCGGCCTGCACTTCGAGGACATCCGCAAGCTGCTCGGCGTGCTCACCAAGCTGGTCGAGACCGGCAACACGGTCCTGGTCATCGAGCACAACCTCGACGTCATCAAGACCGCCGACTGGCTCGTCGACATGGGCCCGGAGGGCGGCACCGGCGGCGGCACGATCATCGCGACCGGCTCGCCGGAAGACGTGGCGGCCAACGAGAAGAGCTACACGGGCCAGTTCCTGAAGCCCCTGCTCGCCAAGTAAGGGCAGAACCAGGATCACTCGGAACGGGTGCGTGTTTCACGTTCCGCGACCTGTGACACTAGGGTCGCGGGGCGGAGGGGATCGCCTGCGCGCAGTCGGCCCGCGATGAACCCCGATCGCGGGTCCGAACGCGCGCAGGCTCACCCCCGCCGCCCCGCTTCCCGGGCCCAGGGGCGACGCGTCGCGGGCAACTCTCCCAGGTAACGCATCTCTGGCCGGGCGCGCTGGCCGGACGCGGGTCAATGGCGCCTCGTGTGGCTCCCGCACGTCTTAAGGGCTTCGACGTGGCCCTCATCGTCGGGAACATCGCATTGCATGGTAATTCCGCATCGCATGGTAATTCCGCACGCGTAGAGAGGTGCGAAGTGCCGAGCTGAGAAAAAAGTTTCCAAGATCATCGCCCTGACAGGCGTGAATTGCCGATGATCGGCCGTCTCGTCACGCACAGGAGCACCACGCGTCCCAGGCCTCGGGGAAGCGACTGCCGTTGCGAAGGTAGCGGGAGAGGGTGGCGGCTAGCCGGGTGGCGTGACCGGGCCAGCCCTCGGCGGCGGTATGCCCGGCGGCCATGACCAGGGCGGCGCGTTCCTGGTCGAGCCAGTCCCGTGCCGCCGCCGGTTCGGCCAGCGGCGGGACCGGGGTGGACGGCCGGGGAACGCGGGGGCGGCGGCCGCGCTCAGCGGGGAACAGGGTGTCCATCGCCGTCGCGGCGGTGTGCAGGTAGTAGTCGAACAGGCAGGTCCGTGCCGCGTGCCGCTGCGCCTCGCTGTCCAGGTCGGCGGACAGCTCGCGGGCGTAGCCGCGGAGCAGGTCGTGCAGGGCGTACCGGCCGGGCCCGGCGCGCTGGATCAGGTGGGCGCGGGCCAGCGTCTCCAGCGCCTGCCGGGCCTGCTCAACGGTCTGGCCGGTGAGGGCAGCGGCGGCGTAGCGGCCGATGTCGGGACCGGGGTGCAGGCCGAGCAGCCGGAAGGTCCGGGCGGTCCCGGTCCCGAGGTGGCGGTAGGACCAGGAGAACACCGTTCGTACCTGGGTGCCGGGGTCGGCGCCGGCCTGCAGCAGGTCAAGCCGGGTACGCAGGTCGGCCAGCTCGCCGGCCAGCACGGACAGCGAGGCCGCCGGGCGGCTGGCGGCCAGCTCGGCCGCCACCCGCAGCGCCAGCGGCAGCCGGGCAGCACTGGCCGGCCAGCTCGGCGGCTGCCCCGGGGTCCGCGTCCACCCGGGCCCCGATCAGCGTCCGCAGCAGGGCGACCGCCTCTCGCGGCGGCAGGATGTCCAGGTCCAACCGGGCGGCGCCGTCCCGGGCAGCCAGCCCGGCCAGGGAATCCCTGCTGGTCACTATCACGGTGCAGCTGCCGGTGCCGGGCAGCAGCGGCCGTACCTGATCGGCCGATCCGGCGTTGTCCAAGATCACGAGCAGGCGCTTGCCGGCCAGCAGGCTGCGGTACCGGTTAGCGCGCTGGTCCGGCTCGGGCGGGATGTCCTGGCCCGGCAGCCCGAGCGAGCGCAGGAACCCGGCCAGCGCGTCGGTGGCCGCCACCGGCTGGCCCGGGTCGTAGCCGCGCAGGTTCACGTACAGCTGCCCGTCAGGGAAGCGCCCGGCGGCATGGTGCGCCCATTGCACGGCCAGCGCGGTCTTGCCGACCCCGGCGGTCCCGTCGATCGCTGAGATCACCACGGCCCCCGCGGCCCGCTCCCGGTGCCGGTCCAGCAGCTTGGTCAGCGTCCAGAGTTCGGCCGAGCGGCCGGTGAAGCCCGGTACCGCTGGCGGCAGCTCCCGCGGTACGGCGGCCCGCTGAGGGCGGGCGTCCGCGGGCTGCGCGGCGGCGCCCAGGGCCGGGTCGGCGGACAGTACCCGCTGGTGCAGGCCCCGCAGGCCAGGACCAGGCTCCACGCCGAGCTCGGCGACCAGGACGTCGCGGGCCCGCTGGTAGGCGGCGAGTGCCTCCGCCTGCCGTCCGCACAGGTACAGGGAGAGCATGAGCTGGCCGTGGAACTGCTCGCGCAGCGGGTGGCGCGCGGTCAGCTCAAGCAGCTCGGGGAGCACCTGCTCGTGGCGGCCGTCGCGCAGATCGGCTTCGATGCGCCATGCAGCGCCTGAACGTGCAGCTCTCCAGCTGCGGCACCAGTCCCGGGACTGCGAGGAGTCGTCAGCGGGGAGGCCTCAGCCCCCGCCGGCGCGGACCGCCGCCCCGGCTCGCGGTAACGTCGAGCGCGACGCGTCCAGCTCGGGCCGGATAGTAGCCGGAGCGCGTCACGATCGCGCGCGGCGCGCGTCCATCCGCCGCGGCATGACGAGCCATCCTGGGCGCCGCCGCCACACAGCTCGGCGAGTTCATCGACCGGCAGGCGTTCGCCCGCCACAGCAGCGCCGCGAGCAGCGCCCGCAGCCGGGCCCCGGAGACCCACCCGGCTCATCGGATCGGCTCACCTGCAGGGGGCCCAGCACCCGAGCGCATGGCGTCTCCCGGGGGCACGGCGTGGCCGGCCTTACGGCGGCGGCGGGATCAACGACGGGCTTCGCTCGAAGGCCAGGCGCAGCCCGGCCGGCATCGCGTCGACGACCTCCTGCGGGTACTCGACCCGGTGGCCGTTGACGAGGAGCGCCATCGCGGGCGGGCTCCGGGCGAAGCACGCGTCGCAGCGGCCGGCCGACCCGGTCGGCAGGAATCGGCGGCAGCTCGCGCACCGGTCGCGCCTGGCTGAGCGGCAGGCGGACCGGGTTGCGGCGGTAGACGACGAGGCGGTCGCGCAGGCCAGGCCAGTTCGGCAGCGCGACCTGCTCGGCCGGGTGCCAGTTCAGCTCGAGCTCCCGGTGGAAGCGGACCGTCCCGGTCGGGCCGCCGGGGCCGCCGCCCGCGTAGACGAACACGTCGCCGCGGTAGGCGCGCAGCGCGGCGTAGCTCGCGCCGTCGTCGTCGTAGGGCGGCCAGCACAGGAACAGCGTCCGGCCCCGGGCGGCCCGCACCGCGTCGACGGCGCTCGCGGCCTCGACCGCGGTCCACGGCCGGCGCGTGCCGCCGTGGTACCGGTTCCCGGCCCGCCCGCGCGGCCCCGGCGGGGCGAGGTCGGACGCCAGCACGTCCACGCCGCGGGCGCGCAGCAGCGCGGCCCAGTAGCCGGTGCCCGCGCCGCATTCGACCAGCGGCGCGTGCCGGGCGAGCACCGCGAGCGCGCCCGCGGCGGGGATGGCCCAGGAGAACAGCGCGGCGAGCTCGCGCCGCCGCGCGGGCAGGTCGAGCACGTGGCCGAGCCCGCGGCCGGACCAGGCGAGCCCACGCCGAGGTCGCCCCGGCGGCTAGCGCGCGAGCCGGCGGCTCCGCAGCACCGGCCAGCTCGAGGTACGGGTTCTCGCCCGCCCGCAGCACGCGCCGCCTGCGGGCCGCGGCGAGCAGGCGATGATACTCCCGCAGCCGCCGCATCCCCTCCGGCCAGTCGGCCTCGGAGGTGATGGCGCCGCCGCACAGCTCGGGCCGGACGGTCCACGGGAAGCGCTCGGTGAACTCCTGGTAGGACCGCAGCCCGCGCAGCTCCGCCCAGGTCACCGGGCGCGAACCAGCGGGACCGCCGGGGGAACGGCCGCCCGGCCTGCAGGTGCCGCCAGCAGCCGGCGTCATCGGGCGCGACCGCCGGGCCGCACTCGGCGCAGATCGGGATGAGCGTCCACGGTCACCAGGCGCGCCGCGCGCGAGCAGCGGGCACGCCGCATGCGGCGTACGGGGCGCCGCCGCTCACGTCGCCCCGCACCACGGTGCCCGTCCCGGTCAGGCCCAGTACTGGATGCCGCCGGAGTGCACGACCCGGCCGCCGAGCACGGTCAGCACGGAGTGCAGCTTCTTCAGGTCCGCGTCGGCGACCGTGAAGTAGTCGTCGCTCAGCACCACGACGTCGCCGAGCCTGCCGACCTCGAGCGTGCCGAGCAGGTCCTCGTCCTGGCCGCCGAGGAACCAGCGGTTCGCGCTGGTGAAGTGCTCGAGCACCTCCGTCCGGGTGAGCTGCTGCCCCGGGTTGATCTGCTTGCCGAGCGCGTTGATGCCGGTGGTGGCGTAGTAGGCGTGGATCCACGGGTTCATCGGCGCGATCTGCATGCCGTCGGAGCTGAGCCCGACCGGGATGCCGCTGTCGACGAGCATCCGGTACGGCGGGCCGCCCGGGTTGGCCGTGCCGAAGTACTCGTACGGGGTCAGGTTGACCCCGCCGCCGAGCGCCTTCAGGCGCTGCGCGTAGTCCGGGGTGATGAACGGCACGTGCGCCACCACCCAGCGCAGGTCGGTGATCGGGACCTGCGCGTTGACCGCCTCGTAGCCCGGCGATCTCGGACTGGAAGTCGGTCGGCGGTCAGCGAGTGCACCTCGGCCCGCCAGCCGGCCTTGGCCGCCGCGAGCGCCGCGTTCATCCAGGTCTGGTTCCCGCCCGCGTAGAGGGAGATGTCCGCGAGGAACTCGCCGATCGCGCCGGTTCGCACCAGGTCGTCGCCGAAGAACGGGAACGCGTTCTGCATCCGCGCCGTGGCGACGGGGATCGACGGGTTGGAGTCGAAGAGCAGGTAGTTGATCCGCAGCCGGACGATCGCCCGCCTGCCGCGCCTCGACGTCACGCTGGCTGCCCTCGTCGTAGACCGCGAGGAAGGAGCGTACATCGTGTAGTTGTCCTCGTGCGCGGCGCCGTCGGCGGGCGTGTTCGTCGCCTGGAACGCGCCCTGGTCCAGGTGCGTGGTGACGCCGACGCTGGCGGCGTACGCCATCGCGTCCCGCACGCTGGCCTTGCGGTCGTCGAGGGTCAGCGTCTGCCGCAGCGCGAGCAGCGCCGCGGTCGTCGGCCCGTTGCCGACGAACGGGGACGCCGCGATCGAGCCGTCGGCGCCGACCGTCACCGGGAAGGGCCCGGTCACGTTCTCGAAGAAGGCCTTGCCGAGGGTGTTGGTGACGGCCGGCCCGGTGAAGCCGACCGGGATGTAAACCGGATGGTTCGGCACGGCCGCGTCGAGCTCGGCGAGCGTCGGCAGCCGCACCTCCTTGAACTGGTTGGGGCTGAAGCCGCCGATCGTGGTGATGAAGTTGTCGGCGCTGACCGGGGGATTCGGCGACTTCGGCAGCGCCGCCGCCCGCGCGGCGTACAGCGCCTGCACGTCGGCGATCGAGTAGGCGTTCTCAAGCGGCGTGTGATGCCCGGGCCGGTTGCCCATCAGCACGAAGTGGTTGTGGCAGTCGATCAGGCCGGGAACGGCCATCCGGCCGTGGAGGTCGATGACCTGCGGCCGGGAGGCGAACTGCTGCTCGGCGGCGCCGAGGCTGCTGCCCACGTAGACCACGACGCCGCCGCGGATCGCGACCACGCTGGCCACGGTCTTGGCTTCGTCCATCGTGTGGATCCGGCCGTTGTACAGGATCAGGTCTCCGTCCGGCGAGGTCCCGCGGCCGTTGCCGGCCGCGGCGGCGCGCTCCGGCGCGGCCGCCGCCGTGCCCGCGATCGCCATGCTGCCCGCCGCCGCGGCGCCGGTGACCGCCCCGGTCATCAGCACCGCCCGCCGCGAAACCCCGCCCTTGTTCGCCTTCCCGGTGTCCATGCCGTCGTCGCTGGTCATCTGCCCGACACCTCCGTCGCTGCGGGGCCCCGATGCCGCCGCGCCGTGAGCGTAGATGTGCGGTAACAGGCGGTCAATGTTGCTATCCGGGCGACTTCGGCGATCCGCGGCGCGTTGGCTTGCGCGCCAGCCGGCCCGGCCGATTTTTGTGGCGCGGCAATCGCTCGCCGGGCACCCGGCGGCCCGGGATGCCCGGCGGCGCCGGCGTTCTGGCGCTAGGCGGCCGAGGTCGCTCCCCACAGCGCCGCCGCGCCGAGGCGGGTCGACGGGTCGTAGCGGAGCGGGGCGTAGCCCGTGTACGTCTCGGCCAGCATGGCGGCCGCGGTCCTTGACGTCACCAGGTGGCGCAGCTGGGCGAGCTGCAGCGCGGACTCGAACGGGTCCTGCCCCGGGCACGACGTGCAGCATGGACGTCATCCACCACGACAGGTGAGTGGCCCGCCACACCCGCTCAAGGCAGTGGTCGGAGTACGCGTCGGCGAGTTCCCGCTCGCCGTCGCGGATGAGCCGGATGAGCGCGGTGGCGAGCGCCGCCACGTCGGCGACCGCGAGGTTGAGGCCCTTCGCGCCGGTGGGCGGCACGATGTGCGCCGCGTCGCCCGCCAGGAACAGGTTCCCGTACCGCATCGGCGCCGCGACGAACGACCGCATCGGGGTGATCGACTTCTGCAGCACCGGCCCCGTCCGCAGCGACCAGCCGGGCACCGCGAGCCGTCGCCGCAGCTCGTCCCAGATCCGGTCGTCCGGCCAGGCGGCGATGTCCTCGTCGGCCGGCACCTGCAGGTAGAGCCGCCCGATCTCCGGCGTGCGCATGCTGTGCAGCGCGAAGCCGTTGTCGTGCCGGCAGTAGATGACCTCGTCGGTGGACGGCGGGGCGGCCGCCAGGATGCCCAGCCACGCGTACGGGTAAGACCGCTCGGCCACCGTGGTCAGGCCGCCGCCGGGGATGGCGGGCGGCAGATGCCGTGGAACCCGTCGCAGCCGGCGATGACGTCGCAGGTCACGACGTGCCGCTCACCGCTCGCGTCGGTATAGGACAACATCGGCTCCGCGGAGTCGAGCCCGCTCACCGCGGTGTCGCTGACCTCGAACTCAAGGGCCGCGCCCGCGGCCGTGCGGGCGGCGATGAGGTCCTTGACGATCTCGGTCTGCGCGTAGATCGTGATCCACCGCCCGCCGGTCAGCTCGCGGAAGTTCAGGTGGTGCCGTTCCCCGTCGAACTGCACGTAGATGCCGTCGTGCTCGAGCCCCTCGGCGTCCAGCCGGGTCCCGAGCCCGACCGCGCGCAGCAGCTCCACCGTGGTCGACTCCAGCATCCCGGCGCGCTGGCGCGCCTCGCAGTAGTCCCGGCTGCGGTTCTCGACGCACACCGAGTCGATACCGCCCAGGGCCAGCAGGTGCGAAAGTAGCAGGCCAGCCGGGCCGGCGCCGACGATCCCGACCTGCGTGCGCTCATGCACGGTCATTGCCGCACATCCTTCCCGTATCGACTATATATCACCAGATGTAGTCAGCCCGCTTTATATCGTAACCATACGAAAAGTAATTACTAGATAACTGGACGTAAATATTGTTGCGCTGCAAAGTGCAGTGCCCGCGGCCTTGGACGTTCGCGGCCAGGTGCCGGTACGGTGCGCACGTGAGGAGATCCCGACCGCGGCCGGCCCGGCCCACGTGGTCCTTGACCAGCCGGAAGGCGGCGCGCCTGCCTTCCTCGCCGTGCTCACCCACGGCGCGGGCGGTAGCCCGGACACCGCCGACGTCCTGGCGGTGCGCGACGCCGCCCGCGCGCTGGGCGCGGCGACCGCCCTGGTCACCCAGCCCTACCGGGTCAGGGGCGCTCGCGCGCCGGGATCGGCGCCGAAGCAGGACGCCGCCTGGGCGGAGCTCGTCGAGGTGCTGCGCGGGAGACGGCGCGGGACGGCGCCGCCCTGCCGCTTGTCCAGTGCGGCCGCTCGAACGGGGCGCGGGTTGCCTGCCGCACCGCGCGTGAGGTGGGCGCGGCCGGCGTCATCGCGCTCGCGTTCCCGCTGCACCCGCCGGGGCAGCCGGGCAAGTCCCGGGACCCCGAATTGCGCGGTGCCGGGACCAGCGTGCTTGTCGTCAACGGGGAGCGCGACCCCTTCGGCGTCCCCGAACCGGATGAGATGACGAGCGTCGTCGTCCTCCCCGGGGAAACGCACGCCCTCTCGAAGCATCCGGCGGCGGTCGGACTGGCCGTCACCAACTGGCTGAGTGCGCTGTTGCCTCTAGGGGGAGCGACCCCACGTGCTCCCCGGCTGCGCGCCTGATCGCGAAGGCCGCGATCATGTCGGGCGCGAGAGGCAGTGTTCTCCTGCGTTCTGCCTAGGCGGCCGGCGCCTGATGGTCGGTGGGCCGGTGCGGGGCGATCGTGGCCCCGTTTGGCAGCAGCTCACCAGTGTCTTCGAAGATCACGACCCCGTTGCAGAGCAGTGACCAGCCCTGCTCCGGGTGGCTCGCAATCGTGTGCGCCGCCTCGCGGTCGGGTGCTGACGCGTCCGGACAGGGCGGTAGGTGCGGGCACATGTCAGTGCCTCCTGGCTTTCTCAACAGTCCACGGTCTCACGCCACCTGGCCCCGCGGTGACGCTCTGTTACCCGGAACCAGCCTGAGCAACGAGTCGCGCCCCGCAAACCCCTACCAAATGGCCTAGACCACTTAACTTAACTTTGCCCCGCCGCGCCGGCGAGTGCAAGCGACTTGCCGGCGCGTTAAACAGAGATTTCCCTATTGTTGATACGGTCATGCTTGCTGATTGGTTCAGACCTTCCGCAAGCTGACGCGTTCGTCGGGGTTGCCTGCGATCCTACCGAACGACCGCGGTCGATACGCCGGTTGGCGACTTCTTGCAACTGAACGCTAACCGGCGCCGGAGCCGGCTCTCAGCCTGGGGCGACAACGCAAAGCGCCAGGCCCGACCGTTCGCGACGGTCCGGCCTGGCGCTATGTGGAGATTAGGATACGTTTCAGACGGCCGGAACGCGCGGGACTTCGGGGATGCGGTTCAGCCGGTGGTTCTCACGGAGCGTCAGCAGCCGCTCGGCCTCGGCGGTGAGCGCGTGGACCGCGGGCTTGGCCTTCGCCTTGCGGTGGTAGATCCGGTCCTCGTACCCGCGCGGGCCGATCTCGGCGCGCTGCGCGGCGTAGGCGGCCCGCATGGCGGCGGTCAGCGCCGCGTCAAGCTCCTTGGCCAGCCGGTGCACCTCGGTCACGGGAGCGCGCGTGGCCTCGGCCTCGCGCAGCGCCGCGTCCGCGGCCCGTGCGGCGTCGAGCAGCTTGCCGCGCTCCGCCGCCTCCGCGACGTCCGCCGCGTGCAGGCTCAGTGCCTCCTGGCTCGGCTTGTACATCCCGCTTCTGTCTCCGTCCTCGGTGTCGGCCCGCACGTAGATTACGCCACCCCGGCTCCGCGGCCCGCCCGCCGGCTCCCTCGGCGTGCCCGGGTTTCCAAGTCCCGCGGACCTTTCTGGATGCAGCCCGCCCCGGCGTCAGGCCGTCGTCGGTTGCCAGTTCGTCACCGAGATCTCGGCGCCGCGCAGGTGCCTGAGGGCCCGGTTCTCCCGCCCGTACCCGAGAGGGCTGAAAAAGAATGTGTCGAGCGGGAACCAGATTCCCACCCACACCAGCACCCACCCCGTGGTGTCGAGGACGATATTGCCGGAGTGGCCGACCAGCCTGCCCTCGAAGATCACCAGGAGGTATCCGATCACCACGATGGGAACGCCGACCCACAGCGACCGGAGGCCGCCAAGCCGGACCGCGCGCCGCTCGCGTTCGTTGTAGCTGATGCGCTGGTCGCAGTAGCGGCGCAGCGCCACGCTGAGCCGGCCGCCGAGGGCATCGTCGACCTCCGCGGGCGGCAGCGAGAGCTGAAGCCGGACCGTCCGCCGGATGCGCTGCGAGCGGAGCAGGCTGATGCAGTACTCGACTCCGGTGAGGTAGTTGCGGTACTCGGAGAACAGGTCGGTCTGGGCCAGGACGAACATCTCCTCGACCCGGTTGAGCCGCAGCTCGATTACCTGGTGCCTCCCGCGGTTCATCGCACTACTCTAAGTCACCAGGCCGCGCGGACGCGGGTGACCAGACAGTGCAACCGCTCGCTCCGGCGCCGGCGCGTCCGCCTGCCAGCGGGCGGACGCGCCGGGCGCGGGTCAGCGGGGCCAGTCGCTGAACGCCTCCCGCAGCGCGGCGACGTCCGCGGGCTGAGCCCGAAGGGGGCGAAGATCGCGTCGCCCCACCGGTCGAGGCGGCGGGCGGCGTCGGCGAAGTCGCGGTCTTCCAGGCCCGGGATCGAGCCGGCGGGCGAGGCCGATCGCGTCGTCGACGCTGTAGAGCCGCAGCGCCGCCGCGGTGTCGATGTAGTCGCGGGGCTCGGCCCGGCCCGCCAGGGCGCACACCTTGCCGCCCACCACGTCCTCAAGGCTGAGCACGGGCCCGACGTCCATGGTCACCGGCTGCGCCGTCCGGTCGAAGTAGGCCATCTGCAGCATCATCTGCTGCCCGTCGGGCGCGGTGACGGTCCACTCGGCCAGGCCGTCGCCCATGCCTTCGAAGATGTCGGACAGCCCGGCGGCATTGTCTTCGCGCTCGGCGTCGAACCCGGCTTGCCGCAGCGCGGCTCTCCACGGACTCCGGCCGCCGCCTCGACGCCGGTCTCCTCGTTGGTGAACAGGTCGACGTCCTGGGTCGGCCGGGTGATGAGGCCGTGCGCGATCAGCGCGTTGCCGCCGCCGAGCGCGAAACCGTACCGGGTGGCGACGCGAAGCGCGACGGTCGCCACCCGGCGGTGCAGTTCGCTGAGCGGCATCAGGCCGCGACGGCCGCCCGCAGGGACGGGTGCTGCTCCTCCCAGGCGCGCCGGACCCCCTTGGGCAGGTACAGGTCTGGCCACAACCGGACGAGCGTGGCACCGTCGAGGTAGGTGGTGAGGTCCTCCGGCGCGGCTCGCCTCGCGCAGGACCGTCTCGTAGTACCAGCGGCGCGTGTCGGGGTCGTCGAGGTCGAACCGGTGATCGGGCAGGCTCCAGAACAGCCGCAGCGGCAGCTCGACCGCGCCGTCGGTCGGGCCGCGCAAGGCGGCGAGGTCGGCGGTCACGAGGGCCCGCCGGCCGGGGCGCGACCGGTGCGGGGACAGCACGGCCTGACCGGGCACGCCGGGTGAAGGCGCCTGCCCGGCCGCCACGGCCGTCGTGTTACCGCTCATATGTTCTAGGGTAGCAGGGCGGCGGCAAGCTGGCCACGTCCCGTTACGGGATGTGCGGCTTACCAGGGAAGCTCGTCCAGGCGCCGCCGGTCAGGCGAGGCTGGCGGCCCAGCGGGCGTGCAGGTCGGCGTACTCGCCGGCGCCGTCCATCAGCTCCGCCGGGGTGCCGTCCTCGATCACCCGCCCCGCGCGCAGCACCAGGACCCGGTCGGCGATCGCCACCGTCGACAGCCGGTGCGCGATGATCAGCGCCGTGCGCCCGGCCAGGACCGTGCGCAGGGCCGACTGGACGAGCCGCTCCGAGGGGATGTCGAGCAGCGCGGTCGCCTCGTCGAGGACGAGCACCGAGGGCGCGGCGATGAACGCCCGGCAGAACGACAGCAGCTGCCGCTGGCCCGCCGACAGCTTCCCGCCGCGCTTGCCCACCGTGGTCGCGTAGCCGTCGGGCAGCGCGGCGATGAACGCGTGCGCCCCGATCGCCCGCGCCGCGGCCTCCACCTCTTCGTCGGACGCCGCGGGGCGCCCCAGCCTGATGTTCTCCGCGACCGTCCCCTCGAAGAGGAACGACTCCTGGGTGATCAGCACGATCTCCTTGCGGAGCTCGGCGTCGGGCAGGGACCGCAGGTCCACGCCGTCCAGCAGCACCCGCCCGGCGTTGGGGTCGTAGAACCGCGCGAGCAGCCGGGCGACCGTGGTCTTGCCCGCGCCGGTCTCGCCCACCAGCGCGACGGTCTGGCCGGCGGGAATGTCCAGGTCGAGCCCGGGGAGCACGACCGCCTTGCGGTAGCCGAACCGGACCGAGTCAAACCGCACCCGCCGCCCGCTCCCGCCCCGCTCCCCTGCCCGGCGTCGCGGGCGCGGGCAGGGGGAGCGGCCCCGGGCCAGCCAGTCAGAGGGCTCGGCGACCGACGGCTCTTCCTCAAGGACGCCGGAGATCTTCTCAAGCGCCGAGGCGGCGCTCTGGAAGGTGTTGTAGAACTGCGAGACGTCCTGCAGCGGGTCGAAGAACCGCTGCAGGTACAGCAGGAACGAGGCCAGCACGCCGATCCTGATGTCGCCGTCGAGCACCCGCAGCCCGCCGTAGCAGAGCACGACGCCGGTGATGACGTTGCCGATCATCGCGATCCCCGGCGCGAAGATCGCGTTGATCTGCGAGGACCGCTTGCTCGCCCGGGCGTAGTCGTCGCTCAGCGCGCCGAAGATCTCGTCGTTCCGCTTCTCCCTGCGGAACGCCTGCACGGCCCGCAGCCCGCCGAAGGTCTCGACGAAGTGCACGATGACCAGGGCGTTCGCCTCCCTGATCCAGCGGTAGGTGACCGCGGAACGCCGCCGGAACCAGATCGACAGCCAGGTCAGCGGGATGAACCCGGACAGCACCACCAGGGCCAGCGGCCAGTCGAGCAGCAGCATGCCGGTGCCGACGAGGACGCAGGAGAGCACCGCGCTGATCAGCCCGTCCAGGCCCTCGTTGAACAGCTCGGAGATCGCGTCGACGTCCGACGTCTGCCGGGAGATCACCCGCCCCGAGGTGTACGACTCGTGGAAGGACACCGGCAGCCGCAGCACGTGCGCGAACAGCCGCCGCCGCAGCTCGAGCACCATCGCCTGCCCGAAGCGCCCGGTCATGGTGACGAACGTCCTGGTCGCGGCCGCCTGCAGGAGGACCGTCACGGCGAAGACCGCGGCGATCCGCAGCAGCGGCACCGGGTCACCCGACTTCACCAGCGGCGGGATGCCGTTGTCGATCGCGATGCCGATCAGCCAGGGCCCGGCCAGGGAGGCGAGCGAGGAGATGATGACCGCGGCGGCGGTCAGCGTGACGGCCTTGCGGTGCGGCCGCAGCAGGTCGGCGAGCAGCCGGCGGCTCCGTTTTCGCAGCAGTGCCTCGATCGGCGCCGAGATCTCGTCGGCCGTCTCGGCCGCGACGCCGCGCCAGGACCGCGGGTCGCGGTCCCGGCCGTCCCGCCGCCCCTTGCCGGCGGCCGCGGCGAGCCGCCGGGCCCGGTGCCGTCCTGGCCGCCCGCGTCCCGGCCAGTCCCGTCCTGGCCGGCTCGCGCGGTCCCCGTGTCCGCCGTCACCGGGTCACCTCCTCCATCGACATGAGGTTCGCGTAGGCCGGCTCGCGCGCCATCAGCTCGCGGTGGCCGCCGACGGCGGCGATCACCCCGCCGTCAAGCAGCGCGACCCGGTCGGCGAGCGCCACCGTGGACGGCCGGTGCGCGACGACGAGCGCCGTCACCCCGGCCAGGATCGCGTGCAGCGCCGCCGTCACCCGCTCCTCGGTCGCCACGTCGAGCGCGGACAGCGGGTCGTCAAGGACCAGCACCTCGGGCCGCGACAAGATGGCGCGCGCGAGCGCCACCCGCTGCCGCTGCCCGCCGGACAGCGCCATGCCCTGCTCGCCGATCCGCGTGTCAAGGCCCCAGGGCAGCTCGTAGGCGAACCGCGCCTGCGCGGCGGTCAGCGCCGCCTCGATCTCCTCCTCGGTCGCGTCCGCCGCGCCGAACGTGACGTTCTCCCGCACGCTCGCGGAGAACAGCGTCGCCTCCTCGAACGCGCAGCCCACCGCGGCGCGCAGCGCGGGCAGCGGGATGTCCCGCACGTCCGTGCCGCCGACCAGCACCCGGCCCCCGGTCACGTCGGCCAGCCGGGGCACCAGGTGCAGCAGCGTCGTCTTGCCCGAGCCGGTGGCCCCGGCGATCACGAGCGTCTCCCCGCGGGCCACGTCGAGGTTGACGTCCCGCAGCACCGGCCTGCCGCCGCCCGGGTAAGAGAAAGAGACATGATCAATCCGAACGTGTGCGTGCTCCGCCCTGGCCGCCCCCGCGCCGCCAGCAGGACGGGGTGGCGGGGCCAGGGGCAGCCGCACTCGTTCTGAATCCTCTTGACTCTCCCGGCCGCCCTCCGCCGGCTTGCTGGCGATCGCGGGCCTGGTGTCGAAGATCTCGAGCACCCGCTGGGCGGCGGTGGCCGCTTCCTCGCCCGAGGCGAGCACGTAGCCGAGGGCCTCGACCGGCCAGACCAGCTGCAGGGCCAGGGTGATGAAGGCGACGAGCCCGCCGATGGTCATGGCGTGATGGCTGACCGCGACCGCGCCGAGGACGACGGCGAGGGCGATGACGGCGTTCGGCACCAGGTCGAGCACCGACCAGAACCCGCCGAGCAGGCGCGCCATCCCGACCCGGGTCTCGCCGAGCCTGGCCGCCTGGGCCAGGTGCGCGCGGGCGGCCTCCGGGCCGCGGCCGAGCGCCTTGAGCACCCGCACCCCGGTCGATGCCTCCTCGACCAGCGTGGTCAGGTCGCCGTCCTGGTCCTGCGCGCGCCGGGCGAGCACCTTGTAGCGCCGCTCGAAGATGGTGCAGAAGACCAGCACCGGGGCGAACATGGCCCCGGTGATCAGCCCGAGCCACCAGTTGAGCGTGATGAGCAGGCCGGTCACGGCGGTGAACGTCATGACCGAGATGAACAGGAACACGATGCCGAAGCCCGCGAACCGCCGGATGGAGCCGAGGTCCGTGGTCGCGCGGGACAGCAGCTGCCCGGACTGCCACTCGTCGTGGAACGCGGGGTCGAGCCGCTGCAGGTGCTCGTACAGGTCGTCCCTGATCGACTTCTCCATGCTGGAGACCGCGTTGCCCTGGACCCAGCGGCGGATCAGGCTGAGCGTGGCCGACGCCGCGCCGAGGCCGACCGCGAGCAGCCCGATGGGCAGCAGCAGGCCGCGCTCGTGGTGCGCGATGGCATCGTCGATGACGACCTTCGCGAGCAGCGGGATCGTGATGTCGGCGGCTTCCACGGCGACCGCCGCGGCGATCATTCCGGCGAGCTGGCGGCGGTACGGGCGCAGGTAAGGGCGCAGCCGCCAAAGGGCGGCGACTGGGCTTGGGGACACTATGCGGACCCTAATTGGCCGCTTCCCCGGTGTCACCTGGTTTTTTGCGTCGGATATTGGTTGATATCGCTTATCGTGTTACTCCGGCTACCTGGAGTGTCGCGATGCTAAGTTGAGGCGTTCGGTTAACTTGCGGCTTCGGAGTGTGATCGTGACCCGGTACCTGCCCTGGGGGCTGATCGCGGCATCGGGCATTCTCCTGGCGGCCCGGGCGGTGCGCCGCACGGCCCGCGCGGCGCGGCAGGCGCAGGCCCTGCCAGCCCCGCCAGCCCCGCCAGTGCCGTCGGCGCCCGGCCGGCCGCTGGCCCCGGGGGCGGCGGCGGCCACGCTGACCGCGCTCCCGGACGCGGGCCTGCCCGCTGCCGGGCGATGACGAGGTGCTCGCCCTGGCCGACGGCGAGGACGCGTGGTGGTGACCGGGATCGCGCCCCTGACCGGGATCGTGGTGGCCGGGACCTGGCCGTCCGCGGCGTAGCGCCGCCGGCCGCGCCGGGCCGCCGTGCCCTGTCCGCTGTATGCTGATGCCCGATCTGCCGCTTCGCTGGCCGCCCCGGGCAACCGGGTGGCCGACAGGAGGAATACCGGGAGTTGACTGCGGGCAACGGGAATGGCGCGCCGGATCTTGGATCATTCGATGTGGCCGCGGTGCGCGCCCTCTATCCGGCCCTCGCGGACGGGAACGCCTACCTGGACGGGGCGGCGGGGACACAGGTCCCCGTCTCGGTGATCGAGGCCATCGCGGCCGCGTACCGGGCGGGGCTGGGAAACCTTGGCGGCGCGTTCGCCGCGAGCGCCCGCTCCGACGCGATCGTGGCCGGGGCCCGCGCGGCGGTCGCGGACCTCGTGGGCGCCGCGCCCGACGGCGTGGTCTTCGGCCCGAGCGCCACCGCGCTCGCGTACCGCATCGCGGACGCGCTGTCGCGGGGGTGGACGGCGGGCGACGACATCGTGGTGTCCAGGCTTGACCATGACTCGAACGTGCGGCCGTGGATCCAGGCGGCCGGGCGGGCCGGGGTCACGGTCAGGTGGGCCGAGTTCGACCTGGTGACCGGGGAGTTGCCCGCCGCGCAGTACGCGGACCTGGTCGGCCCGCGGACCCGCCTCGTCGCGGTCACCGCCGCGAGCAACGCGATCGGGACCAGGCCGGACGTGGCGGCGATCGCCGGGTTCGCGCACGCGGCGGGCGCGCTTTGCTACGTGGACGGCGTGCACGCCACCCCGCACGTGCCGGTGGACGTGACC
Organism: uncultured Actinomycetota bacterium; assembly: GCA_963735315.1. Taxonomy (GTDB): domain Bacteria; phylum Actinomycetota; class Actinomycetes; order Streptosporangiales; family Streptosporangiaceae; genus Trebonia. The sequence goes on from CAVTKQ010000025.1 coordinate 25,599, forward strand.
GGGCTCGGCGCCGACTTCTACACGACGAGCGCGTACAAGTGGTCGGGCCCGCACCTGGCCGCCCTCGCCGCCGGCCCGGAGCTGCTGGAAACGGTATGGCCGGACAAGCTCGCGCCGTCGTCGAACGCGGTGCCGTGGCGGTTCGAGCGCGGCACGCTGCCGTTCGCCGACCTGGCGGGCGTGACGGCCGCGGTGGACCACCTCGCCGGGCTCGCCGCGCTCGCCGCGCCGGGTTCCGGCCCGCCGGGGCCGGGCGGGCCGCCCGCGTCCCGCAGGCAGCGGGTGCTGGCGTCGATGGCCGCCGTCGAGGCCTACGAGTCGGCGCTGTTCGCCCGGCTGGCCGACGGCCTGGAGAAGCTTGACCAGGTGATCTTGTACGGGAAGGCGGCCAGGCGCGCGCCGACCGCGTTCTTCAGCGTCGCGGGCGTGGCGCCGCGCGCGGTCGCCGAGCACCTCGCCGCGCCGCGGTGTCAACGTCTGGGACGGCGACAACTACGCCTACGAGCTGTGCACCGCGCTCGGCCTCGAGCCCGACGGCGCCGTCCGGGCCAGCCTCGTCCACTACAACGACGCCTCCGACGTGGACCGTCTCCTGGAGGGCGTCGCCGAGCTCGCCAGGTAATCGGCTGGCGCCCCCGCGGGCGCCCGTCGTAGCCTCGGTGACCGTGCCGATCATGACGTTCCCGCCTGTCCGCCCGCTCGGTCCCGGTGACCTGAAGCGGTGCGTCGCCCTGTCGGTTGACCGGGGCTGGTCGCCGGAGCAGGCCAAGTGGTCGCTGCTCCTGGCTGCGTCCGAGGTGTTCGGCGTCGACGCGCCCGACGGCGGCGGCCTGGCCGGGGCGGTGGTGCTGACCAGGTGGGCGGCCGACTACGCCGCGATCGGCATGATGCTGGTGGCGGCGCGTTACGGGCGGCGCGGGCTCGGCCGGGCGCTCATGGAGCACGCGCTGCGCGCGGCGGGCGGCGACGCGACGGTCACGCTGTTCGCCACCGACATGGGCAGGCCGCTGTACGAGAAGCTGGGCTTCGTCGCGGTCCGCAGGAACGTCTCCTTCGTCGGCCGCTTCCGCCCTTCGCCCGCCCGGGACAGCGGCAGGAAGCGCGAAGCGCCCGCTCTGGACGCCTCGCCGACGGCTCGCCCGGGAGCGTCCGCCCCGCCGCCGGGGCGGACCTGCCCGCGATCCTCGCCCTGGACCGGGCCGCGTTCGGCGCGGACCGGGGACAGATCCTCGCCCGCCTGCCCGCACTCGCGGACCAGGTCGCCGTCCTCGCGGCTGGCGGTCCGGCTGGCCCGGGTATCGCCGGCCCGGGTATCGCCGGCTACGGCGCCGCGTGGCGCGTCGCCCCCGCCCTGACGGTGATCGGCCCGCTCGTGGCGCCAGACGGCGAGGCGGCCAAGCGCCTCGTCGAGGCCCTGGCCGCCCGCGCGCGCACGCCGCGTCCGCCTTGACCTGGACCCGGACCGGCAGGAACTGCCCGGCTGGGCGCGACGCGCACGGCCTGGAGCCGGCCGGGCGCACGCTGGTCATGGCCCGCGGCGAGCTCACCCCGCGCGGCACCCCCGGCCGCCTCTTCACCCCGATCTCGGTCGCCCTGGCCTAGCCGCCGGGGCGGGCCGGGGGGCCGGGCGGGCCGGCGGTGTGAGGTGTGCCATGCCCGCGGCTGTTCACTCCCGGGCCCGGGCACGCGATGATGGTCACGTGCGCGCTACGGGAATCCACGAGAACGGCGCGGTGACCACGGTCGCCGAGGCCTACCTGAGCCTGCTGAGGGACCGCGGCGTCAGCCGGCTGTTCGTGAACGCGGGCACCGACTTCGCCCCCTTCGTTGAGGCGTACGCCCGGCAGAAGCAGTCCGGGCTTGACTTCCCCGAGCTGGTGATCTGCGCGCACGAGAACCTCGCCATCTCGATGGCCCACGGCGCCTACCTGGGCGACGGGCGGGTCCAGGCGGTCATGGTGCACACCAGCGTCGGGACGGCCAACGCCGTCTGCGGCATGTTCAACGCCGCGACCGACCGCGTCCCCATCCTGCTGGCCGCGGGCCGCACCCCGTTGTTCGAGGACTCGGTGCTCGGCTCGCGCGACGGGGGCATCCACTGGGCGCAGGAAATGTACGACCAGGCGTCCATGGTGCGCGAGTTCGTCAAGTGGGACTACGAGCTGCGCGACGGCGTGCAGGTCGCCGCGGTCCTTGACCGCGCCATCGACATCGCCATGGCCGCGCCGCGCGGGCCGGTGTACCTGTCCCTGCCGCGGGAGGTGCTCGCCCGCGACGCGTCCGGCGCCGTGCCCGCCCGCGGCTGCAGCGATCCCGACCGACGCCGCACCGGGCGCCGAGGCGGTCGAACGGCTCGCGGACCTGCTGGCCGGCGCGCGGTTCCCGGTCTTCGTCACGGCCGCGTCGGGAATCGACCCCGGCACGGCGGCCCTGCTCGGGCAGCTGTGCGACGAGTACTCGATCGGCGTCCTGGAGTCCAGGCCGCGCTGTTACAACGTGAGCACCAGCCACCCGCTGCACGTCGGCTACGACCTGGCCGCGGTGGCACCGGAGGCCGACGTCCTGTGCTTCCTTGACATGGACGTGCCGTGGATCCCGGCGGCGGCCAAGCCGCGCGCCGACGCGACCGTGATCCAGACCGGGCCGGACCCGCAGTTCTCCCGGTACCCGGTCCGCACCCAGCGATGCGACCTGTCGGTCACCGCCAGCACCGGGAACCTGCTCGCCGCGCTCGCGGCGGCGCTGGCCGCGCGGGCCGGCCGGATCGACAAGGGGCGGCGCGCCGCCATCGAGCAAGCCGCCGCGGACCGCCGCACGATGGCGGGCGAGCGGCTCGCCGCGGCGGGCCGCGCCGACGGGCCGGTCACCAAGGCGTTCATGAACTGGGCCCTGGCCCAGGTGCTGCCCGCGGACGCGTCGGTCGTCAGCGAGTACTGGGCGCGGCCCGAGCTCGTGCCGCGGCCCGGGCCGCTCAGCTACTTCGGCACCCCGCCGGCCGGCGGCCTCGGGTGGGGGCTGCCCGCGGCCATCGGCCTGAAGCTGGCCCGGCCGGAACGCACCGTCATCTCCGCCGTCGGCGACGGCGCCTACCTGTTCGCCAACCCGGCGGCATGCCACCACGCGATGGCGATGCACGACCTCCCGGTGCTGACGATCGTCTGCGCCAACCGCAAGTGGACCGCGGTCCAGGGTTCCGCCCTCGGCATGTACCCGGCGGGCAGCGCGGCCGCCGCCGGGCAGCTGTCCCCGCTGGCCGAGCTCGGCCCTGCCGTCGCGTTCGAGCAGTACGCGACGGCCTCGGGCGGGTACGGCGAGGCCGTCACCGACCGCGCGGACCTGGTGCCGGCCCTGGGCAGGGCGCTGCACGCGGTCCAGGCCGAGCACCGCCAGGCCGTGGTGAACGTCTCCTGCGCGGACTGAGCCACGGCGCGCCGGCCTCCGCCTTAGGAGGCGGGCGCGGCGCCGCTAGGAGACGGAGACCTGGGTGGCCGGGTAGCCGCTCGCGCCGTTCGGCGCCACGTCCTCGACCACCGACGTCTGGGTGTAGCCCGTCTTGTCGGTCGCCCGCGCCTCGATCAGGTGGGTGCCCGGGGTCGCGTCCCACTCCCAGGCCCACTGCCGCCAGGTGTCGATCCCCGGCACGACGGCGAGCGTGGCCTCGTGCCACGGGCCGTGGTCCACCCGGGCCTCGACCGCCTCGATGCCCTTGTGCTGCGCCCAGGCCACGCCGGCGACCGAGCACCTTGCCCGCCTTCACCGACTTCCCGTCGGTCGGCACGTCGATGCGGGACTCGGTCTTGATCGGCCCCATCTGCGACCAGCCGCGCGGCACCCAGTAGGCCTGCGCCGCCGCGAACGTCGTCACCTCGAGGTCGACCACCCACTTGCACGCCGACACGTACCCGAACAGGCCGGGCACGACGAGGCGGGCGGGGAACCCGTGCGCGGTGGGCAGCGCGGCGCCGTTCATCGCCACCGCGAGCAGCGCGTCCCGCCCGTCGAGCACCACCTGGAGCGGCGAGCCCGAGGTGAACCCGTCAACCGACGTGGCGAGCAGCTGGTCGGCGCCGCGCTGCGGGCCTCGCCTCCCTGATGAGCGCGGCGAGGGAGGCGCCGAGCCATTTCGCGTTGCCGATGTAGGGGCCGCCGACCGGGTTGGAGACGCAGCACAGCGTGAGGTAGTCCTCGATCAGCGGGCCGGTGCAGCAGCTCGTCGAAGGTGATGGTGACCTCGCGGGCCACCATGCCGTGAATGCGCAGCGTCCAGTTGGACGGGTCCACCTGCGGGATCAGCAGGGCGGTGTCGACGCGGTAGAACTGGCCGTTGGGCGTGATGAACGGCGAGATGCCGGGCACGGGCAGGTTCACGCCGCGCGGCAGCGGCGCCACCGGCTGCGGCGGCCTTGGGGAACCGCAGCGACTGCTGGGCCAGCGACACGTTCTTGCGCGTCGCCAGGGACCGGCCGCCGACCTCGCCGATCGCGGCGGCCGCGGCGCTGACGCCGGCCGCGACGAGGAACTGGCGCCGCGCGGGCGGCCCGCCCTGCGCGCCCCGGCCGGCCTCATCACCGGCGGCCCCGCGCGCATCGGTGCCGTCCCGCCGGCCCGGGACCCGCTGTCCCGGGACCCGCCCGGCCCGGACCCGCCGGCGGCCCGGCGGGCGCCCCGCTGCCGGCCGCCACCCAGCCGAGGCTGCCGTCATCGCCTTGGCCTGCGGCGTCGCCGGCCCGGTGACCCAGCCGGAGTCATCAGCCCAGTGCGAGTCGTCCGTTCCGCTCGGCGCCACCGGGTGCCCCGGCGGCGGCCGGTCAGGCGGGCCGGCCGTCGCGCCGGCAGCGCCTGCCGTGCTCGCCGCGTCGGCGTCGCTGCCCGCCGCCGTCGGCGCGCGGGCGGAAGCGGAAGGCGATCGGCGGAAGCTGGTCGGCGGCGAGCGGCGCGCGCGCGGCGCGCCGCGCCTGGCCGCCCGCGGCCGCCCGGCGGGCCGTCCCGACCAGCCAGCTCAGCGCCAGCGCCCCCGCCGCGGCGCCGAAGATCGTCGGCACCGCGTACGACCCTGTCGCGTCGTGCCTGGTCAGCGCGGCCGCGAGCCCGATGCCGGCGAAGATCGCCAGCCCGAGGAACCCCAGGGCGAGCCGCCGCATCGCGAGCACGCCCACGACCATGGAGTACAGGAAGACCACGACGAGCACGCCGCCGAGCAGCACCGTCTTGTCGGCGGTCCCGAACGTCGAGGTCGCCCAGTCCTTCACGGCGAGCGGGGTGTGGTCGATCGCGGCCCCGCCGACGGCGACGACCGGCGACGCCGCGGGAACGGTAAACCCGGCCAGGAGCTGCCCGATCCCCATCGCCGCGGCCGCGGCCAGCAGCCCGCAGGCCGCGCCCCAGCCGCCAAGGGAACCCAGTGCTAGAAGTCATGCAGGTATGGTCCGTCGCAATCCGCCGACGTTACACGAGGCAGGCCACGGTCGCGGCCTCACTCGATTACACGGCCACGCTACCGGTCTGGTTCAACGCTCAACCATTAGGGTTGCTGAATGTACTCTCGTCACATTCTCACAAATACGGATATATCCGACTGAATATCGGCACATAGCGGCACTCTGGTAACACGGTCAGCGGTCCTCGTCGAACACCCAGCGTGTCGGCGACCCGGTGAAGTCGCTGTGCAGCATGGAGAACACCCGCTGCGGCCGCACCCCGATCGTCGCGTTCTTCTCCGGGTTGAGGAAGTCCAGGTCCACGCCGCTGTGGTACTTGGCGTTCATCAGGTCGACGACGCGCTGCAGGATCGCGGGATCGGTCGCGAACCGCGCCGTCCCCTCGATGATCACCGGGTCCGACGCGTCCTCCGTGCTCACGCAGCAGCGCGGGTCGGCGCGCAGGTTCTTCACCTTCCGCGACTCCGCGGCCGAGGTGAACCACAGCGTGCTGTCGTCCCACATGCCCCAGACGGGCATGGTGTGCGGGCGGCCGTCCGGCCACGTGCTGACCACCCAGTAGTTCCGCGCGGCGGTGAGCCGTTCCGCCGCCCATGACCAGTGCAGGAGCCCGCTCCCGTGCTCCGGGCCCGCCACGCCGTATCCGGGCATGTAGGGCCTGCTTACCCGAGGGATCCCCATGCCGAAGTGTCTACCATGCGACAACGACCGCGCGGGCGACTAACGTTGCCCTTCGTGAAGGCATCTCCCGAGGCGCAGCTGCGGCTGCTCGAACTGGCCGACCTGGACGCCGAGCTTGGCAGGCTCGACCACCGGCGGCGCACCCTGCCGGAAAACGCCGAGCTGGCCCAGCTCAGCGAGCGCGCGACCAAGGTCAGGGACGCGATCACGATCGCGGACACCGAACCTCGGCGACCTGGACCGCGACCTGGGCCGCGCCGAACGGGACGTGGACCAGGTCCGGGTCCGCATCGAGCGGGACAACCAGCGGCTCGACGCGGGCCAGGTGTCCAACGCGCGCGAGCTTGAGTCGCTGCAGAACGAGGTCACCTCGCTGCGCAGGCGCCAGGGCGACCTGGAAGAGGTCGTGCTCGAGCTGATGGAGCGCCGGGAGACCGCGCAGGCGCTGCGCGACGGGGCGGCCGCCGAGTCGGAGACCGTCGGCGCCGACGAGGCCGCGCTGACCGCCCGCCGCGACGCGGCCGTGGCCGAGATCGCCGAGCAGGCGGCCAAGGCCGTCGCCGCCAGGGCCGCGATCGCCCCGGACGTGCCCGCCGACCTCCTCACCCTGTACGACAAGATCCGCGCGTCCTCCGGCCTGGGCGCGGCCGCGCTGCGCCGCGGCCAGTGCGGCGGCTGCCGCGAGATGCTGTCCACCGTGGAGCTGAACGAGATCCGCGCCGCCGCCCCTGACGAGGTAATCCGGCACGAGGAGTGCCGCAGGATCCTGGTCAGGACCCCCGACAGCGGCCTGTAGCGAAGGTCAGAACCAGGATCACCCGGAACGGGTGCGCGGTCCCCCGGGACCCGCACCCGGTCACTTTCGGCTCGGGGACGTTTCGGAACGGACACGGCTCATTCACAGCCGTGATGTCAATGCCCGATTTCCGGATTGGGTCCAATAGACTTCCCCGTCGTGGACAACAGCGGTCAGATCAGCGCGCCGGGCAGCTTGCAGGCGGGCGCCGTCATCGCGCCCGACGCGCCCCGGGTGCCCGACCAGGACCTGGGGGAGCTCGCCCGCCAGCACGGGCTGAAGCTGTCGGGAGCGCGCCCGTCGCTGGCCAGCTACGTGGCGATGCTCTGGCAGCGCAGGCACTTCATCGTCGGCTACGCCACCGCGCGGAACGTCTCGATGTACACGGACGCCAAGCTCGGCCAGATCTGGCAGGTGCTCACGCCGCTGCTCAACGCGGGCGTTTACTACCTGATCTTCGGCCTGCTCTTCGAGGCGGCCCGCGGCGTGGCCCACTACCCGGCGTTCCTGGTCGCCGGCGTGTTCGTGTTCGCGTTCTCCGAGCGGTCGATCGTGACCGGCTCGAACGTGATGCGCGCCAACCTGCAGCTGATCCGGGCGCTCTACTTCCCGCGGGCCTCGCTGCCGCTCGCCTACGTGATCGTCGAGTTGCAGCAGATGCTCGTCGGCCTGGTCGTCCTGGTCGTCATCATGCTGGTAAGCGGGGAGTACCCCAGCTGGTACTGGCTGCTGCTGATCCCGGTCGTGCTGCTGCAGTCGCTGTTCAACACCGGCGCGGCGCTGATCGTCGCCCGGCTCGGCGGCTCCCTCGCGGACGTGTCCGAGCTGATCCCGTTCTTCCTGCGGATCTCCCGGTACTTCTGCGGCGTCATGTACCTGATCATCACGCTGCCGGCCGTGCTGACCCTGTGGGAGAAGCAGGTCCTGTCGCTCAACCCGTTCGCGGTCTACATCTCGCTGGTCCGGGTCGCGTTCATGGGCACCTACCGGACGAACTCGGCGGGCAACCAGCCGTACAACGTACGGACTCTGCCAGCAGTTCATCAGCCACCCCGGCGCGCCCATCGCAGCGGGTACCCGGGTGCCGGCCGCGGTGATCGACCCGGGCAGCAACCTGTCGACCATCGTGGTCCACCCGGGCAGCAAGATCTCGAACATCCCGCTGCAGGCTTTCTGCCACGCGATCGTCACCAACAACGACCTGTGGATCGCCGCCATCGCCTGGGGCGTGGCCTTCTTCGCCGTCGGCCTCGTCTTCTTCTGGCGCGCGGAGCACCTGTACGGCCGCGGCTAACCCCGCCCCCTTGCCGGGGCAGGCTCAGCGCCGAGGGTTAAGCCGCATATAGCGGCTTAACCCTCGGCACTGACGAAAGACCCGCGCATCCACTGGCAGTGACACTTCGCGTATATCACTATAAGTACGTGATTGAGCACATATTGCTACCAATTGTCGATGTGCTGGACAGGCAGCACGGGGTGCTGACGCGCGAGCAGGCCATGACCGCTGGGGTGTCGCGGCACCTGATCGCCGCGCGCCTCGACTCAGGCCGCTGGCAGCGGCTGCACCGGGGTGTATTCGTCACGTTCAGCGGCCCGGTGCCTCGCGAGTCCCAGCTGTGGGGTGCCGGTGCTCAGGGTGGGAGGACACGCGGTCCTCAGCCATCACACCGCCGCCGAGGCCTGGCGACTTTCGGATGCCCCGTCGGGGCCTGATCCACGTGACCGTGCCCAGGAAGGCGGCCGCTTCCGCCGTTCCCGGCCTGGTGGTCCATTTCTCCGTCGCGCCTCGCGGAGGCCAGGCACCCGGCGCGGCTGCCCCCGCAGACCAAGCTTGAAGAGACGGTTCTCGACCTCGCTGACCTGGCACAGACGGCCGAGGACGCAGTGACCTGGCCGATCAGAGCCTGCCAGCGCCGGCTGACTACACCGGACCGGATCCTGGCCGCCCTGGCGGCGCGCAGCCGGGCACGATGGCGGCGCGACATCACCGACGCGGTCCCCGATATCCGGCGGCGTACACTCGCCGCTTGAGCTTCGCTACGCCAGGGACGTGGAACGCCGGCACGGGCTGCCCCGCGGTGACCGGCAGGTACCGGTTATCAGGGGCGTAACCCGGCAGTACATCGACGTGCTGTACGCGGACTACGGCGTCGTCGTCGAACTCGACGGCGTCCTCGGGCACCCAGCCGACGGCAAGGGCCGCGACATCCGGCGCGACAACGCCAACACCCTCGACGGCTACCGGACCCTCCGGTACAGCTGGACACCGGTGGCATACCACGCGTGCGCACCGCGCTCGAGGTGTTCAGCTTGCTCCGACGGCACGGCCTGCGCGCGCCGTTCCGTCCGTGCGGCGAGGCGTGCGCGGCGATGACAGCCGAGGCCGCGTGCGGGCCTCCGGCGGGCGCCAGCCAGGAGAGCGGTATCCTCCGCCAGGACATGACGATCAACCGCCTCTAGGTAAGCACTGCCAGGCTTCCCCGGCCGTGGTCCTCATGCTGCCCGGGGAATCCGCCGCGATCCCTGGAGTTACTCGGTCATCGGGCGGCGTCAGCCGGAAAGCGGTCTGTGCCGAGGGTTAAGCCGCTATATTCGGCTAAACCCTCGGCGGGAACGAGCCAAACTGATAACAGCAAGAAGCGTCCCGCAGGATACGCCGGACTCGGGTGC
>CAVTKQ010000026.1:0-166132 GCA_963735315.1 uncultured Actinomycetota bacterium
GGGCCGCCTTGGACGCCTCGTACGGCTGGTTACGGTTGCCGGGGCGGTGGCCGCGCCAGATCCCCGGCGCGACTGACCGCAGGGCGCTGCCCCGCGTGCCGACGACGACGATGCTCCCGCGCCCGCGCTCGAGCATCGGGGCCACGAAGCTGCGGGTAACGGTCAGCGTTCCGAGCACGTTGACCGCCAGCATGGCGGACCAGTCCTCTTCCCTGGTCTCGAGGACGGTCGCCAGCCCGTCGGGCGGGAAGGCGTAGCGCTGCCGGTGCCCCGCGTTGTTGATGAGCACGTCGACCCGCCCGAAGCGGTCCACGGCCGCGTCGCGGCTCGCGGCGACGGCGACCGGGTCGGTGATGTCCGCGGTCGTCGATGAGCGCGCGGCCGGTGCTCGCCATGCCCGCCGCGGCGCCCTCCGCGCCGTCCCAGGAGCGGTCGAGCGCGACCACCCGCGCGCCCCTGGCGAGGAACTGCTCGGCGGCCGCCCGCCCGATCCCGCGCGCCGCGCCGGTGACCACGACAACCAGTTCGGACAGTTCGGGCAGCCGTCAACGGGCCCTCTGCGTCAGCCTTGCCGCCGCGTCCAGGGTCACGCCCACGGCACGGCACCGCCCCACTGGTTCCAGTGGGTCGTGTCGGCCGTCGGGAGGCGGCTGGTCGGCCCGAACCGTCCCCGCGGGTAACCGAGCGGGATGGCGAGGTGAAACCCGATGTCGTCGGGGACGCCGAAGATCGCCCGGAACTCGCCGTAGTCGTCCGGGGTGCAAGCGGGTCGGCACGGACCCGAGGCCAAGCGCCCGCGCCGCGAGCATGAGGTTCTGCGCGGCGGGCAGCACCGACTCAGGCTGGTGGGGCGGCTCGGAGAGCACGAAGACGACACAGGGCACGCCGCCCATCTCGTCGGCCAGCCGCATGGCCGGCGCCATGGAGGTGTCGCCAGGCGGGACGTCCTGCGGCCCGTTCCAGCCCCGGTCCGCCTTGCGCTTGGCCCACCAGGACCGGTGGTACAGCTCGCCGAATTCCGCGATCTTGTCCCTGTCGGTGGTGACGAGCAGGCGGCAGATCTGACGGTTCCCGCCGTTCGGCGCCTTGGCCGCGGCCGCGACGACGAGACGGAGGTGCTCGACGGGGATCGGGTCCGGGCGCATCCTGCGGATCGACCGCTGCGTGAACATCGCCTCGCCGACGGGCATCGACAGCTCGCTCGCGTCCGTGTCGCGGTTTACCGCCGCCGCGGGATCATCGCTCATGGCTGAATTATCCGGCCCGCTTTCAGCGGGGATCGTCACCGGGTCGTAGCTCATAGCCGGATTATCCGAGATCGGCCCGTCCGCCCTGACGGCCCTCGCCGACGGGCCGCGCCGGCCGCGGCGGGCGAGCGCGGCGAGCCGGCCCCGGTCGAGCCCGCGCCGGGCGATCGCCGTCGCGGCAGGCAGCACTCGGTGATCACGCGATGGCGCGGTAAGATCTTCCCGTGCCACGCTACGAGTTCCGCTGCCGCACCTGCGGCGATACGTTCCTGCTGACCAGGCCGATGAGCGCCTCCGGCGATCCGGCCACCTGCCCGCAGGGCCACGACGACACCGTGAAGCTGCTGACCACGGTGGGCCTCGGCGGGCTCTGTCGTCCGGTGGCGGCACCGCCCCCGTCGGCGGCGGCGGCGGGGGCTGCTGCGGCGGCTCGTGCGGCTGCGGCGGCTGATCTTCCGAGTGATCCAGAACGGGTGCGGCTGACCCCCGCCCGGCCGTTCCCGCCCAGCGCGGCGTCAGGCGCTAACGCGCTTGTTGCTGTTATCTGCAGGACTAGGCGTCGGCGCCGGCCCTGGCCGCGGTCGCGCGGGCCCAGCGCGTGGTGGAGATGACGCCGAGGACCAGGACCGCGTAGCCGCAGCCGGCCATGATCCACCAGCCGGCGTGCGCGGCGGTGAGGAAGCCGGCGTGCATGGAGCCGCGCAGGCTGGCCGCGAGGACCGAGCCGACGATCGCGACGCCCAGGGACTGGCCGAGCTGGCGGCTGGAGGAGTTCATTCCGGACGCGACGCCGGCCTGGGACTTGGGCACGCCCGCCATGACGCCGTTGGAGATCGGCACGTTCACCATGCCCGCGCCGAACCCGAACAGGCCGTAGGTGACGATCAGGAACAGCGGGCCGCTCGTGGCGCTGAGCTGGGACAGCGCCGCGGTCGACAGGGTGAGCGCCGCGCCGGCGATCACGAACGGCACGCGCGGGCCGCCGCGCGCCACGATGCGCCCGGAGATCGGCGAGGCGAGGGCCATCATGCAGGGCATCGGCAGCAGCGTCAGGCCCGCCCGCAGGGCGCTGAAGCCGCGCACGTCCTGCAGGTAGAGGGTGGTCAGGAAGAGGAAGCCCGGCGCTCGCGGCGATCGCGCAGACGGCGGTGGCGTTGGCCGCGCTGAACGGGACCGACTTGAAGAACCTGAAGTCGATCAGCGGCTCGGCGCGGCGCGGCTCGTAGCGCAGCAGCAGCCCGAGCGCGGTCAGCGAGAGCAGGAAGAAGCCCGGCGATGTCCGGCGAGAACCAGCCGGCGGACGGGCCCTGGATGATCGCGTAGGCCAGCGAGGCGAGCATGACGATCACCAGGACCTGCCCGAGGGGGTCGGCCTTGCGGCCCTTGGCGGCCTTGGAGTCGGGCACGAGCAGCGCGGTGAGCGAGATCGCGGCCAGCCCGACCGGGATGTTCGCCCAGAAGATGCCGCGCCAGCCGACGGAGCCGACGAGGATGCCGCCGGCCACCGGCCCGAGGGCCATGGACAGCCCGGAGACGCCGTCCCAGACGCCGATCGCCTTGGCCCGGTCCTTCGGCGCGCTGAAGACGTTCGTGATGATGCCGAGCGCCGCCGGGTTGAGCATGCTCCCGCCGACCCCCTGCAGCACGCGGAAGGCGATCAGCCAGGACAAGGACGGGCGCGAGGCTGCACAGCCACGAGCCGAGCGTGAACAGGCTCAGGCCGACCTGGAAGATGGTGCGCCGGCCGATCCTGTCGGCCGCGGCGCCGGAGAACATCAGCAGGCTGGCCAGGACGATCGTGTAGCCCGCCACGGTCCACTGCAGGCCCGCCACGCTGGTGTGCAGCGACGCGCCGATCTCGGGGAGGCCGACGTTCACGATCGTGTTGTCAAGGCCGACCATGAACAGGGCTGAGCAGCAGACCGCGAGGACGATGGCGCGGCGGCCGGAACCAGACGGCTACTCCCAGTGATTCGGCTGGAATCGTGAACCGCGGGGACCACAGAGACCGTTATCGGAGTAGAGGCCGGTATTACTTCGGCATGTGATCGTACAGATACGTTCTGTAGCTGAGACTGGGCAGCAGGGACCGAACGCATTGCGCACCGCCTGGGGGTCAGCGAGTGTTATACCGGATATGACACTACATTGCTGCGCGCTGTAGTCAATAGGTAACGCCATGAATTGGCCTAAATCGCCATTGCTCAGCAGTAACACGGTTTCCGCTGTGCACTTCCACCACGTTCACCCAACACGAGGCGCTGTCTCGGTCTACATTTAGGCACGATGCCGGTATGCCGAGGGTGGGCGATCGACGGCGTCCTTCGCAAGACGCGTGAGGAGCGAGGTGGGGCGTGCCCGAGGGGGGATACGTGAGCCGCAGGCTGCTTCAGCTTGTGATGCCTGTCTTCCCCGACCGCCGCATGTTCCGGATTCACGACTCGGAGGTGCACCCGGACGCGCCCGGCGGCCCGCTGCCGCCGGTCGGCGTGCTGGTCTCGGCCAGCCGCGAGCAGCTCTGGGTCGGCTCGCTGCAGCAGGACATCGACGTCCGCCTCGTCCTTGAGGAATGGGACGGCCAGCCGCTGCTGCCCGACGCCTGGGACGAGGAGGCCAAGGCGCGCCTGTACCTGCGCGGGCGGCTCTCCATCGACATGGGCTCGGCCGGGCCCGCCGTGTCCGGGCTGCGGCTGTCCGGCGGCGTCGGCAACTACGAGGTCCGGGTGTACGCGCGCTACCGCGAGACGGTCGTGCAGATGTACGCGGACCTCTTCAGCCAGCACAGGGACCCGCTGTCCGATGACTTCCAGCGGGAGAAGCGCAAGCTGGAGGGCGTCGAGCGGTACCTGGTACAGCTCTGGCGGGACTCGTAACCGCGCGAGGCCGAGCGGCCGTCCGCTCGGCCTGGTCGCTCGCGGCTAGCCCGCGGTGCTTCCCGACGACGTGCTTTGCGCCACCCCGCCGACCCGCACCGGGGCGCTTGTCGAGGGTTGCGCGGAGGACAGCCTGCTGAGCGGGCGTTTTCGAACTATGCGCGCGGAAGGGGATCATCGCGTAGACCGTCAGTCCGATGACGGCGAGCAGGACGACGGTACAGATCGAGCCGATGATCTTGCCCCGGGTAGTCCGGAGCCCGGCGGCCGGCCCTGGCCGCCTGAATGAGGACAGCCTGGTGGCGAGACCAGGGTCCTCCGCGGCGAGTCGCCGCTCTATCTCGGCGAGCATGCGCTGCTCGTCCATTGACAGCGCCATAGCGCCATACCTCCGCGTTCCGCGCGCCGGTGGGAACTTCATCTAACTATCCCCCACGGGGGGAGGTTTATCCAATCGTTCTGACTTTGTGCCTGACTCTTTTTGCAACAGGCAAGAACCGATTACCGAACGCGTTCCCACAGAAGTAAAAGCGTAATCGCCGCTCGACGGGCTGGCAGACGAATCCGAACACATGTTTGCCATGATCGAACGCGGGTTCTAGACTGTCGGTCATGCGCTGGGACAGCCTGCGACTCGATTCGAGCGATGACCGTGACCCCGCCGGCGGGACGACGCTCCCGCTGATCGAGCGGAACGCGGTCGCGCGGACGTTCGACACGCCCGAGTTCCGCGGCATGACCTTCTACGAGGTCCAGGCGAAGTCGATCGTGTCCGAGGTACCCAAGTCCTCCCGCATGATGTTCCGCTATACCATCAATCCCTACCGGGGATGTCAACATTCATGCCTCTACTGCTGCACTGGGGAAACGCCGATTCTGATGGCGGACGGGACGGCCAAGCCGCTCGCCGACGTGCGGGTGGGCGACGCCATCTACGGCACGGTGCGCGACGGGTTACTACCGCCGCTACGTCACCACCGAGGTCCTCGCCCACTGGTCGACGGTCAAGCCCGCGTACCGGGTCACGCTCGAGGACGGGACCAAGCTGATCACGAGCGGCGATCACCGGTTCCTGACCGAGCGCGGCTGGAAGCACGTCACCGGCGCCGAGCAGGGCCCCGACCAGCGCCCGTTCCTCACCACGAACAACAAGCTCATGGGCTTCGGCGGGTTCGCGGACCCGCCGAAGGAGTCGGTGGCTTACCGGCGCGGTTACCTGTGCGGGATGATCCGCGGCGACGGCACGCTGCGGCAGGTACACCGATCGCGCCGGGGACGGTCATCCATCACTTCCGCCTCGCACTGGCGGATGACGAGGCACTGACGCGAACGCGCGACTACCTCGGCACCTTCGCGGTCCTGACCAGAGAATTCGATTTCTCGGCCGGAGACGTCGACGCGGCGACCGATGCGGGCGATCACGCAGCGGTTCGCGGAGCGCCCTCGATGCCATCGAGCACCTGATCAGCTGGCCCGAGCTTCCCGTGTCGCGACTGGTTCTGCGGCTTCCTCGCTGGCATCTTCGACGCCGAGGGCAGCTACAGCAGGGCGTCTGGCGGGTGTCGAACACCGATCCGGAGATCATCCAGTGGACCACCAGGGCGCTGACGCGAACTCGGCTTCGGCTACGTGCTCGAGCCGACCGAACAGGGCGAACGGGCTCGTCGTCGTCCGGCTGCGCGGCGGCCTCAAGGAGGTCATGCGGTTCTTCCACACCACGGACCCGGCGATCACGCGGAAGCGGTCGATCGAGGGCATGGCGATCAAGAGCGACGCGAACCTGCGGGTGGCCTCGATCGAGCCGCTCGGCCTCGACCTCCCGATGTACGACATCACGACCGGGACCGGCGACTTCATCGCCAACGGCGTCGTGTCGCACAACTGCTTCGCCCGGAACACGCACACGTACCTGGACCTGGACGCGGGGCGGGACTTCGATACCAGGGTCGTGGTCAAGGTCAACGCGCCCGAGCTGCTCCGGGCGAAGCTGGCCTCGCCCGGCTGGGCGGGCGAGCACATCGCGATGGGCACCAACGTCGACTGCTACCAGCGGGCCGAGGGGCGCTACCAGCTCATGCGGGGCATCATCGCGCGCGCTGCGGGACGCGGCGAACCCGTTCTCGATCCTCACCAAGGGGACGCTGATCCTGCGCGACCTCGACCTGCTGCTCTCGGCGGCCGAGGTGACCGACGTCGGGCTGAACGTCTCGGCGGCCTTTGTCGACAAGTCGCTGTGGCGGGCCATCGAGCCGGGCACGCCCGCGCCGGAGCGCCGCCTCGAGGCGTGCGCCACGCTCAACGACGCGGGGCTGCGCTGCGGCGTGCTGATGGGGCCGGTCGTGCCGTACCTGTCCGACTCCCCCGCCCAGCTGGCCGCGGCCGTCCGGCAGGCCGCGGCGGCGGGCGCGGTGCACGTCACGCCGATCGTGCTGCACCTGCGGCCGGGCGCCCGCGAGTGGTTCCTCGGCTGGCTCGCGCGAGGCGCACCCGGAACTCGTGCCCAGGTACGCCGAGCTGTACGGGCGGGGCGCGTACGCGCGCAAGGACTACCAGGCGCGGATCACCGGCCAGGTCCGCGAGCTGGCGGAGCGCTTCGGCGTCGGGCGCGGCGCCGGCCGCCCCGACGGCGGGACGCCGCGCGGGCGGGGCACCGCGGCGGGCCCGCCGCGCCCGCCGGCCGCGCCGCACGAGCAGCTCTCGCTGCTGTAGCGGGACCGCCCGGCGACGGCGCCTGCCACGGCACTAGAACACCATTGACCAGCATCGATCCGAATTAAACAATCCAGTTTTTACTCGCCAGTAACCGTTTACCGGTAATCGGGGACTTAGCGGATTCCGGGGTCTGGCGGCCCTGCGTTTACGGATTCCGCGCGTCAGCGGCGCCGCGATAGCCGTTTCCCGTGCCGGGAACCGCGCAGCAAAACGGATTCCGCGACTCGCGCTAATGGCACCGGGTGCCTCCCTCGGCGGGTAAGCAGGCACTTAACAGAGCTCAGCGGAGCCCGAGAGAGACGGGCGTTGCAATCGTTCGCATCCAGCTGTCCGGCGACGCGCCCGGTGCCGCGTCGAGGCCGGCCCGGCCCGCGCCGCGGTCCCTGGTGCCAGGCCGGCAGCCGGGGCCGGGCAGCGCTCCCGGCATGCCCGCTTTGCCGCCGGTGAGGGGATGCGGATTAGAAAGCGGGGGAAAGGCGCCCCGTCAGGCATGCGACCGTAGATATAGGTGATGTCACGTTATGGCCAGATCGGTGGCAGAGATCACAGATGCACGCGAGTATTACCCCCATGACGATTCCAACGGAACTCATCGGAGAGACGACCGTTGAGTTTCCATGCCCGCCGCTTGGCGCGGCGGAACTCACTGCCGCGGATGCCGAGCGCATGGCCGGCATGTTCAAGGCGCTGGCCGACCCGGTTCGCCTCCGGCTTTTCTCCCGGGTCGCCGCGCACCAGAGCGGGGAAGCCTCCGTTTGCGACATCCAGAACGTGGGCGTCTCGCAGCCCACGGTCAGCCACCACCTGAAGAAGCTGAGGGAGGCAGGCCTGATCATCTCCGAGCGCCGGGGCACCTGGGTCTACTGCCGGGTCGCGCCTGGCGTGCTGCCCGCGATGGCGCAGATGCTCTCGCCGCGAGAGTCGAGCGACTGACGCGCCGCGTGCCAACGGGGAACCTGCTCACCGGGAGCGAGCAGACCGCCCGAGTGGCGGTGGACAGCGGGCCCGCGGGGCGCACAGCGGAACGCGGAACACCTGTTGCGCCAGCGGTGCGGACAAGCCAGCTCGGTCGGCAGCTGGGGCCAGCCGGGCGGTCCGCGGCCCCGACTAGAATTCTCTGTTATGGCAGAGCCGTACGGGAACCACAGCGACCCCAGCGGGCGGCAGGTCAGGGACCGATACGGCGAGCGACTGGTCGTGCGCAGCGCGCCGATCCCCGATCCCGGCGAGGACTTCCTCGACCAGGTGCCCGAGCCTGCGGTCGTCGCCTGGGTGCGGCAGGCCGCGGGCCTGGCCGGATGGGGCGAGGCCGCGCGGGTGACGCTGCCCGCCGGGGCGGACCGGTTCACCGCGGCGGAGAAGTGGCTCCGGCGAGGTCGCCGACAGCGCGGACATCGACGACGGGGTGCGCCGGCGCGGCTCGGGCCTGGTCGCGTTCGGCACCTTCACGTTCGATGACGCCTCCGACGGCTCGGTGCTCATCGTGCCGCGGGCGATCCTCGGCCGGGACGGCACCGGGAACGCCTGGCTGACCACCATCACCCCCGAGGGCGAGCGGCCGTGGACGCCGGGCCCGTTCGAGCCGCCGGTCCCGCCGGGCGACCTCCGCTGGCACGACGGCTCGCTGTCGGCGCCGGAGTGGGAGCAGGCGGTCGGCGAGGCCGTGCGCCGGATCACGCACTCCGCCGACCTGCGCAAGGTGGTGCTCGCCAGGGACCTGCACGCGTCGGCCGACATCCCGATCGACCCGCGGGTCCTGCTGCGCTGGCTCGCCGCGCGCTACCCCGGCTGCTTCACCTTCGCCTGCGACGGCCTGGTCGGCGCCACCCCCGAGCTGCTGATCCGCAAGGACGGCTGGGAGGTGAGCTCGCTCGTGCTGGCCGGGCACCACGCCGCGCGGCGCGACGCAGGCCGAGGACAGCGACCTCGCCCGGGCCCTGCTCGGCTCGGCGAAGGAGAACGAGGAGCACGAGTACGCCGCCGCCTCGCTGCGCGACACCCTGTCGCCGCTGTGCGCGGCCATGTACGTCACGCCGCGCCCCGAGCTGATCCGGCTGCCCAACGTCCAGCACCTCGGCACCCGGGTGCGCGGCACCCTGGCCGCCGCCAGGTCGGCGCTCGCGCTCGTCGCCGCGGTGCACCCGACGGCCGCCGTCGGCGGCACGCCGACCGACGCCGCCGTCGAGGTGATCCGCGAGCTGGAGTCCATGGACCGGGAGCGGTACGCGGGCCCGGTCGGCTGGGTCGACGCCGACGGCAACGGCGAGTGGGGCATCGCGCTGCGGTGCGCGCAGCTCGACGGGAACCGGGCGCGGCTGTTCGCCGGCTGCGGCATCGTCGCGGGCTCCGACCCGGCCGCCGAGCTGGCGGAGACCGAGTCCAAGCTCCGCCCGATGCGCAACGCCCTGGAGCAGGCCGACTAGCGCCGCGCGCCGCTGCCCGGCATCCCGCCCGGCATCCTGGCTGAACGCCATAAGCGCTGCCACTAGAGTCACCCCGGAGCCTATGTCCGGCCGGGGGGTTACGGGGGGTCGTCCCCCCGAGAGAAGACTGCGCGACACGAACGTTGTCTTTTGTTGACCCGCGCTTGCTCACCGTCGGTCATGATGCTTGTATAGCCAGTAACCGGGGCTCGCGCGATCGGGGGATCTACGCGCCAGGCGATCAGGGGGTTCCTGTGCAGAGTAACGATGCGCGCGCCAATTTTTGACTACTCACAGTAAGGAGCTGCGCACAATGGGTGCATTCCCATCAGGGCGCCGCCGACGGGCGCGCGTGGCTCGCCGCAGCCTGCGGCGCGGCGGCCATCGCGGTCACCGCGGCCGCCTGCGGGAGCAGCGGGGGCGGCGGGACCGGCGCGAGCGGGTCGAGCGGCGGCACGCCGGTCAGCGGCGGCACGGCGACCTTCGCGCTGCCGCCGTCCACGACGCCGAACTACATCTTCCCGTTCACCAGCAGCACCTACTTCTCCGTGGTCGAACGCCGAGGACCTTCCAGTACCTCATGTACCGGCCGCTTTACTGGTTCGGCAACGGCGCGTCACCGACCCTGAACACCAGCCTGTCGCTGGCGGACACGCCGGTGTACAAGGGCAACAACGTCACGATCACCATGAAGCCATGGAAGTGGTCCAACGGTGAGACGGTGACCGCCCAGGACGTGGTGTTCTGGATCCACATGATGCAGGCGGAGGCCTCCACCAACTGGGGCGCCTACGTCCCCGGCGGGTTCCCGACCAACGTGTCCAACGTCAAGGCGACCAGCTCCACGACGCTGACCATGACGATGAACAAGCAGTACAACCCGACCTGGTTCACCTACAACGAGCTGAGCCAGATCACCCCGATGCCGATGGCCTGGGACGTCACCGCGCTGGGGGCCAAGCCGGAAAGCGGCGGCTGCACCGCGGCCGCGGCGGCCTGCGCCAAGGTCTACACCTTCCTCGACGGCCAGTCCAAGGCCCTGTCCGGCTGGGCGTCCTCCAAGATCTGGTCGATCGTGGACGGCCCGTGGAAGCTGCAGAGCTTCAACTCCGACGGAAACTCCACGTTCGTGCCGAACAAGGCCTACTCCGGCTCTCCCAAGCCCACGCTGGCCAAGTTCCAGGAGATTCCCTTCACCACCGAGTCCGCCCAGTACAACGTGCTGCAGGCGAGCGCGGCCGGCGGCGGCGGCCAGACGATCGACGTCGGTTACCTGCCGACCACCGACGCGCCGACCAAGCCGGCGAACGCGACCGTCGGCACCAACCCGGTCCACGGCTACACCCTCGACCCGCTGTACTCGTGGGGCATCAACTACTTCCCGGTCAACTTCCAGTCCACGACCGGGAACGGGCCGATCATCAAGCAGCTGTACTTCCGCGAGACCCTCGCGTACCTGATGAACCAGCAGTCCATCATCCAGGGGCCGCTGCACGGGCTACGGCAAGTACACGGTCGGGCCGGTCGGCACCTACCCGACGACCCACGTACCTGTCGGCGAAGGGCAAGGAGGGCGACCCGTTCCCGTTACAACCCGGCCAAGGCCAAGCAGCTGCTGACCAGCCACGGCTGGAAGGTCGTGCCGAACGGGATCACGACCTGCGCGACCCCGTCGCTGTGCGGCGCCGGCGTCAAGCAGGGGCAGGCGCTCAGCTTCACCCTGCCGTACGCGACGGGGACCGACTGGATCGCGTCGGAGATGACCCAGCTCCAGTCGAACGCCAGCACGGTCGGCATCAAGATCAGCCTGGAGCCCAAGCCGTTCAACCAGGTGACCGCGATCGCCGGCGGCAACTGCGTGGTCGCGCACATCTCCTGCGACTGGGACATGGCCAACTGGGGCGGCGGCTGGACGTTCGTGCCTGACTACTACCCCACCGGCGAGACGCTGTTCCTGACCGGCTCGGGCGCCAACTCCGGCGGCTACAGCAACGCGCTCAACGACACGCTACATCAACCAGACGCTGACGTCCACCTCGACGCAGCCGCTGTTCACGTGGCAGGACTACCTGGCGCAGCAGCTGCCCGGTCATCTGGCAGCCGCAACGGCGTCTACCAGCTGACCGAGGTCATCAACAGCCTGCGCGGCGTGATCCCGCAGTCCACCACGCTCGGCATCAACCCGGAGAACTGGTACTTCGTCAAGAGCTAGCCCCGGGCGCCGCTGGCCCCACGGCTCCGGCCGGCGGGGCCAGCGGCGGCGGAGGCGTGAACGCGTCGGAGAACGCCGATCCGTTCGGGGGAATGACTTGATTGGCTTTTTCATTCGGAGAATCCTGCAGGCGGCGATCGTCGTGCTGCTTGTCACGGTGGTCACCTTCATCCTGCTGCGGCCGATCCCCGGCAATGTCGGCGGTGGCGATCCTCGGTCCGTCGGCGTACCGCAACCCGGCCGCGCTGGCCCAGTTCAACGCCCAGTACGGGTTCGACAAGCCGTGGTTCTCCCAGTACCTGCTCTGGCTCGGCCACCTGCTGCAGGGGAACCTCGGGTTCTCCTGGAAGCTCGACCAGTCGGTCGCCTCGCTGCTCGGCGAGCGGCTGCCGAAGACGATCATCCTGGTCGGCTTCTCCACGATCCTCGCGCTGGTCATCGCCGTGCCGGTCGGGCTGTGGCAGGCGGTGCGGCGCAACAAGCCGGTCGACTACACCTTCACCGCGCTGTCGTTCCTGTTCTACGCGGCGCCGACGTTCTTCGTCGGTACGGTGCTGATCCTGGTGTTCTCGGTGAAGCTGCAGCTGGTTCGGGCCCGAGGCGCCGCAGGGCGGGGTCGCCAACGACCTCACCGACTGGCGCGACCTGACGCTCCCGGTCGTCACGCTGGCCCTCGTGACGATCGCCCTGTTCAGCCGGTACATGCGGTCCTCGGTGCTCGACAACATCACCGAGGACTACGTGCGCACCGCCCGGGCGAAGGGCGCGTCGTCGCGCCGGGTGCTGTGGCGGCACGTGATGCGCAACTCGCTGATCCCGATCGCCACCCTGCTCGGGCTGTCCATACCGGCGATCTTGTCGGGCGCGCTGATCACCGAGTCGGTGTTCAACTACCCGGGCATGGGGTTCCTGTTCTTCCAGTCGGCGCAGAACCAGGACTACCCCACGCTGCTCGGCTTCGTCATCGTCGTCGCGATCGCCACCGTCGTCGGGTCGCTGCTCGCCGACATCGCGTACGCCGTGCTCGACCCGCGCGTGAGGTACGCGTGACGGCCGCCGCCGGGCCGGCTGCCGGGCGCCGCGACCGACGCCGGTCGGCTCGCCCGGCGGCGCTGCCCGCGACGAAGCCGCGCGGGATGTTCCTCCGCGGCCTTGAGGTGTTCCTCGAGAACAAGCTCGCCATCGTCGGCGTGGTGCTGCTGGTGCTGATCTTCGGGTTCTGCTTTCTCGGGCCGCTGTTCTACCACACCGACCAGGTGCACGTGAACCTGGCGAACGAGAACCTCGCCCCCGGTCCCGGGCACCCGCTCGGCACCGACCAGAACGGCTACGACGTCCTCGGCCGGCTCATGGTCGGCGGCCAGATCTCCCTGGAGGTCGGGCTCGCCGCCGCCTTCCTCGCGACCGTGCTCGGCACCTTGTGGGGCGCGGTCGCCGGGTACTTCGGCGGGATCACGGACTCGGTCATGATGCGGATCGTCGACGCGCTGCTCGCGATCCCCACGCTCTTCCTCGCGCTCGTCGTGGTCTCCATCTGGCCGCCCACCGAGACGGAGCTCATCCTCGTCATCGCGCTGACGTCGTGGCTGACCACGTCCCGGCTGATCCGCGGCGAGGCGCTGTCGCTGCGGGTGCGCGACTACGTGCAGGCCATGCGGGTGATGGGCGGCGGCTCGGCGCGGGCGGTGTTCCGGCACATCGCGCCGAACGCGATCGGCACGATCATCGTCAACGCGACCTTCCAGGTGGCCGACGCGATCCTGCTGATCGTCGCGCTGTCCTACCTTGGCCTCGGCATCCGGCCGCCGCAGACGGACTGGGGCGGCATGCTCAACGCCGGCCTCAACGCCGTCTACGACGGGTACTGGTGGCAGATCTTCCCGGCCGGCATCGCGATCATCCTCGTCGTCATCGCCATCAACTTCATCGGGGACGCGCTCCGCGACGCGTTCGAGGTCCGGCTGCAGCGACGTTTATCTTCCTTGTTGGGGGGCGTTTTCCTGTTGGCTCCGCTTCTGTCGATCGAGGACCTGCGCACCGAGATCCGGCTGCGCCACGGGGTCGTGCACGCCATCGACGGCGTGTCGCTGACGGTGAACCCCGGCGAGTGCCTCGGCATCGTCGGCGAGTCCGGCAGCGGCAAGACGATGACCGCGCTGTCGGTCATGCGGCTGCTGCCCGGCGGCGGCTCGGTCGTCGGCGGCAGCATCACGGTCGACGGGGTGGACGTCACCTCCCTGTCGGAGTCCGGCATGGAGGACGTGCGCGGCAACCTGATCGGGATGATCTTCCAGGACCCGCTGACCTCGCTCAACCCGACGATGACGATCGGCGACCAGATCGCCGAGTCGGTCCGGCTGCACCGGGGGGCGTCGCAAGAGGCCGCGCCTGGCCCGCGCCGTGGAGGTGCTCGGCCTGGTCGGCATGCCGAAGCCAGCCGAGCGCGTCGGAACTACCCGCACCAGCTGTCCGGCGGCATGCGGCAGCGCGTGATGATCGCCATGGCCCTGGCCTGCGAGCCGAAGCTGCTGATCGCCGACGAGCCGACCACCGCGCTTGACGTCACCATCCAGAAGCAGATCCTCGAGCTGATCGACTCGCTGCGGCAGCGGCTGTCCATGGCCGTGATCCTGGTGACGCACGACCTCGGCGTGATCGCGGGCCGCGCCGACCGGGTGGCGGTGATGTACGCCGGCCGGATCGTGGAGACCGCGCCGACGCCGGTGCTGTTCGCGAGGCCGCGCCACCCGTACACCGAGGCGCTGTTCGAGGCGCTGCCGGAGAAGGCCGCCGACGGGTCGACCATCAAGCGGCTGTACAACATCCCCGGCCAGCCCCCTGACCTCACCGCCCCGCCGCCCGGGTGCAAGTTCGCGCCCCGGTGCCGGTACGCGCAGGACTCCTGCCGGGCGTCGGAACCGTCGCTGACCGACGCGGGCGGCGCGCACCTGTTCCGCTGCTTCTTCCCCGTCGGGTCCGCCCAGGAGGCGCGTGACCCGCGCACGCCGTTCGTGTCCGTCCCGCCGGAGCGGCCGGAGATGCCCGCGACGCCCGCGGCCGAACTGGCCGCGCGGGTGCGGGCCCGGGCGGACGTCACCGTGCCGCGGGCACGGGCCCGGCCGGAGGCGTCGACGCGGCCGGGGCGCGGGCCCGTCGCGGAAGGGCGGTCGCGGACGGGGTGGCCGCGGCGGAGGCGGCGGGCGGGCTCGCCGTCGCGGCGGCGAACGGCGACGCTGCTCGTCCGTCTCGCACCTGGTGAAGAACTTCACGGTGACCGCGGGAGCCGTACTGCAGCGGAAGGTCGGGCAGGTCTCGGCCGTCGCGGACGTGTCCTTCGCCATCCCCGCCGGGTCGACGTTCGGCCTCGTCGGGGAGTCAGGCTGCGGGAAGACGACGGTCGGACGGCTGATCGTCGGCCTGGAGAAGCCGAGCGGCGGGTCGATCGTGCTCGGCGGACGGGACCTGGCGTCCCTGTCCGGGCGGGAGCGGCGGCGGCAGGCGCGGGCCGTGCAGCTGATGTTCCAGGACTCCTACGCCTCCATGGACCCGCGGATGCGGGTCGGGACCATCCTGCGCGAGCCCCTGGTCATCCAGCGCGACGGGTCACGCGCCGCGCAGACGAAGCGCGTGAAGGCGATGCTCGACGAGGTGGGGCTGCCCGCCGCCGCCGCCGAGCGGTACCCGCACGAGTTCTCCGGCGGGCAGCGGCAGCGCCTCGGGCTGGCGCGGGCGCTGATGCTGCGGCCCTCGCTGATCGTGGCCGACGAGCCGGTGTCGGCCCTCGACGTGTCGATCCAGGCGCAGATCCTCAACCTGATGCTCGACCTGCAGCGCGATCACGGGCTGACGTACCTGTTCATCTCGCACGACCTGTCCGTGGTGCGGTACATGTCCGACACCATCGGCGTGATGTACCTCGGCAAGCTGGTCGAGGTCGGCCCGGCCGCCGACGTGTACGCCGCGCCGGTCCACCCCTACACGCGCGGCCTCATCGACACCGTCCCGGTCGCCGACCCGACCCTGGAGCGGGCGAAGGAGCACCAGGGAGTGCGCGGCGAGCTCCCGTCGGCGGTCGCCCCGCCGTCCGGCTGCCGGTTCCGCACCCGCTGCCCGCGGGCCCAGGACCTGTGCGCGGCCGAGGAGCCACCGCTCCGCCCGTTCACGGCCGAGGGTCACCTGGCGGCCTGCCACTTCCCGCTCCGCGACCCCGACCGCGGCCTCTAGCGGTCTAGCCGCTCGTCAGGCGCGCCCCGCGCTTGTTGCGGTTATCCGGGCGAAACGCACCCTCCGGATGATCACGAAAGTTCGGCATCTTATTCGATGCGTAATTTACCGGCGTCTGCGGGAATGGGCGTTGCCCACCGGGGCCGGCGGATGAGGCAGAACGGGTGGCCCGCCGGGTCGGCGTAAACGTCGTGGCCGTCGAGTCTCACCGCGCCAAGCGCCAGCACCCGCGGGCCCGCGGCGGCGGGGTCCTCGACCATGATGTCTAGGTGGACCTGCTGCGGCACCGCGGGATCGGCCAGGTCGGCGGCCGATGGCCCGGGGCGCGCTGGAACGCCAGTCCGGACGACGTATCGTTGCGCGGCGACCACCACCCAGTCGTCGTCGCGGTACGTCACCGGCAGCCCGAGCAGCGCGGAGTAGAAGGCGGCGAGGGCCGCGGGGTCCGGGCAGTCCAGGACCACATGGTGCATCCGTCCGATCATGCTGCCGATCCTGCCAGGCATTAGGGTGGCTGGTTACCCTGACGTGAACCGGGCTAACTGGACGACCGGGTGCCGGCGCACGTGGCGTCGGCGGATTACGCCGTGCGCAGGATGACCGCTACCAGGCGGTCAGGCGGCGGGACAGGTCGACGGCGCCCGGCAGGGTGAGCAGGTGGCTCGCGGGCGGGCTCGGCACGCCCTCGCGCAGCATCCAGTGGTCCATGTAGATGCCCGCGGGCACCCAGTAGTCCTCGGACTGCAGGTTGCGGCTGACCACGACGCAGCCGTGTCCCTGGCCGGGCGCGGCCGGGGTTCTGCGACGGCACCCAGAACGCTCCCCCGGCGTCGCGGACGATGACAGGCGCGAGGTCCACGATCTCGCCCCGCTCGACGTACTCCCAGAACCGCCCGTCGTCAAGTGGGCTCGCGGTGAACGGCGGCCACCGCATGGGCTCGCTGCCGACCATGGCGAGCACGCGGACCTGCGGCACGCGGACCGGCGACGCCGGCTGCCCGTGGTACACCGACAGCAAGACCGTCGCCTGGCGGTCGCTGACCCAGCCGAGCAGAGCGCCGTCCCGCGGCACCGGCATGCCCTCGGTGATGACCCGGTGGCTGGTGACGGGCACCGGCGTCCCCGGCCGGATCTCCTGGCACTCGCCGTCGGCCGGGTTCCACGGCCGGAGGGTGAAGTGCTCGGCCGGGTCCTGGGTGAGGACGTAGAAGCCGGACCCTTCGAAGGCGCGGTGGCGCAGGACGATCGAGCGGTGCCAGCCACCGGAATCGCCGGGCGGGAGTGAACCCTCTTCGGCCGGTCCCTGGAGCGACGGCCTGCCGGGCTCAGCTTCACCAGGATGGAGAAGGGACCGCTAGGGGGTAGGACCGGAAGAGCCGCAGGCATGCGGCGAACGACGCTGCCCCAGACAGGGCGTGAACGAACACGGGCTGCTCTCCTCGCGTTCCCCTGGCCGCGCCCGCCGCATTCGGCGAGGTCTGAGGTAGAAGCCGGTAATAACGTGACGCGCGCTTGATACGGTGGTCACATGCTGCTGCGGTCGCGCCGGTAGACATCGGTCACGTGACGCATATCGATGCGGCATCGGCACTCGGGTGTTGCAACAGACTGCCGTGCGGGCCGCGACGCGCCTAGCATCGCGCTGACCTGGGACTGTCTGGGCGCACGCCCATGTTCCCCCGCATATCGGGCGATGACGCGTGCGGTCCCGGCGGTTTCCTTGTGACGACCGCGCGGGCCGCGGCCACGGCCCGCCTATTCCGCGCGCAGCAGGGCCGCGGCGGGGGTGCGGCCGGCGACCCAGCCGGGAGGGGCGACCACGTTGGCGGCGACCAGCGCGCCAGACCACGATGAGCGCGACGGTGCGCCGGGACCGACGGCTGCGGCACGACGCTGATCTGGCCCGGCGAACAGGTCCCACAGCGCGCGGCCGAGCGCGATGCCCAGGCGGGATGCCGACGACGGCGCCGACGGCGATCGCGGCGGTGGACTGCCACGCCACGGTCGCGGACAGCTGGCGCCTCGTGAACCCGAGGGTCTTGAGCAGCGCGAGGTCCCTGCGGCGACGGCGGACCGAGGACATCAGGGTCAGTAGCAGCGAGCTGAGCGCGCCGAGCACGAGGGCGCAGGCCAGGATCACGGGCGCGGTGCCCATCGACTGGTAATCGGCGATTTCCGCAGGGCGCTGCACGGGCAGCACCACGCCGCCGTACGTTGGCCGGGACGATGGTCTGGAGCAGCTTCTGCTGTGCGGCGAGGTTGGCGCCGGGGCGCAGGGTGACCAGGATGTTGTTCGGCTGGTTCCGCGACAGAGCCGGGAATGTCCTGGTAGGGCAGCACGGCGCCGGTGCCCATCTCGGTGTGCAGGGTGGCCGCGACGCCCATCGAAGGCAGGGTGGCGGTGCCGACGATCCGCGCGGAGAACGGCCTCGGTCCCCCGTCGGTGACCGTGACGACGTCGCCGACGCTTCTTGTGCAGCGCGCGAGGGTCATCGCGCCGAGCACCAGCTTGCCCTTGTCCCTGCAGGCCGTGGCCGGACAGCAGCGGCGGCGCGACCGGCGCGTTCGTGTCCGCACCGAGGACGGGGACGGTCCGCCGTCGATCTGCGCGGTGCCGAACCAGACGCCCGTCCACGCGGCGACCTCCGGGTCGTGGTCAAGCACGGCCGTCGTCTGGTTGTGGTTGACCGTAATGACCCCGAGCTCAGCGCGTATGTCCAGTTCCAGCCGTACAGCGACGGGTGCGAGACGAGCGTGGTCAGGCTCGCGCCGAACGTCACCGTCGCCAGCAGGACCACGGTGGCCAGCACGGTGCCGAGGATGGCCGACCTGACCGGCGCCCGGCCGCGTTCCGCACGCGGGTCGAGGGCCAGCCGGATCGCCTTCCGCCGCCGGCACGGGCAGGCCGAGCCGCCCAGGCGGCACGCACCAGGCGGCCGGACCCGGGGTGCGGGACGGCACGCCACGGGCGAGGGCGCGGTGCGGCGCCCGCCGGTACGCGATCACGGCCGCGGTCGCGGCCAGCAGGCAGGTGAACAGCGCGAAGCCTGCGCCGAGGACGGTCCAGTCGAACGCGACGCCTTGATCCGGGTAGACGTCGCGGATCGGAGCCGAGCGGCGCGAGCGGCGACAGGCCGACGGCGACGGCGACGGCGAGCAGCGCGCCCGCCGCGATGGCGCCGAGCACCCCGGGCAGCCCGTCGCCAGTGGTCACGGCCGGGCTCGCACCGAGCGCGCGCAGCGTTCCGAGGTCGCGCGGCGCCGAGGCGCAGCTGCCTGCCGATGACCTGGCCCGCGATGAGCAGCGCGGCCACCGCCGCGATCCCGCCGAAGACCGCGAGCGCGATCGACGTCGGCTCGATGGCGCGCTCCGCCTTCGCCGCGGTGAGCGACGTGACGTAGAACTCGATCGGGAAGCCCTTCGGCAGCACGCTGCTGGATGGCTGGCCTCGGCGGCGGCCACGCTGGTCCGGGGGCCGAGCTGGACGGCGGTCTCGGTGAAGTTGGCGCAGCACCGGGCGAGCAGCCGGGTCAGCGCGGGGGTGAACAGCGCGCCGCCGTCGCGCTGGACGTCGACGTCGTCCTGGGTCCTCTTCCGAGCTGTAGACCACCTGCCGACGACCTTCACGGTGACGGTCAGGTGCGGCTTGACCGGACGGCTGCCGAACCCGCGGCGCCGTCAGCTGAGCGTTCGTGAAGAAGCCGAGCGGCGCGACCGAACCGACGTGGACCGGCCCGGTGGTGGCCTTGGCGTCGATGACCGCCTCGTCGGTCTGGCCGGGGTCAGCCATCCGGCCCGGACGACGGTCACCCGGTCGGTGGTGAAGTACTCGCCGTCGAGGCTGCCGGCCAGGCCCTGCGCTGCCCGCCGTCCTGCGCTGCTCGGTTGCTGCCCGGAGCCGAGCACGGCCACGTTCAGCCCGACGTAGCTGGCGACGTGCCGGACGCCGGGCAGCGCGGCGATCCTCGCGATGACCGCCGGGTCGTAACCTTGCGCCCGGCCACCCCGTACAGGCCGGTCAGCACGGTCAGGTCGGACGGGTTCGTGCTCGCCAGGTAGGCGGGGAACGCGGCCTGGGTGCGGCGGGCGGCGGCCACCGAGCCCATCGCCAGGCCGCCGACGAGCCCGAGCAGCAGCGCGAGGGCCAGGTACCCGGGCCAGCGTCGCCGCAGCGTGCACCGGAACCGGTACCACGCGACGCGAGCGGCGTCAGCGTGCATAGCAGGCAGTATGGCGGTACGCGCGGACCGGGGACAGAGGGCCAGCGCGCAAGCCTGCCCTCGTGCCACCACCCCCCGGCGGCCCGGGAGATGACCTCATTGCCCGTGGCCGGTTCCAGGCGTTGGAATAACGAAAAGCGATCATTCCGAACGGATTCGCGTTCCACCCGTCCCGCCACCGCTCCCTGGGGCCGGGCAGGCGCGATAACGGACGGCCGCATCGCGTTACCATGCCCTCGTGGATCTCCTCGTGATCGGCGGCAGCGGCTTCCTCGGGCGGACGGTCACGCGCCAGGCCCAGCTCGCGGGTCACCACGTCATCGCCACCTTCCACGCGGACGTCCCGCCGGCCGCGACGTGGACTGGCGCAGGCTCGACATCCGGCGCCGCGACGACGTCACGGCGCTGGCCGCGCGCGCCCGGCCCGACGTGATCGTCAATGCCGCTTACCGGCAGTCCGACTGGGAGACCACCGCTGACGGCGGCATGCACGTCGCTCTCGCCGCGGCCGCGGCCGGCGCACGGCTCGTGCACGTGTCCAGCGACGCGGTCTTCTCCGGCGCCGCGCCCAGCTACGACGAGACGCGCCAGCCCGATCCCGTGACACCGTACGGTGCCGCCAAGGCCGCGGCGGAGACCGCGGTCAAGGGCATCACCCCGGACGCCGTCATCGCCCGGACCTCACTGATCATCGGCGACGGCGACTCCAAGCACGAGCGGCTCGTGCACGCACTGGCGTCCGGCGCCGCGGCCGGCGTCCTCTTCACCGACGAGGTGCGGTGCCCCGTGCACGTCACCGACCTGGCCTCTGCCCTGCTGGAACTTGCCGCCTCAGCCGCACGCCGGAGTCCGCCACGTCGCCGGCGCCGATGCCGTCAGCCGCTACGAGCTCGGCGTGCTGATCGCGGAGCGGGACGGCCTGGACCAGGCCGCGCTCCCCGCTGGCCCGCGCGCCGCCACGGGCCTGCCCGGGCCCGCTCGACGTGCGGCTGGACAGCGCCAGGACCCAGGCACGGCTGGCTACCCGGCTCCGGGGGGCACGCGATTTCCTCGCGCCCGCGCGCGCCTGACGGGGCAGAAGGCCGCAGTCGCCGGGCCGCGGAGCACACGTCAGGACGTTCCGGGAGTCATTCCGCGCGCAGGGCGTCGGTCGCGGGGCGGCGGGACACCGAGCGGGCCGTGGGGGACGCGACGAGGAGAGCGACCGCGAGCGTCGCCGGGATCATCCACAGGACCGGGAGCGGCGTGATGGCATCCGCGGGAAGGCCCGTCTGGCCCGCGAAGAGCTGCCAGGCCCAGTGGCCGCCGACGATGCCGAGCGGGATCCCGACGACCAGGCCCGCGACGGTGACCGTGGCGGCCTGGCAGAAGGAAACCGCCCTCAGGTCGCGGCGGGTCATGCCGAGGACCTTGAGGATGGCGAAGTCGCGGCGGCTGCGGCGGGCCGACGCGACGGTGAACTGGGCGAGCACGCCGAGGCCGAGGAGGGCGAGGACCGCCGCCAGGACGGCGGGGGTGCCGTCGATCGCGGCGTAGTTGTTCACCGTGTTGGGCCGCTGGTCGGTGACCAGGCAGGTGGACTGCTCGATCATGGCGCAGAACGAGCGCCCAGTGACGCTCAAGCACCGCGATGCCCGGCTGCTTCGCGGGGCCGGGCGTGAAGGACATCAGCGCGAAGTTGTAGCCTGCCTGGCCGTCGTTGGACGCGGCGGCCTGCTGCGGCGCGAGCACGGCGCGCGGTGGTCTCCGCGCCCTCGCCGACGTCGGTGGGCGTGAAGCTGCCCTGCCCGAAGTAGGGGAAGACGGCGCTGCCGGTGATCAGCATCGCGCGCTGGCCCGACGGGGTGCTCACGGTGACGCGCTGGCCGACCCGCAGGCCGAACTGGCGCAGGACCGAGGCGCCGAGGACGATCTCGCCGGCGGTGCGCGGCGGGCGGCCGTCAAGCACGGTCGGCGACATCAGCGGGCCGGTCCCCGCGGCCAGGCCGATCGCGGGGATGATCGCGCTCGCGCCGCTGCGCGGCATCCCGCCGGAGCCCTCGATCGAGACGGTGCCGTGGACCCCGAACGTCACGTCGGTGATGCCCGGCACGTGCCCGGTGACCTGGTTGAACTGCCTGGGCGTGAGCGTGCCGAACTGCCCGTCGAACGCGATGTCCCAGGCCTGCCCGTACAGCCTGGGCGTGTCGACGAGGCGGAGCAGGTTCGCGCCGAACGTGACCGCGACCGCCACGACGCCGACCGCGACCGCGAGGCCGAGCAGCGCGCTGCGCACCGGGACGCCTGGCCCGCCGCGGCCGGGGTCGAGCGCGAGCCGCAAGCCGGTGACGGCCGGCGGCGGCGCGCCCGCGGCGGCGAGGCGCTCGGCGATCCGCGACCGGCGGCGCGGGGCTGGCCCGCCGGGCAGTCCCGCGGATCGGCGTACGCCCCGGCGCCAGCAGGACGCGCGGACGCCTGCCGCCAGGCGGTCACCGCGACGCGGGCGAGCAGCAGCCACGACGATGACGGCGAAGCCGATGCGCGAGGACGGGGCCGTTGACGCTCATGCCCGGGCTGGGCTCGGCGAGGCGGGCGGGCCGATCGGCGTCAGCGGGGAGGCCGGCGATGGCGATGACGACCGCGAGCGCGCGCCGCCGGCCACCGTGGCGGCGGTGACCTCAACGAGGCCGACGGCGAGCCAGCTGGCGGCGGGTCATGCCGAGGGCGGCGAGCGGCGCGTTGTCGCCGGCCGCCCGACGAGCAGCCGGACGGCGACCTGGCCGACGATGAGCAGCGCGGTCAGCGCGAGGGCCAGGGCGAACAGCGCGAGGGCGACCGCCTGCGGGCGGATCGCCCGCTCGACGGTCGCCGCCTGCTCGGACTGGTCGGCGACGAAGACCTGCTTGCCGGTCGCCGGGTAGCGCCGGGCGAGGGCCTGCGCGGCTCGCGCTGAAGGCCGGCAGCGAGGCGCCCGGCTTGAGCTTCACGTACGCGCCGTCGAACGCCTCGTAGGCCGGACCGAGCTCGCGGTAGAGCGCGAGGGACGCCATGATCTGCGGCACCTGGTCCAGGTAGTTCACGGGGACGACGGACCCGCGGTCACGAAGACGCCGACGACGCGCTCGGTCAGCGGGCGGGCGCGCGGCGGGGTCGAGCTGTCGAGCGCGGCCATCCGCAGCGTGGACCCGACGCGCAGGTGCAACTGCTGCGCGCCGATCTGGGTGACCGCGATCTCCTGCGGCGCGCTGGCCGCCGGGAGGCGGCCCGCGAGCATCTTCGGGATCTCGAGGGTGCGGCCGAAGCGGCCGTCGAGCGCGGCGACCATGGTGGCGCCGTTGTCGGGAGCGCCGTTCGCGCTGACCGGCACCGCGTTGATGCCGACGACCGGGGCGGAGGCGGCCGACGCCGGGCAGCGTCGCGACGGCGGCGTCGTAGCCGCCGGTGCCCGGCCCGGCAGGCGCGACGAGCAGGTCGGCGGCGTGCGAGGCGGCCAGGAACCGCGGGTAGGCCGTGTCGGTGCGGATCGCGCCGGTCGACCGCGGTGAGCACGACGCCGCCGGCGAGCGCGATGAGCACGGCGAGGGCGGTCCAGCCGCGCCAGCTGGCGCGGAGCTTGTGCGCGGCGATGGCGAGCACGGGCACGGCGGGACGCACGGGCATCATGTGCCGAATGTAGGGGCGCGCGTAGCGGGACGCCAGAGGGGTGGCGCGGGACCGCGGGTGTGCCTACCACCACCGGCCATAGGGGTGGCCCGCACACTGGCGCGCCGGTCCGGGCATGTGGGAGAACTTGGAGCGTGGAAGCGGATGAGGGGATCGGCGTCTTCCTCGCGGACGACAACCTGATCGTCCGCGAGGGAGTACGCGCGCTTATCGAGCGCAACGCCGACCTGCGGGTGGTCGGCGTCGCCGCCGACTACGACGGGGTGGTGGCCGGCTGCGCCGCGCCGAGCCGCAGGTGCTCGTGACCGACGTGCGGATGCCGCCGTCGTTCCGCCGGGAGGGGATCGACGCCGCCCGCGAGGTCCGGTCCCGGTTCCCCGGGACCGGCGTGGTGGTGCTGTCGCAGTACGACGACCCGGAGTACGCGGTGTCGCTGCTGTCGTCCGGGTCGGCCGGGTACGGGTACCTGCTCAAGGACCGGGTCGCCGAGGGCACCCAGCTCGCCGACGCGATCAGGGCCGTCGCCACCGGCGGCACCGCGCTCGACCCGGCGATCGTGGAGGCGCTCATCCGGCCGGTCGTCTCTCCCGGCGGGCTGAGCGCCGTCGAGGAGGAACTGCTCGGGCTCATCGCCGAGGGCCGGACGGTCAAGGCGATCGCCGCGAGCCGCACGGTGCCGCCCGCGGCGGTCGACGCCGAGGTGGAGGCGGTCTTCGTGAAGCTCGCCACCGGGGTGTCGGCCGGCGACCAGGCGGCGCTGTCCCGGCTGCGCCAGCTGCACCAGGCGATCGTCGACGGCAAGGAGCAGGGCGAGACGCTGTCCCGGCTGCTGCCCTCGGGGCTCGCCGAGAAGCTGCGCGGCTCGGACATGCGGATCGGCGAGACCGAGCGGGTCACCGTCACGGTGCTGATGAGCGACATCAGGTCGTACACGACCATCGCGGAGAAGGCCGACCCGTCCGCGCTCGCCGGGCAGCTGAACCGGCACCGGGCGGCGATGAACAAGGCCATCCTCGGCGAGGACGGCACGGTCATGCAGTTCGTGGGCGACGCGGTGATGGCGGTGTTCGGCGCGCCGTTCCCGCAGCCCGACCACGCCGACCGGGCGGTCGCCGCGGCGGCGGGCATGCACGCGCTGCAGGCGGAGATCAACGCCGAGTGGCGGGCCGCCGGGCTGCCGGAGTTCGGCCTCGGCATCGGGCTGTCCACCGGGCCCGCCGCCGCGGCGCTGCTCGGCTCGGCCGAGCGCCTCGAGTACACGCTGGTCGGCGACACGGTCAACCTGGCGCAGCGGCTGCAGGGGTTCGCCTCCGCCGGGGAGACGGTGATCTCCTCGGCCACCAGGGACGTCCTGTCGGTACCGGTCGCCCTCATGGCGCTCCCCGCGCAGCTGGTCAAGGGCCGCGAGACGCCGGTCGTGCCGTTCAAGGTGGGCCCGCCTGGCACGCCGGCGCCGCGGGACCTGGCAGCTCAGGACGCTATGACCGCGGGCCAGCCGCCCGGGGAGCCGGTGTCACGCGGAACCGGTGACCGGGACGCCTTCTGGGGTCATACTTCACGACAACGCCGCAGTCGTTAACCAGACTCAGCAGGGAATTCGGACATGGAAGATATGGAAAGCACTGCGCCAGAACGGAACGCGCTGACCGTCACCGGCCTCCGCAAGACCTTCGAGGCGGAGAACGCGCCGGTGCGGGCGCTGCGCGGCGTTGACCTGACCGTCGAGCCCGGCGAGTTCGTCGCGGTCATGGGGCCGTCCGGGTGCGGCAAGTCGACGCTGCTCAACCTCGTGGCCGGGCTCGACGTGCCCGACGAGGGGGAGATCACCGTGCGCCGGCGAGGCGGTGACCGGCCGCACCGAGGACGACCTCGCCCGCATGCGCCGCAAGCACATGGGCATCGTGTTCCAGTTCTTCAACCTGCTCGAGGGGATGACGGTGCTGGAGAACGTGGTGCTGCCGTCGGTCATCGCCGGGCGACGCAGGAAGATGGCCGAGACCCGCGCCCGGGACCTGCTCGACCTGCTCGGCATCGGCGACAAGGCCTCCGCCGTCCCCGGCGTGCTGTCCGGCGGCCAGCGCCAGCGGCTGGCGATCGCCCGCGCCCTGGCCAACTCGCCCACGCTGCTGCTGGCCGACGAGCCGACCGGCGCGCTCGACTCGGCGGGCGGCGCGGAGATCATCGAGCTGCTCCGCCGCCTGCACGCGAGCGGGCAGACGATCATCCTGGTCACCCACGACCCGGCGGTCGCCGACGCCGCCGGGCGGATCGTGCGGATGCGCGACGGGCGGATCGTCGCCGCCGACGTCGCGTCAGCCGTGCCCGCGCCCGCGCGATGAGCGGGCCGGGCGGCGCCGGCGGCGCCACCAGGACCCCGTCGCGGCCCTGCTGGCCGCGAACGCCGCCAAGCGCGTGACGCCGGCGAGGCGGCCGCGGCCAGGAACGACGGCAAGCCGGCGGGCGACCGGCCGGGCGGCCGGCGCGCCGCGCCGGGGGGCCGCGCGCGCCCCGGCGTCCCCGGGGAGGTGGGCGGGGGACGCCGGGGCGGCCGGCGCCCGCAGCCGAGACCGGGCGGCCGGCACCGCGCGACGGCTCCTGGCGGGACTGCTGCTGCCGCTCGCCGCGATGGCCTGGCCGCGGCCGGCCTGCTGATCTCCGTCGCCCAGGGGATCAGCGGGACCGCCTGGGTGACCGCCGCGCTGATCGCCGCCTGGGCGCTGTGCGGCGCGGCGACCTCGTGGGCACCGGAACGCACGCCGCAGTGGCAGCAGGCCGCGGGCGCGGTGCTCGGCGGCGCGCCGACCGGCTCAGCGCCCGGCTCGCCGCCGAGGGCGCGCCCGCGGCGCACGGCCACCTGGCGGTCGGCGCCGTGCTGGTCGCCGCTGCCCGACGGTCGCCGTCTCCGTCCACCTCCTGCTGTCGCTGCCGGACGGGCGGCTGCGCAGCAGGGGACGACGGGCCTGCGCGCTCGCCGCCTACGGCACCGCGCTCGTGGCCGGCGGCGCCCTCGCCGGCCCGCCGGCCTGGGTCCCCGCCTGGCTCGCGGTGGCGATCTGGTCGCTCGCGCTCGCGGCCGCCTTCCCCGCCGCGCGCCTGCGCTACGACAGCGCGACGGCGCGCGACCGGGAGCGCATGCAGTGGGCCGCGATCGGCCGGGTCATGGCCGGCTGCGGCCTGGCCCTCGCCGGTCACCGTGCTGTACCTGCTCGTCGGCTGGCCCGCCCCGGCAGGCCCGGTCGCCGAGGGCCTCACGGTCCTGTTCCCGCTCGGCATGACCGCCGGGGACATCCCCAGGCTCGGCTCGCGCGGCGGGCGGCTGCTCGTGCAGGTGCTCGCCGTCGCGGGGTTCG
This sequence comes from uncultured Actinomycetota bacterium, assembly GCA_963735315.1. Taxonomy (GTDB): domain Bacteria; phylum Actinomycetota; class Actinomycetes; order Streptosporangiales; family Streptosporangiaceae; genus Trebonia. The sequence goes on from CAVTKQ010000026.1 coordinate 26,905, forward strand.
CCGCCACCGTGGCGGTCATGCTCCTGGTGGTCATCCTCGGGCTCGGCAGGCCGCCGTCCGACTCCGCCGACCAGCGGCTGCTCGGCCTGTCGATGATCGCCGCGGCCGTCGCCGCGGTCAGCTTCGCCCCGGCCAGGGAACGGCTCACCGACTGGGCCAACCGGCAGGTGTTCGGGGCACGGCAGGCGCCCGATGAGGTGCTGCGGACCTTCGGCTCCCGGATGACGCGCGCGATCGCCTGGACGAGCTGCTGCTCCAGCTGGCCGAGTCGCTGCGCAAGACGATGGCGCTGACCAGCGCCGAGGTCTACACAGGCACGGGCGACGTGCTTGAGCGGACCGCCGCGGTGCCGGACACCGGCCCCGGGTCGCTCATCGTGGGGGACCGCGAGCGGCCGATCATCGCCCGGGCCGGGGTGTCCGGGCACGCCTGGGCGTCGGTGTGGCTGCCCGCGGTGGCCGACGCGGACGGGTCCGGCCAGCTGCGGGTCGCGCCGGTCAGCCACGCCGGGGAACTGCTCGGCCTCATCGTCGTGCGGCGGCCCGGCGCCGCCGACCCGTTCTCCGCTGAAGACGACCGGGTGCTCACCGAACTCGCCCGCCAGGTCGGCCTCGCCGTGCACAACGCGCGGCTGGACACCGCGCTGCAGACCACGCTTGACGAGCTGCGCAAGCAGGCCGATGAGCTGCGCCGCTCCCGGGCCCGGATCGTGGCCAGCGCCGACGCCGAACGGCGGCGGGTGGAACGCGACCTGCACGACGGCGCCCAGCAGCACCTGGTGGCGCTGGCGGTGAACCTGCGCCTCGCCCGCGACGTGGTCACGGACGATCCGTCCGCCGCGGCCGCGATGCTGGACCAGCTCGCCGAGCAGGTCAGGGCCACCATCCAGGAACTGCGCGACCTGGCGCACGGCATCTACCCGCCGCTGCTTGCCGACAGCGGCCTCGGCGAGGCGCTGCGGGCGGCGGGGCGGCGCGCCGCGCTGCCGGTGACCGTGTCCGCCGACGGCATCGGCCGGTATCGCCTTGAGATCGAGTCGGCGGTGTACTTCTGCTGCCTGGAGGCGCTGCAGAACGCGGCCAAGCACGCCGCGGGAGCGTCGGTCGAGGTGCGGGTGTGGGAGTGATTCCGGCGGGCTGCTCTTCTCGGTCTCCGATGACGGCCCCGGCTTCGAGGTGGCCCACGCCGTGCGCGGCGGCCACGGCTACGTGAACATGGCCGACCGGCTCGGCGCGATCGGCGGCACCGTCCGCTGGGAATCCGCCCGGCGCCGGCACCCGCGTCCTCGGCTCGGTTCCCCTGCTGTAAGCGGGAGACGAAGGTGCCGGACTGGCGGGCGTTCCACAGCTCCTGGATGGCGGCGGCGGACAGGTGCTCCTTGCTCACGTAGGCGATCGCGCCGCTCGTGGCGGCGTCGGCGGGCAGGTCCTTGGGGTCGTGGGTGGAGCAGAGGATCACCGCGATGCCCGGGTGTCCGGCCACGATGCGGCGGGTGGCCTCGATCCCGTTCATCTGCGGCATGTGGATGTCCATCAGGACCAGGGCCGGGTGCAGCGCCGCGACGAGCTCGATCGCCTCGGGGCCGCTCTTCGCCTCCCCGGCGAACTCGAAGCCCTCGAGCCTGCGCAGCACGGCGCGGGCGGCCAGGCGGAACGGGGCCTGGTCGTCAACGACGAGCACGGACCGGGGACTGCTCACGGTGCTCACAGTTCAAGCCTCGCACCCGGCGCGCGGACGGCCGAGGGTGGTGCCATCCGGGCGCCGGGTGTGGCCAGCCCCACCCGTCACGGGGCGTCCTGGCTGCTGAGGTAGACGAGCACCGCCTTCACCCGCCGGTTGACGTCCCGCTCCTCCGACAGGCCGAGCTTGGCGAAGATCGAGTTGGTGTGCTTCTCCACCGCCCGCTCGGTGACGAACAGCGCGGCGGCGATCGCCGAGTTCGTCTTGCCCTGCGCCATCTCGGCCAGGATCTGCGTCTCGCGCACGGTCAGCAGCGACAGGCCGGACGAGCGCTGCGCCGAGCGGGCCCGCACGAGCTCGTCGACCACCTGCGGGTCGATCACCGAGCCGCCCGCCGCGACCGCCCTGATGGCCCTGGCCAGCTCGTCGACGCTGCCCACCCGCTCCTTCAGCAGGTAGGCGCGGCCCGCGGACCCGTGCTCGAGCAGCGCGAGCGCGTACCCGGGCGCGACGTACTGGCTCAGCACCACGACGCCGGTCTGCGGGAAGTGCTCCCGGAGCCAGGCCGGCCGCCTTGATCCCCTCGTCGGTGCCGGTCGGCGGCATCCGGATGTCGGTGACCACGACGTCCGGCTCCGCTCCTCGACGAGCGCGAGCAGCTGCGGCAGGTCGCCGGCCACGCCGACGAGCTCGAAGTCCTCGTTGGCGGCGACCAGGCGCGACATGCCCTCGCGCAGCAGCACGTTGTCCTCGGCCAGCGCCACCCTGACAGTGTTCATAGCAACACCCCCCTTGAGGGAAAACGGTAGTGGTAGGCACACCGCAAAGCACGCGCGAGCACCCTCGCCGGGTGGAAGCGTGATTTTACGGTTCTTCCATGCGATACGAAAGCACAGTTACCTCCCTCTCGTGGATACCCTCCGAGGCGGTCACGGGAAGCAGCAAGGCCGCGTTCGAGGGCGGCCTCGCGCACTACGACCAGCCGCCGCCCGGGGAACTCGGCCCGCCGGGTCACCGCAGAGCGTCACCGGGCTGCAGCAGGCCGACCGGTTCCGGTTCGCCAACGTGCTGTCGGCGTGGATCGACACCGATGACCGCGGGGCGCATCATCGGCGCCGGCTACCGCGACGACAGCGGCGGCCTGATGGGCGCCACCACCGTCAAGGTCGGCGCGGCGCGGCGCACGTTCCAGGCCGTCCGCCTGCCGGACCTGCGGCGCGCCCCCGAGCACGGCGACGGCTGGGTGCGGTTCACCCAGACCGTGGGCGGCCGGACGGGGGTGCCGGCGCCGCGCCGGGTCGCGCACCCGCCGTTCCTGCAGTGGCAGGCGCCGACCGTGTGGACGACGCTGACGCTGACGCTGCACGCCGACGGGCGCGCGGAGCTCGGGGTGCCGGGCGCGAGCCGGTTCCCCAGGCACTGGGTCTACGACGCCAGCGGGAAGCTGGCCCGCAAGTCCGGCCTGACCGACTTCAACGAGTGGTTCCGCAAGTCGTTCGGCAAGCACACGCCGTGGGGCGACGAGGACTCCTCGGCGCTGGTCGTCGCGGTGGAGACCGCGCTCGAGCGGGAGCTTTCCGTGCAGCTGATGCACGGGGCGGGCAAGCCGCGGATCGTCAGCCACCCGGCCGGCGCGACGCTGGTGCGGCAGGGCGCAGCCGGGGACCGACGTCTACCTGATCCTGGACGGGGTGGTCCGGGTCGAGCGCGAACGGCGAGCCGCTGGCGGAGTACGGGCCGGGCGCGATGCTCGGCGAGCGGGCCCACCTGGAGGCGGGCGTGCGGACCGCGAGCCTGGTGGCGGTCACGCCGTGCAAGGTCGCCTCGGTCGACGGGGCCGCAGCTCGAGCGGTCGGCGCTGTCGGAACTGTCCGGCCTGCACCGGCGGGAAGAGGCCTGACCGGTGCTGATCACCTTCTGCGGGGTGCGCGGCTCCACCCCCGCGCCCGGCGCGCGCGTTCGTCCGTTACGGCGGCAACACGTCGTGCGTCGCGGTGGCGCACGACGGCGATCGCCGGCCCGGTGCTCCTGCTCGACGCGGGAACCGGGCTGGCGAACGTCACCGGGCTGCTCGGCGGCGCGGCGTTCGCGGGCACGATCCTGCTCTCCCACCTGCACTGGGACCACTGCCTCGGGCTGCCGTTCTTCCGCGGCGGCGACCGGGACGACGCGCGGGTCACGGCTGCTCCTGCCGGACCAGGGCGGGTGCCAGCGACGGGAGCGGGTCGGCGGAGCGGCTGCTGTCCCGGGTGATGTCGCCGCCGTTCTTCCCGATCACGCCGGGACAGCTGCGCGGCGACTGGACGTTCGGCTCGGTCTCGCCCGGCCAGCTCAAGGCCGAGGGGTTCACCGTCGAGGCCAGGGAGATCCCGCACAAGGGCGGCAGGACGATCGGCTACCGGGTCAGCGACGGGCGCCGCGCGCTCGCCTACGTGACCGACCACTGCCCGACCGCGCTCGGCCCGGGCCCGGACGGCCTCGGCGCGTACCACGACGCGGTGCTCGACCTCGCCGCGGCGCCGACCTGCTCGTGCACGACGCCCAGCTGGTCGCCGAGGAGGTGCCCGCCGAGGCGGCGCTTCGGGCACGCGGCGGCCGAGTACGCGGTCGGCCTCGCGGTCCGCGGCGGGCGCCAGGCGGGTGGCGCTCTTCCACCACAAGCCGTCCCGCACCGACGACGCAGCTCGACGCGATCGCGCGCCGGTTCGACCGGCGCGCCGCTGCCCGTGCTCGTCGCCGCGGAGGGACAGCAGCGTGGCGCTGTGATCCCCGGTATCCCCGGCCCGGCGGCGCCGGGCGGTTACCGGTCGCGCAGCGCGGCGCGGATGAGGACGCCCGAGCGGCGCAGCCGCCTGAGCGAGGCGGACGCCCGGGCGTGGCGAGCCGGGCCGGCCGGGTCCGCCAGGGACATGATGAGAGCGCTTTTCCCCCGCGACCGCGCTGCCGACGAGGGCGGGGAGCAGTGCCCGCTCGCCGGGGAGCCCGCCGCGCTCGTCAGCCGGCCCCGGCGGGAGTACCCGCGCCTGCCCCGGCCGGGCCGACCAGGTCGACGAGGAACCGCGCGATATCGGCGGCCGCGCCGGGGCGGCCGACCCGGACCGACGCGTCGCGCATGGCGGCCAGCGCCGCCGGGTCGCGGCGCAGCCGGCCGATCTCGGCGGCGAGCTGCCGGGGGCGGGGCGCGTAGACGCCCGCGCCGGCGCCGGTCACGAACTCGGTGTTGCCCTTCTCCTGGCCGGGCACGAACGAGGTGAGCACGAGCGGCGCGCCGCAGCAGGTCGCCTCCGCGATCGTGCCCGGGCCCGGCCTTGCCGACCACGATGTCGGCGCAGCGCAGCCAGTCGGCCATGTTGCCGACGAAGCCGTGCGCGGTCAGCCGCCCCCGGCCGGCCCGCCCGGCGAGCCGGGAGACCCGCCGGTTGAGCGACCGGTTGCGGCCGCAGATCACGGCGACGTCCACGTTCGTCCACCTGGCGGAGGATCGCGGCGGCGCGGCGGCGCAGGCCGCCGGTGCCTTCCGCGCCGCCGGTCAGCACGACGAGGAAGTCCCCGTTGACGCCGAGCTCCCGCTTGAGCTCCTCCCGCTCGGCCTCGCCGAGCGGGCGGCTCGCAGAACTCGGCCGCGACCGGCAGGCCGAGGGGCACGTAGCGCCCGGCCCCCATCCCGTCCTGCGCGCAGCGGTCGGCGATCTCCGCGGACGGCACGACCACCCGGTCGACGGCGGCGTCCCGCCACGACAGGTGGGCGGTGATCAGGTCGGTGATGACGGTGATGACGGGCGACAGGGCGCCGGCGAGGTCACGCGCGCGCACCGCCGGGTCGGCGGTCATCGGGTGGAAGGCCACGATGAGCGCCGGCCGGCAGGCCTCGGCGGCGCGCGCGACGCTGCCGTAGACCGGGGCCATGACCGTGCGCCGCACCGCGCCGAGGACCCGCGGTGAGTCGCTCGCCCGCCAGAACAGCCACCACAGCCACGGGGTCAGCCGGATGCACGGCCCGTACAGCCCGGCGAACCAGCGCAGCAGCCGCGGCACGTCGGGGCCGCGCAGCGGGTCGCAGATGACCGGGACGAACCGGCCGGGCAGCAGGTGCTCCAGGGCCTGCGCGACGGCTGCCGCGGCGCTCCGGTGTCCCCCGCCGGTGTCACCGATGAGGAAGAGCAACGGCAGGGGCGGCGGTTCAGGGCTGGCCATCGCTCACCTTCGCTTGTTCTACTGTCCCGCGCGCCTCGCCCGTGCCGGGTGAGGCAAGTTCGCGGTAGATGGATTCCCACCGCGTGAGCACGCGATGCCCGTCGTGGCCGGCGATGATCCGCGAGGACGCCTTCGACATCCGCGCCCGCAGGCCCGCGTCGCGGCAGAGCAGGTCGAGGCGGCCGGCGATCTCCGCGGCCTGTCCCGGCCGGGCCAGGAAGCCGTTCTCGCCCGCGTGCACGAGCTCCGCCAGGGCGCCCGCGTCGACGGCGACGACCGGCAGCCCGCTGGCCATCGCCGCCATGGTGACCAGCGACTGCAACTCGGCCTGGGACGCGATGGCGAACACGTCGGCCAGCCGGTACAGGCCGGGGAGGTCGTCATCGGCGACGAACCCGGGGAACAGGACCCGGTCGGCGACGCCGTAGTGCCGGGCGAGGGACCGCAGCCTGCCCTCGTCGGGGCCCGTTCCCGCGAGAACGAGGACCGGGTCCCTCGTCGCCGGCACTGGATTCATCGGCACGGGGGAGCCTGGCGGCCGCCGCGACCAGCACCTCCGCGCGCTTTTCCTGGCTGAGCCTGCCGACCGACAAGATGACCGGCCGGCCTGGCGGCAGCGCGTACTTCGAGCGCAGTGCCTCGTCGGGCGGGCCCGGCGAGAAGCGGCCCAGGTCGACGCCGTTCGAAACCGCCAGGGACGGCGCGCGCAGCCCGTGGTCGCGCAGCAGCCGCAGCGCGGTGGCGGTCGGCGCGGTGACGAGGTCGCAGCGGTTGGCGAACCTGGTGACGACGGCGTAGAAGGCCGCGTCGCGCGCACGGGACGCGGTCCGCTGGCCGCGTCCGCTGCCCGCCAGGCCCGTGCCGCGGCGGGCCAGACGTTGAGCGGCAGGTAGTGGTTGGTGTACACCACGGGCACGTGCCGCCGTCGCGCCGCCGGCCTGGCCGACGGCGCCGAGCGTCAGCGGTGAGTGCAGGTGCACCACGTCAGGCCCGAAGGCCGTGATCAGCTCGGCCCGCCTGGGCGGGCCGGAGGACGCCAAGGCGCTGGCCCGCGTACCAGGGCCAGGGCACGGAGCCGCGGAAGTCGACGGCCACCTCGCCGGCCGCCCCGCCCGGCGCGCCGCCGGCCCGGTGGCCCCGCGTCGTGGCGCTCGGCGCGACGACCGCGACGGCGTGCCCCCGCGCGGCCAGTCCCCTGGCGAGGTCCCTGGTCACCGTCGGGACGCCGCCGATCATGGGCTCGTACTGGTCCGTCACGATCAAGACGCGCAGCTCCCGGGCCCGCGCGCCGGTGCTCAACGCCGGTTCCCGCGGGCACGGCCGGCGGCGGGCCCGGGGCCAGCGCCTATCACGATGCCATCCATGTTCATCGCAAATGATGCCAGCGTTGAGGTAGTCACGGTAGTTGCCATCGCACAGGAAGGATCGTAGACCCGGTCAACGCACTGGTGAATGAACGGCCAATGGCCGGCGGCCGTACGGTGACGTTCCGCCGCGACCTGGCCCGGGGCGCCTCACAGGAGGTGCAGCCAGCTGTCGTGCAGCGGCCAGGTGGCGCGCAGCGTGCCCCCGACCGGCAGCGCGGCCCAGTCACGGTAGAGCTGGCGCACCCCGGCGGCCGCGACGCGGATCTGCTCGTCGGTGAGCCGGCCGGCCAGCTCCGCCGCGCCAGGCCCTGACCGGCACAGCCGCGCGCGCACCCCGGACGGCGTGTCGGGCCCGTCGCCCCAGCGGTTCAGCACCGCCCTGACGGCGGCCTTCGCGACCGCGTGATCGTCGAGCGGCACGTCGGTGACCAGCCTGAGCCCAGGAAACCGGCGGGCCGCGAGGGTGCCCCACAGCCCCTCGTCGAGTCCGAACACCGACTCGATGACCAGCTGCGGCAGGTCGTTGATGACATGGACGGCCTCGCGGCGCGCGGTCCCGTCGGGGAACGACAGCCAGGTCCGGTCGCCGGCCGGGGTCTCCCCCTTCACGATCGCGACATCCGCCACCACGCTGAACGCCGGCGCCTCCGTCACGAAATGACACGATAGCGTCACGACCGCCCGGAGGCCGGGATTTTCGCGCGTGTCGAAGCACCGGGTTGCGACAGCGGGTGCTTTCGCGCGCCCCGGCGTGCGCGAAAGCACCCGCCGTCTTCGCCGCCCCGCGCGCCCGGCGGGGGCTGGGGCAGCCCGCCCGAGCCCGCACCCGTTCCGGCTGATCGCCTTGGATCATCCCGAACGAGTGCGCGGTTCCCCTGATCCGCGAGCGCCCGCGCTCCGATCCCCCCGGCCCGCGCGCCGAGCTGCCGGCGCCGCCGGCCCGCGCTCCGTCCTCCGCGCCGGGCGCGCGCTGCGTTCTCCGGCTGCCTGGCGCGCGCCCTGTTCTCCCCCGGCCCGCGCTCCGTTCTCCGTGCCTGGCCCGCGCCCGCTCCGCCCGCGCCCGTTCGCCGCGCCTGGCGCTCCGCGCTTCTTGCTGTTATCTTCCGGTCGGCAGATGGTGGATCGCCATCTTTCCCGCATCATCGCGACAGTGGATCGTTGGGAGCAGCGGGGTGCTCCTAACGATCCACTGTCTTCCGCGAGCCGGCGGCGACGGGGCGCGCCATCCTGCTAGTGGTTCGGCACGGCCTTATTCGAGTGGCTGGCGGGAGACGGCGGACGGGGCGCGGCCGCCGAGCAGCCATCCCGCGATGGCGCCGACCAGCGGCATGCCGACGACGAGCAGCGCGACGTCCGACCACGGCACGTTGCCGAAGGTTTGCACCAGCGCGGAATGCGCCCACACCGCCCCGGCGAGGAGCGCGGCGACCGTGCCGAGGGCCGCGCCGAGCAAGGCGAGCACCCCGGCCGTGACGCCGGTCAGCGCCCGCCTGGTGCGGGCGCCCGCCCCGGTCGCCGTGAGCGTCCGCAGGTCGCGCGCGGTCTCGCTGCGGATCAGGCCGACGGTCATCGCGAGGACGCCGAGGGCGAGCAGCAGGCCGCCGATGGTGGCGCCGTTGCTGATCTGACCCGAGGCTGAGCTGCCCGGACTTCGTCTCGATGGTGGCGCCGAGGCCGAGCGCGGCCTGGCGGGCCGCGTTGACCTGCACCGCGGTGAGCGCGGACGGCGCCTGGATCAGCCAGCCGACCGGGACGGCCGTCTCGCCGAGGGCCCTGACCGCCTTCTCGGTGATCACGGTGTTCGGGACGGAGGTGCCGGCCGGCAGCTTGCCTGCCTCCTGGATGACCGGGTTCAGTATGCACATCCCGGCCGGGCAGGGGGCGTTGGGCGAGGTGCCGATGTACGTGCCGTTGACCAGCGCGAGGCTCCCGGTCGACGGCAGCCCGGCGCGCGCGGTGAGCACGTCGGCCCCCGGGTTCAGCGAGCCCTGGCCGATCCCGAACGTGTTCAGCAGCGCCGGGGTCGCCACGAACATCAGCGCCGCCGAACCCCCGGCCGTGCAGCGAGATGATCCCGCCGTACTGGTTCTCCGTCGGCTGCCCCGGCTCCGGCACGTTGACGTTGACCGGCACGTCGAGCTCGAGCGGCGCGGCGGCGTGCAACTGGGCCGCTAGCGTGCCCGCCTCGGCGCGGGTCGCGGCCAGCCTCGCGGCGGGGGTGAACTGCCCCGTCTGGTTCTGGGCCGGGTCGTTGCCCGGGCTGTAGAGGATGAGCTGGTTGGACGCCATGTTCGGCGCGGTGTAGTCGAGCGCGTCGTCGAACCGCACGCTGGCGATGACGATCGTGATGGTGGCGAGGAAGATGGCGAACGAGATCGCCGCCATCGCCGCGCCCGACCGTGACCGGTACCGCTCCAGGTCGCGGATGGCGAGCCTGGTGGCCAGGGGGGCGCGCCACGCCAGCCGGGCGAGCCGGTCGACGATGAACGGCGCGAGCAGCGCCGAGGCGATCTCGCAGCAGACCAGGCCGATGACGATGAGGTACCGGCTGTTGTCGGCGCCGCCGTCCCAGCCGCCGGAGACGAACAGCAGGAACAGGCCGCCGACGAGGAAGAGGAGGCCGGGCCGCAGCGAGCGCGCCGACGACCTGGGGCGGCTCGACCCGCTCCGAGATCGCGGCGACCACGGGCACCTTGCTGACGGCGCGCCCGGGCCACACGGCGGCGAGCACGGAGGTGGCAACGGCGAGCAGCAGGCCGATGATCACCGCCGCCCAGGGCAGGGCCAGCGGGTCGGTGCGGTGCGCGGTGGCGGTCTCCAGGTGCGGGTAGTACCAGAACCACGTGCCCGCCGCGATGGCGGCGCCGAGGGCCGCGCCGGCCACGCCGGCGACGAGGCCGTCGACGATCAGCACGAACCGGACGTCGGCCTCGGTCGCGCCGAGCGAGGAGAGCATGCCGAGGGCGCGCTGCCTGCGCTGGGCCATGACGGTGAACGCGGCCGTGGCGACCAGGCCGATGAAGACCAGGCCGAGCACGGAGACGACGAGCACCACGGTCGCGGGGGACACGACGGTGTCGCTGGGCCGGGGCGCGCTGACGACCGCGCTCTTCGGGATGACGTCGGGGGCCGCCGACGCGGCCGCGGAGTCCAGGGAGATGCCGAGGAAGACCCGCACGTCGCTGGGGGCGGGCAGCTGGCCCGGGCGCGACGAGGGCGAACTCGTCAAGGAGGTTGGACGGGTTCTCGACGACGCCGACGACGGTGAACACGCGCCCGGCCTCGGCGCCCGACCCCGCCGGGACGTGCCACGTCGAGCCGATCTTCAGGCTGTAGAGCGACGCGAGCCCGGACGTGACCGCCACCTGCCCCGGCCCTGACGGGTAGTGGCCAGAGTCGAGGGCGAGCAGCGGCTGGGTGTAGGGCGCTGACGGATCCTGGGCGCGCAGGTCCGCGCCGCCGGTCTGGCCGGTCGTGATCGACTGGTCGTAGACGACGCTCGCCCTCCCGTAGGACTTCTCGATCCTCGCGATGGCACCGGGCAGGTCGTGGGTGTTACCTGGCAGCTCGATCAGCGTCGAGGCGGTGCCGAAGGTCCCCGCGTTCGGCGTGCCTGGCGTCGCGGAGGCGACGGCGATGCCGAGCAGCGTCGCGGCGGAGGCCACCGCGATCAGCAGCACGATCAGGATCCGCTGCTTCCACTCGCGCAGCGCGAGGCGCACCGCCCAGCGGGACAGCGTGCGGCGGGCCATCGCGGCGCGGCGCGGGTCCTCTGGCTCGCGCACCGGGCGGTCCTCGCGCGCGTACGCGGTCATGCTCATGCGGTACCTCCCGACCGCTGTCCAAGCAGCGTCTCCGGGCCCGCGGGGGCCTCGGTCTGGTCGATGAGGCGGCCGTCGCGCAGGAAGACGACCCGGTCCGCCCAGGAGGCGAGCTGCGCGTCGTGGGTCACGACGACGGCGGCGACGCCCCGCTTGCAGTAGGTGTGGATGAGCCGCATCACGGCCTCGCCGTTCACGGTGTCGAGCGCGCCTGACGGCTCGTCGGCGAGCAGCAGCGAGCGCTCCCCCACGACCGCGCGGGCGATCGCGACGCGCTGCCGCTCGCCGCCCGACATCTGGTCGGGGAAGTGGCGGGCCCGGTCGCTGAGGCCGAGTTCCTCCAGTGCCTTCAGCGCGGCCAGGTGGGCCTTGCGCATCGAGGTGCCGTCGAGCTCAAGCGGCAGCGACACGTTCTCCGCCGCGGTGAGCCCGGGCAGCAGGTTGAAGTCCTGGAAGACGTAGCCGATCGTGCGGCGGCGTATCCGGGACCTCGCGGCGCCGGACATCCGCAGCGTGTCCTCGCCGTTGACGAGGACGGCGCCCGACGTCGGCTCTTCCAGCGTGCCGGCGATCGTGAGCAGCGAGGACTTGCCGGACCCGGACGGGCCCATGACGGCGACCATCTCGCCGGCGGCGACGGTGAGGGACACGTCGCGCAGCGCCTGCACCTCCGCGGCGCCCCGGCCGTGGACCTTGGATACGGATCGCAGTTCGAGGACGCTCATCGCCTTACTCCCATCTTGGGTCGGGTAGGCAGCCCGGCGCTCGCCGTCGCGGCGGCCGCCTGGGCGGGGTTCCAGCCGTCGGCCAGGGCGCGGCGCAGCCGGGCCTCGGCCGCGTCGAGCCAGCGGACAACGGAGTCGATGCGGAACAGCTCGGAGTCGACGACCAGCGAGAACGCCAGGTCCCTGCCGTTGTCGTCCTCCTTCAGCCTGGTCCACTCCTGCATGAGCTGGATCAGGTAGCGGCGGTGCGCCTGGATGACCTCGGACACGTCGGTGCCCGGCACCCTGACGGCGATCAGCACCTTCATCACCAGGTCGTCGCGCGGCGGGGTGGACAGGTCAGGCGGGACGCGCAGCCACTGGGCAAGCTCGGCCGACCCGGCGTCGGTGATCCGGTACGCCTTCTGCGGGCCAGGCTCAAGCTCCTCGCCGTCGCCGAGTGCCGTCACCAGGCCGTCGCGCTCAAGCCGCTGCAGCGTCGTGTAAACCTGCCCGACGTTGAGCGGCCAGACCTGGCCGGTGTTGGCCTCAAACTCCTCGCGGAGCTGCAGCCCGTACTTCGGGCCCTCGCTGAGCAGCGCCAACAGTGCGTGCCTTACGCTCATGAACACCTCCAGAGTGAAGTATTAAACCCTGTATAGATGTGAGTAGCATACTCGGTATATAGCTCGGCGGCTAGGGCCGGGCGCTACTTCGGGGACATCTCAGGGATGACCCTGAGCCTGGGCAGCGGCTGACCCCCGCGGGAGCAACCCGCACTCGTTCTGACTGATCGATTCTGATCTTCTGCCGGGCGGAGTGCCGCGGTCGGCGATGCCGGGAGGCGGGGCTAGAGTTGGTGACATGACAGCTACTTCTGCCGCAAAGCCCGTTGTCGACTTTTACTTCGACCCGCTCTGCCCGTTCGCCTGGGTCAGCTCGCGCTGGATCCTCGAGGTGGAGAAGGAGCGCGACATCGACCTGTCCTTCCGGGTGATGTCGCTCTCGGTGCTCAACTCCGGCCGCGAAGGACTCCCCGAGCAGTACAAGGAGCTGCTCGACAAGGGCTGGGGCCCGGTCCGCATCTGCATCGCCGCCGAGCAGAAGTACGGCACCGCCGCGCTCCGCGACCTCTACACCGCGCTCGGCACCAAGCGGCACATCGAGAAGCGCGACTTCGGCCCCGACCTCTACGTCGAGGCGCTGACCGAGTGCGGCCTCGACCCGGCCCTCGCCGCCGCGGCCGACTCCAAGGAGTACGACGAGGCGCTGATCGCGTCGCACCACCGCGGCATGGACCCGGTCGGCGACGAGGTGGGCACCCCGACGATCCACATCGACGGCGTGGCGTTCTTCGGCCCGGTGATCACCCGGGTGCCGCGCGGCGAGGAGGCGCTGCGGATGTTCGACGGCGCGCTGATGCTGGCGTCGAACCCGTACTTCTTCGAGCTCAAGCGGACCAGGACCGAGCCCCCGCAGGTCGACAGCTGAGGTTCGCCCGCGCCGCGGGCGCGGCGGTCACCTGGTTGGCGCTTTCACCCGGGCCGGCGCAGCCAGCCGCGGCGACGCCGAGCTGGCGAAGCAGGTCCACCTGGTCGTAGTAGAGGTGGTAGCTCGCTGATCTTGCCGTCCTCGAACTCGTAGACGCCGCAGAAGTCGACCTGCGCCCGCTGGCCGGTTGGCGGAGTCCCCGGCCTCACCGTGCAGGACTCCGGTGTGCGTGCCGGTGCAGCGGCCCTCGTGCAGGCCACCGCGGTCGTCGGTGTGGATGGAGATCGACCTCGAGCCGGTTGTCCGGGAATGCCTCCTGGTAGGAATTCCACATCGACGTCGGCGGCGTCGCGGCCGGTCAGCCGCATCCCGCCCGGTGCCCTGACCTCCAGCCGGTGCAGGTCGTGGCCGCCCAGCCAGCCCTCGCGGTCACTGGCGTTCCATAGCTCGATGTCGCGCTCGATCAGGCTCCTGGTGTCGCCGTCGCGCACGGACGAGAACACCAGCTCGTACTCCTCTACGCCGCGGACCTGGACGTGCGCCGACGCGGAGGCGTTGGCGCGCAGCCGCGCGGTGGCTGCCCGGCTGGCGGCGAGGGCGTCCTCGTCGTCCCACGCGGTGATGACAATGCAGCGCCCGGTGGCCCGGTTGGTCATCAGCTGCGCGCTGGCCAGGCCGCGCATCTCCATCAGCGCGGGCACGCCGGTGCTGCGGAATTCTTCGATGAACGCGTCGATGGTCGCGGGCGCGCATTCGACATGGCCGATCCGGATTCCGGCGCCGGCCCTGGGGCGGCTGCGCCGGACGAAGACCGGCACGTCGTACTGCTCGACTGTCACGCTCGCGTGCAGGCGCTCGGCGACCTCCTTCCGGGATACTTGAACCGCCTGCTCGCTCGATGTCAGGGCGTCGAGGCTGTCCCAGTAGGACACCACCAGGCACAGGCCCAGGTCTGCGTTGATAAGGCAGGCGAGGCCCCGGTTACCGTGCTGTGCCTCGACATGAGGCCGGACCGTTCCCTCCGTGTAGCGGGTCGCCTCGCCGATCTGAGCCGGGTCGCCCGCCAGCATGTTCATTCGTGCGTGCATGAACTTGTCCCCTTCAGCAGACGTCATTGTCTTGCCTCGGCATATGCCCGGCGCCCCGAGCCGGACACCGCGCGCCGCGCCGGGACAGACGGATAACCATCGAACATCGGCATACGAGACCGGCCATCGTGGCCGGTCAGGCATCAGATCCCGATTCAAGTACCTCTGTCGCCCGCGCCGTATCGCCGAGGCGGACGGTCACGTCAAGCACGCCGTTCCTGGTGGAGCGCAGGCGGCAGGTGCCGTGGCGCCGCAGCAGGCCGATGATCCACGGCTGCTCCGCGAGCACCTGAGCCTGCAGCGCGCGCAGGCCGGCTCCTGGCGGCGTACGCCACGATCTCCCCCAGCAGGTGACCCCCGACGCCGCGGCGCTGCCACTCGTCCTCGACCAGGATGCCCAGCTCGGCGACGCCCTCGTCCACCGCGCGGCAGCTCGCGAGCGCGACGATGGTGCCGTACCGGGTGCCGTCCACCCGGTGCCGTCCACCACGGGCCGGTCTCCGCGTCCACGTCGACGAGGGCGCGAGTGCAACGGGCTGCCGGACAGCGCCTCGGTCAGGTACCGCTCGGGGAACACGGTGACAGGACCGTGAAACCGCCGGTACCTGGTCTGCCCCGTGCACCGCGCCAACATCCGCTCCAGCGCCGCCCGGTCGCCGGCGCCGCCCGCCGCACGCCGATGACAGCCGCCTGCCCTCGCCTGGCCGGGACGCGCCGGTCCCCGCCGGCAAGCCCGCCGCCGGCCGGCACGCGCCGCGGCGCTCACGGCCGCGGCAGCGCCGATCGGGTTCGGCACCGGGATCACGCCGGCGTCGATCAGGTACCGGCTGACCGGCGTCGCCAGCTCGATCGCCCGCTCGACGCCGGTCGACCCGAGCCGCTCGACCGGGCCGGCGGCGAGCCGGTCGGTCAGGTCCTCGACCTCGCGGCGCAGCGCGCCGCCGGTCTTGGTGAGCCGCCCGCCGGAGTCGAGCAGCCCGCGGGCCCGCAGCCGCCGCACGGACGCGCCCAGTCCTCGTCGGTCCAGCCGCGCGTCGGCTGGATCAGGTCGCGGCGTGATCGCCCCGGTCGCCACGAACGTCACCGTCGCGTCGAGCCCGCGCAGCCCGGACGCGACGCCGGCCAGCACGTGCCCGTCGCCGCGGTGCTCGCGCAGCACGGTGGCCGCCAGCCACAGCGCGCCGACCGGGTCAGCGGGCCGCGGCACGGCCGCCCACGCCGCCGCCAGCGGCCGCCCGTCGAACCGGCAGCCCGCCACCGCCTCCCACAGCAGGTCCGCCAGCTCGCCCGGCGGACGGCCAGGCAGCGCCGCGCGACGTGGAGCCGCAGCGCCTCGGGCGCGCTGGACAGCCGCGCCTCGAGCACGGCGGACGGAGACGCGAACCGCCACGCGTCCGGGATGGCGCGCGCGACCATGGCGGGCGCGAACCCGTAGGTCATGGCCTCGACGGCCGACGCGGGCAGCGGCCCGAGCGGCGCGACCCGGCCGGCGAAGTAGCTCATCCAGAAGCCGCGCAGCCCGGTCTTCCTGGCGGCCTCGAGCGGCTCTGGCGCGAAGTAGACGACGGAGTGGATCGGCTCGATCGCCGCCCAGAAGCGGCGGGCCAGCGTCGACGTCGGTTCCATGCCCACCACCCTGCCCCAGCCGCGGCCGAGCAGCGACAGTGCCAATATTGAGAAATGGACCAGGATTCTGGACGCTGGTGGGCCGAGGTGGTCTTCGCCGGCTGGCGGCACCGCCCGGCCCGCGGTACGCTCAGGCTCGCCGCCGCGCTCCTCGAGGCGATCGACCAGCAGACGCTGGCCCGGGGCAGCCCGGGTGCCCGCCGAGCGGACCCTCGCCGCCGTCACCGGCACCTCACGCGGCACGGTCGTCGCCTGCTTCGACCAGCTCGCCGAGGCCGGCGTGCTGACCCGCCGCCAGGGCGCGGGCACCTACGTCGCCGGGCCGCCCGTCCTGGGCCGCCCGGCCCGCCGGGCAGCAGCGTCGCGACCATGCTGCTGCGCCGCGTCGCCGAAGACCGCGAGATCCATCGACCTGTCCGTCTCCGCCCCGGCGACCTGCGGCACCTGCCCCCCATCGACGCCGGACGCCGCGTGGCAGTCCCTCGACGGCCACGGCCTCGACCCGGCCGGCCTGCCGCAGCTGAGGGCCGAGGTCGCCCGCCACCTGACCGAGCACCAGGGACTGCCGACCGAGCCCGGACCAGCTCGTCATCACCGCCGGCGCGCAGGAGGCGCTGTGGCTGCTCAGCAGGATGCTGCCCGGCGCGCGGGTGCTGGCCAGCTGCCCGACCTACCCGGGCCTGGCGAGCGCGCTGGCGGGCACCGCGGCGCGGAGCGATCGCGTCGCCGGCCGACGCGGCGGGCGAGGACCCGACCGCGCATCGAGCGCGCCGGGCGCGTCCCCCGGCGCCGTCGCCTACCTCATGCCCACCGGCCACAACCCGACCGGGACGGTCATGCCGCTGCTGCGCCGGCAGGCCCTGGCCGCGATCGCCGACGCCGGCCGGGTCACCGTCGTCGAGGACCTGACCCTCGCCGACCTCATGCTCGGCGGCACGGCGACGCCGCCCCGCCGCCGCTCGCCGCCCTGACCACCCGGGTCATCGCGGTCGGCTCGGTCTCCAAGGTGCTGTGGGGCGGCCTGCGGGTCGGCTGGATCCGGGCCGGCGGAGCCGCTGCGGTCGGCCGCTCATCGCCCGCAAGGCGGCGCTCAACCTCGGGCACCGCGGTGATCAGCCAGGCGCTCGCCGCCCGGCTGCTCGCCGCGGTCGACGCCGACTGGCTGGCCGCGCACCGCGCCGCGCTCACCCAGCGCCGCGACCTGCTGGCCGCGCTCGTCGCCGAGCACCTGCCCGCCTGGCGCGCCCAGCCGCCCGAGGCCGGCCTGTCGCTGTGGGCCGAGCTTCCGCTCGACAGCGCCGACGCCTTCACCCACGCCGCCGCCCGGCACGGCGTCACGGTCATGGCGGGCGGCGCGGCGTGCGCCGACGGCCGCCACCGGCACTTCGTCCGGCTGTCCTTCGCCGAGCAGCCGGGCACCCTGGAACTCGCCGCCGAGCGCCTCGCCGCCGCCTGGGAACTGCACGCGGAAACCCTGGCCGCCAGCCCGGCGCGCGGCTGACCCCTTGTTGCTGTTATCCGCGGGTGTCCGCTGTCCCGACCGGGCCGGTGCGCCAGGCCGACCTTCGCTCCGGCCGAGACTAAGGCCGTTATACGGGCCTTAGTCTCGGCGCTGATCGCGATCGCGCCTACGCCGGACCGCGGACGTCCGCCAGGAAGCGCCGGACCATCGCCGGGTCGCGCAGCACGTGCACCTGGACGCGGGGCAGGTGCGCGGCGATCGCGATCCGCAGCCTCGGCAGGCTGTGCCGCCGGTAAGACCAGACCCAGCGCCAGTATTCGGCCTGCTCACGGCCACGGCGCAGGGTCCGCCAGGCGCAGCGCAGGAAGCCGAAGTCAAGCACGATGATGGTGTCGGCGGCGGCCAGCCGGGAGGCCAGGCCCGCGTCGTAGGGGCCGAGGTCGCCGTCGATGATCCACCGCTCGCCCGCGACCAGCTCCCGGTGCCGGGCAACCCACGCCTCGGCCGGGGTGGGCGCCGGCCCCGGCTGCCAGAACAGGCCGTCAAGCTCGATCGCGGGGATGCCGGTCAGCTCACTGAGCTGGCGGGCGAGCACGGACTTGCCCGCACCGCCCCGCCCAAGGATGACCACTCGCCGCATTCTCCCATCGTGCCCGCCCGTGCCCGCGCAGACCGCTTTCGCGCAGGTTGCTCAGGACGGAGCCGCCTTTGGCGCCCGATGACCCGACCAGACTCGCTTGGGCCGGCACCAAAGTCGGATACCCAACGTCGTCGACTCGGTGACGCAAGTGAACCCAATGTCGGCTACTTCCGTTGGTAACGAGTGAGGGTGGAACGCTGGGTGCGACAGGCGGAGGCCGGCGGTGGCGGTGGACCGGGTCGATGAGGGCGACGCGGCCCGCCGCCCCGCCGATGCTCCGGCCAGGCACCCCGGCCGATGCGCCTTCAGGGCGCCCAGCGGGGCCGCCGCCCGACCCGCCGGGACCGCCGACGGCGCCGAGCCGGAGCGGCAGGCGATCACGCGCCGCCTCCACCGGGTGCTGGTGGATCACGCCTACGGCGTCGGCCCGCGACGCGTGGGCCGAGGCGGCCCCCGACCTGCGGGCCGCCTGGGAAAATCACAAGGACCGATATCCCGAACGAATGCGGCCTGCTCCCCAGACCACAGCCGACGGCGGCTGGGTGGCCGGACCGCACCGGCGGCTGTCCCCGAACAGAACGCCGAGGCGTCCAAGGCGTGCGCGGACCTCGCGGACGAGGGCAGGCGCGACATCCTCCCCGCGCTCAAGCGCGTCGAGTCCGCCGAGCCGGGGCGGCAGCCTCGCCGGGCCTCAACCACATGATCAAGGGCGAGGACCGGCTCAAGGAAAAGATCGCGGATCGCACTGCGGCCGACCAGGGCTAACGGTCCAGAGGCGCTCTGGGAATCGTTCCGATCCCGTCCGATTCACGTTCACCTACAGCCCGCAGCGCTACGCTGACGGTGTCCTCACCGACGTCGAGCGACTCAAGGCGGAGGGGTTCGAGCTGATCAAGCTGAAGAACCTCTGGGCCAGACGAGCAGTACAAGGGCATCAACAGCCAGTGGCGCAGGCCAGAGACCGGACTCCGGTTTGAGGTCCAGTTCCACACGCCGGAAAGCCTGGAGGCCAAGGAGCTCACGCACGAGGCGTACGAGCGGATTCGCGGCATCGATCCCACCGCGCAGAGCGAGCGAGCTTGGAGCATTTCCAGCGCCGCGTCAACGCGTTCCTCGTTACCCCGGAACGGACCGCCGAGATCAAGGATTACCCGGAGAAAAAGAATGGCTGAGAAGATCACCTATTACGCGATGGTCGACGAATTCACCAGCCGGGAGCAGCCCAAGGACTGTCCTCCGTCGCGTCAAGAATGACGAGGGCACGATCGACGAGATCTTCTCCCGCGACCTGACAGTGGGAGTTCTCGCCACTGATGTACTGAGCCGAGCGCGGTGACCTTGGCAAACGACTTCGTCCCGATTAGCGAGGCGGAGGCGGAACGGATCGTTGACCGGATCAGAGAGACGGGCGAAGCAGCCGAATAAGGCCGCCGTTGGGATAGCCACCACACAGAGGCTGTTCTCAGTGATCGCTCAGCAGTTGTGGATAGTTTTAAAGGGTGATCGCGCTCGTGCTTGCCGTCGTCGTGTTCGTCGTGTTCCTCGCGGGAGTGATCCGCGAGCCGCGGTCCTTTGGGAACGCGGTGCTGCTCGGGCTGGCGCTCGCGCTCGGGGCGCTCGGGTTCGCCGAGCGTCTCGCCGGGGCGCCGGGGCGGCCGGCGCACCTGCTGCTGTGCGCGCTGCTGCTTGCCGTGGCGCTCGGGCCGTTCCTGGTCGGGTGCTTCCTCGTGGCTAACGGGGTCACGATGATCCGGCGGGAGAGCCTGCGGCCGGGGAACCTGCTGTCGCTGCTCGCGGGCGCGGCGGTCTTCGTGGTGATCGGGCTTGACATCGCCGCCGAACGGGCCGGGGACGTGCAGCTGTCGCTGTTCGCCACGGTCGCCAACCTGGTCTTCGGCTACGTGTCGTTCCTGTTCGTGTCCTACGTCCTCTACGCGTTCGGTGTACGGGCTGCTCGCGCGGACCGGCGGGGCGGACTTCGTGGTCGTGCTCGGCGCGGGGCTGCGGCCCGACGGCGGGGTGCCGCCGCTGCTCGCCAACCGGCTTGAGCGGGGGCGTGCAGGTGTGGGCTGCGCTCGACCGGCAGGAGGGGCTAGACCGGCGGGCCGGCGAGCTTCAAGCCGCTGCTGATCGTTTCCGGGGGCAAGGGGGACGACGAGCGGGTGCCTGAGGCGTCCGCGATGGCGTCCTACCTGATCGCGCGCGGGTTTCCCGGCTGACCGGCTGCTGCTTGAGGACCAGTCGCGCAACACCGAGGAGAACCTGGTGTTCAGCAAGGCGATCATGGACGAGCTTCGGCCCGGCGCCCGGGCCACGATCGTGACCAGTGACTTCCACGCCTTCCGGGCCGCGCTGCTGGCGCGGCGGCTCGGGATCCGCGGTCAGGTCACCGGGGCGCGGGTGGCCGGGTACTACCGGCCGAGCGCCGTGCTACGCGAGTTCGCGGCCGTCTTCCTCCAGTACCGGGTGATCAACCTGGCGATCTGCGCGGTGCTGGTGCTCGGCGCCCTCGCCGTGGAGGCGCTGCAGTACGTCGTCCCCGGGGTCGGCCGGTAACCGGACCGGCGTCACGACGGAGGCTGGCAGGCCTCAGGCGGCCTTCCAGTTCGCGGCGCCCGGGCCGGACAGCCGGGTGATGGCGGCCGGGCGGCCGGTGAGCGCGAGCAGGATCGCGTCGATCGGGCCGGTAACCACGAGGCCTTCGCCTCCCCGGCCGACCAGTCGCAGTCGGTGGCGGCGAACCGGAGCCCCCGCAGCCGGCGCGCCGCCCGGAACGGGTACAGGTCCGGCCAGACCCGGCTCGCCGCGGTCATCGCGGCCTCGGGCGGCATCGAGCGCTCAAGGCCGAGCGGCACGGTGATGTCCTGCCCGTGCACGAGGACGTCGATGAGCGGCTCCAGGTCCGTGACACGCCGGCGCCTTCCGGCGCGACCCGGCCATCGCGCGCAGCTGGCCGGTGAGCCGCTGTCGCGCCGGGAGCCTGCCGCGCCCGGCGCCGGTGCAGATCGCCTGGCGACGCGGGCTTCGATGACATCACGATCGCGCAGGCGCGGATGTTCGCCCGCATCGGCCCCGACGGCACCAGGCTCACCGACCTGGCCGAGCAGGCTCAGGTCACCAAGCAGACCGCGGGGTTTCTCGTCGATCAGCTGGAACGCGGCGGCTACGTGCGCAGGGAGCCCGACCCCGGCGACGCCCGGGCCCGGCTGGTGCGCATCACGCCGCGAGGCCAGGCGGCGGTCGCGGCGGCCCGCGCGGCCGAGGCCTCGGTTGAGGCGGAATGGACCCGCCACCTGGGCAGGAGCAGCCGCGGCGCAGCTGCGGCGCGCGCTCACCCAGCTCCGGGAGATCACCGACCCCTACCAGTGAGCGCCGGGCGGCGAAATCCGGTCGACCGCGGCTCGGCCGCCGGGGCAGGATGCTGGCATGGCTACTGTCCTTTGGGGCGCGGAGACCGCCTCGGTGTACGACGCCACCAGCGCCGAGATGTTCGCCCCCGCGGTGCTCGGGCCGACCGTGGACGTGCTCGCCGCGCTCGCCGGCGACGGGGCG
Organism: uncultured Actinomycetota bacterium; assembly: GCA_963735315.1. Classification (GTDB taxonomy): domain Bacteria; phylum Actinomycetota; class Actinomycetes; order Streptosporangiales; family Streptosporangiaceae; genus Trebonia. Next base: position 48,530 of record CAVTKQ010000026.1, read on the forward strand.
GCGCTTGAGTTCGCCGTCGGGACCGGGCGGGTGGCGCTGCCGCTGAGCGAGCGCGGGGTGCCCGTCGCGGGGATCGAGCTGTCGCCGGACATGGCCGCCGTGCTGCGCGCCAAGCCCGGGGCGTCGGCCGTGCCCGTGACGATCGGGGACATGGCCTCGACCCGGGTGCCCGGCGCCTACTCGCTCGTGTACCTGGTGTTCAACACGATCATGAACGTCACCACGCAAGACGAGCAGGTCGCGGTGTTCGCCAACGCGGCGGCGCACCTGGCCCCCGGCGGGCGGTTCGTGGTGGAGGTGGGGCTGCCCGCGGTCGCCGGGCTGCCCGCCACCGAGCTCGGCCGGGTCTTCGACGTCTCCCCCGGCCACGTCGGCATCGACACGATCGACGACCCGGTCGCCCAGATCACGTCCTCGCACCACTGGACGCTGATCGACGGGCAGTGGCGCCGCAGCTCCGCGCCGTTCCGCTACGTCTGGCCGTCCGAGCTTGACCTGATGGGAAGGCTCGCCGGGTTGCGGCTTGAGCACCGCTGGGCGGGGTGGGACAAGTCGCCGTTCACCGCCGCGAGCACCAGCCAGGTCGCGGTGTACCAGAAGGCGCCGCGAGCGTGACCGGACCGGGCCAGTAAGCCCGGTTCCGGGCGGGTGGCGGGCTCGCTCACGGCCAGGCCGGCCGCGGTCTGCGACGATAGGGCGGTGGGCGGTGCGGCGTCGAGCGGGAGGAAGGCGAGCGTGGCGGTCGATGGGTTCGAGCTGGCGTATGACCGGGTGGGCAGCGGGCCGGCGGTGGTGCTGCTGCACGGGTGGCCCGGTGACCGGACCGACTACCGGGACCTGGTGCCGCTGCTGTCCGGGTGCGAGGTCGTCGTCCCTGACCTGCGCGGGTTCGGGTACTCGGACAAGCACGTGGCCGACCCGGTCGAGCAGTACAGCGGGGCGGCGCAGGCGCGCAGCGTCGCGGACCTGATCACCTCGCTCGGCATTTCGCGGGCGGTCGTCGTCGGCTACGACATCGGGAGCCGGATCGCGCAGGCCCTGGCCCGGTCCCGTCCCGACCTGGTCAGCGCCCTGGTGATCAGCCCGCCGGTGCCCGGGGTGGGGACCCGCGTCTTCGGGCCCGGGCCGCTGCGGGAGTTCTGGTACCAGGCGTTCCACCGGCTGCCGCTGTCCGAGGAGCTCATCGACGGCAACCCGGACGCGGTCCGCGCGTACCTGCGGCACTTCTGGGAGCACTGGTCGGGGCCGGACTTCACGCTCACCGACGAGCACCTCGACCACCTGGTCTCCGTCTACGGTCCGCCCGGCGCGTTCACGGCCTCGGTCCAGTGGTACCGGGCCGGCGCAGGGACGACGGCAGCGGCCCTGTCCGAGACCACGCCCGGCGCCCGAGGACCGGCTCGCCACGCCGGCCGTCGTGCTGTGGCCCGAGCATGACCCGCTGTTCCCCCGGGAGTGGTCGGACCGGATCGACGAGTTCTTCAGCCGGGCGCGGCTCCGCTTCGTGGACGGCGCCGGCCACTACGCGCCCCTGGAGTACCCGTCCGTGATCGCCGAGGAGGTACGCGGCTTCCTGGGCGCTCGCTGTCGGCGGCGGTGACGCGGCGGGACGCGGCGAGGACCTCGGCCACCACTTCGGGCAGGGGTCGCGTCGCGTCGATGATCGTCGCGCCGAAGCCCCGGTAGGCCGTCTCGAAGCCCGCGTGCCAGAACAGGACGTCGGCGAGCTCTTCTGGTGTCTGTGCCGAACCCGTCCGGGCGGGCGGCGAGTCGCCGCCTGATCGTCTGCTCGTCGGCGACGAGCGCGATGACCTTGTCGAACTGCTGCCATACGACGTCGTCGCCGCTGGCCGAGCCGCAGAGGAACACCGGCGTGCCGAGCCGGGCCGCGGCCCGGCTCAGCACGCTGATCCGCCTGACGCTGAGCACCCAGTAGTGCGCGGCGTACCAGGCGTGGAAGTCGAAGCCCGGGTCGTCGCGGGGGAAGGCGTCGCGGCGCCCGGTTATCCGGTTGATCCAGTCCGCGTAGCCGTCCTCGTCGACGCCGCGGGCGTGGTAGCCGCGGGCGCGCAACTCGTCCAGGACCGCTGACTTGCCCGTGCCCGACAGGCCGGTGACGTAGTAGAGGGTCATCGGCTCCTAGTGTTCCAGGGCGGTCAGGGCCAGCCGGCGCCCGGGACCTCGACGTCGACGGCGAGGACCTGGCCGCTGCCCGGGCCCACCATCTGGGCGTCGGTCATGCCGCGCCATTCGGCGGCGGTGATGAGCAGGGTTGACCGGTCCTGGCCGCCGAGGACGCAGGCGAAGCCGCCCCGGTCCAGCGGGCACCGTCTGCAGCTCCGTGCCGCCTTCGGCGACGCGGGCGCAGCGCTTGCCCGGGACCTCGGCGTACCAGACCGCGTTCTCCGCGTCGACGCAGATGCCGTCAGGCGCGGCGTCGCCCAGGTCCGCCCAGGTCCGGCGGCCCGACAGGCTGCCGTCCGGCCCGATGTCGAGGGCGACGAGCTGGTGCCGGTAGGAGTCGGCGACGATCAGGGTGGAGTTGTCGGCGGTCACCGCCATGCCGTTCGGGAAGGCGATGTCGTCGGCCACCTGGCGGACCGAGCCGTCCGGTGCGACGTGGGAGACCCCGCCGGGGCGGAACGCCTCGCCCGCGGTCGGGTTGAAGCCCGGCCCGTTGACGTAAATGTTGCCCCGCCCGTCGGCGATGATGTCATTCCAGCCGGGGCGGCCCAGGTTCGCGTGCGTGACCAGGGAACCGTCGGGTTCCAGGCGCAGCAGCAGGCCTTCCTGCGACGAGACGATGATGAGGCGGCCGTCCGGGAGCCAGGCGGTGCACAGCGGCAGCGACTTCACCCGCGCGACGACCTCGCTGTGGCCTTCGAGGTCCACCGCGATTACCTCGCCCGCGGACCAGTCGGAGTAGTAGAGCCTGTCCCCGTGCCAGCGCGGCGACTCGACCAGCCCCCGGCCAGTGACCAGCGTCGCGCAACCCGTTCATAGTCATGACGACTTCCTTCCCCCTCGCAGGACACCCGGTCCCGGCGCCGGCTCCACCTTGCTAGACGACCCGACGGCCGCGATTTCATCGGCGGGCAAAGGGCTTGTCCTGCCGCTGCCCGCGTCACAGTGGTAACTCAGGCCTGAACGTCACCGTGTATCAGTGCTGCCAGCGTGCCCTCTGTCAAGGCGGAAGCCTTTTCAGCGGCGGGCCGGGGCGTCCGCCACCGACCGAGGAGGGCCCGATGATGTTCCTCGACTGCCCTGCCTACCTGGACAGGGGCGGCACGCGCCAGTGCGGCCTTCCCGCGGAAGTAGAAGACCGGTACACGCTGCGGTCAACCGACGGGCCCGTCGAATGCGCGCGGATCAGCTGCCCGGCCGGCCACTGGTTCAACGCGCCGGTCGAGTCCCTGGTACTTCGGGCCCCGGAAAGTCTTCCCCGCGCGCCTGCAGTGAGCCCGCGCGCTCCCTAGCCTGGCCATCCGCCGCCGGGCGGGCCAGGCTAAGAGACCCGGGCCAGGCGGGCCGCGCAGCAAAGCCCGGCGGCACGGGCAGCCGGGGCGGCGGCGTCTCCTATTGTTCTGGGGTGACCCGGGAACCTGAAGGCGAGACTGAGCGGGACTGGCGGCGGCATCAGCGGGAGCTGTTCGACGGGGTGGCGCGGCTGTACGCGGCCACCCGGCCCGGGTACCCGCGGGAGCTCGCCGACTTCGCCGTCACGACAGCCGGGAGCCGGGCCGGGGTCGGCCGTCCTGGAGGTGGGGTGCGGGACCGGGCAGCTCACCGAGCGGCTGGCGCCGCTGCGGTGCGCGCTGACGGCGATTGACGTCGGCGCGTCGATGATCGAGGTCGCCCGGGAGCGGGTCACGGGGGGCGACGTCGCGTTCCTGGCCGTCTCCTTCGAGGAGCTGGACGCCGGCGAGGCGTCGTTCGACCTGGTCATCTCGGGAGCGGCCTTCCACTGGGTTGATCCCGAGGTGCGGTTCCGCAAGGCGGCGCGGCTGCTGCGGCCGGGCGGCTGGCTTGCCGTCGCCGGGTACGACGAGCGTTACGACGAGCCGCTCGGCTCCGCGCTTGACGGCATGTGGCGGGCCCGCGCGGCCGGTGACGGCGCGTGGGCGAGACAGCCGGCGGACGGCGACGCGATCGCCGCCAGCGGGCTGTTCGAGGCGCCCGTGCACCGGGCGTTCACCCAGCGCCTGATCAGGGCGGCCGAGGACGTCGTCGGCGTGGAGAACACCCGGGCGACGTCGCTGAGCTGGCCGGACGACGTGCGGCGGGAGTTTACCGCGGAGCTGCGGCAGCGGCTGGGCAGTCAGGCAGAGGTGGGCCTCACGCTGGAGGCGGCGGTCACCATGGCGCGGGTCCGTAAGCCGGCCTGCGGTGGCTGACCTGCTGGTCCGGGCCTGGCAGGCCGCCGGGCCGCTGCAGGGGTGGCTGGCGTGGCGGCTGCACGCGCGGTTCGGCGTCGGGGTGACCGGGATCGTCCGGGCCCAGGACGGCCGGGTGCTGCTGCTGCGGCACCGGCTGTGGGCGCCCGCGGGGCAGTGGGGGTTCCCCAGCGGGTTCGCGCAGCGGGGCGAGACGTTCCAGGACACGGTCGTCCGGGAGGTCCGCGAGGAGACCGGCCTGACGGTCCGCGTCGGCCGGCTGCTTGAGCTGCGCAGCGGCTACCGCTACCGGGCCGAGGTGTACTACGAGGCCGCCCTCGTCGGAAGCACCGACGGCCTCGTCCTCGACCGCCGCGAGATCCTCGAGGCCCGGCTGTTCACGCTGGACGCGCTGCCCGCGGGCATGCCGCCGCTGCACCGGGAACTCGCGCGCCGCCAGGGCCGGTAGCCCGCCAGGGCCGGTAGCGCCTCAGGTCAGCTCGGCGTCGGCGGACTTGTCGTACGGGCGGATCTCCGCGAGCCTGCCGTCGGCGACCTTGGCGCCCCAGTAGGGGTCGGCGAGGACGGCGCGGCCCAGGGCCACCAGGTCGAACTCGCCGCGGGTGAGCAGGTCGACGAGCGGGGCGAGGGTGAGGCTGGACTGGTGGCCGGCCTGCGACTTGCCGTCGTCGGACACGCCGAGGAAGGGGGCGGCCACGCCGACCGAGCCGACGGCGATCACCGGGAGGCCGGTCAGGTGCCTTGTCCAGCCGGCCAGGGTGCGGCTGTCGCCGTCGAAGGCGGGCAGCCAGTAGCGGCGGGTGGAGACGTGGAACATCGACACCCCGGCGTCGGTGAGCGGCGCCAGGAAGGCGGCGAGCTCGGCCGGGTCTTCCGCGATCCGGGCGTCGTAGTGGCCGCCCTTCCACTGGGAGAACCGGAAGGCGACAGGGAAGTCCGGCCCGACCGCGTCGCGCACCGCCGCGGCGACCTCGTAGGAAAAGCGCACCCGGCCCCTGACGTCGCCGCCGTAGGCGTCGGTCCGCTGGTTGGTGCGCGCCCAGTGGAACTGGTCGAGCAGGTAGCCGTGCGCGCCGTGCAGCTCGACCCCGTCGAAGCCGGCGTCCCTGGCCGCCGCGGCGGCGCGGGCGTAGGCGGCCACGGTCGCCGCGAGCTGCCCGGCGGTAGCCGGCTCCCCCACCACCGCGCCCGCCGCGTTCACCCCGGACGGGGAGATCACCGGCGCGTCAGGGAACGGCCCGCTGCCTGGCTTGCGCGTCGCCCCGATGTGCCAGAGCTGCGGGAAGATCGCGCCGCCCTCGGCGTGCACGGCGTCGGCGACCTTCCGCCAGCCGGCCAGGGACTGCTCGCCGAAGAACCTCGGCACCCGGGTGCTGCCGCCCGACCCCTCGTCCACGTAGGTGCCCTCGGTGATCAGCAGGCCGAGCGACGACGCCCGGCGCGCGTAGTACGCGGCGACGTCCGCGCCGGGAATGCCGCCGGGCGAGAACTGCCGGGTCATCGGCGCCATCACCAGGCGGTTGCGGAGCTTGATGCCCGCCACGCTCACCGGGGAGAACAGCGGCGTCACGTCGGCGCCGTCGAGCAGCGTCAGGGGCAGGCTTTCCTCAGCGGTATTCAGTTCCGTCACGAGCAGCGCAACCGCCCTCGCCGGCCGTCTATTCCGCATATACGACTATTCGAGTCGCTAAAGGGGAATTGGGCGGGAGGAGGCGAGGCCGCGCACCCGTTCTGAGCGGTCCTGTCCTTATCCTCGCACCTGGACCGCGCGGCCGGGACCGCAGCCCCGGGCGAGCGCGCGGGCCCGGGGCCGACGGCGCGCCGCGGGCGCCGCGAGGCGGCCGTAAGAATTGTGACGGTACCGGCTGAATCAGCCAGAATGCCGGCGCGGCCGGCCCGGCGCTCAATACAGTTTCGTGCTCATGGATCCCGGGCCGTCCCGCCACCGCCACGGACGCGGCGCGCCCGCGCTGGCGGTGGCCACTGGCCGGGATCGGCGCTGGCGGCGGGATGCCGCCGCCGTCGTCGTCCTCGTCGTCGGCATCGGGCAGGTGGCCCAGCCCCAGGCGTGCGCGGCGGTGCTGCCCGCGGCGGCCCGGGCGGCGGCCGGGACGAGCGGGCAGACCGCCACGCACTACGTGCTGCAGGGCCTGCCCAACTGCTCGTACCCGAGCCCGCCGGCCGACGGGCTGTTCGCCGCGCTGCCGCCGGCCGAGTACGCCAGCGCCGCCGCGTGCGGCGGCTACCTGCAGGTCACCGGGCCGGACGGGTCGGTGCGGGTCAAGGTGGTCGACCAGTGCCCCGACTGCGCCGCCGGGCACGTCGACCTGAGCGAGGCCGCGTTCGCCAGGCTCGCGCCGCTGTCGGCCGGCCTCATCAACGTCAGCTACGCGCCGGCGAGCGATCCGCCGCTGCCGGGGCCGGTCTCGATCGAGGTCAAGCAGGGCTCCTCGCAGTACTGGCTGGCGCTGCTCGCGGACAACACGGGCAACCCGCTGGCCTCGGTCCAGGTGCAAGACGTCCTCGGGGTGGCTCGTCGCTGGCCCGCGCCAGCTACAACTACTGGATCGCGCAGTCGGGTTCCGGCCCGGGGCCGTTCACGGTCCGGCTGACCGACACCCAGGGCCACCAGGCGACCGTCTCCGGGATCACGCTCGAGCCCCGGGGCGGTGCAGCCGACGGGGACCTGGATGTACGGCGGGGGCGGCGAGGCGGGCCGGCCACGCAAGCGCCCGCCTCGTCCCCGCCCGCCGCGACCGCGGCCAGCCGCGACCGCGCCGGCCGGACCGCTCCGACCCGGCCGGCCTCGCCCACCGCGGTTGCCGCGTCGCGTTCCGCGTCGCTGACGCCGGGCACGGCCGCCGCGACTGCGCCGCGGCCGCCCGGCCGCCGGCGCGGCCGCGTCGTCGCCGGCTCCGTCGGCGCGGTCCAGCTGCTGAGCTCCCGGGTTCTCCGCACCGCCGCGGGCCCGGCCAGTCCGCGCGTCACGCCGCGGCGACGGAAGTGTTACTTAACGGTAGGGCGGCGTGCCTGTAGCGTTAGGGCGTGCCTGAGCCTTCGCCGACTACCACCCCGCTGACCAGTGCCTACTGGCCGGCGACGAGCACCGCCGGGGGCATCCGCGAGACCACGATCGGCTCGGTCCTGCGCGACGCCGCCGGGCGCGCCCCGGGCAAGGCCGCGCTGATCGACGGCGACCCGGACCGCGCGGGCCGCCGCCAGTGGACCTACGCCGAGCTGCTGGCCGACGCCGAGCGGGCCGCGCGGGCGCTGCTCACCAGGTTCACGCCAGGCGAACGGGTCGCGGTCTGGGCGCCGAACAGCCCCGAGTGGGTCATCCTCGAGTTCGGTGCCGCGCTCGCCGGGCTGACCCTGGTCACGGTCAACCCGGCCTACCAGGGCGACGAGCTCGCCCACGTGCTCGGCCACTCCGGGGCGGACGGCCTCTTCCTCGCCGAGCGAGTTCCAGCAGCGCGACATGCACGCCGTCCTCGCCGAGGTCCGCGGCCGCCTCCCCAGGCTCCGCGAGGTGCTGTCGTTCAGCGACTGGGAGGCGTTCACGGCAGCGGGCGGCACCCCGCGCGGCGGCGGAGCGCCCGCTCCCCGACGTCGCCCCGTCAAGCACGGCGATGGTGCTGTACACCTCGGGCACCACGGGCACGCCCAAGGGCGCGGAGCTCACCCACCGGGGCCTGACCAACAACGCGCGGCTGGCCTTCGAGGCCGGCGGCATCGGGCCCGGCGACGTCGAGATCAACCCGATGCCGCTGTTCCACGTGGGCGGCAGCGCGCTGTTCACCCTCGGCCCGGTCCAGGCCACCGCCACCCAGGTGCTCATGCCCCGCTTCTCCCCCGCCCTTGAGCTTGAGCTCATCGAGGCGCACCGGGTCACGCGTCCTGTGCGGCGTGCCGACCATGCTCATGGCGCTGCTCGGCCATCCCGACCTGGCCAAGCGCGACGTCTCGGCGCTGCGCCTGGTGATCACCGGCGGCGCGGTCTCGCCGCCCGCCCTGGCCCGCCAGGCCGAGGCCGCGCTCGGCGTCACGTACATGATCGGGTTCGCGCAGACCGAGGCGGGCTGCGTGATCTCCATGGCGACCGGCGCCGACCCGGCCGACGACCGGGCGGAGACCCTGGGGCGGCCGCTGCCGCACGCCGAGGCGCGGATCGCCGACCTGCGCACCGGCGAGACCGCGCGCCGCGGTGAGATCGGCGAGATCTGCACGCGCGGCTACCTCGTGATGCGCGGCTACCTGAACGCGCCGCGAGGCGACCGCCGCCGCGATCGACGCCGACGGCTGGCTGCACACCGGCGACCTCGGCTCGATGGACGACCGCGGCTACCTGCGGATCGCCGGCCGGCTCAAGGAGATGATCATCCGGGGCGGCGAGAACATCTACCCGCGCGAGATCGAGGAAGTGCTCATCGCGCACCCGGCCGTCGCCGACGCGTCGGTCCTCGGCGTCCCCGACGACTACTACGGCGAGGTCGTCGGCGCGGCGATCCGCCCCGCGGCCCGAGCCCGGACGGCGGCGGGCCGGACGGCGACGGCCTCGCCGGCGAGCTCGCGGAGTACTGCCGCGCCCGGCTGGCCGCCGAGAAGGTCCCGGTCCGCTGGCTGGTCACCGGCTCCTTCCCGCTGACCCCCTCCGGCAAGGTCCGCAAGGACGCCCTGCGCGACCAGCTCAGCGAGGCGGCCCCGGGACCCAGGGCCTAACGTCAAGACCGTTATCCCGAACGAGTGCGCGCTCCGCCCGGCCGCGCCCGCCATCCCCGGCCGCGGCTCAGGCAAGCGCAAGCGCTTCTTGCTGTTATCTCGGCGGAGGATGGCCGGGCGGGCCCGGCGCGGGTGTGGCGGGGGTCACACTGGGCTAGATTGGTGCTGTGGTCATCCCGGTTCACGACGTCAACCCGGTGCGCCGGACTCCGTGGGTTACCTACCTGCTCATCGCGGTCAACGTCGTCGTGCTGCTGCTCACGCCGGTGGCCGCGACCTCGCTGACCGGGTCCGCGTCGAGCACCGCGCAGCTGTGCAAAGAGGACGCGTTCCTCGACCGGTACGCGGCCATCCCGCGTGAGATGGTCACCGACGAGCCGCTGCCCGCTGGTCGCGACCGGGCAGGTCGGCACGTCAGCGGGAACCTGCGCGCTCGGGGCGCCCGGCCTACCACAAGAACCCGGTGCTGTCCGTGCTCGAGGCGATGTTCATCCACGCGGGGTGGCTGCACCTGCTCGGCAACATGCTGTTCCTGATGATCTTCGGCAACAACATCGAGGACCGGTTCCGCAAGCTGCCCTTCCTGCTGTTCTACCTGTTCTGCGGGTACGTCGCGGCGTACGGCTACGCGTGGTCCTTCCAGACGTCGGTCGACCCGCTGCTCGGGGCGTCCGGCGCGATCGCGGGCGTGCTCGGCGCGTACCTGGTGCTGTACCCGCGGGCGCGGGTGTGGTCGCTGGTGCCGTTCCTGTTCTTCATCCCGCTGCGCATCCCGGCCTGGCTGGTGCTCGGGTCGTGGTTCGTCCTGCAGTGGCTGTACGCGGCCGGGTACGCGGCCTCCGGCGAGACGGGCGTGGCGTACGTGGCGCACCTGTTCGGGTTCCTGGCCGGGGCCCTCGTCGGGCTGGTGGTCCGGGCCGCCTCGCCGCCGCCGCAGCACCCGGCTGCAGCCGCGCCCGGGATGCTCGCGACGCAAGCGGGCGCGGCGCCGGCCGCGCGGCTAGTCTTCCTCCGGCTTTTCCGGTGCGCGGTCGGCGATCAGCTTCGCGAGGCTGCTCCAGGTGCTCGGCCAGGTCCTGGTTGGTCACCACGTCGTTGAGGGCGAGGCGGACGGCGGCGAGCTCGCGGGCCAGGTACTCGGTGTCGGCCTGGGTGCGGGCGGCGACCTGGCGGTCCCGCTCGGTGGTGGCGCGGTCGCGCTCGTCCTGCCGGTTCTGGGCGAGCAGGATCAGCGGGGCGGCGTACGCGGCCTGGGTGGAGAAGGCCAGGTTGAGCAGGATGAACGGGTACGGGTCCCAGTGGTGGACGATGCCGATGGTGTTGAGGATGATCCAGACGATCACGAACAGCGTCTGGCCGAACAGGTACTTGCCCGTGCCGAGGAACCGGGCCAGGGCCTCGGAGAACCGGCCGAACGCGTCGGCGTCGTACAGTCGCCCCGCGCACCGGCGCGCCCTTCGGGATCGACAGGTCGTTCCGGTCGCCCGCCGCGCCGCGGAAGGGGGTGAACCGGGCCATCAGGTGTTGCCTCCCGTCCGCCGCCAGCCGACCGGCAGCAGCCGGTCGAGCACGTCGTCGACGGTGACCGCGCCGACGAGCCGCCCGGCGTTGTCGCACACCGCGACCCCGATGAGGTTGTAGGCGGCCATCCGCGCGGCCAGCTCGCGCTCGGGCAGCTCGGGCCGGACGAAGACCCGCCCCTCGATGCACTCGCCGACCGGGATGGACGGCGCGCGGCGCAGCAGCCGCTGGAACCCGACGCTGCCGAGGTAGCGGCCGGTCGGCGTCAGCGTCGGCGGCTCGCACACGTAGACCTGCGCGGCGTACATGGCCGGGAGGTCGCGGTCCCTGACCCGGGCCAGCACCTCGGCGACCGGCGCGTCCGGGGCGAAGACGAGCGGCTGGGAGGTCATCAGGCCGCCGGCGGTGGCCTTGTCGTAGCGGAGCAGGCGGCGCAGGTCGTCCGCCTGCACCGACTGCATCGCGGTGAGCAGCCGCTCGCGCTGCTCGGCAGGCATCTCGCCGAGCAGGTCGGCGGCGTCGTCCGGCTCCATCTCCTCGACGACGTCGGCGCGGCGCTCGATGCTGTCGAGGCTGTCGAGCAGCCGGATCTGGTCCTGCTCCGGCATCTCCTCGAGCAGGTCGGCCAGCTCCTCGTCGTCCAGGGCGGCGGCGAGCTGGCTGCGCCTGGCCTGCGGCAGCCCCTCGTAACGCGCTGGCCAGGTCGGCGGGGGCCATCTCGCGCAGGCTGGTGAGCTGCTCCGCCAGCGGGCCGGGCTCGAACAGCTCGCGGCACTCGTCCCAGGGGACGATGTCCGGCCCGTGCGTGCGCAGCATCCGTCCCTTGGTCACCGCGAGCGCGGTCACCTCCCAGCGGTCGCGCGCCCGCTCCCGGTGGGCGATGGCCACGTCGGCGACGGTCCCGGCGGCGGTGCGGCGGCCGTAGAGGCTGCTCGCCAGGATCTCGCCGGTCCGCTTGATGAAGGGGTCGAGGTCGACGGTCCCGCCGAGCAGCTGCGCCCCCTCGGCCGACACCTCCCTGATCCGGCCGAAGGGCACGAAGATCTGCCGGCGGCGCAGCTGGACGACCAGGCCGAGCGCGCGCGGCGGCTCCTCGCCCGCGACCGGCCAGATGACCACGTCGCGGACCCGGCCGATGGCACGGCCGTCGCTGTCGAGCAGCGGCCGCCCGGTGAGGCGGGCGGTGAACACCTGAATGTCAGGGTCAGGCCCGGTGGCGCTTCCTGGCGCTCCCGCGGTAGAGGTCACCCGACCATTATCTGCGAACCCTCTTCATCCTGGCGGTACCGGGCTCACCGAGTCTTCAGGGCCAGCGGGACGGATGAGAAGACCTCGTGCCTCGCCCTCGCGCCGCGGAGCTGACCGGGCCGAGCCGCAGCCGGTGCACGCGCAGCCGGCCGCCTTCCTGGCCGACGGCGGCGGTGAGCACGTAGCGGCGCGCCCGCGCCGGCGACCGGCACCGCGAGCTCGGCCGCGCCGCCCGCGGGGACGACGCCGACGGTCCGTACTCGCCCGGCCGGAACTTCGCCGCGCGGTCCAGCCGCGGCACGCTGACGTCGTGCGGCGCCGCGAGCGCGGCGGGCAGCAGCGCCGCGCGGGCCGTCAGCGCGACGAAGACGCGGCGTGCCTGACGGGTTGCGCACGGTCGCGACGATCAGCGGGCGCGGCTCATCGGGCTGCGCCCCGGTCGCTGAGCAGGGCGGTGACCCGCGCGTCGCCGGGGCGGTCGCCGTTCCGCAGGCCGGCCGCCAGGCAGTAGTACAGGGCGGCGAGCACGCCGGCCACCGCGATTATCCCGAAAACATAGGTGAGCACGGTCCCAAATCTGGCATCATTGGCACTGTCATGACAGTGCCAATTAACAGCGAAGTGGATCCGGCTGCCGCACCGGCGATCAGCCCGCAGGCCCTCGCCGACCTGCTCGGCCGCTGGCCGACGGCGGACGGCGCGCTGTACCGGCTGCTCGCCGCGCGGATCGGCCGCCTGGCCGACACCGGGGAACTGCCCGCGGGCGTCCGGCTGCCGCCCGAGCGCGCCCTCGCCGCCGCCCTGTCGGTCTCACAGGAACACGGTCGCGCTCGCCTACCAGGTGCTGCGCGACGAGGGCATGGCGGCGAGCCGCCAGGGCTCGGGCACCCGCCTCGTCCCGCACCGCACCACCCCGGCGGCGGTGCACCGGGCCAACGGGTTCTTCACCGGCCTGCTGTCCGCCGCGCCCGACTTCGACCTGTCCGTCGCCGCGGTCGACTGCGCTCCCCAGGTCGCGGCGGCGCTGCACGACCCGGGCAGCTGTCCTGGAGGAGTCCGAACGAGTGCGGCTGACTCTCGGCACCGGCTACCTCCCCTACGGGCTGCCGGAGCTGCGCGGCGGCCATCGCGTCGATGCTGACCACGTTCCACGGCGTCCCCACCACGCGCGGACCAGGTGCTCGTCACCACCGGCGGGCAGCAGGCCCTTGACCTGCTGCTGCGCTGCGAGGTGGCGCCGGGGCACCCGGTCGTGACCGACAACCCCACGTACCCGGGGTTCATCGACGCGCTGTACCGCAGCGGCGCCCGGCCGGTCGGCGTGCCGCCCGGCGACATGGGACGGCTGGCCGACGCGGTGACCGTGCACCAGCCCGCGCTCGCCTACCTGACCCCGACCCACCAGAACCCGACCGGCCTGGTCCTGCCCGCCGCCGAGCGGCACGAGATCGTCGCCCTGGCGAGGCGGCACCCTGGTGTCACGTTCATCGACGACATGACCCTGGCCGAGCTGCCGCTCGGCCCCGGCGCCTTCGCCGGCGGGGCGAGCGCGGGCGGTTTCAACACCGGCGGGTTCAACGCGCGAGCCGCAGCCGCCGCCGCTCGCCGCGCTCGCGCCCCGGCTGCCGAACGTGGTGACCGTCGGCTCGTTCTCCAAGACGTACTGGGGCGGGCTGCGCACCGGCTGGGTGCGCGCCCCCGAGGGGATCATCGCCCGGCTCGCCGCCGCCAAGGCCGCCGCCGACCTGGGCTCGCCGCCCTACCAGCAGGCCATCGTGGCGGCGCTGGTCCGGTCGTCGCACGAGGAGATCATCGCCTGGCGGGCCGGCTGGGCACGGCAGCGGTACACGGCCGTCGAGGCGGCGCTGCGGACGTTCCTGCCCGACTGGACCTGGACGGCGCCGGCCGGCGGGCTGACCATCTGGGCCCGCCGCCCGGGCGACGCCGACTCCGGCGGGTTCGCGCAGGCGGCGCTGCGGCGCGGCGTCGCGGTCGTGCCCGGCCGGCTGCTCTCGGTCTCCGCCGAGCGCTCGCCGTGGCTCCGGCTGGCCTTCACCCTCGCCCCTGACGACCTCACCACCGCCGTCAAGGCCCTCGCCAGCGTCTGACCTCTTTCGTCCGACTGGCCCGGCGATCAAAGTGGCGCGACGATGAACGCAGGTTTACGATTTTCTGCGATGGCAAGCTGGAACGCGGTTGTTGACGTATCTAACGTGTGCTGGTCGCCCTACCTGCCGCCGCTCGGGCGGCAGGCCCCCGTCTGGGACCGGCTCGGCCTCGTCATGTCCGCATGGCGGGCGCAGCACGGCGCTGACGCGGAGCTTGAGCTCATCGCCGATGACTCCCTGGTGCGCGTGCTCGGCCCCGACGCGCGCTCGTTCCTCGACGCTCAAGCGGGACGGCGGGATCAGGACCGCGTCGGTCGCGGACGACGAGATCCTGCGGCTCGCGCGCGAGGGCGGGCTGCACGTCATCACCCGCGACCACTACATCGACCACCGCGCGGCGCACCGCTGGATCGACCAGTCGCCCGAGCGGTTCCACGCCTGGGACACCATCGACGGCGTCGTCCGGCTGGCGCCGCTTGGCATCAGGACCCGCAGCGCGCAGGACGTCTCCCAGGCGCGCGAGGTCAAGGTGCTGCGCTACGCGGCCAAGCTCGACGCCAAGAACCAGGCGCACCGCAAGATCCTGCAGACCCGCTGGAAGTGCCCGAACACGTCCTGCCGGCAGGCCGCCCAGTGGCAGGGCCAGCTGCTCGCCTGGCCGGGGATATCGCCGGAGGGCGGCGCGGTCTGCCCGTCCTGCCGGCGGCAGCTGGTCGACGCTCGGGCCGCGCTCCGCGCTGCACGAGGTCGTCGTCGCCGACCTGGAGTCGCAGCGAGGAGCTCCTGCGCTTCCCCCTCGAGGTCGACTGCCCGGTGATCGTCGGCCGCGGCGTGGCGGTCAAGGGCATCGACCTGGCGATGTACGCCGACGGCGGCCGGTCGGTCATCGACACGGTCAGCAGGCAGCACCTCATGATGCGGCTCACCAGCGCCGGGTCGGCGAACTGGCGGCTGTCGGTGATCGACCTGAACTCCACGAACGGGACCACGGTGCAGCGGTGGACGGGCAGCGGCTTCGACCCGGCCAAGCCCGTCCCGCCCGACCAGGAGACCCACCTGGGCACCAGGGACCAGGTGATCCTCGGCGACACCGTGCTGCTGCGCCTGTCGGGCAAGCGCTACCTCGCCGAGCCGACCAACCCCAACCCGGAGCTGCACCGGCTGGCCAAGCCGCCGGACGCGACCACTGTCACCCGCAGGCAGCGCTGATACGCTCGGATAATGAGCTCTGCGCCTGCCTCGCCGTCCTCCCGGCCGCGCCTTGACCCGCACGACCCCGCCAGCATCGACTCGCTGCTCAGCGAGGAGGAGCTGGCCGTCCGGCAGACCGTGCGGGACTTCTGCGCGGACAAGATCGCTGCCGCACGTCGCCGACTGGTACGAGAAGGGCGAGCTTCCCGGGATGCGCGAGCTGACCCGCGAGCTCGGCAAGATCGGCCTGCTCGGCATGCACCTGACCGGGTACGGGTGCGCGGGCATGTCCGCCGTCGACTACGGCCTCGCCTGCCTGGAACTCGAGGCGGCCGACTCCGGGCTGCGGTCGCTCGTGTCCGTGCAGGGCTCCCTGGCCATGTACGCGATCTGGCGGTTCGGGTCCGAGGCGCACAAGACCGAGTGGCTGCCGCGGATGGCGGCCGGGGAGGCCATCGGCTGCTTCGGCCTCACCGAGCCGGACGCCGGATCCGACCCGGCGTCGATGCGCACCTCGGCGTCCAGGGACGGCGGCGACTGGGTACTCAACGGCAGGAAGATGTGGATCACCAACGGATCGGTCGCCGACGTCGCCGTGGTCTGGGCGCGGACCGACGACGGCATCCGCGGGTTCGTCGTCCCGACGGGCACGCCGGGGTTCGCCGCGCCGGAGATCAAGCACAAGGGGTCGCTGCGCGCCTCCGTCACCTCCGAGCTCGTCCTCGACTCGGTGCGGCTGCCCGCGCGACGCGGTGCTGCCCGAGGTGACCGGGCTGCGCGGGCCGCTGTCCTGCCTCAACGAGGCGCGGTTCGGGATCTTCTGCGGCGCCCTCGGCGCGGCGCGGACCTGCTACGAGACCGCCCTTGAGTACGCCAAGGCGCGGGTGCAGTTCGGCGCGCCGATCGCCGCCTACCAGCTCACCCAGGAAAAGCTCGCCAACATGGCCGTCGAGCTGGCCAAGGGGCAGCTGCTCGCGCTGCACTTCGGCCGGCTGAAGGACCAGGGCAGGCTCGCCCCCGAGCACGTCTCCATCGCCAAGCTGAACAGCACGCGGGAGGCCCTGGAGATCTGCCGCGCCGCCCGCACCATCCTCGGCGGCAACGGCATCTCCTACGAGTTCCCGATCATGCGGCACATGGCCAACCTGGAGTCCGTCCTCACCTACGAGGGCACGCCGGAGATGCACACCCTGGTCATCGGCCAGGCCCTCACCGGGCACAGCGCCTTCCGCAGCTAGGGCCCCCTTCAGGAACCAGGCGCCAAGGCAGCAACGCACCCTGCGCCCTCGCGCCCCTTGCTGTCATCAGCGATAGAACTGCCTCCGTAGCCCTGTCCGGCACTACGGCCTTGCCGGCAGCGCGCTTCTGGCGCCACGCGCTTCTTGCTGTTATCAACGAGGCGCCGTTCTCCCAGGGGCCTGCGCAAAGCGTTTCCCGCCGCCAGCAAGGGCGGATCTCATGATCACGTAAATAAGGCATCGCATACGCTGCGAAATCTTCGTGATCATGCGTCCCGCCGCTTGCGCGTCCCTGCCAGCTCGCAGGCGCCGCCCGCTTCTTGCTGTTATCCATTGGGAGCGCTTGCATGGTCGGCCGGAAGCAGCATGCGGGATATTCTGGGCCCGCAGGAGGGCCCAAAATATCCCGCATCAGGCACTGAGCCGCAGCGCGAACACGGGGCTTAGCGCGGCCACGCTTTAACGCGCGGCGCGGCACGGCGTAGCGGCACGCGTCAGCGGCAGGCGTTAAGGCGCAGCGGCGGCAGGCGTCAGCGCGGCAGGCGTTAAGGCGCAGCGTGCGTCAGCGCGGCACGCGTCAGCGGCAGGCGTCAAGGCGCAGCGGGGAATTGGGCGCGGACGAGGCACCCGCACTCGTTCGGGATCCTCCTCTTGGCCCTCACCGAGGGGGCTCGCCTCGCCGTAGCGACTGCCGCAACCGGCGGCAGGCCCTAAACTCTGGCGGGTGAAGTGGGACGCGGACAGAGGGCAACGCCGGCGGCGGGGGCCGGCCAGGCGGGTGGCGACGGCGGTCGCGGCGACGGCGGCCGTCGTGCCGCTTGCCGGGTGCGGGCTCTTGTCTTCCGGTGTCACGGTCACCGCGCCGAGCGTCATGACCGTGTCGGAGGGCGCGTTCGTCCACGGCACCCTGCCCGGCCGGTTCACCTGCGCGAGCAAGCGGCCGGCCTCGCCGCCGCTCACCTGGGCCGGCGCGCCCGCGGGAACCAAGTCGATCGCGCTCGTCGTCGACGACTCGGACGCGCCGATCACGCCGTACGTGTACTGGGTGGTCTTCGACATCGGGCCGGGGACCTCGGCACTGCTCGAAGGGCAGCTGCCGCACGGGGCGCTCGTGGCCCGCGGGACCGCCGGGTACGACCGCTACGACCCGCCGTGCCCGGGGCCGGACGGGCACAGCTACCGGTTCACCGTGTACGCTCTTAACACGGTACTGAACCTGCCGAACGGGACATCGCTTCAGTCGGCGTGGCAGGCGATCGCCGCCGCGACCATCGGGCGCGGCCGGCTGACCGTAAGCGCTACGTCATAAATAGTCGCAATTCACCGGAGAATTTCGTACCGGAATGTCCGGTCTTGCGGTACTGAGTGGTGAAGTTTCGCGATTCGCGAGACAGCTCGGCATAGCGTTGGTAACAATCTTACGAACCAGTGCCGGTTAAGGGTGCTCGCGACAACGGGGGCAGGCTCGCGTATATGGCCGCGCGCGCCTCGCTAGCGCCAACGCCAGGCCGTGCTGTGCCGGGTGGTGTTGCATGTCGTTCTTGAGTCGTAAGCCTGCGCGTCCAGGCAGTCGCGGTAGCGACGCCGCGCGTGATGATGAGTACGACGACTACGACGGCTACGCGCAGGACGGGTACCAGAGCGAAGACGACGGCTGGTCGCCAGGCCAGTACTTCTCCCCCGAGGGCATCAAGGGCCGCTGGGCCGGCGAGCAGCCGGACGGCCGCGCGGGCGGCCGGGGACGGCGCGACAACGGCCGCGGCGACGCCGGGCCGGGCTACGACTCCTACGCCGGCGACTTCAACGCGGCGCCACGGACTACGCCAGCGGCCCTGGCTACGGGGCCGACGAGTTCGCGACCGGCGTCTACGACCTGCCGGACGGGGCCGACGATGACCGCCCCGACCGCGGCCGCCGCAGGCGCAGGGACCGCGAGGACCGCGGCGAGCGCACCGGCATCCTGCGGCTGCGCCGCGACCGCGGCGAGGACATCTGGCCCGACGACGGCATCTCCGACGAGGACTACTGGGCCTCGGTCGCCGCCGACCGGCCGCTCAACGGGACCGACTCGCCGCTCGACAACGTGCCAGGCGGCTCCCGGCCAGCGACGGACTCCCCCCGGCCCGCGATGGACACCAGGCCCGCGGCGGACGCCCGGCCGGGGATGGACGCCTCCCGGCCAGGGGCAGGCGGCGCGGACTCCCGCTTCGGCGGCGAGCAGCGCGGCGGCGAGCGCGGCGTAACGGGACGGCTAGGCCCCCCGCCGGGGCTGGCCGGCGACTACAAGCCAGGCGGCGCCGGGCGTGCCAGGCGGCGTGCCAGGCCAGCCCGGCGCCAGCCGGACAGGCAGCGGCCCGATGCCCGCTCGCCCGGGAACCGGCCCGCTTTCCGTCCGCCCAGGTACCGGCCCAACCCCGACCGTCGGCGTCACCTCCTCCCGGCCGCCCGCCGGGCAGCACGGCACGCGGCCAGGCCCGGCTCAGCCAGGAACCGGGTCGAGCGGGTTCCAGCAGCCCGCCCCGCGACCGTCGTTCAAGCCGAACGGCCACCAGGCGGGCAGCGGCTCCGCGGCGCGGCCGTCCGCAGGAGCGCAACGACTGGGACCGGACCGAGCGGATCGAGCGCGTCAACGCCTCCGGCTACCCCGAGCCCCGGCCGGGCAGCCGGAGCCAGGGCCCCGGCCCATCCGAGCGGCCCGGGGCCTCCGTGCCGCTCGGGGCCCCCACGGGATTCGGGCCCGCACCCTCCGCGGCGCCTGGCCACGCCCCGGCCCCCGGACGCGGCCGCGCCGACAGCGGCCGTGGTGACAGCGGCCGAGCCGACTGGGCGGCACCGGACCGCCGGGAGCCGGACCGGCGCGATCCCGGCCGGAACCCTGGCCGCGAGTCAAGCGGCCCGTGGCCGACGGCCGGCCGGGCCGCCGCCGCCGAAGACGACCCGCTGACCAGCAAGGCCTACTCACGCTCGGCGCTGGGCGAGACGGACGGCCGCTCCTACCGGGTGGCCGCGCGCCGCTCGCAGGCGCAGGCGCAGCTGACCGAGCAGGCCGAGACCTTCATCACCGGCCAGTACCAGCAATCCAGCCAGTACCAGAGCGGGCGCACCGGCGAGTACTGGCAGTACCGGGACGACGCGCCCACCACCAGCACGCAGCCGCCCGCCGGGCGCTACCAGGGGCCCGGCGGTCAGGGGCCGGGCAGCCAGGCCCGCGAACCAGGGGCCAGGCAGCCAGGGCGGGCACCCCGCGCAGTCCGGCAGGAGCCAGGCCAGCCCGGGCCAGGGGCCTGGCCACGGCCAGCCCGGCCGCGGCAACCCCGGACGGCCAGCGCCGGGCCTGCCAGGCACCGGGCTGCCGGCCGGCCAGTACGACGGCCAGCAGACCCGGCCGTCTCAGCAGCAGCGCCAGCAACCGCAGCAACGGCAGCCCAGCCAGGCGCAGCTTCCGGGCGGCAGCCTTCCCGGTGCCGGCGTTCCCACCGGGAGCCTCCCCGCCGGAGCCTTCCCGCGGCGGGGCCCTCTGGCGGCAGCGCCGCGAGCCGCCGCGGCG
The DNA here is from genome assembly GCA_963735315.1 of uncultured Actinomycetota bacterium. GTDB lineage: Bacteria > Actinomycetota > Actinomycetes > Streptosporangiales > Streptosporangiaceae > Trebonia. The sequence goes on from CAVTKQ010000026.1 coordinate 68,496, forward strand.
CCCGCGGCGCCAGGCCCAACGGGGCCGGCGGCCTGAACCCTTACGACTCCGCGGTCACCGGGTCCTACCCGTATCCCAGCCAGCCCTACCCGGCCCGGCCCGCGCCGGCGGCTCCGGTACAGGACGCCGCCGACGACCGCTACTACCGGCCGGCGCCGGCGGACGGGTACGCCGCGGGCAACGCCGCCCAGGGCCGGACTGACCAGGGCAGGGCCGCGTACGGCAACGGCTACCCGCCCAGCGGGGACCGGCGCTACTGACGCGGCGGCCGGGCACCTGACGGCTTCGGGCAGACTGGAACCGTGCCAGAAGGCGACGCCGTATGGAACACCGCCAAGCGGCTGCACGCTGCCCTCGCCGGGCAGGTGCTGACCCGCAGCGACTTCCGCGTGCCCCGGTACGCGACCGTCAGCCTCACCGGCCAGCTCGTCACCGAGGCCGTGGCCCACGGCAAGCACCTGCTGATCCGCACCGACCGCGGGCTCACCGTGCACACGCACCTGAAGATGGACGGCTACTGGCGCATCCAGCCCGCCGACGACGGACGGCCACTCGGGCGCAGCCACCAGCTCCGGCTGGTGCTCGGCAACACGCAGTGGCTCGCCGCCGGGTACCTGCTCGGCATCACCGAGGTCCTGCCGACCGCACGCGAGGACCAGGTGACCGGGCACCTCGGCCCCGACCTGCTCGGCCCGGACTGGGACGCGGCGGCCGCCGTGGCCCGCCTCGCCCGCGACCCGGGCCGGCCCATCGGCGAGGCGCTGCTCGACCAGCGGAACCTGGCCGGCCTAGGGACCGTCTACATGGCGGAGACGCTGTTCCTGCGGGGCGTCGACCCGGCGCGGCCCGTCGGGTCGGTCGACGACCTGCTCGGCTTGGTGGAGCTTGGGCACCGGCTGCTTGACGCGAACAAGGAGCGGCCGGGGCACGTGACGACCGGGGACACCAGGCCCGGGCGGGAGAACTGGGTGTACGGGCGGGCGGGACGGCCGTGCCGACGCTGCGGGACGCGTGATCAGGAGAGGCGAGGCGGGACCGCCGGGGCAGGAGCGGGTCAGGTTCTGGTGCCCGAACTGCCAAAGGTAACCCCGCACCGTCACGAGCACTGGCCCGCACTGGCCCCACGGGTCGCGCGCGGTATCCGCCGCTGTGCGCGGTACGCGGATCACGGCGAATGCCTGAGGCTGCGCGCGCAGCGGGATGACCTGAAGCTAGGGAACGGTGACCGGCTGGATGACCACGGGGCCTGGAACGGGGTTGAGCTCGGTCGCCTGCGACACCCCCGCTGGCGTGATCACGTCCATGGCCTTGGGCACGGTGGACGGGTCGACCTCGCAGACCGGCGCGGCGCCACCCGCTGCGCAGACCCCGAACGTGAAGGCACCCGGCGTCGCCGTGAAGGCGCGAGCCTGATCGGAGCTGAACCCGTCCTGGCCGGCCAGCGCCACACTGAAGCCCCAGCCGGACGTCGGGGTGCCGAACTGCGCTTCGGGCAGCGCGACCGTGATCGTCTTGTCGGCCTGTACAGCCAGCGCGGACGCGGTCCCCGCCGAGTTACCGGCGGCGTTCACCCACGCCGGTGCGGCAAACCCCTGCACCTCGACCCGCTGGCTCCAGGCGCCGGACGGCGCGATGGTGTAGTTCCGCGAGGTGAACGCGGCCTGGGTAGAGGTCGTCGAGGCGCCAGGCACGTGCACGTAGACGTCGAGCAGCTGCGCCCCGTCGAGCGCCCCGAACGTGGGGACCAGGGTCCCCAGCGTCACCCGCAGGTAGGCGTACGTGCCGTCGCTCAGGACCTGGAACCGGGTCAGGTCGAACGACCCGGCCGCGAAGTCCGAGGCGGTCGGGTACTGGTACGTGCCCGGTCCGTTGTCGTCCCCGGCGGGGTCGGTCACGTCGAGCACGGTGCTGCCACCGCCCTCGGCGGTCACCGTGACCTGGGCGTAGCCGGTGCTCCGGCCGCCGGGAGCGGTGGCGGTCACGGTGATCGCGTTAGTGCCGAAGCCGACCGGCACGCTCACCGAGAAGGACCCGCCGGACCCCGCGGTCGTGCTGGCGACGGTGGCGGCCGCCCCGGTTGTCGTGTCAGCCGCCTGAATCGATACCGCCGATCCCGGCGCGGCAGTCCCGGTCACCGCGGTGGTAGTGGTGGTCAGCGTGGCGCCCGGGCCGGCGCCGTGATCGTCACCGGCAGCGATCCGGGCGCCCGTGGGTGATGTAGCGCGCGGTCGTGACGGCCGGGGTGTCCACGTTGCGGCCGGTGCCCAGCGAGGTGATCAGGCGCAGTTCCTGAGCCTGGGCCCAGCTCAGCGGGGACGCCGAGCCCGCCGCCTCGCCGTCAGTGAAACCGATGGACGCCGTGGCCGGGTCGCTGCCGTACGGGGACGCGGCCAGGTCCGGGTCTTCCCAGGCCTGCTCGGGCACCAGCCCGACCCCGGAGGAGAAGTTGATCATCGACTGGAGCAGGGACTTCGCGCCGCTGGGGCTCCCCGCGGCCAGGTCGGACTCGGCCCGCTCACCGGACAGGACCGGCCACAGGTGCCCGGTGCCTGCGTCAGTCGGCGGCCACGGTGCCCCGGTCGTGGTGCACGAGTCCTGGCTCGGCTGGTAGCAGTCGCCGTACCCGTCGGCGCTGCCGTCCGCGGCCGAGTTACCGTACCGGTAGTAGCCGGTCCCGCTGGGCGTGGACACCGGGATGTTCTTGTCGTAGATGGCCAGCGAGGCCTGGATGTCGGGGTCGCTGACGGGCAGCTCGCCGAGCCGGACCAGGTCCTGGAAGCCGCCGTCGAGGACGCTGCGCTGGTCGAGGGTGGGACCGCCGTTGCCGAGGCTGTAGCTGACGGCGGCGTTGGGGTCGCCGGTCTTGGACAGCCGGATGAAGTAGCGCGGGCCGTCCGGGCCGGTGGTGGTAACCGTCCAGTTCTTGATGTTGCGCTGGAAATCGTCCGCGGTGGCCTGGTAGAGGTTGGCCCGCTTCGTGTCACCGTGGCTCGCGGCGATGGCCGAGGCGGCGGTCAGGCCGGCGATCTCGGCGGCGATCGTGGACGGCGAGTCGCCGGCCTGTTCTTCCCAGCGCTCCACGCCGTCCGAGGGCCCGTTGGCGACCAGGAAGTCGGCGGCCGGGCGGATGTGGTCCTGCCACAGCGCGGTGTCGCTGCCGAGCCCGGACTCCTGCGCCATCAGGATCGGGTAAGCCGTCTCGTCCAGCTGCAGGCCGCCGGTGTCCGGAGCGGCCTTGCCGTTCAGCAGCGAGTTGCGCGGCATCGCCCCGGACGGGAGCTGCTGCCGGTCGAACAGGAACAGCGTGGCCGCCCGGGCCGTGGCGACGTCCCCGTCGGCCATTAGCCCGGTGAAGGTCTCGTAGAGGTCGCGGGCGAACACCTCACGGTAGGAGCCGAAGTAGGACGGCGCGCCGTTGGCGGTCACCCCGGCCTGCACCGACTGCCCCCACGGGCTGGCCAGTGAGGCGACGATCGCGCCGGGGTAGGTCTTGTCCTCGCTGGCCTTCAGGACGTTGGCCGACAGGTAGTAGTAACGATCCAGGCTGGCCTGGCCGCCCGGCCGCTTGAGCCCGGCGTCGTAGGCGGCCCAGCCGAGCAGGTACTTGGCCGCGGTGAGGACGAACGGCTGGCCCGTGGACGCCTTGGCGACGGAAACGGACTGTGCCTCGCTCCGGCCGAACCCCAGCGCGAGCGTCACCTCGTGGCCGCTCGCCGGAGTCACGTTCTCCGTCGCGACGACGTGGCCGTCCGGCGCGGAGGCGGAGGACGTGAGCGCGTGCGTCGCGTCCAGCTGGGTGAGGCCGTCGCTGGCGCTGCCCGCGTAGCCGACGCTAGCCGCCTGGTCGGACGTGGCGTCCAGGGCCATGTAGGTCGGCACCGCGTAGTCCCGGTTGACGGCGTTGGTGACCGTGTTGGTACTGGAGACCACCGGGACCGGCGCACCGGCCGAGGTGTCCACCACGCCGGCGTTGGCCCCGGCGTTCTCACTTCCGCCCCCGCCGTTGCCGTTGACGTGCGCGTCGAGCCGGGCGTACAGGCGCAGGCCGGCCAGGTTAGTGCGCGAGCCCGGCGTGCCCTGCAGCGTGGTGTGCATCAGCACCGTGTCGCGGGCCGGATCGGTGATATAGGTGGTGATCAGCCGGAAGCCATGCTTGGCGTCGGTGGAGGTGACGGTGCAGGACATCCCTGTGGGGTCCGCGGCCACCGTGTAGGTCATGTCCCGGCTCTGCAAGTCGGTGAACGTGGACCCTCGGTCACGACGTACTGCAGCGTGCTCACGTTCGTGTTGTCGACGGTGGGCTCGTAGACGTCGGACAGCACCCCGTCCGCTACCGTGTACCAGACCTTCGAGCCCGTGCCCGCGGCCGTACCGACGCAGTCCTTCCTGGCCAGGTCGAAATACGACGGCGCGCCCGGTCCGCCTGGCGCCACTCCGCCTGTCAACACAGTGGCCGCCCGGGCCGGACTTGCGGCCGTCGCCGCCGGCGCGGCGGCCGCAAGTGCGGCCGCCACGGCCGCGCTGGCGGCCAACGAGAGCAAACGGCGTCCGCGAACCATGGCCAGACCTCCTCGTCGTGCCTGCGGCCCAGGTTCGCGCATCAGCCGGCTAAAGGCGCCAGACGGCGGCCTCTACCCAAACGACCCTCAGGACCAGTGCTAAGATTCTCCGATCCGCGCACGCGCGTCAAGCAACAATTCGGAATGTGCGGCTGCGCCAGGCTGCCGCAAGTGACGCCGGCAAACGTCCCGCTATCCCGCGGTCACTTCCGCGCCGCAGGCCTGAATTGACATATGACCCTGCTCACAAGCAGGGCAAACAGCAGCCAGGCAAATACGTGGACACGCAGCCTGCGGCCGGAATGAGTTGCCAAGACTTATTGCACGTCAGATAGTTACGCGACCTTGCCGGGCTCAGCGGACTGTGCGGCCGGCGAACTGGTCACCGACGGTGCCTCGTTCGGCGCGCGACCGGACAGCCGTCCAAGTAGCGCTTGCCGCGACGGCGTGACTGACGGCTGCGCCGTGGTCGTAGCCGAGGAACGGCCACTGGCAACCTGGGCTCGGCTTGCCAGAGCAGCCCTGCACGCGGGCCTGTTGCGCCGGCTCAACGAGACCGTCATCGCATACATGGCCAGCATCAAAAGGGCGAGGTGCGTTTCTGCGGGGACATCGGCTGGCACACAATCAGGGTAGACAGTTTCGCTAAATCCGTGAATTGATCAAGTCGCGTCCTGTAGCGTTACCCTGCGGCTACTGCTGGATCTTTTAGATAAGTATAAATTCCGGCACTTGACACGGGAATTTCATGGGGAAGCGAAGGCAATCCGGAAGATCGCGGGCCGCGCAGCCGGCCAAGAGCAAACGTACCGATAAATCGGCGCCTCCAAAACCTCCCTGGTGGCGATCAGCGATCGGCCTGGCAGGCAGGAAGATGCTCGTGTTTGCCGGCCTAACGATGGCGGCCGTGGTTACGGCGGCAGTCACGGCATTCACCGGCGTTCACCTCTGGCCGTGGTATCGCGACGCGACCGGGCACGTGCCTGTTGCCGCGCAGGCCGTCGAGCAATGGAGCGTCGAGGATGCTGTCCAACGCGTCATCCCCCCGGGAGACGGCTCGGATCTCAAGAAAGTGCTTGCTTCCGACAGCAACGCTTCCGCACAGGATGCGGGGATAGCCGTGGGAACCCTAAAGGCCCATCTTGTCGTTCAGGCCGAAGACACCACGGTGACGATAACAAAGATGATCCTAGTGGCGCACCGCCTGAAGCCGATAACCGACGGGACTCTCATATATACCGGGACCCAAGGAGAAGGCAAGGCAATCCAGTTGTACTTCGACGCGGACTCGGCCGATGCGGTAGGCAAAGATCGCGACGGGCAGGACTACTTCGCGGATAGTTACGTGACACTCCAGCCAGGCGAGGCAACAGAATTTGATCTCGGAGTGACGGCGAAGCACTATTACTCTCAATTTTATTTCTTGATCACCATCTTTGCGGATGGACACTTTTCGACAGTGCAGGTCCAAGACGGAGGCCAACCTTTCCAGATTGCCCCGCCAGGAACATATAGCGCGATTTACACAGTCCCGATGACCTCACCTGGACGCCAGTGGACCCGGGTCGCCCCAGGAACGCTCTGCCGACAAGATCCCCGCATCTGCACTGGATGAGAAACTAGAGGAGAGCCGCCGTGGCATCACCGTTGAGAGTCACGACACCGGGTATACGCCGCAGTACGCGACTGACGGCAGCGCTGACGATCGTGCTGAGCACACTCGCCGGGTGCGGGCCTTCCAGTGGTGAGAACTCAGCAGCAGCCAGCATCGCCGCGCAGGAAGCTTCTTTCCCGCTATACGTCAGGGGCGAGTACGGAACCGATTCCGCGAACGAGGCGTGGATCGAGTCAATCCCCGCCCCCGCGACATCCATGAGGCTGCCAGCCGGAACCAGTTGCGGTGACCTGCAGAGATGGCTGCGCCTACACGGCGGGGTAGATAGCGGCTGGTCGTACATCCTGATCCTGCTGCGCGCGAGAAGGAAAGCCGACGTGGTGGTCACCGCGGCAGAGTCGGTGATACTCAAACGCGTCCCGGCGGTACGGACTCCGCACACGGTCACCTGTGTTCCCGATAGCCAGTCCTGGGTCGACCAGGAAGAAGACCTTGAATTTCCCACTGGTACAGGAATACCTGGATTCAAGCTTGACATGAACCATTACCTCGGCACCGCGTGGCAGCCCGGCGATTACCAGCCCGGTGATTATTCGTTCAATATGAACCCGGGCGCCCAGCAATACCTTGAATTCACTGGCTATACGAGCACTTGCGACTGCGAATGGGGCGTTGAGCTCTATCTGACCATTAACGGAAAACCAAAGACAATGCTCGTGATAGATGGCGGTGCGCCTTTTAGGACGGTCCCCGGGCCACCCTATCCCGACGACTCTCCCCGCAACGCCGTATGGTGCGCTGTAAGCGGTAAACCGCGTCTCGTCACTCCGAGCGCCGCCAACTGCCCGCCGCCGACAACCTACGAGGAGAAACCGGTCTACTAGCGCCCGGGAGGAAGTGCCGGTGAGCACCGGCATCCGCGACGAGCCAACGGTTGACGACCTGGGGGCCCTGGTGCCGCTCGGGCACGGGCTCAGGTTCTGATGCCGAAGTGCCAGAGGTGGCGTCAGGATCCCGGTCAGCCTCCAGGGGCGTGCCGGGTGATCCGGGACGCGGCCAGGTCGCGCAGGCTGACAATGCCGCGTACCTCGCGGTCTTCAAGCACCGGGAGGTGCCGGAAGCCGTGCAGCAGCATGAGCTGGAGGGCGTCCTCGACGGTGGTGTCCGGGGATGCCTGCTCCGGGTCCTTGGTCATCCATGCGGACACTGGCGAGTGCGTCAGGTCAGTTCCCGATGCCGCCGCGCGTAGCACGTCCCGCTCCGTGAGGATGCCGGCCAGGATGCGGCTCTGCATGATGAGTGCCGATCCGACCTTGTGCCGGACCATGGCCGCGGCGGCGTCCGCGACCGGGTTGTCAGGGCTGGTCGTGACCACGCGGGTGGTCATCACGTCGCGGACGGTCAGCGCCCGGCTAGGGCGGCTAGAGCCGTAAGCCACTTTCGCCGACCTCGTCTAGTTCCGGGTCCGTGTGCGGGGTGGACGGGCCGGACAGTTCCTCGGACAGCATGCGCCACAGCGACCCGGTCCATGCGGACAGCTGCGGCCATCGCATCCAGAACAGCTGCAGGGTTGTCTCATCGAACTCAGAGTGCGCTTGCTCGGGGGAGATCGCGTCGGTGAAGTCCTCGAACTGGTGGATGAGCTCGAGGAAGCTGTCTGCGTTAGCTTCCATGTGATTACCTTCGGCGGGGCGACGGACGGCAAGCCGGGGCAGGGCCAGGAGAGGCTGTCTGCGCCGAGTGCGATGGTCTATACCCTGAAGGCGCGCGGCCGAAAAGCAGGCAAGCCAGGCTATGCGGCCGCCGCCTCGAGACGGGCGGCGTGACAGGCGCGGGCACCTCGTCAGCCGGCGTGCCCGCAGCCAGCTGCCCGCCGTTAGGGCGCGGCGAAATTGGCTGGCCGCCGTCGCGGGTGTCGTTGGATGATGCCACTGTAAGAGTGCTCTTGCGGTGGTTCGCGCGTCCTGCCGGAGTAACCGCGGCGTAATCGACCTGGAGGGGTGAATTCATGGGTCATCCTCTGGATGCGCTGGAGTGGCCGGTTCGCACCGAGCGGCTGCTGCTTCGCCGGGCCACTCCCGGTGACCTCGATGCGACCTGGGCCTTCCGGCGGCTGCCGGAGGTGCATGACTGGCTGGGGGCCGCGACCGCGACGTACGACGGGTACCGCGAGCGCTACTTCCGCGGGACGCGGCTCGCCGGCCTGCTCGTTGCTGAGCTCGATGGCCGGGTGATCGGCGACCTGATGGTGAAGGTCCAAGACGGCTGGGCTCAGGAGGAGGTCGCCGATCAGGCGAAGGGCGTCCAAGGGGAGCTCGGCTGGGCGTTCGATCCCGCCTTCGGCGGCCAGGGGTACGCGACCGAAGCGGTGCGGGCCTTGATCGGCCTTTGCTTCGGGCCGCTGGGCCTGCGGCGACTGTACGCGGACTGCTTCTTCGACAATGAGCCGTCCTGGCGCCTGATGGAGCGCCTCGGAATGCGCCGCGAGCTCCACTCGGCCAGGGAGTCCCTCCACCGGACGAAAGGATGGCTCGACGGCCTCTCCTACGCGCTGCTGGCGGAGGAGTGGAACGCGGGCCCGGACGGCCAGGCCGTGCCCCGCTATGGCTGCGCTTCCCGCTGAGCGGGCGTCTCGGCTAGAATGGGGGCAGTGGCGGTCGCGCCCGCCCGTTCTGAGCCACGGTTCCGCCCGCGCCGGACCTGGTAACGAGGACAAGGGTTGCTAACTCGCGCATTTCGCTAGGTTCATGGGTGCTGACGTCCTGGCGAGGTGATGCGCGGGCCTCGCCGGAGGGATACACAGTGACCCGTGACCGTGCCCGTAAGAAGGCCATTCGCGAGCGCATGGCCAGCAGCGGCGAGCCTTACGTCGTCGCCGCCCGCCAGCTCGCCGCCACCGGACCCGCGAGCGAGGCAGTGGCCGTACGTACGGTCATCACCCGTGCGGAGCGCACGCTCGCGGCGCCCAGCGCCCGGATCGAGATCCGGCTGGACCTGGACGGCATCTGGTCGCAGCCGGGCGGAAGGCGCCCTGCGCTGTTGCCGCGCCTGGCCAGCAACGCCGTCAAGGCCGCATGGGAGGGCGTCGTGTCCGCCAGGGTCCGCACGCGGCTGCGGGACACATTCACCCGTTTCGCCGCCGCGGGCGTCATTGAGCCAGCCGCCGGGAGGTACCAGTTGAGCGGGTACAACCCCTGGACCCAGTACGGGGATGACCCGCTGGACTGGCTCAGGCGGCTGGGCAACGTGTCACAGGCCCGGTATGCCGGCCACGAGACGCTGCGCGGGACACCTTGCCGCAAGGTCGCCGCTAGCGACGGCATCATCGAGTTCTCGGTCTGGATCGACGGGGAGCACATCAGGCAAGCGCGGACAGTGCAGCCCGCATCGGAGGAGGGCGGCACGATGACGAAGACCGTCGAATTGTGGGACTTCAGCGTTCCGGCCCGCTTACCGGGCTAGCCGGCTCACCCTAGGGACGGCCCCGCCCGCCGGGGCGGGGCCGTCACCTGGCGCTAGGCCTGGGGCGCCGGGGCGAAGCCTGCTGGCCGGGTAGTGAAGGTACCCCGGCCCTGCGTCCGGCTCCGCAGCCGGTTCGCGTAGCCGAACAGTGCCGCCACTGGCACGGTCGCGGTGACGACGGCGGTCCCGGCCCGCACCGCCGAGCCCACGACGTGCCCGCGCCGGGCCGCGAGGTCGCCAAGCACCCCGCCCACGGCGTCGTCCGGCACGGTCACGGTGACCTCGGCGACCGGCTCCAGGAGTTGCATCACGCTCGCGCGCAGTGCTTCCCGCAGCCCGAGCCGGCCCGCCGTCCTGAAGGCCATCTCCGACGAGTCCCTCGGGTGAGTGGCCCCGTCGGTCAGGGTGACCCGCAGCCCGGTCACCGGGTGGCCGAGCGGCCCCTCGGCCAGGGCGTCCCGGCACCCGGCCTCCACCGCCCGGACGTACTCGCGCGGCACGCGACCGCCGGCCACCGCTGACCGGAACACGAAGCCCGCCTCGTCATCCGCGTCCACTGGCTCGACGTCGAGGACGACATGGGCGAACTGGCCAGCACCCCCGTCCTGCTTGACGTGCCGGTACAACAGCCCGGACACCCCGCGGACGACGGTCTCCCGGTAGGCCACCTCCGGCCGCCCGGCGACGACCTCCAGGCCGCGGGCCCGGCGGAGCTTCTCCACCGCCACCTCCAGGTGCAGCTCCCCCAGCCCAGAGAGAACCGTCTGGCCGGTCTCGGGATCGCTTCGCGCCGCTAGCGACGGATCCTCCTCGATCAGGTCCGCCAGCGCGGACGCCAACCGCCCGGTGTCCGCGGCCCGGCGAGCCTCCACGGCCACCGAGACCACCGGGTCCGCCACCGTCGGCGGCTCGAGGACCAATGGGTTGCCTGGCTCGCAGAGGGTGGTGCCGGTCCGGGCCGCCTTCAGCCCGGCGACCGCGACGATGTCGCCGGCGACCGCACCGTCTAGCTCGGAGTAGTGGTCAGCCTGGACCCGCAGGATCCGGGCGATCCGTTCGGTGCGGCTTGTGCCGGCGTCCCACACAGTCGCTCCTTTCCGTAGCGTTCCCGAGTACAGCCGCAGGTAGGCCAGCCTGCCCGTAGCGGTCGCGACCACCTTGAACACCAGCGCGGCGAGGGGAGCCGATGGATCAGCGGGCCTGCCCCGCACCGCACCGTCCTGAGTGCCGAGCACCTGTGGCACGTCAAGCGGCGACGGCAGGTAGGCGACGACGGCGTCAAGCAGCGGCTCGATCCCGCGGTTGCGGTAGGCCGAGCCGCACAGCACTACGAGGCCGTCGCCGCTGCGGGTGAGGTCGCGGAGCGCGAGGGACAGTGTCCCCGCGGACACGGTTCCCCGCGCGCAGAACTCCTCAAGCGCCGCCGGGTGCAGCTCAGCTACCGCCTCCTCCAGCAGCGGGCGGCGCAGGCGCGCCTCGTCGCTCAGCCCGTCAGGCACCGGGCCTTCATCGGCTGCCTCGCACCCGTCGGCCCAGGTCAGCGCCCTCAGGCGCAGCAGGTCGATGACGCCGGCGAACCCGTCTTCCCGCCCGATCGGCAGCTGAACCACAAGCGGCGCCGCGTGCAGCCGCCGCCTGATGGAGTCGACAGCCGCGTCGAGTTCGGCGCCTGCCCGGTCCATCTTGTTGACGAACGCGATGCGCGGCACCCGGTGCCGGTCGGCCTGCCGCCACACGGTCTCGCTCTGCGGCTCGACGCCCGCCACGGCGTCGAACACGGCGACCGCGCCGTCGAGCACCCGCAGCGAGCGCTCGACTTCGCCGGAGAAGTCGACATGCCCGGGCGTGTCGATGAGGTTGAGCCGGTAGCCGTCCCAGGCGCAGGTCACCGCCGCGGCGAAGATGGTGATCCCGCGGTCACGTTCCTGGGAGTCGAAGTCAGTGACCGTCGTGCCGTCATGGACCTCGCCGCGTTTGTAGGTGGTTCCGGTGACATACAGAATCCGTTCGGTGATGGTGGTCTTGCCGGCGTCGACATGGGCGAGGATGCCTAGGTTGCGGACACCGCTGGGCGGGCTGGCGAAAACACGGTGCGGGTCAGTACGCACGGGACGGGGCCTTCCGGTGTGATCACGGCCAGGACGGCGCGATTCCCGTGGCGAGCCAACTTCCTTGTGACCGTGCGGAAACCCGGCACGCTGGTCAGGCGGGCCGGACGGCGGGCACGGGTCAGCAGCTCGTCACGAGCTCCGGCGGCGGCCGCGCGGCCGGCGCCGGCCAACCGGAGTCACCAGAATCACCTCATACCGCGACCGGGGGACGGCGGCAACGACGCGGTAACGCACGGCCGGCCCCCCTCGTTCGTCGCGCCGCGCTGCGGCGAACGGCAGCGCGCGGTTGATCACGACGGTACTGAACCCGCCCCTGCGGGGAAACCGGTTTTCCCGTGGCGCCGGCCGCACGCTATCGCCGCGGCGGGCCGGCGATCGTGCTTGGCCCTGCGGCGCGGGAGCCGCGCTTCGCCGCCCGGGGGCGTGCCGGGCGCACATCACGCCAGGCGCACATCACGCCAGGCGCACATCGCGCCAGGCGCACATCGCGCCAGGCGCACATCGTGGCGGGCCGCATTCGCAGCCCTTAGTCTGGGTGTTGCTAATGGCACGTCCGCCCTAGGGTCTGAGGTGGGTTGCGTGGTCGACGAGGAGGCTCATCGAGCGGGCTCGCGGTGGCGGGTGTTCGTGTCACATACCTCGGAGCTGCGGGAGTTCCCGCGCGGCCGGTCGTATGTGGCCGCGGTGGAGCGGGCGGTTACGGCGTGCGGTCACGTGATCGTGGACATGGCCGACTTCCCCGCGGCGGACCTGCCGTCGGCCCGGCTGTGCACCGACCGGGTGACGTCGTGCGACGTCTACATCGGGGTGCTGGGCACCCGGTACGGGTCGCCGGTACGGGACAGGCCCGACGTGTCCTACACGGAGCTGGAGTTCGAAGCGGCGACCAAGGCGGGGCTGCACCGCCTGGTGTTCATGCTTGACACCGAAGCGGACGTGGCGGGCATCCCGCCGTCGGGTTTAATTGACCTGGAATTCGGGGCACGGCAGGAGTCGTTCCGCCGCCGGGTGCAGGCGGCCCTGGGCACGCGGTCGTTTGCCGACCCGGGCACGCTCGGGCAGCTCGCGGAGCGCTCGCTGCGGGAACTGGCCGGGAAGCACCGGGCGGCCGACGGGGCCGTCCCGCCGGTGCGGCTGGCACCCAGGCCGGAGTTCCTGGCAGGCCGGGAGAGCCTGCTCCGGGAGCTTGATGCCCTGCTCGCGGGCGGGCCCGGCAGGCCCGGGCCGCGGACGGCGGTCCTTTGCGGGCTGGGCGGGGCGGGCAAGACCAGCGTGGCGGTGGAGTACGCGCACCGGCACGTGACCGAGGTGGGGGTGTGCTGGCAGTTCGCGGCGGGTGACCCGGCCGTGCTGGCGGCTGAGTTCGCGGTGCTGGCGGCGCAGCTTGGCGTGCGGGACACGGGGGATCCGGTGGCATCCGTGCACGGGGCGCTGGCCAGGCAGGAGGCCGGATGGCTGGTGGTGTTCGACAACGCGCGGGACCGGGCGTCGATCGAGCCGTTCCTGCCGCCCGCCGGGCCGGGGCGGGTGCTGATCACCACGCAGAACCAGCACTGGCAGCGGGGCAAGGTGCTAGACGTGGCGGTGCTTGGCGCGGAGGTATCGGCGGCATTCCTGCTGGCCCGGACCGGCGACCCGGACCCGGCGGCGGCCCACGAGCTGGCCGTCGAGCTGGGCGGGCTCCCGCTAGCCCTCGAGCAGGCCGCCGCGTACATGCAGGCCACGGGAACCCTCCTGGCCGGGTACCTGCGGCTTTTCCGTGCCCGGCAGGCTGACCTGCTGGCCCGCGGCGAGGTGGCCGGGCATCCCGCGGGCGTGGCCGCCACCTTGGGGCTTGCCCTGTCAAGGCTGGCCGGCGAGGCCCCGGCGACGGGCCTGCTGCGGCTGCTGGCCTTCCTGTCGCCCGAGCCGGTTCCGCTGGCCCTGCTGTTCGGCGGGGGGCAGGACGCCGGGCTGCCGAGCCCGGCGGCGGACGGGATAGCCCCGTTGCTTGGCGACCCACTGGCGACCGGGGACGCGGTCACCGCGCTGCGCCGCTACTCGCTGGTGACGCCCGCCGGGCACGGGCAGGTGCTGGTGCACCGCCTGGTGCAAGCCATGGCCCGCGCGCAGCTGGCGGCGGATGCCGCTGACCAGTGGGCGCGGGCCGCCGCAACGCTGGTCGAGGCGGCGATCCCCGATGACACGAGCCTGCCCGCGAGATGGTCGACCTGCGCGGCGCTGCTGCCGCACGCCCGGGCCGTCCTGCGCCCGACTAGCGACGGCATGGCGCGAGTCGCGAACTACCTCGGAGCTAGCGGCAGCTACGCCGCCGCCCGTGACCTGTTCCAGGTGGTCGCCGACGCGCGCATGGCGCACGACGGCTACGGGCCCTGGCATCCCGGCACCCTCGCTGCCCGCCAGAACCTGGCGTACTGGACCGGGAAGGCGGGCGACGCGGCCGCGGCCCGCGACCAGTACGCCGCCCTCGCGCCCGTCTGCGAGCGGATCCTGGGGCCCGAGGCTCCGACCAGCCTTGCCGCCCGCTATGGCCTCGCCCGCTGGTCCGGCACCGCGGGAAACGCGGCCGGGGCGCGCGACCAGTTCGCGGCCCTGCTGCCCGTCCGCGAGCGGGTCTCGGGCCCCGAGCACCCCGACACCCTGAACGTCCGCCACAGCCTGGCCTACTGGATCGGCGAGGCCGGGGACGCGGCCGCGGCCCGCGACCAGTTCACCGCGCTGCAGCCGGTCCGCGAGCGGATCCTGGGCCCCGAGCACCGCGACGGCCTGATCACCCGCGGCAACCTTGCCCGCTATACCGGGAAGGCGGGCGACGCGGCCGCGGCCCGCGACCAGTACGCCGCGCTGCTGCCGGTCCGCGAGCGGGTCCTGGGCGCCGAGCACCCCGACACCCTCGCTGCCCGCCACAGCCTGGCCTACTGGACCGGTGAGGCCGGGGACGCGGCCGCGGCTCGCGACCAGTTCACCGCGCTGCTGCCAGTCCGCGAGCGGGTCCTGGGCCCCGAGCACCCCGGCACGCTGACCACCCGCGCTGACCTCGCCCGCTCAACGGGCGAGGCGGGCGACGCGGCCGCGGCCCGCGACCAGCTCGCCGCCCTGCTGCCCGCGCACGAGCGAATCCACGGTGCTGGGCACCCGTACACCCTGGACACCCGCTACGACCTCGCGCGCTGGACGGGCGAGGCGGGCGACGCGGCCGCGGCCCGCGATCAGCTCGCCGCCCTGCTGCTCGTCAATGAGCGAATCCACGGCGCCGGGCAGCCGCGCACCCTGCACACCGCCCGCGAGCTCGCCCGCTGGACCAGGGACAACGGGCCGTGAGCGAGCACGCGGCAGGGCCAGGTCCGCGCGAACCCCCGGCCGGCCTGACGAAGGCCGGCTGAGTCCCGGCGCAGGCTGCATCCGACCAGGTAGCCGCGGCCGGCGGCGTCGACGCCGGCGCTGAACGTCTCGTGGCCCGCGACCAGCCCGTCGACCCGCAGCCGCCGCCCGGCGCCGCCGGGCGGCACGCCTGGCGGCTCGATCCTGACCAGGCCGGCGGGCACGTCCACGTCGAGGCCGAGCAGCGCCTGGACCAGCGCCCCGGCGGCGGCGGCCGACCACGCCTGCGGGCGGCACGCCGCCGGGTAGGGCGAGGCCCGGCCCGCGGGCGTCGCCGGAGAACAGCTCCGGCAGCCGCCAGTCGAACGCGGCGGCGGCCGCCAGCAGCCCGTCGGCCAGCCCGGCGGCGGCGGCGCCATGGCCGCTGCGGGCCAGTCCCCGGATCACGATGGCCGTGTCGTGGCTCCACACCGAGCCGCAGTGGTAGCTCAGCGGGTTAGTAGCCGGCATCGCCAGCGGACATGGTGCGCAGGCCGAACCCCGAGTCCATGTCCTGGCCGGACAGCCGGGCGGCGACCAGCGCCTCCTCCTGCCGGTGAGCAGGCCGGTGCCGAGCAGGTGGCCGATGTTGCTGGTCAGCGAGTCCACCGGCTGCTTCGCCCCGTCGAGGGCGAGCGCCGGGTAGCCGCGTCAGGCACCCAGAACGACGCGCGGAAGGCCGCGGCGAGCGCGGCCGCCCAGTCCCGCCAGCGGCCGGCGCCGGGCTCGCCGAACGCGGTCAGCAGGTCGGCCCCGGCGCATGGCCGCCTCGTAGGCGTACCCCTGCACCTCGCACAGCGCGACCGGCGGCGCGGCGATGCGGCCGTCGGCGAACCGGATGGCGTCGCCCGAGTCCTTCCAGCCCTGGTTGGCCAGCCCGTGCCCGCTCTCGTCGATGTACTCGAGCAACCCGTCGCCGTCGGCGTCGCCGTAGTCGCGCGATCCAGCGCAAGCGCCGCGCGCAGCGCCGGGCAGCAGCGCGCGCACCTGGTCGGCGGGCATGCCCCAGCGCCACGCGTCGTGCAGCAGGCAGATCCACAGCGGCGTGGCGTCGATCGTGCCGTAGTACAGGCGACCCGCCGCGCGCGCAGCTCGTGCGGGATCTTGCCGGGCGCCTCGCCGGTCGCCGGGTCCAGCCGGCGGCCCTGGCAGGCCGCCAGCGCGCGCAGCGTGCCCGCCGCGAGCTGCCAGCCGAACGGCAGCATCAGCCGCGCGGCCCAGATGCTGTCCCGGCCGAACAGCGTCAGGTACCACGGCGCGCCGCCGGCCAGGAAGACGTCGGCGGGCGGCCGGGCAGGGCCATCCGCAGCGCGGCCGCGTCGGCCAGCGAGCGGCCGGGCCAGCGCTGGGGAGCCGCGGGTCGTCGCCGCGGGCACGCGGCCACGGCCCGAGGGCCCGGCCTGGCCGGCCGCGCCGCGATGACCGACGCGGCCGGATCGGTCACCGTCAGCCCCAGCTGAACGCGCTGGCCCCGCCGCCGCGGGCAGCCGCACCGGCCACCGGACGGTCCGCGGTTGGCCGCGGGCGTCGCACGGCCGCAGCTCGGCCCCGGCCGCCGACAGGGTGACCCTCAGCTGCACCGTCGCCCCAGGTCAGGCCGTCGTCCACGCGCTCGGTCAGCGCCACCAGCTGCGCCGGCGCGCGCCGCCCTTGATCTCGCCGAGGCTGGCCAGGTCGGCCGCCACGGTCAGCGTCGACGTCGGCACCGACGCCGGCGTGCGGCGGAAGATCAGCCGGATCCGCTCGCGCACCCGCCCCGGGCCACGGTGCGCTCGCGCTCCACCCGCACGGTCGGGTCGGCGACGTCGTCGCCCGAGGCCCCGGGACCGCGACGAACAGGGCCGTCCGCGCGCCAGCAGCCCGCTGCTGACCGGCGCCGGCTCGGCCCCGCCGACGTCCAGCACCGCCGGCGGACAGCACCCGGGCGTCGGCGTGCAGCACGCCCTGCGCCCCGGCCGGCGCGGATCTGCCCGTCCGCGCTCGCTGAGCACGACGGTCGGCGCGCTCAGCACCGTCACGAGCTCGTGCAGCCAGGGCTGGCCTGCTACGCGACATCGGCCGCCTCTTCCCGGTTCCGCCTGCTGTTGACGGCTAATGCCGGGCAAAGCTTGACACCAACATACGTGTCACGTAATTTTAACGCTCAAATTGAACGATCAAAAAGCCCCGTTCCGCGCAGCGGCGATCAGAGAGGATCAGCGCATGCCCAGCCAAGCAGCCAATGAGGTCCGCACGACCGCTCGAGACGGTCGCCCAGGCGGCCGCCGTGTCCCGGCAGACCGTGTCCAACGTGCTGAACGCGCCGCACCTGGTCCGGGCCGCGACCCGGGAGCGGGTCGAGGCGGTCATCGCCCAGACCGGCTACCGGCCGGTGAAGGCCGCGCAGACGCTGCGCACCCGGCGCTCGCACCTGATCGCCGTCGGCATCCCGACGCCCGGCGAGGGGCGGGCGAGGTGCTGGACGCCTTCCTGCACGCCCTCACCGAGCAGGCGCAGCAGCGGGGCTACCGGATCCTGCTGTTCACCGCCGGCGGACGACGCCGCGAGATCGCGTGCCTACGACGAGCTGCTGAGCGAGTACGACCTCGACGCGTTCGTGGTCACCAGCACGCACACCGGCGACAGCCGGACCGCCTGGCTGCGGCCGCCAGCGGGTGCCGTTCGTCACCTTCGGCCGGCCGTGGGGCACCGCCGCGACGGCACTCGTGGGTGGACGTGGACGGCGCCTGCGGGATCGCGGGCCGCCACCGGGCACCTGATCGCCGCCGGCCACCGGCGGATCGCGTTCCTCGGCTGGCCGGAAGGCTCGGGCGTCGGCGACGACCGCCGGTCCGGCTGGGAGGAGGCCTGCCAGGCCGCGGGGCTGCCCGACCGCCGGGCTGGACCGCCAGGCTCGAGGACGGCCTCGGCAGCGGCCGGGCCGCCTGCGCCGCGCTGCTGGGCCCGCCGCCCGCCGACCGCCTTCGTCTGCGTCAGCGACATGATCGCGCTCGGCGCGTGGACCGAGCTCACCGCCCGCGGCCTGGTCCCCGGCCGGGACGTCGCCGTGACCGGGTTCGACGACTCGGCCGCCGCGGCGGTCGGTCGGGCTGACCAGCGTGGCCCAGCCCGTCGCCGAGGTCGCCGACGCCTGCCTGGCCGCCCTGCAGAAACGCTCCCCGGGCGCCGCCCGCCACGCCGGTCGCCGGCCCGGCTGGCGCTGCGCGCCGCCACGTGCTGCTGCGAGCCCAGGCTCGTACTCCGCGACGCTCCGCGACGTCCGCTCCGAGCCCTGCCCCCGAGAAGAAACCGGAAGACAGAATGAAGACACCGATCGCGGCACTAGCCACGACGGCCGCGCATCGCCGCCGGCCTGCTCCTGCTCGCGACCGCGCTGCGGCTCCCGGCCGGCAGCGGCCGCCAGCACCGCGGCACGGGCAGCCGAACAAGACGCCGCTCACCCTCATGTTCGGCTCCAGCGGCACCGGCCGAGACCAAGGCGGTGCAGGCCGCGGCGACGGCGTACACCAGGCAGAGCGGCATCAAGGTGCAAGGTGATCGCCGCGTCCAACCTCACCCAGCAGCTCGCGCAGGGCTTCGCGGGCGGCCAGCCGCCGGACGTGTTCTACCTCGACCCCGGCAGCTTCCAGAACTACGCCAAGCAGAACGCCCTCGACGCCTACCCGCGGCAGCTGCCCAACGCCGGCGGCTTCTACCCGGCGCTCGCAGGCCTCGTTCACCTACCAGGGCAAGTTCGAGTGCGAGCCGAAGGACGCCAGCACGCTGGCCCTGTACATCAACACCGCGGACTGGAAGCAGGCCGGGCTGACCAGGCCGACATCCCGACCAACTGGAGCCAGCTCAAGTCCGTGCGCGCCAGAAGCTCACCACCGGCGGCCGGACCGGGCCTGGTGCTGGACCAGACCCACTCCGGCATCGACGAGTTCCTGTACCAGAACGGCGGCACGGTGATCGGCAGCAACGGGCCAAGGTGGAGCTGGACAGCCCGCAGAACGTCGCAGGCGCTGACCTACCTCAAGGGCCTGATGACGCCAGGGCATCATGAAGTTCCCCACCCAGCTGGGCGCCGGCTGGAGCGGCCAGGCCTTCGGCGAGAACAAGGCCGCGATGGCCATCGTCGGCAACTGGGTCGTCGGCGCCATGCAGTCCGACTACCCGAAGATCAAGTACCAGGTCTGCCCGCTGCCCGCCGGGCCCACCGGGCACCAAGCGCGACGCTGTCCTTCACCAACTGCTGGGGCATCCCGGCCACGTCGAAGAACATGGCCGGCGCGGTCAGCTTCGTGAAGTTCCTGACCACGCCGCAGCAGCAGATGGCCTTCGCCAAGGCGTTCGGCGTCATCCCGTCGCTCCAGTCCGCTGCAGACGCAGTGGCAGCGCAGGCTTCCCCGCGCTCGCCGTGCACACCGAGGAACTGCCCTACGCCCACCCGGACATCGCGCTGCCCGGTGACACGCAGGCGCTGGCCGCGTTCGACTCCGCGCTGGCCCAGCTCGCGAGCGGCAGCCCGGCCACCATCCTGAAGAACGCGCAGCAGCAACCTTCAGGCCGTGGCCAGCCAGGCGCCTGACCGCCTGAGCGACCGGAACGCCCTGCTGGCCCCGCAGCGCCGGCGCGCCTCGCCGGCGGCGCGCCGGCGCGGCCACCGGCCCGGCGCCGCGAGGCGGCCGCGGGCTGGCTGTTCACCGCGCCCGCGCTCGTCCTGCTGATCGTGTTCCTGCGTCGGTGCCGATCGTGATGGCCGCCTGGGTCAGCATCAGCGACTGGGGCGGCATCGGCAGCCCGCTCTCCGCCGGCGTGCATGCCGTCGGGCTGGCCAACTACCGGGCCCTGCTCACCCAGCCCGGCCTGCCGCAGCAGGACCTGGCGCTGAGCCTGCGCGACAACCTGTACTACGTGCTGCTCGTGGTGCCGCTGCAGACGGCCCTCGCGCTGTTCCTGGCGCATCGTGGTCAGCCGGAAGGCGCTGCGCGGCCGCGGCTTCTTCCGCACCGCCTTCTACTTCCCGTCGGTCACCAGCTCGGTCGCCGTCTCCATCGTGTTCCTGTTCCTGTTCGCCGACGCCGGCGTCGTCAACGGCGCTGCTCGGCTACCTCGGCGTGCACGGGCCGAACTGGTTCAGCGACCCGAACGGCCTGCTGCACATGATCCTGCCGGCGCCGGGGTCACCCCGCGCCCGCGCGTGCTGGCCGCCCACGGCCTGCTCGGCATGTCCTGGTGGGACTGGCTGGCGGGGCCGAGCGTGGCCATGATGACGCTGATCATCGCTGGCCGTCTGGACCACGTCGGGCACCTTCATGCTGCTGTTCCTGCCGGCCCTCTACGACATCTCCGCCGACATCGAGGAGGCCGCGATCGTCGACGGCGCGAGCGCGTGGACCCGGTTCCGCCGGATCACGCTGCCGCTGCTGCGGCCCGTCCTGTTCCTGGTGCTCACGCTCGGCCTGATCGGCACGTGGCAGGTCTTCGACCAGGTCTTCCTGATCACCCAGGGCAACCCGGCCGGGACCACGCTCACCCCCGCGTACCTGGCCTACCAGGTCTCCTTCGGCAACGAGCAGTGGGGCCAGGGCGCCGCGATCGCCTTCATCCTGTTCGCCATCATCGTCGTGTTCACGCGTCGTGCAGCGGCTGCTGCTGCGCGGCCGCGGCGCCGCGCGGGCACGCGGGCGGCTGCCATGGCCAGGCCTAGCCGCGCACGGCCGGCGGGCCCGGGCGCTCGCTGCTGCTACCTGGCGCTGGCTGCTGTGTCGCGGTCGTCTACATCTACCCGTTCCTGCTCGAGCTCGGGACGGCGTTCAAGACCGAGACCGACGCCGCCGCGCCACCCGACTCAACCCGATCCCGCACAACTGGGTGGTCACCGCGCTTCAGCCAGCTCGGCCAGGAGGACTTCGCCCGCTGGCTCGCCAACTCGGTCGTCGTCGCGGTGTTCGTGACCGCCGGCCGGCTGCTGTTCGACTCGATGGCCGGCTACGCGCTGGCCCGGCTGCGGTTCCGCGGCCGCGGGCGGCCTGTTCGCCGCCGTCATCGCCGTCATGGCGGTGCCCGGCGTGGTGCTGCTCATCCCCAAGTTCCTGGTCATCAAGCAACTCGGCATCTACGACAGCTACCCCGGCCTGATCGTGCCGCTGCTGGCCGACGCCACCGGCGTGTTCATCATGAAGCAGTTCTTCGAGCCGTCCCGCGCAGCATCGAGGAGGCGGCGCAGATCGACGGCGCGGGCATCTTCCGCACCTTCTGGTCGGTGGTGCTGCCGATGGCCCGGCCGGCGCTGATCGCGCTGACCATCCTGTCCTTCCAGGGCTCGTGGAACGACTTCTCCGACATCCTCATCGCGCACCAGAGCCCGTCGCTGGACACGCTCACCACCGGGGTCGGCCGGCTGGTCAGCGGCCAGCTCGGCACGGGCACCCAGTACCCGCTCAAGCTCGCCGCCGCCGTGGCGATGACCGTCCCGGTCGCGGTCATCTTCTTCGTGTTCCAGAAGTACATCATGCGCACCAGCGAGGGCGCCGTGAAGGAGTGAGCGGCCTCGGCCACGTGCCGGCGCTGAGCAAATCGATATACCAAACGAGTGCGGGGTGCCCGTCCCGCCGAGCCGTGGCCGCTGGCAGCGGCCTGGCCGCATCCGAGGCCGACTGCCCCGTGCCGTTATCGTGGAGCTGCCTTAGGGAGGGTGTGTCATGGCGGACGACGTAACGAGGGAAGTGCTCGCCGCGGAGGAGCGCCGCTGCGCCGCCATCGCCGCGGAAGACTGGGAGGCACTCGACGCGATCGTCGCCGAGGAGTTCTCCTATACCCACTCGGTGGGCAAGACCGAGGGCAAGGCCGACTGGATCGCGGGGATCAGGAAGCGCCGCCGGGCGGTGGAGCACGGCCGGCTCGCGGTGCGCGGCTACGGGGACGTCGCGCTGCTTTCCGGCAGCTCGGTCTACCGCTACGCGGAGCCGTTCCGCGGCGACTCGCACTATGGCTCAACCCTCGACGTGCTGCAGGTCTGGGTCCGGCGGCCCGGGGGCTGGCAGATCGTCGCGCAGCACGGCTGGTCAGGCCGCGGCGGCAGGCGGCCCGCAGGCCGCGGCGTGCAGGTTCAGCCATTGGTGCTCGCGGTGCCAGCCCTCGGGGAGGTGCACGGTGAGGTGGTCGCGGCCGTGGCGGGCGGTGCGCCCGGCGACGGCGATCAGGTCGCGGCGGATGGTAGCGCCGCGCGCTTTGGCGTAGTCGCGGCTGGCCAGGGCGCCGGCGGCGCGCAGCAGGTTGTGCGTCATGGCCGCGATCGCGAGCCAGGCCGCGTTGGCGGCGAACACCCCCGACGGCAGGTGCGCGAGCGGGCCGTCGTTGATGTCGGCGAGGACCTGTTCGACGATGGCGTGGTCGCGGTGCTGGTCTTCGGCCTGGACCAGCTGAACGGGGAGTTGGTGAGCACGGCGTGGTAGCGCCAGACGGGGAACAGCTCGTCCTGCCCGGCGGGTGCCTTGTTGCAGGCGCGGACCCGGCGGACGATCAGCCGGGCGGTGACCGCCCGGTCCTTGTCGTGCGCGAACGCCGTGTACGTGGTTTCGGCGACCTCGGCGTCGGAGACCCACGCGCCGAGCTGGTCATCCCAGATCGCGCGCGGGTACCTGATGGCGGTCCAGGCGTCTTCCGGGATGGCGGCGATCGCGGCCCGGACCTTGGCATACATCGGGACGGTGACGGAGAAGAACGCGCCGGCCCGCGGATCGCCGCGACCACGGCGCCGCCGTAGAAGCCGGAGTCCAGCCGGACCACGATCGTCCCGGTGGCCCCGCAGGCCCGTGCCGTGGCGATGGCGCGGGCGGCGAACCCGGCCGCACGCCGGGCCGAGACGGCGTTGCCGCCGCGTAGCCTCGTGGCCGCGATCACCGGGGCGGCAGCGGGGACGATCGTACCGCCAGCGCGTTCAGCCCCGAAGGCGTGCTGCCGGAGTACCCGTACCCGGCGCCCTGCTTCTTGTACCCGTGGACCCGCTTTGCACCGCGTCGATGTCGACGAACGCCATCACGTCCGTCCCGGTCAGCAGCCGCGGCACGACACCGGCGAGGCCGGCCAGGACCCGGGCGGAGACCGCGTCGAGCTGGCGCACATGCCCGAACGTGAACGTGCGCAGGAACGTGCCGACCGTCGACGGGCTCGCACCCCGGTGAGGACCTTGGCCATGCCGCCATGGCGCAGCACGTCGAGGTCGTCGATCGAGTCGGCGCCGGCGACCATCCCCGCGACCACGCACCCCGCCTTCACCGCCGCGTTGACGCCGCACTTGCCGCCCGGCCGCACGTGCTCCGCGGCCAGTTCGCCGAGCCCAGCGCGCTGTGCCAGCGCCATCACCGGCACAAGCCCGGCGTGTGACACCAGATTCGGGTCGTCGAAGGATGCGTGCGTCCTCGCGAGGGCTGTGCAACAATCGCACTTGACGAGGTGCCCTCTCGAGCTAGGCGACGGAAGCGTCAGCATACTCCCATCGTCCCAGCTCAGGGGGCACCTCTCACGTTGCCGCGCCCCGGAAGGCCCCCAATTTGCTCGGTGGATCGTAGACCCGCGCGATGCTCGACGTTCTGGGATCAAAGTCCGGCAGTCACGAGTAATACGGGCGCGGCCCGGCGGCCAAGTCAGCGGCGTCGCTGCTTTATTAAGTCGCGTTAAGGAACGCTTTCGGCCGGCCTGAGCCTGGCCTGGTTCCGTGGGTGCAAGCCACGAACCCAAGGAGGATTCGCATGCACAACCGGACCAGGGTGATTGCCGCCGCGCAGCGGTCACCGCGGCTCTCGCCGCGGGCAGCACCGCCGCCGCGGTGGCGTCGACGACAGGCGCCAAGCCCGGCGCCCGCGCGAAGACCGTGTCCGTCAGCGCGAAGTGCGCCCCCGACAGCGATCTGGCCGCCCGGCTCGGCGTGTCGCCGGCCCGCCTCGACCAGGCGCTGCGCGCGGTCAAGACCTCGCTGAGCAAGGCGCAGCGCCAAGCCGACCGAGGACCAGTTCGACGCCGCGCTCGCCCGCGCGCCTGGGCATCCCGCAGGCGCGGGTGCAGCAGGCGTTCGCGGCCGGGAAGTCGTGCGGCTCCAAGCCCGCGGCTCAAGCCCGGCGGCTCCAAGCGCGGCTCCGGGCCGCCGAGCGGCCGGGCCACGACGCGCTCACGGCGGCGGTGGCCAGGGAGCTGCACGTCAGCACGGCCCGGGTCAGCGCGGCGCTGCGGCCGATGTTCGCGGCGGGCCACGCCGACCCGTCGTCGCCGGCATTCGCGGCGGCCGCCCGTTCGCTCGGCGTCAGCACCCAGCAGCTGACCGCTGCGCTCATGCACGCCAAGGAGAGCCTGGCCGGGGGCAGCTGACGCAACCTGAATGCCGGTTAAGGAACGTGCGCGATACTGGCCTGGTGCGGGTGCTCGTGGTCGACGATGACGAGGCGGTACGCAGCGCGCTGACCCACGCGCTGCACCGTGACGGCTACGACGTGTCCACGGCGGCCGACGGCACCACCGCGCTGGCCACGCTGCTGCGGCTCCGGCATGAGGCCGTCGTGCTCGACGTCCTCATGCCGGAGCCGGGCGGGCTCGAGGTGTGCCGCGCGATCAGGGCGCGCGGCGACGACACCCCGATCCTGATGCTGACCGCGCGAGACCTGGTTTCCGACCGGGTCGCCGGGCTGGACGCCGGCGCCGACGACTACCTGGCCAAGCCGTTCGCGCTGGAGGAACTGCGGGCGCGGCTGCGCGCGCTGCTGCGGCGCAGCGGCGCGGGCGCCGACCTGCTCCGGTTCGCCGATATCGAGCTCGATCTCGCGGCCCACCAGGCAAGTCGCGGCGGGACGAGGCTGCCGCTGACCAAGACCGAATTCGCGCTGCTCGAATTGTTCCTCCGCAACCCGGGCCGGGTGCTTTCCCGGACCCAGATCTTCGAATCGGTGTGGGGGTACGACTTCGGCCCGGAATCGAACGGGCTGTGGGTCTATATCAGCTACCTGCGGCGGAAGATGGGCGAGCCGCGGCTGATCCAGACCGTCCGCGGGCTCGGCTACGTGCTGCGGGAAGAGAAATGAGCCTGCGCACCAGGGTCGCGATCGCCGTCGGCGCGGTCGTCTTCTGCGCGCTGGCGATCGTGGCGGCGGTTGTCTACCCGGCGGTCGGCGCGAACCTGCGCGGGCAGAACGACGCATCTCTGGTGCAGGTGGCCGACAATGCCCCGGCTGTCGCGGCGAAGCTCAAGCAGTCCGGCACCATCGGGCAGCTGGTCCCGTTCGGCAACACGCAGCTGCAGATCCTGCCCGATGCCACGACCGGCCCCACGAACGGGTTCGTCGACATCACCGATCACGACGTCCAGGTGGCGTCCGGGAACGACAAGCCGTACTTCCACGACGAGGCCTACGGCGGCGTCGTCTACCGCATCTACACCACGCAGTTTCCGGACAATCCCGGGGTCGCTGGTCCGCGTCGCCCAGCCGGCGTCGGATGCGACATCGACCCAGACGGCGCTTGGCTGGCTGCTCGTCGCGCTCGTGCCGGCCGGCGCGATCGTCGCGGCGGTGGTGGCGCGGCTGGCCGCGGGCCGGGTGCTGCGCCCGGTCGGCCGGCTGACCGAGACCGTCGAGCGGATCAGGGCCACCGGCGACCTCAGCGCGCCGATCCAGACGCCGGGCCAGGACGAGATCAGCCGGCTCGGGCAGGCCTTCGCCGCGATGACGGCCGCGCTGGACGAGTCGGTGGGCGCGCAGCGCCGGCTGGTCGCCGACGCCTCGCACGAGCTGCGCACCCCGCTGACCAGCCTGATCACCAACCTGGAACTGCTCGCCGAACAGCCGGACGACCCCAGCGCGCCGGCGCTGGCCGCGGCCGCGCTGGCCGAGGCCGGCGAGCTGCGCGTGCTGATCAACGACCTGGTCGACCTCGCGCGCTACGGGCAGGCCTCGTTCCACGTCGAGGACGTCCGGCTGGACCTGGTCGCGGAACGGGTCGCGGCGCGGGCCGCCAGCCGGGCGCCGGGGCTGCGGTACGAGCTCGACTGCCGGCCGACGCTGGTGCGCGGCGATCCGGACGCGCTGGAACGGGCGATCGGCAACCTGGTCGACAACGCGCTGAAGTGGAGCCCGCCGGACGGCCGCATCCGCATCTCGGCAGGCCGGCGGGACGGTCGAGGTCAGCGACGACGGGCCGGAGATTCCCGCGGACGACCTGCCGTACATTTTCGATCGCTTCTACCGGTCGGCAACGGCCCGGGCGCTGCCCGGCTCGGGCCTCGGCCTCGCGATCGTGCGCAGGATCGCCGACATGCACGACGGAACCGTCGAGGCGATTCCCCTGCAGCAAGGGATGAGAATTCCGCATCAGCGTGCCGGAGATCGCCGTCGACCCGCCCGGCACGGAAAAGACCACGGCATGCAGCTAACCGTTGCGCACCGGCGCTAGCCGCGCCGCCCAGACCGCGGTCCGGGAGGGCGAGCCCGCGGCGACCGTCTTCCCAGAAGCCCTCCAGGCAAGGGGACTCGTCACCAGACGCTAGCGGTGGCGCCACACCCGGTGACGCAGGCTCGGCTTTTTCCCTTCGGTGAGCCGAAGTAAACCGGCGGCAGCCCAGATTTCTTTTTACGATCTGGCGCAAGGGGCGGTGGCGCGCGTGCGGGACTGGGTGCTGGATTATTGGACCAGCCGCGGCCTGCTGACGTTCCGCCGCGCGCGTCGGCCGCCCGCACCACCCGGGAAGGGGTTCACATGAGCATCACCACGCGAGCCGCGGTCTGCCGGTGCCCGGCCAGCCGTGGGAGATCACGGAGCTCGAGCTCGACGACCCGAAGGCCAACGAGGTCAGGGTCAAGTTCTACGCGGCCGGCCTGTGCCACTCCGACGACCACATCCAGAAGGGCGACGCGCCGATGCGCCTGCCGGTGGTCGGCGGGCACGAGGGCGCGGGCATCGTCGAGGCGGTCGGCCCGTCCGTCACCCGGGTCACGGTCGGCGACCACGTGACCTGCTCGTTCATCCCCGCCTGCGGCAAGTGCCGGTACTGCGCGACCGGCCGCCAGAACTTGTGCGACGCCGGCAGAACGCCGGCACCGGGATGTTCGCGACGGCACGTTCCGGTTCCACCAGGGCGGCGAGGACTTCGGCGGCCTGTGCGTGCTCGGCACGTTCTCGCAGTACGCGGTGGTGCACGAGTACTCCGTCATCAAGATCCCGGAGGAGATCGGCTTCGACGTCGCCGCGCTGGTGGCCTGCGGCGTGCCGACGGGCTGGGGCTCGGCGGTCCGCGCGGGCGACGTGCGCGCCGGGCAGACCGTGGTGATCTACGGCGCGGGCGGCGTCGGCAGCAACGCGGTGCAGGGCGCCGCGCTCGCCGGGGCGAAGAACGTGATCGTGGTGGACCCGGTGGAGTTCAAGCGGGACATGGCCACGAGCGTGTTCGGCGCCACGCACGCGTTCGCCACCGCCGAGGAGGCGCACGACTTCGTCGTCGAGACCACCTGGGGCGAGCTCGCCGACCGCGCGATCATCACGGTCGGCATCCTGCACGACGAGGTGATCGCGAACGCCATCAAGGTCGTGGGCAAGACCGGCCAGGTCACGATCACCGCGGTCGGGAACGGCTGGGTCAACGAGAACCCCGGCATGCTGATCGGCTACCAGCGCCGGATCCAGGGCTCGATCTACGGCGGCTGCAGCCCCCTGGTCGACGTGCCGCATGCTCATCGGCCTCTACCAGGCGGGCGATCTCAAGCTGGACGAGCTGATCACCCGCCGCTACAAGCTCGACGAGATCAACGAGGGCTACCAGGACATGCTCGACGGCAAGAACATCCGCGGCGTGATCATCCACGAGCACTAGGACCAGTCGGGAAGGGAACGTCAGAAGATGAGCATCACCACCCGCGCCGCCATCGCCCGGGCCCCGCACGTCGGCTGGGAGATCGTCGACCTGCAGCTCGACGAGCCGAAGGCGCACGAGGTCCGGGTCAAGCTCATGGCCGCCGGGCTGTGCCACTCCGACGACCACATCACCACCGGGCGACGCCCCGATCCGGCTGCCGGTCGTGGGCGGGCACGAGGGCGCCGGCATCGTCGAGTCCGTCGGCCCCGACGTGCAGCGCGTCAAGCCGGGCGACAAGATCGTCTGCTCGTACATCCCGGCCTGCGGCGCCTGCCGGCCGTGCTCGACCGGGCACTCCAACATGTGCGTGAAAGGCCTGAACGCCGGCACCGGCATGTTCGAGGACGGCACGTGGCGGTTCCACGAGGGCGAGACGGACATCGGCGGCTTCTGCACGCTCGGCACCTTCTCCCAGTACGCGGTCGTGTCGGAGTGGGCCACCGTGCCGCTGCGCGAGGACTTCCAGGACATCCCGTGGGAGATCCTGTGCCTGGTGGGCTGCGGCGTGCCGACCGGCTGGGGGTCCGCGGTGCACGCGGCCGGGGTGCAGGCCGGCGACACCGTGGTGATCTTCGGCGCCGGCGGCGTCGGCAGCAACGCGGTGCAGGGCGCCCGGTTCGCCGGGGCGAAGAACGTGGTCGTGGTGGACCCGGTGGAGTTCAAGCGGGAGATGGCCACCACCGTGTTCGGCGCCACGCACGCGTTCGCCACCGCCAAGGAAGCGCACGAGTTCGTGCGTCGAGACCACCTGGGGCCAGCTCGCCGACCACGCGATCATGACGCCCGGCGCGGTCACCGAGGAGATGGTGAACGCCGCGGTGATGATGACCGGCAAGGGCGGCAAGGTGACGATCACCGCGGTCGGCCACATCAACGAGCGCGCCGTGCACGTGCACGCGGGCGCGCTGATCGGCTACATGCGCCAGATCCGCGGCGCGCTGTTCGGCGACAGCAACCCGCTGTACGACATCCCGATGCTGCTCGGCCTCTACAAGTCGGGCCAGCTCAAGCTGGACGAGCTGGTCACCCGCAAGTACACGCTCGACCAGGTGAACCAGGCTTACCAGGACATGAACGACGGCAAGAACATCCGCGGCGTGATCATCCACGAGCACTAGCGGCGGTGCCGGGCCAGCCGGCGCGGCGGCGAGCCTGCCGAGGCGGCCGGCCTGCTCAGGGCACTGCCCTGCCAGCGCTGCGGGGTCGCGTATTCACCGAGCGTAATATGTTCACGGCGGGACGTCCATCGGGGTGATCGGTGCCGTTCCCTGGCGGCGGCTCATCCCGATGCTGACGAAGCGTGCCAGGAGGTCTCTCGCGGCTGACGCGCCGCCGGGAACCTGGGGTGAACATTAGGCGCCTGAGGGAGCGTTATGCGAGCGGCGGGCATACGTCGGGACCGGCCCCGGTCGAGTCGTTTGACCTGCCGGAGCCTGGCGGCTTGGGGCTGATGAAGTCCTGCTTGAGGTGCGCTGCTGGGGGTTGGGAACTGGACGCAGATCGCCCGTAACGGCGGCTGGGACCTAGGGCGGCAGCCGCCTATGGCGCTTGGCGTGGAGGCGGCCGGGACCGTCGCCGGGGCAGGCGCCGCGGTGAAGGGCCTCAAAGCCGGCGACCGGGTGATGACCCATTCGCTGCCACTGCGGGCCCAGGGCGCGTGGGCGCAGTGGTTTGTCGCCGCTGCCGCGGACGTGGCGGCGGTGCCGGAGCCCGTGCGTTCGAGGTTGCCGCTGCCCTGCCGGTCCCGCGCTGACCGCCGATCAGGTGCTCAGCGACGCGCTCGCCGCCGGGCCTGGCGAGACGGTGCTTGTCAACGGCGCGGGCGGCGTCACCGGCGATGCCGATCGTCCAGCTGGCCAGGCACCTTGGCGCCAGGGTGATAGCCACCGCCGGGGCGCGGGGCACCGCCCGGCTCTCCGCCGCCGGGGCCTGGCACGTGCTCGACCACCTGGTCACCTGACTGGCCCGGTCAGGTCCGCGAGCTGTCCGGGGCCGCGGCGTCGACGCGGCCGCCAATGCCGCCCCCGGCGGCGCCGCGCGTGCGCTGGCAGCCGTCAGGGACGGCGGCCGCCTCGCGACGATCACCTCCGACCCGCCTGCCGCCGAGCGCGGCATCCAGGTCCGGGAGGTGTACGTGGCACCTGACGGGGCAAGGCTGGCGCGGCTCGGCGAACTGGCCGCCGCCGGGGCGGTCAGCGTCGCGGTGAGCGCCCCGTTCCCGCTTGAGCAGGCCGCGGACGCGCTCGCCCGCCTCAAGCAGGGCACAAGCGGCCAGGCCGTGGTGCTGCAACCGGGTGTCAGCGGCTCACGCCCGCGCTGAAGAAGCTCCCTTTCCGTGCCGGTTCGTTACGCGGTGCCCGCAACGCCGATCAGGTTGCCCTCCGGATCGGTGAAGTGCCCGACCACCAGGCCTGTCGGGGCGCGTTCTGGTCCCATCCGGCGTTTGCCGCCGAGCCGCTCGGCTTCCCGCAGGGCGGCCTCGACGTCAGGCACGCCGACGTAGAAGATCACGTGGGCCCGGTAGCCGGCACCTCCCCCGATACCACCGGGAATCCCGGCTCCGTCGGGGGCGGTGACGCGGTCGACGAAGCCGTAGTTCGATGGCTCCGATATGGTCTCGGCGACCGGGGAACTGCTGTCAAAGCGCCAGCCGAATAGCTCGCCGAAGTAGTTCCGGAGACTCTCCGGGTCCTTGCCGATGATCTCGAAGTGAACGACGGGGTCTGCCCATGGGAGATTCCTTCCGCATAGCGGATGCTGATGGCCATGGTCACAGTGCTGACTGGGGAAGCGCGCGAAACTCATCGGCCGCTACCCGCCGGAATGTCGTGCAATCGGCTGACGGTTCCGGGCCTACCGCGGAGTTGCGTGGCGCAGTGACCCAGGTGGCGATCTCGGTGCGCGTGGAGTAGCCGAGCTTGGCGAGGATGCCGCGGACACGGGTATCCACCGTGCGCTCGGACAGCACGAGCCGCTCGGAGCTGTACGCGGTGACCGAAGTCCACGACGTCAACCTCGCCGGCGAGGCCCGGGGCTGACCGTGAGCCGCGATGTCGCCGGCGGACGCGCCGCGTCGAGCAGTTCCGCGCTGGCTCGCCAGTCCGTAGGTGCGCAGGACCAGGTGCCGCAGCTCAGGAAATTCCGTCAGCCCTCGTCGAGAGCGGACAGGCCACGCTCCACCAGCATGCGCACGAACAGCGGATTACCGCCGGTGCCGGCGCGCAGCAGGCGGCAGCGCATCGACGTCCGCGCCGGCTTCCACCAGGCGCAGCCATTGCGCGATGTCCTGCGCGACAGCCCGGTGAGCCGAGTCAGCCGGGCGTGCCCGCGCCAGCAGCGCGGGCAGCAGGCCGGCCAGCGGCGTGTCGGCGGCTTCCCGGAACGTCGCGACGACAGCAGCCTGCTGCGCGCGAGCTCGCCGGCAGGTGGCGGAGCAGCAGCAGCGAGGTCCGGTCGGCCCACTGCAGGTCTTCGAGCACGACGAGCAGCCCGCGCTCCGCGGCGGCGTCGGCGAGTGCCCGGCAGGCCGCGGCGAGCATGACGAACCGCGCGGACGCCGAATCCGCCGGCGGCGGCCAGCGAGTCGCCAGCGGAGCCGGCGGAACCGGCCAGCACGCCCGGCGCAGAGCCGGGACCGACCGGCCGACATCAGCGCCACGGCCACAGCGGCGGCATGCCAGGGTCATCGATCGCGACAGCAGGCCGCCGCCGGCACGCCGTACTCGCCGGCCATCTCCGCGACCGCCGCGGCGAGGCGGGTCTTGCCGATCCCCGGCTCGCCGCTGACCAGGACCAGCCGTCCGGCGCCGCCGGACGCGGCGACCAGCGCGCGCGCAGCCTGCGCCAGCTCATGGCTGCGGCCGACGATCGGCACCTCCATGTCCGGGATTATCTCCCGGCCGCCTGTCTGCGTACCAGTGATACGTGCTGGCACTGATCCGGACCGGGCCTGCAGGCGGCAGATTCGGCGGTACCAGCCCAACACCAACCTGGCAGGAGACTCACTATGTACGCACAACTCACTTACTTCGACGGCCCGCGCACCCCCGAGCAAGTCGCCGCCGCCGAATTCGCAGGCCGGGAACGGCTCCAGCCCGCGGTCAGCGAGTCTCGGCCACCGTCTCCGCGCTCTACGTGCTGCGGCCGCGACGACGGATCGGCGATCGCCCTGACTGATCGCCGACAGCGAGCAGGCCCTGCGTCGACGTCCAGAAAGCCGTGATGAGCACCGAGCTGCTGCCCGGGGAGGACCCGGCGCTGCTGCCCGGGCCGGACCGGATCGAGCTGTACGCGGTGACCGAAGTTCACGACGTCAACTACGACTCACAGTAGGCGGGCGGCCGGCCGTGTCCGCGGACCCGGCACGGCCGGCCCGCGCTGTTACTCGGCCTGGATCCAGCTGAGCAGGTCCTGCTGGCTGACCGTCTCGAGCAGCGCGGGATGGTCGGTGGCCATGTGCCCGCGGATCATCCCGACGACCTGGTCATCGCTGTCACCCCTGGCCACGTACCCGCACTCGCACCGGATGAGCTTCACCGTCGTGCCTCCGTACCTCTCCCCTGGCTCTGCGTCCAGCGTAGTGCCAGGATGTTGGCGTGACCTTGGCGTCACCGCGCCCGCCGCTGCGGGTCCAGATCTGCGGGGCGCTGGCCATCGAGCGCGACGGCCAGCGGCTCGACGGCATGCTGCCCGGCCGCCAGGGCCGTCTGCTGTTCACGTACCTCGTGGTCAACCGGCACCGCCTGGTCCCCCGCGACGAGGTCGCCGAGGCGCTATGGCGGGAGCCAGACCCGGCTGCGGTCGATGCCCGGCTCAACCCGCTGCTGTCCAAGCTGCGCCGGGTCTTCGGCGCCGACAGCGTGGACGGGCGCTCCGCGCTGCGGCTGTGCCTGCCGATGCCTGGGTCGACCTGGAAGCCGCCGCCGAGGCGATCCACCGGGCCGAGTCCTCGGTCGCCCAGCAGGACTGGGCGCGGGCATGGGGGCCGGCGCTGACCGCGCTGTTCGCGGCCGAGCGCGGCTTCCTGCCCGGTGAGGACGCGCCGTGGATCGACGAGACCCGCCACCAGCTCGCCGAGCTGCGCCTGCGTGCCCTTGAGTGCTACGCGGCGGCCGCGCTGGGCCTGGGCGGCACTGAGCTCGCCGCCGCGGTGCGGGCCGGCCGGCAGCTGACCCGGCTGGCGCCGCTGCGCGAGAGCGGGTACCGGTACCTGATGCGGGCGCTGGCCGCCCAGGACAACCTGGCCGAGGCCCTCGGCGTATACGGTCGGCTCAGCGAGTGCCTGCGCGACCAGCTCGGCGTCTCTCCCAGCCCGGCCACCCGCTGACCTGTACGAGAAGCTGCTGGCCGCGACCTGAAGGAGACCCGGGCGGCGGCCGCCGGACCGCACCAAGGTTTCGCCAACATCGCCGCAAGGTGACCGCAATGCCGCCGCCGTAGAACGGTCCCGAACGCAACCGCTGTTACGGGGAGGTTCCGATGAAGACGGCAGCAGACCCGCCCGCGGCCAGTGCGGGCCAAGGGGCAGGCGGCGAAGTGCTCGTCAGCCGGCAATGGCTGGCCGAGCACGTACACGACCCGCTGGTTCGGGTGGTCGAAGTCGACGTCAGCCCGGCCGCCTACAACGACTGGCACATCGACGGCGCCGTGCTGTGGGACGTCTACGGCGACCTGAAGGACGCCGACTACCGCACCGCCGACCCCGAGGCCCTTCAGCGGCTCATCACGCGCTCGGGGATCAGCCCGCAGTCCACGGTGGTGTTCTACGGGTACGCGCCCGCCCTCGGCTTGTGGCTGATGAGGCTCTACGGGCACCGCGACGTACGGATCCTGGACTGCTCCCGCGACACCTGGCGGACCGAGGGCCACCCGTGGACCACCGCCGCGAGCCAGCCGCCGCCAGGCACCCTCCTCCTCGGCGCCGAGAACCCGGGCATCCGGGCAGACCGGGCGACCGTGCTCGACGCCATCGGCCGGCCGGGCACCACCCTGGTCGACGTGCGCTCAGCGGCCGAGTACCGCGGTGAGCGCTTCTGGCCGTCAGGCGGCACGGAACCAGGCGGCCGCGCCGGGCACGTGCCGTCCGCCGTCCACCAGCCCGTCGACGGCCTTTACCGCCCTGACGGGTCGTTCCGCCACGCCACGGAGCTGCGCGGCGTCTTCTCCCCGGCAGTCCTGGACGGCGACGGGGAGCTGATCACCTACTGCACCATCGGCGGGCGCGCGGCCACCGCCTGGTTCGTGCTCACTCAGCTGCTGGGCCGTGACCGGGTCCGGGTCTACGACGGGTCCTGGGCCGAATGGGGCGTTCGCCTACCCCGCGGTACGTTGCTGATCGTGGAGCTCTACTCGCGGGCTCCGCGCCGAAGGGAACAGGGTGAAGATGTTCAACGAGGACCCAGGGAGGACAGCCTGCTGAGCGAAGAGCGGAACCAGCTGCTGTGTCAGACAGGTCCGGCGACCCCGATGGGAGAGCTGCTGCGACGTTACTGGCATCCGTCGCGGGTGCGGCGGAGTTCGGACGGCAGGCCGCGAAGCCAGTGCGCATGCTGGGCGAGGATCTCGTCCTGTACCGCGACAAGAGCGGCACCTACGGGCTCGTGGACCAGCACTGCGCGCACCGCCGCGCCGACCTGTCGTACGGCTTCGTCGAGGAGCGCGGCCTGCGCTGCAACTACCACGGCTGGCTGTTCGACCACACCGGCACAGTGCCTGGAGCAGCCGTTCGAGGAGACGCGCACCCCGAGGGCCGCTTCAAGGACCGCGTGCGTATCAAGAGCGTATCAGGTGCGAGGAGAAAGGCGGCCTCGCTCTGGGTCTACCTGGGGCCTCAGCCGGCGCCGCTGCGTGCCCGACTGGGACCGTTCATCACTCGCGCACGGCTACAAGCAGATAGTCCATCTCGGAGGTCCCGTGCAACTGGTTCCAGTGCCAGGAGAACTCGATCGACCCGGTGCACTTCGAATGGCTGCACTGACAACTGGTCACGGGCGCTGCGCGGCGAGGACGGCCACGCGCCGCCAGCCCATCAGCGGCTCGGCTTCGACGAGTTCGACTACGGATTCGTCTACCGCCGCATCCGCGAGGACACGACGGAGCACGACGAGCTGTGGACCGTCGGCCGGGTGTGCCTGTGGCCCAACTGCCTGTACACCGCGGCACTTCGAATGGCGGGTGCCCATCGACGACGAGCACACGCTCAGTGTCGGGTGGTTCATCGACGAGCTGCCCGGCGCCGCGCCGTTCGCGCAGGACATCATCCCCTGCTGGCACGGCCCCGTCACGGACGAGCGAACCGGGGCGCTGGATCGACACGCACGTCATGAACCAGGACTTCATCGCCTGGGTGGGCCAGGGCACCATCGCGGACCGCTCGAAGGAGCACCTCGGGGAGAGCGACCGGGGCGTCATCCTGATGCGCAAGCGACTGCTCGAGGACACCGAGGCGGTGGCCGCGGGTCGCGACCCCAAGGGCGTCATCCGCGACGGCGCGGCCAATCACAGCGTGCACCTGCCGATCATCGGCGGCCTCAGCCGCCCAGCCGCCAAGGACGGGCAGCCTCCCATCCCGTTCCGCGGGGCCAGCCGGAACAGGTCGCCAAAGAGTTCGAGCAGGCATGGCGGAACTGCGCGGCGGCGGCCCCGGAAAGACTGGCCACTGGTGGCTGATACCGTCCCCGGGCACGCACGCACCGCGGGCGAAGCCGCTGAGGCGCGGGCTTACGGTCTGACAGCGGACCACCTGCGCGACTGGGCACCCTTCTCCCCGGTCGAGATCTACTGGGCACTCAAGCACGACGTCACCCCGGCCGCCGCCGTCCGCTGGGCGCGCGAAGGGCTGCGCATCTGCGACACCGTGCGCGCGATCGCGCTCGGGATGACCCCCGAGGAGGTAAGGCCGTGGGCAGGCGCCGGATTCGCCTCGTTCGACGCGGTCGAGGCGAAAGAGATGGGCGTAGCGCTTGAGACCGCGGTCGCCTGGCGTGAGGCCGGGTTCATCTTGCCTGACGCGGCGCTCCTGATCCGCGACGGCTGGACCCTCGCCGAAGCGGTGCGTGCCCGGTACAAATGGTGATCAACGCTGAGACGCGCGAGGCGGTCCCATGACCATGCAGGCGGACCGCGGTACCGGACCCGCCGCGGGTCACCGCGGGGAACCCTCTGTCGAGGGCACCGGGGACCGGATAGCCTCACGGTCATGCGCGATGAGACGATTGGGAGCTTCCTCACCCGCCTCGCGGCCCGCAGCGCGGCACCGGGCGGCGGCGCCACCGGCGCGCTGCACGCCGCGCAGGCCGCCGCCCTGCTGGCGATGGTCGCCCGGTTCAGCGACGGCCCCCGGTACGACGCGGAGACAGTGGGCCGGGTCCGCGCCGCGGCGGACGGCCTGGCCGATGAAGGCGGTCGGCCTTGCCGTGGCCGACTCGGCGGCGTTCGAGAAGGTCATAGCCGCCTACGGGCTGCCAAGGGACACCCCGGAGGCCAAGGCCGCGCGCTCCGCCGCGATCGCCGACGCGATGGCCGGCGCGGCCCGCCCGCCGGCCGACCTGATGGCCGCCTCGGTGCGGCTGGTGGGCCTCGCCGAGGAGCTCCTTCCCGTCGCGAACAAGAACGTGATCTCCGACATCGCCGCCGCGGCGGCCGCGATCAGCGCCGCGGCGGTCACCGCCGCGCTGAACATCGAGGCGAACCTGGCCAGCATCAAGGACCCGGCCCTGGTCGAGGAGCTGTCGGCGACGGCGGCGCTCGCCGACGGGGTGACCGACCGGGCCGGCCGGGTGATCGCCGCCATCCGCGAAGAGATCACGCAGTGACCACGGGGCAGGCCAGGCGGGAACTGGCCGGGCGGGAGCTGAGCGGCCGGGAGCTCGCCCGCCAGCTCCGCGCCGCCGCGGCCGAGCGGGCCGCCGAGCTGGCCAAGGAGGGACGCCAGCCCCGGCTGGCGGTCGTCACGGCGAACGATGACGGCGGCAGCGCCGCTTACGTCCGGTCGATCGCCAACGCGGCCGCGCGGGACGGGATCGCCTGCGACGTGGCCCGCACGACCACGGCGGCGGGCATCACCGCCACCCTCGCGCAGCTCGCCGACGACCCGGAGGTGCACGGCATCATCCTGCAGACCCCGCTTCCCGAGGGCGCGAGCCTCGCCGACCTGGCGACCGCCATCCCGCCGGCCAAGGACGTGGACGGCGCGAGCCCGGAGTCGATCGGCCGCCTGGTGGCGGGGCTGCCCGCGTTCGCGCCCGGCCACCGCGGAGGCGGTGCTCGCGCTCCTCGACCATTACGGGGTGGAGCTGCGCGGCAGGCACGCGGTCGTGGTGGGCCGTTCCGTCGTGGTCGGGAAGCCGGCCGCCCACCTGCTGCTCGACCGCAACGCCACGGTGACGATCTGCCACTCGCGGACCGCGGACCTCGCCGGCGATCACCCGGCAGGCCGACGTCCTCGTCGCGGCGGCCGGCCGGGCCGGGCTGATCGGCCCCGGCCACGTCTCCCCCGGGACCACGGTCATCGACGTGGGCACGAACGCCACGCCCGACGGCGGCCTCGCGGGTGACGTCGACCCCGCGGTGGCGGGCGTCGCGGCCGCCCTCACGCCTGTTCCCGGCGGCGTCGGCCCGGTCACGACGGCGCTCCTGCTGCAGCACGTGGTCCAGGCCGCCGCGGTGTCATCGCCTGGGCCAGGACGTTAGAGTTTGTCGGTTTCACCGCCCGCGGGCCGCGGGTTTAGTAAAAACGAACACCATGACCGACGCCGCGTACTGGGACAGCCAGGCAGCCACCTTCGACCGACGAGAGCCGACCACGGCCTGCGCGACCCGCGGGTCAGGGACGCGTGGCGGCGGCTCCTGCTCGCGCACCTCCCGGCGGCCCCGGCGGCCGTCGCGGACATCGGCTGCGGTACCGGCTCCCTGTCGGTGCTGCTCGCGGCCGAGGGGTACGCGGTCACCGGGCTCGACTTCGCCCCGGCCATGATCAGGGCGGCCCGGGCGAAGGCAAGGGCGGCGGACGTCAGCGCCCGGTTCGTGCTGTCCGACGCGGCGGCGCCGACCCTCCCGCCCGGCAGCTTCGACGTGGTCCTCGCCCGGCACGTGCTGTGGGCCATGCCGGACACCGACCTGGCCCTCGCCGCCTGGCTGCGGCTGCTGCTGCCCGGCGGAACGCTCGTGCTCGTCGAGGGCCGCTGGTCGACCGGCGCGGGCCTCACGACCGCCGAGGCGGGCCGGGCCGTGCTGCGGCACCGGGCCGACGCCACGATCACCGCCCTCGACGACCCGGTCCTGTGGGGCGGCCCGGTCAGCGACGAGCGCTACCTCCTCGTCAGCCGCCGGTAGCGCCGCCCGGCCGGCCCGTCCGCCATGATGCAAAGCCCGTCACGGGTGACGCGGGAAAGTTGGTCCATTCCCCAGGCCAGGTGACGCAACTTCTGTCCCGCGAGCCGATTGCCAGGCCGCGCGCGCAGCGCCACATAATCGGCAGCGTCCCGGTTTCTGGCACGAGTTATCCGAGCACGGGCGCGCGAGAGGTGGCGATAGGCGTTGGACGTCTCACTCGAAGGCAAGGTGGCGCTCGTCACCGGCTGCGGGCCGAACATCGGCAGCGGCGTCGCCCTGGCGCTGTCCAGGTACGGGGCGAAGGTCGCCGTCAACGACGTGTCCAAGGAGTCGATCGACGCGTGCATGGCCCGGATCGAGCGCAACGGCGGGACGGCGATGGCGGCGCCCGGCGACGTCACCGACGAGGAGACCGTCAAGGGTTACGTCAACGACGTCCTCGCCGCGTGGGGCAAGATCGACATCCTGGTCAACAACGCGGCGCTGCTCGGCGGCCGGGGCGTGCTCGACGAGACCGCCGAGGCCTTCCACCGGGCGGTCACCGTCTCGTCGATGGGCACGTTCCTGAACACCAAGCACGTCGGCCGGTCGATGGCCGAGCGCGGCGTCAAGGGCTCGATCGTCTGCATCTCCTCCTCCAACGGCTGGAACGGCAGCGCCGGGCGTCATCGCCTACGCGTTCCACAAGGGCGGCGTGAACAACTTCGTCCGGGCCGCCGCGATGGACCTCGCGCCGTACGGCATCCGGGTCAACAGCTTCACCCCCACCGCGCCGAACCCGGACAACCCCGAGCTGCTGGCCGAGCGGGCCCGGCAGGGCCTCGGCACGGGCAGCATCTGCCGGCCGGCGACCGGGCGGCCTCGGCGGGCCCGACCGGCGACGAGGAGTGGCGCAAGCCGACCCGGTTCGACGGACCGCGCAGCCCGATGGTCCCGATGGGCACCACCGGCACGCCGACGGACATCGGGCACGCCGTCGCGTGGCTCTGCTCCGACTACGCGCGGCTGATCACCGGCACCGACCTGGTCGTCGACGGCGGCGCGCGGGCGAAGAACTTCGCCTACACCCCGGCGAACCCGCCCGACCTGGCCGGCCCGCTGCCGCTGATCATGCTCGACAACACCCCGATGCCCGAGGGCTTCGGCCCGTTCTAGCCGTCCGGCGGTGACGGCCGGCGCCCGGCTATCCGTCACCGCCGCCGTCTATGATTAACGCATGTTGTGCACCGCGACCGGGATCCTGGACCGGGCCGCGGTGCTGTTCGGGGATCACTCTTACCGGTCGGACCTCTACCAGTAGCCGGCGCTCCGCCGCTGCCGCTCCGCCGTTCCCGCCGACTGGGAGTTCCCGTGCCTTCTGCCCTGCCTGACCCAGAACCGCCCGCGCCGGGCGCCGGGGCGAGCGCAAGCCGCCGCCGCTGGTTGACCTGCACCGCCACCTTGAAGGCGCCATCCGGGTCAGCACCGTCCTCGAACTGGCCCGCCGCGAGCACCACCCGCTCGCCGCGCCGGCGACCCTCCGACGCGCTGGTCGCGGGCGGAAGGCTCACGGGCCTGCTCGCCTACCTCGAGCGCGTCGACGCCGCCGCCGCGGTGTTCACTCGGGAGGCGGACTGGACCCGCGCCGCCCGCGAGGTCGTGCTCGACGCTTACGACGAGGGCCTTGACGCGCTGGAACTGCGCTTCAGCCCGTGGTTCTCCACTCCCGCACGGGCCTGCCCCCCGAGGCGGTCATCGACGCGGTGGCCGCCGGGGTGGCGGAGGCGCACGCGCTGGCCGCGCTGCCCGTCGGGCTGATCGGCATCCTGCTGCGTGACCTCGGCCCTGACTCCGCGCTGCCCCAGCTGAGCTCCGTGCTGCGGCAGCCGGGCATTTCCGCGGCGATCGACATCGCCGGCAACGAGGCCGGCTACGCCGCCCGCCTGTTCGTCCCGGCCTACGACCGCGCGCGGGAGGCGGCCTCCGCCTGACCGCGCACGCCGGCGAGGCCGCCGGACCGGAGTCGGTATGGGACGCGCTCCGGCACCTGCGCCCCGAGCGCATCGGGCACGGCGTGCGGGCGGCCGAGGACCCGCGGCTGATGAGTCACCTGGCCGAGCACCGCGTCACGCTCGAGGTCGCCCTGACCAGCAACGTGCAGACCCGCGCCGCCGCCAGTTACGCGGCGCACCCGGTACGCACCCTGCTGCGGCACGGCGTGCCGGTGACCCTCAACACGGACAACCCGCGCGCGAGCGGAACGACGCTTCGCGCGAGTACGCCGGCGGCACCGCTGCGGGTCACCCCCGTCCCCGGAGCTCGCCGGCCCGCCCCTTCACGATCGCAGGGTGGAACCTGCCGGACTCGGCGACGTGGTCGGCGCCCTGGCAGGCCCTGGCGTCCAGTCGCCGCTCGCGGGCCTGACCGCAGGACGAGCCTGAGGGATGGTGGAGGCCACGCGGGGCGGCGACTCGGGTCGCCGGGTTCCTCGGAGGGCCTGAGGGCAGCAGCCCTTCGTCGACCGCGTTCGCCGCCTGGCAACTGGCGCGGTCGCGGGCGGTGTCGTCGACCATGCCGCGGAGTCTCGCGCGCCAGCGGGTCTCGGTCATAGGTACCACGGGCGATGGGCGCGCGACGCGGCTCGAGCCGTCACGCGGTGCCCGGGCCCCGTCGGCGGACAGGTGCCCGGTGATGCGGGCGTGGAAGGACTTGCGGGCCAGGGCGGACCTGATGTCCTCGCGCGACCCGGGTCAGCGGGTACGGGAGCTCGGCCTCCAGCTCGGTGATCGCGGCCTCGGTGGCGCGCCACTCGGCGGCCAGCAGCGCGGCGACGCGCTCGGCCTTGGGGGTGAGCGTCACCTTCTTGCTGCGGGCGTCGCGGCCGGGGGTGGTTTCCAGCCAGCCGGCGGCGCGCATCGCCGCGACCTTCTGGCTCAGCGCCGAGTGGGTCCGGCCGACCGACCGGGCCAGCTC
Source organism: uncultured Actinomycetota bacterium (assembly GCA_963735315.1). GTDB lineage: Bacteria > Actinomycetota > Actinomycetes > Streptosporangiales > Streptosporangiaceae > Trebonia. The sequence goes on from CAVTKQ010000026.1 coordinate 109,764, forward strand.
GGCGATCGTCATCGGGCCGCGGGCGTGCAGCCGGACGATCTCGAGGACCCAGGTCGGCTTGAGGTCCTCGATGCCGTTGTCGGCGTAGACGCGGGCGATCTCGTCGTCCATGTCCGACAGCAGCCGGAAGACCGGGCGCCACCGGCTCACCTCGGTCGGGTCGTCCGGTCGCGCGCTGCCGGCGGCCGCTGCGGGCTCGTCGCTCATGAGGCCATCCTAAATGAAATGACAGCACTTATATAAGCACTGTTACACTACCGGCGTGCGACTGCTAACCGATGTCACGCCGCTGCGCGAGCACCCGGCCTTCCGGCGGCTCTGGCTGGGCACCATGCTGTCGCGGACCGGGTCGGCGATGACGTGGTTCGCGGTCACGCTCCAGGTCTTCGACCTGACGCGGTCGCCCGCCGCGGTGGGCGGGCTCGGGGTGGCCATGTTCGTCCCGCTGCTGCTGATCACGCTGCCCGGCGGAACGCTCGCCGACCGGGTGGACCGGCGACGGCTGGTGCTGGCGGTGACCGTCGGCCAGACCGCGGTGTCGGTGGTGCTGTTCGCGCTCGCGGCCTTCGGCGGCGCCTCCCTGTGGGCGTTGTACGCGCTGGTCACGATCAGCTCCGCGTTCAGCGCGGTCAGCGCGCCGGCCCAGCAGACGTTCATCCCCCGGCTGGTGCCGAGGGAGCAGCTGGGCACGGCGATGGCGCTGAACAGGATCGTCTTCCAGGTCGTGATGACCGCCGGGCCCGCCCTGGCCGGCGTCATCACCGCGTGGGCCGGGCTGCGCGGCTGCTACCTGGCGGACGTCGCGTCCTTCGCCGGGGCGCTGTGGGGCGTGGGCCGGCTGCCCGCGATGCCGCCCGCGCGGCCCGCGGCCGGCGAGGACGGTCCGGCCGAGGACAGCGCGGCACAGGGCGCGGACGGCCCCGGTCGGGGCTCGCGCTGACCCTGGAGGGGCTGGCGTTCATCCGGCGGACGCCGGTGCTGTGCGGGGCGTTCCTCGCGGACGTGAACGCGACGTTCTTCGCGCTGCCCGTGTCGCTGTTTCCCGGCGATCAACGCCGAGCGGTTCGGCGGGAACCCGCGGACCCTCGGCCTGTTCACGACCGCGATCGGCGTCGGCGGCCTGGTGAGCGCGGTATTCGCCGGGCCGCTGAAGCACATGAGGCGGCACGGCCTGGTCATGCTGGCGTGCGTCGCGGTGTGGGGCGGCGGCTTCGCGCTGTTCGCGGTCGCGCCGTCCCTGTGGCTGACGCTGCTCGCCCTCGCCATCGCGGGCCTGGCCGACACGTTCACCGTGGTCGTCCGGGCGATCATCGTGCAGGAGGCGACCCCGGACGAGTTCCGCGGCCGGGTGAACGCCGCCGACTTCCTCGTCGGCGCGGGCGGCAGCGAGCTCGGGTCGCTTGAGGCCGGCCTGGTCGGGTCGTGGACCACCCCGGTGATCAGCGCGCTGAGCGGCGGCCTGCTGACGGTGCTCGGCGTGCTGGCGATCGGCGCCGCCCTGCCCGGCTTCCGCCGGTACCAGTCGCCCGCGCCGGCCCCCGAGCCCGTAGCGGCGACCACGACCGCGTAACTGGCAACGAGTTGCGAAATCAACGCGGAAGAGGGCAAGGCCGACTGGCCGCACGCACCGGATCGCTCGCTTTCCGCGCTGACCAGTCGACCATGCTCGACACATTGTGTGTGCCAGCACGCGCGGCATGCCCCGTACCGCCGGGCCGACCTGCGGGTGCGGCACGGCGTTACGGGGAACCACGCACTCGTTCGGGATAATCGGCGGCGGGAGCGGCGCGGACGTGCGCGCTTCCGCCGACGAGATCAACCGCGCGATGATTCTTCCGTTATCGAGGCCTCTCACAGTAGGATTTACTGCTATGTCGACGCATTTTCGCGTAACCTACGCCACCTTGTCGGCCGACAACGAGGAGCTGCACGCCGCCTACGAGGCGGGGCTGCGGCTGGCCTCGAGCTGGCTCGGCGCGGACATCTCCGGGTACGTCAGCGGCGAGCCGCGGGCCGGCGGCCCGCTGTTCACCGTGACCAGCCCCGGGGACCTGTCGCTCACGCTGTGCCGGGTGCACTCGGCGACGCCGGCCGACGTCGAGGACGCCGTGCGCGCGGCGTCGGCCGCGGCGGGCCGGTGGGCGCGGACGCCCTGGCCGGAGCGGGTCGCGGTGCTGCGGGCGGCCGCCGACCTGATCAGCGAGCGGTCCAACGAGCTCGCCGCGCTGATGAGCCTGGAGGTCGGCAAGAACCGGCTTGAGGCGCTCGGCGACGTCGAGGAGGCCGCCGACCTCATCCGCTACTACTGCCAGCAGGTCGAAGACAGCGACGGGTTCACCGCGGCCATGGGCACGCTGAACCCGCGCGAGAAGAACGTCAGCGTGCTGCGGCCGTACGGGGTGTGGGCCGTGATCAGCCCGTTCAACTTCCCGATGGCGCTCGCGGCCGGGCCCGCCGGCGCGGCCCTCGCCGCCGGGAACACGGTCATCCTGAAGCCGTCGCCGCAGGGCTCGTTCACCGCGGCCAAGCTCTACGAGTGCTTCCGCGACGCCGGGCTCGACCCGGACGTGTTCCACCTGCTGCCCGGCGGCGATGACGTCGGGGCCGCGCTCGTCGCGCACCCGGGGGTGAGCGGGCTGACGTTCACCGGGTCCTACGCGGTCGGCATGTCGATTTACCGGCAATTCGCCGCCGCCGCGCTACCCCAAGCCGGTCATCTGCGAGATGGGCGGCAAGAACCCGGCGATCGTGTCCGCCCGCGCCGACCTCGACGTGGCGGCGGACGGGGTGGCGCGGTCCGCGTTCGGGCTGTCGGGGCAGAAGTGCTCCGCGTGCTCGCGGGTCTACGCGCACCGGGACGTGCTCGAGGCGTTCACCGCGAAGCTCGCCGAGCGGGCCGGGTCCCTCGTCGTCGGCGACCCGACGTCACGCGAGGCGTTCCTCGGGCCGGTGATCAGCGCGGAGTCGGTCGCGCGGTTCGAGCGGGCCGTCGAGCACGCGCGGTCCGCCGGCGACGTCGTGGCCGGCGGCAACGTGCTGCGCGGCACTGTGTCTGCCAGGAACTGGGGCGCGCTCCCCGACGGGTACTACCTCGCGCCGACCGTGGTGACCGGGCTGGCCGACGACGACTGGATCTTCCGCGACGAGCTGTTCGTGCCGCTGGTCGCCGTCGCGCCCTACGACACGCTTGACGAGGCCCTCGCGCTGGCCAACGACACCGACCTCGGGCTGACCGCCGGGTTCTTCTCCGCCGACCCCGGCGAGGTCGACCAGTTCCTCGACGACATCCAGGCCGGGGTCGTCTACGTCAACCGGGCGGCCGGGGCGACGACCGGCGCGTGGCCGGGAGTACAGCCGTTCGGCGGCTGGAAGGGCTCGGGCAGCGGCGGCAAGGCCGGCGGCGGCCTCTACTACGTGCAGCAGTACCTGCGGGAACAGTCAAGGACGGTGGTCTCTTGAACGAGCTGGCTTGACCCGGCGCGCCCGGTGCCCGACGTGCGGACGGCGCTGCCCGGCCCGGCCGGGCGGGCGATCATCGACCGGGACCTCGCGGTCACCAGCGGGTCGCTGCCGCGCGCCTACCCCCTCGTGCCGCGGCGCGCGCTCGGCTCGGTCGTCGAGGACGCCGACGGGAACCTGTTCCTCGACTGCAACGCCGGCATCGCGGTGACGTCCACCGGGCACTGCCACCCGCGGGTGGTCGCCGCGGTGCAGGAGCAGGCCGCCGAGCTGCTGCACTACTCGGCGAGCGACTTCTACCTGCCGATCTACTCGCGGATGTGCGCCGCGCTCGCCGCGACCGCCCCGATCCCCGGGCCGGTCCGGGTGTTCCTGACCAACTCCGGGGCCGAGGCCGTCGAGGGGGCGCTGAAGCTGGCCAGGTACGCGACCGGGCGGCCGTACGTGATCAGCTTCTTCGGCGCGTTCCACGGCCGCTCCTACGGGGCGATGACGCTGACCGCGTCGAAGGCCAAGTACCACCAGGGATTCGGGCCGCTCGTGCCCGGCGTGCTGCACGCGCCGTACGCGTTCAACCAGGTCGACCCGGTCACCGGGGCGCGGTCGCACGACCCGGACGAGACGTTCGACTACCTGGAGAACACGCTGTTCAGGTACCAGGTGCCGCCGTCGGAGGTGGCGGCGGTCTTCGTCGAGCCGGTGCAGGGCGAGGGCGGGTACATCGTGCCGCCCGCCGCCTGGCTCGCGCGGCTGCGCGAGCTGTGCGACAGGCACGGGATCCTGCTGGTCGCCGACGAGGTGCAGTCCGGCATGGGCCGCACCGGGCGGATGTGGGCCATCGAGCACTCGGGCGTGCACCCCGACGTGCTGATCAGCGCGAAGGGGATCGCCTCCGGGCTGCCGCTCGGCGCGTTCATGGCCCGGGCGCCGCTGATGGAGAAGTGGGGCGCGGGAGCGCACGGCTCCACCTACGGCGGCTCCCCCGTCCCGTGCGCCGCCGGGCTCGCCACCCTGGAGGTGATCGAGTCCGAGGCGCTGCTCGCCAACGCGTCCGCGCAGGGGTCGTTCCTGCTCGACGGGCTGCGCGAGCTGTGGCGCGCGCACCCGGAGGCGATCACCGACGTGCGCGGCGTCGGGCTGATGATCGGCGTCGAGCTGCGCACGCCCGAGCTGGCGGAGCTGGTGCAGCTGCGGGCGTTCGAGCGCGGCCTGCTGGTGCTCGAGTGCGGCGAGAGCTCGATCCGCGTCTCGCCGCCGCTGGTGATCAACCGCGACCAGGCCGCCGCGGCGCTGAAGATCCTCGGCGAGGTCTTCGGGATGCCAGCCGCCTGACCTTGCCGGCCGGCCGCGGCCGCGCACCCGAGCGGCTCCGGCGCTTCTTGCTGTTATCAGCCGATATTGGCTGTGAGGCAAGAGCGGGAGTTGTTACCACCCGTATTTGGTCGGTAACGACATCCAATCTCCCGCTAGCCGCGGCTGCGCCATGGTCACTGACTCCGGGCGCCAAAACGGCCCCCGGAGCAATGCTTCGGGGGCCGTTCCGCCGGGGCGGGACCGAATTACTTCTCGACGTAGAAGAGGCGCTTGTTCACGAACTCGTCGATGCCGAGGGGGCCGAGCTCGCGGCCGAAGCCGGAGCGCTTGGTGCCGCCGAACGGCAGGTCCGCGCCCTCGCCGGCCGGGGTGTTGACGTTGGCCATGCCGACCTCGAGCTGCTCGGCGACCTTCGTCGCCCGCTCCTCGTCGGTCGACCACACCGCGCCGCCGAGGCCGAAGTCGACGACGTTGGCGAGCTTGACCGCCTCGTCGTCGCTGGCGACCTTGTAGACGACGGCGACCGGGCCGAACAGCTCCTCCTTGTAGGCGCGCATGTCCGGGGTGACGCCGGTGAGCACGGCCGGGGCGAAGTACGCGCCCTTGTCGCCCGTGAGGGTGCCGCCGACGTGCAGGGTCGCGCCCTTCGACACGGCGTCCTGCACCTGGGCGAGGAGGTTCTCCGCCGCCTTGCGGGAGACCATCGGGCTGTAGGCCTGCTCGGAGTCGTCGCCCGCCGCGCGCGGCGTCATCGCGGCGGCCCGCTTGACCAGGGCGGCCACGAAGTCGTCGTAGACGTTGTCCATGACGATCATCCGCTTGTTGGAGTTGCAGGCCTGGCCCACGTTCTCCATCCGGGTGATCCACGCGGTCTCGGCCGCGTCCTCGACGTCCGGGGTGTCGAGGATGATGTACGGGTCGGAGCCGCCGAGCTCGAGGACGACCTTCTTGAGGTTGCGGCCGGCCTCGGCCGCGACCACGGTGCCGGCCCGCTCGGAGCCGGTCAGCGACACGCCGCGCAGCCGCGGGTCGGCGATCATCGTGGCGACCTGCTCGTGGGTCGCGAAGATGTTCACGTACACGCCCTCGGGCACGCCCGCGTCCTTCATGATCTGGGCGACCGCGAGGGCGGAGGTCGGGCAGTTCTCGGCGTGCTTGAGGATGACGGTGTTGCCGACGATCAGGTTCGGGCGCGGCGAACCTGGCGATCTGGTAGTACGGGTAGTTCCACGGCATCACGCCGAGCACCGCGCCGACCGGCTTGTACTCGACCCGGGCGTTGTCGCGGCCGGGCAGCGGCTTGTCGGCCAGGAGCCCGGGGCCGTTGTCGGCGTAGTAGCCGAAGATGTCGGTGCAGAACTCGGCCTCGCCGACGGCCTGCGCGGGCCGCTTGCCCATCTCCTTGCGTGATCAGGGCGGCCAGGTCGGTGGCCCGCTCGGTGAACAGCTCGGCGACCCGCTTCACGATCGCGGCCCGCTCGGCGATCGGCCGGCCTGCGCCACTCGGCGAACGCGCTGGTGGCGGCGGCGAGGGCCTGCTCTACTTCGGCGTCGGTCGCGAAGGGGAACTTCTCGGTTACCTCGCCGGTCGCTGGATCGGTCACCTGATACGGCGGTGTGCTCGTCATGCCTGCTCCCGGTTTGCTGCGTAAAGGTTTCAGTGAGACAACGTTACGGGAGGGGAAGTACCCAGCCCAAGGCCACCTGTCCCACGGTTCAAGGCAAGTAAGCGGAAGGGTGGAACGCGCACCCGTTCCGCATGGCCGGAGGCAAGACTTGGCGGAGATGACGGACCACTGGTGGTGGCGGCCGGGCTGGCGTCCCGGGCGGCGGATGTACTACTGGCACGTGACGTTCCCCGAGGCGCCGGCGGTGCAGGCCTTCGCGGCGGCGGCGCGGGAGCGGCTGGCCGGGCTGCCGGGGATGGACCTCGTGCCCGGGCAGTGGCTGCACCTGACCATCGCAGGCGGATCGGGTTCACCGACGAGGTGAGCGACGGCGACCTGGCGGCGATCGCCGACGCGGGACGGGCGCGGCTGGCGCGCGTCGCCCCGCCCGAGGTCATCATCGGGCCGGCGCAGGTGCAGGGCGAGGGCATCGTCTGCGACGCGAACCCCGCCGAGTCGCTGGCCCCGGTGCGGGACGCGGCCCGGGCCGCGATCGCCGACGTGTGGGGGCCGGCCCGGGTGCCGGGACGGAGCAGCTGGTGGCCGCACGTCAGCCTCGGCTACGCCAGCGCGGCCGGGCCCGCCGGGCCGTTCGAGGCGGCCCTCGCCGGGTTCACCGGCGTCGCGGCGCACACCGTGTCCGCGATCAGGCTGATCCGGCTGGGCCGCGACCATCACCTGTGGGAGTGGGACGTCTGCGCCACCGTGCCGCTCGGCCCGTGCCTTAGTCAACCGCCGCGCAGGCCTTGTCGAGCATCCTCGCGCTCGCGATGCCCGCCGCCTGCCCCGGTGCTGACCAGGCCGAACGCGGTGCTGATGTTGCTGTAGGCGGGGTCGACCCGCAGCGGGCTGTTGGCGGTGAACGCGGCCCGCCACTCGGTGCTTGAGAACCACTGCTCCAGCTGGTACGGGGTGTCCGCCGAACGCGCGCGACGTACTCGCCGCGCAGCCCTGACCACTGCTCGCAGAGCGTGAGCGCCCGGGTGCCGTCCCACGTCGACGGGAACGTGCCGAAGGTCAGCTTGCCGAGCACCGGCACGGTCGACGGCGTCACGGTCGGCGTCGGCCGGCCCCGGCGCCTGCCCGGCGGCCGGCGGCGCGGATGACGACGCGTGGCCGCAGGCGCTCGGCCAGGACCGCCACCCCGGCCGCGACGATGCCGCGGCCGGCGAGAACCCGCAGCTTCCCTGCCCCCATGGAAGTGCCCGCTTTCTTTGCTGCCGCCGGCTCCCCGAATTCAGCCAGTCGGCCTGCTACGACTCTGATAATCATCTCAGTGACCTGTTGATCACGGGAAGTATGCTCAGGCATCGGCGCCGCCGGGAGGCCGCATTGAGCCGTCTTAACCTGAGACAGTCGTTAACTTGAATTCTTCGCCTTTAGGGGAGTAGGTTGGGCGACGTGACCGCGTCCCAGCCCGCCGACCACCGCCGAGGAGCTGCGCGGCGCCGGCCTGCGGGTAACGGCCGTCCGCGTCGCGCTGCTCGAGACCGTCCGCGGCGGTGACCACCTGCACGTTGAGGGCGTCGCCGCCGGGGTGCGCGACCGCGTCGGCCACGTGTCCCTGCAGGCGGTGTACGAGGCACTGCACGCGCTCACCGCGGCCGGGCTCATCCGCCGCATCGAGCCGGCCGGCAGCCCGCCCCGGTTCGAGGGCCGGGTCGGGGACAATCATCACCACATCGTGTGCCGGTCGTGCGGCGTCGTCGCTGACGTCGACTGCGCCGTCGGCGAGGCACCGTGCCTGACCCCGTCCGACGACCTCGGCTTCACCCTCAGTGAGGCCGAGGTGATCTACTGGGGCCTGTGCGCTGACTGTTCCGCCCGCAGCACCTAAATCCGCCCGAAGTACATATGCAGCATCATCTGATCTAGTCCCGGAAGGATTCCCATGGCCGAGAATCACGACCCAGTAATCGCCGACGGCGAGGCCCCGGAGGCCGCGGAAGTGACCGCAGGGGCGAGCGCGGAGGGCTGCCCGGTTGTCGCACGGCCGCGTGCACCCCACTCAGGGTGACGCGAACAGCCAGTGGTGGCCGAACCGGCTCAACCTGAAGATCCTCAACAAGAACGCCGCCGCAGATCGACCCGAACGACGCGGGACTTCGACTACGCCGCGGAGTTCAGCACCCTCGACCTCGCGGCGGTGAAGGCCGACATCGCGGCCGTGCTGACCGACTCCAAGGACTGGTGGCCGGCCGACTTCGGCAACTACGGGCCGCTGATGATCCGGATGGCCTGGCACAGCGCGGGCACCTACCGGATCAGCGACGGCCGCGGCGGCGCCGGCGCCGGGCAGCAGCGCTTCGCGCCGCTGAACAGCTGGCCGGACAACGTCAGCCTGGACAAGGCCCGCCGGCTGCTGTGGCCGGTCAAGAAGAAGTACGGCAAGAAGCTCTCCTGGGCCGACCTGATGGTCCTCACCGGCAACGTCGCGCTGGAGACGATGGGCTTCAAGACCTTCGGCTTCGGCGGCGGCCGGGTGGACACCTGGGAGCCCGAGGCCGACGTCTACTGGGGCCCGGAGACCGAGTGGCTCGGCGACGAGCGCTACAGCGGCGACCGCGAGCTGCAGGACCCGCTCGGCGCGGTGCAGATGGGCCTCATCTACGTCAACCCGGAGGGCCCGAACGGCAACCCGGACCCGCTCGCGTCGGCCCGCGACATCCGCGAGACGTTCCGCCGGATGGCGATGAACGACGAGGAGACGGTCGCGCTGATCGCCGGCGGCCACACCTTCGGCAAGACCCACGGCGCGGGCCCGGGCGAGAGCGTCGGCGCCGACCCCGAGGCCGCCCCGCTCGAGCAGCAGGGCCTCGGCTGGAAGTCGAGCTACGGCACCGGCGTGGGCGCCGACGCGATCACCAGCGGCATCGAGGTCACCTGGACCTACCACCCGACCCGCTGGGACAACGAGTTCTTCCACATCCTGTTCGCCTACGACTGGGAGCTGTTCCAGAGCCCCGGCGGGCGCCAACCAGTGGCGGCCCAAGGGCGGCGCGGGCAACGACCTGGTGCCGGAGGCGTTCGGCGACGGCAAGCGCGAGCCGCGGATGCTCACCACCGACCTCGCGCTGCGCTTCGACCCGATCTACGAGCCGATCTCCCGCCGGTTCGCCGACGACCAGGACGCGTTCGCCGACGCGTTCGCCCGCGCGTGGTTCAAGCTGACCCACCGCGACATGGGCCCGGTCGTCCGCTACCTCGGCCCCGAGGTCCCGTCCGAGGTGCTCATCTGGCAGGACCCGGTGCCGGCGGTCGACCACGAGCTGGTCGACGCCGACGACGTCGCCGGGCTCAAGCGGGAGATCCTCGCCTCCGGCCTGACGGTGCTCGCAGCTCGTGTCCACCGCGTGGGCGTCGGCCTCGACGTTCCGCGGCAGCGACAAGCGCGGCGGCGCCAACGGCGCGCGGGTCCGCCTCGAGCCGCAGAACGGCTGGGAGGTCAACAACCCCGACCAGCTCGCCACGGTGCTGCGCACCCTCGAGGGGATCAAGGACTCGTTCAACGGGTCCGCGGCCGGCGGCAAGAAGATCTCGCTCGCCGACCTGATCGTGCTCGCCGGCAACGCCGGCGTCGAGAAGGCGGCCGCCGACGCCGGGGTCAACGTGACGGTCCCGTTCACGCCGGGGCGCACCGACGCCTCGCGACGAGCAGACCGACGTCGAGTCGTTCGCCAACCTCGAGCCGAAGGCGGACGGGTTCCGCAACTACCTCGGCAAGGGCACCCGGCTCCCGGCCGAGTACCTGCTGATCGACAAGGCGAACCTGCTGACGCTGTCCGCGCCGCAGATGACCGTCCTGGTCGGCGGCCTGCGGGTGCTCGGCGCGAACTACGACGGGTCCAAGCTCGGCGTCTTCACCGACACGCCCGGCGCGCTGACCAACGACTTCTTCGCCAACCTGCTCGACTACGACACCACGTGGACGCCGGCGACCGAGGACGCCACGACGTTCGAGGGGCGGACCGGCGACGGCCAGGTCAAGTGGACCGGCAGCCGGGTCGACCTGGTCTTCGGCTCGAACTCCGAGCTGCGGGCCGTGGCCGAGGTCTACGCGAGCGACGACGCGAGGGAGAAGTTCGTGCAGGACTTCGTCGCGGCGTGGACGAAGGTCATGAACGCCGACCGGTTCGACGCCTGACCGGCTGACCGCGCGGCAGGCTGACGGCCGGGCCGGGTCCTCGCGGGCCCGGCCCGGCCGCCAGCGGAGGAAAGCAGCAGCATGACCGACATCATCGAACGGACCGAGATCCCGCAGCCGGAGCCGGCGTACGCGCTCGGCGACCTGCTCGGCGTGCCCGTGCCCGACCTGGGCAAGGGCGCGGGCCTGCCGCCGCTGTGGCACTGGGTCTACCTGCTCGACCGGGCGGCGCAGGCCGACCTCGGCCCCGACGGGCACCCCGTCCGCGGCACGCTGCCCGCTCCGCCCGGCCCTGGCCGCCGCCGGATGTGGGCGGGCGGCCGGGTCCGGACCAGCGGGCCGCTGCGCTGCGGCGAGCCCGCGACGAAGCGGACCCGGGTGCTGTCGGTGACCGAGAAGCACGGCCGCACCGGCCACCTGACGTTCGTGACGGTCGGGGTGCAGGTCCTGCAGGACGGCGCGGTCGTCGTGCACGAGGAGCAGGACATCGTCTACCGCGATACGGCGGGCGCGCCGGAGCGCGGAGACGTCGGCGGCGCCGCGGGCCCGTCGTCCCGGCCGCGGCGGGCGAACGGGAGATCGAGGTCTCCCCCGCCCTGCTGTTCCGCTTCTCCGCGCTGACCTACAACGCGCACCGCATCCACTACGACCGGGACTACTGCCGCGACGTGGAGGGCTATCCCGGCCTGCTCACCCACGGCCCGCTGCAGGCCCTCGCCATGGCCGAGGCCGCCCGCACGGTCAGCGGCCCTGGCGGCCGCACCGGGAACGTGTCATTTGAGTACCGCCTGGTCTCGCCGCTGTTCGACGACCAGGGCCTGATCGTCGGCGCCGTCCCCGGCCCGGACGGCACGACCGTGACCGCCGCCCGCGACCGGCACGGCCGCCAACGGCCGCCGGCACGCTGAGCAGTGCGCCCGACGGCAAAGACCGCCGTCATATCGGGCGCACTGCTCAGCCGTATCTTCCGGGGGGACGACCCCCCGTACCCCCCGGTGCTGGCCTGCGGCCAGCCGACAGAGAGCCGGGGGATTAGTGACGCAGGCTCCGCAGGCGGCGACCGCCCGCGGCACGGTCAGCGCTCCGCGCTTCTTGCTGTTATCAGCAGAGCCCGACTTGTCGGCTATGACGCGGGATACTTTGAGCCCCCCTGGGGGCCTGAAGTATCCCGCGTCTTCACGTCGCGGCGGTCAGTGACCGGGACGGCGGCGCTTCCCCGGGGCGATGGCGGTCCGCGGCATGGGTAACTCCCCGCTCGGTTCCGGTTCGGATGATCCGGAACGAGTGCGGCTGACTGTCCCGGGCCCCCGCTGCCCGCGGCCGGTCAGCCGGCGGGCGGCGGGATGACCAGGGCGCGGCCCGCCTCGTTCGCGCGCCGGACGGCGTCGTCCGCCGCGTCGGCCAGCGCGCGCAGCTCGTCCGCGGGGCGGCCGTCCGCGGTGAGCGCGTTCTCGGGTCGCCCAGGCGCACGAGCAGGTCCTCGTAGTCGGCGTTGAGCCCGGCGAGCTCCTCAAGCGCCCGCCGCCGTTTCCGCGCGGCGTCCGCGCGGGCCGCGAGGGCGGCGAACTCCTCAAGGCGCCGATGCGCTGCTCGATGTCCGCGACCGCCAGCTTCGTGCGCCCGCCGCTGCGGGCCGAGGACGACCTGGACGTCGGGGTCGCTGACGTCCAGGTCGCGCAGGATCGCGGACTGGCGCCGCCCCGGGCCGGACAGCAGCGCCAGCCGTTCGGCGATGTCCCACAGGTGGTAAGGCAGGACGGCGGCCACCTCGACCGAGTTGATGAGCCCGAGGCCGACCGCCTCTGACGCCCGGACCGACCGGGCCGCCTGGCTGGCGCGCTGCCACCGGGCCAGCTCGTCCCCCTGCAGGTCAAGCGCGGGAACGACGTACCGCCTGCGGTAGGCGACCGCCGCGCCCGGCCTCGCCCACGGCCGCCGCCGCGCAGTTCCGGCGCCCAGCCCGACGGCCTTGCGCAGCAGGTGAATGCCGCCGACCGTAACGCACGGGCAGGCCGATGAGCAGCGCGAGGAACACCAGGTCGGCGGAGAACGGGCCCGCCGACGACAAGCCGGCGCCGAGCATGACCGCCATCACCCCGACGATGGCACCGACCGCGAGCCGCGCTCCCGGCTGGCGCACCGGGCCCGCGTCGTCCTCGCCGCCCGCGGTCCTGCCCGGGCAGGGGGTCGCTGAAGCCGACCAGGGCGCTCAGCGAGGCCTGCTCAAGCTCCCGCCGCGCCGCCTCCGGGACCTCCGGGTCGATCACTATCTCCGCCACGCTTGCCCCTATCGAGCGACGCGCGACCAGGTTCTGGCGCACACGCGCAGGTCAGCCGATAAGGGCATTGTGCCCCTTCCCGCCGCCCGCCGAGAAGAGGGTCCACCATTCTGCCAGGTCAGGAGGCTGCCAGCGTGGGTGAACAGGCCGGGGCAGCCGGGTGAGGGCTGCCAGGCGAGGCGACCGGGCTGGCGGCTAGTCAGGCCCGGGCAGCCGCCAGGGCGGGCCGACAGCCGGCCAGGGGACGGTCGGCCGGCACGGCGATGGCGGTCAGGATCAGGTCGTCGCGTGGCCAGCCAGCGGCCGGTGAAGCCGTCGCCAAGCGGCGCGCCGTCGAGCACGGGCCCGGGGACCAGGAGGCGGGCGCTGAAGGTGCCGTCGGCCGCGTCGATCGTGATGTCCGCGTCCGCGAAGCCGAGCCACCGGCCGGTCAGCGGGAACCAGGCCTTGTAGACCGCCTCCTTGGCGCAGAACAGCAGGCGGTCCCAGCCGGTCCCCGGTGACGTGGCCGCCAGCTGGCGCAGCCGGGCGCGCTCGGCGGGCAGGGAGATCAGCTCAAGGACGCCGCCGGGAAGGGCGGCATTCGGTTCCGCGTCCAGCCCGATCGTGACCAGGTCCTGTGCTCGGGCGACCGCGGCGGCGCAGTACCCCGCGCAGTGCGCGATGCTGCCCACGATGCCGTCCGGCCACTGCGGCGCGCCCCGGTAGCCGCGCAGGATGGGCGCCGCCGGGACGCCGAGCGCGGACAGGGCGCTGCGCGCGCACTCCCGGCCCGCGGTGAACTCCTGGCGCCGCTTTTCCGTGGCCCTTGCCACCAGCGTCTCTTCTTCGGGGAACAGCCCGGTGCCCAGGCTTCCGCCGAAGGACTCCGCGCATGCCGCGGCCTTCGGCACGATCTCATCGATCACGCCTGGAACTCCCCTCCTGATCCACCACCACGATACGGCCCGCCAGGCCTCTTAGGGCAGTGGGCGGACGGCCAAAGTCAGCCGCACTCGTTCTGATGGCTGCTGATCTTGATTCTGGCGGCGCCACCGGAACGGGGGACCTGCCTCGTCAGCCGGGCGGCGCGTCCCGCGGCGGGCTTTCGCGCCCGTGCTCGTAGCGGCGGATGACCTTCATGCCGCTGTCTCCCATGACCACGACGACCTGCGGCGGCCCGGCGAAGCTGCGAAACCGCGCCTCCTCGAGCGCCTCCGTCAGCCCCTTGAGGGTGTACGGATAGAGCTTGTCCACGTTCCCCGGCGTGCCCGCGCCGTCGTCGCGGACGACGTATGCTCCCCCGGCCCTTGCCATGGCGGCCCCTCCCCCGTTGCCGTCCCAAGATCAACTTAGCAAGCGCGCAGGTCAGAGCACTGTCAGCGGGCGGCAGTCCCCAAGGCGGTCCGCGCGGAGTCTGGCGGCTCACCAGGTGCCCGCGGGGCGCTTCACGCTCCGGCCGATCAGCAGCGTGTCGACGTTGCTCACGCCCAGCCGGGCGAGGTCGCGGGTGATGAACTGGTAGAGGTGGTCGAGGCTGCGGAGCCAGACGGCCACGAGCAGGTTGGCCGGGCCGGTGATCGCCATGGCCCCGTGCACGGCGGGGTGCCTGGCCAGGGCCAGGCCCGTCTCGTCGAGCCGGGACGGCGGCACCTGCATGCGGAGGTCGCGCAAGTTTCGTGGCGGATCCGGCCGCGCTGCACTCCCAGGTCATCAGCCTGCTCGCTGACGCCCGCTGAGCCTTCACCGCGTTTCGGCCGGCCGATCTCACGTTCCCGGCGGCCCGGGCGTCTACCCGGTGAAGGCAGATCGCGAGGAGATGATCATGGCGACGACGAGCGAGGCCCCGGTGACCGCCGGGGCGGCGACGCACACGACGATCCGGTCAAGCCTGGGCGACCTGACGGTCGTGGCCCGGGACGGGTTGGTTACCGGGCTCTACTTCCCGCATCACTGGTACCTGCCCGACCGGTCGGCCTTCGGCGAGTACCGTGACGCCGGCTTCGACGACGTGCGGCGGCAGCTCGATGAGTACCTGGCCGGGGAGCGCCGCGAGTTCGACGTGCCGGTCGACGCGGCCGGCAGCCCGTTCCAGGAGCGGGTCTGGCAGCTGATCAGCCAGATCCCCTACGGGACGACCGTGAGCTACGGCGAGCTGGCCAGGGAGCTCGGCGACGGGACCACGGCCCAGGAGGTCGGGGCCGCGGTGGGCCGCAACCCGGTGAGCATCCTCATCCCCTGCCACCGGGTGGTGGGCGCCAGCGGCGGGCTGACCGGCTACGCGGGCGGGCTGCGCCGCAAGCGGATCCTGCTCGACCTGGAGCAGGACGCGGCCGGCCGCTCGACGCGGCTCTTCTAGCCCTGCTCTCCTAGGATGAGGCCGAGCATGAAGCAGCCGTTCGAGAAGGTCGTGGCGCAGCACGGGGACACGGTGCTGCGCGTGTGCCGGGTGCTCCTCGGCGTCCACGACGCCGAGGACGCCTGGTCGGAAACCTTCCTCTCCGCGTTGCGCGCCTACCCGGACCTGCCGGATACCGCCAACATCGAGGCGTGGCTCGTCACGATCGCGCACCGCAAGGCCATCGACGTGCTGCGGGCCCGCAAGCGGCAGCCCGCGCCGGTCGAGCAGGTCCCCGAGGCGCCGACCGCGCTCGGCGTGCCCGGCGCCGAGGAAACCGACCTGTGGCACGCGGTCGCGGCGCTGCCGGACAAACAGCGGCAGGCGGTGGCGTATCACTACGTCGCCGGCCTGCCCTACGCCGAGATCGCGCAGATCCTCGGCGGCACCACCGACGCGGCCCGCAGGGCCGCCGCCGACGGCATCAAGAGCCTGCGGAAGAACTACCAGGGCGCAACGAAAGAAGGAGCGCCGTCATGAACGTGACCCCCGACTATTTCGCGTCCCCTCCGACGCCGACACGCTGGCGAGGCTGCGCCTGCGGCTTGAGCAGGCCGCCGAGGCCGAGGGCCTGCTCGACGTCGCCTACACCACGGTCGACTCCCCCGTCGGCCCGCTGCTGCTCGCGGCGACGCCGAAGGGCCTGGTGCGCGTGGCCTACGACACCGAAGGCCACGACCGCGTCCTTGACGCCTTGTCGCAGCGGCTCAGCCCGCGCGTGCTGCGCGCGCCGAAGCGGCTTGACGCGGCCGCACGGGAACTCGAGGAGTACTTCGGCGGGCGGCGCCAGGCGTTCGACCTCCCGCTTGACCTGTCCCTGTCCAAGGGGTTCCGGCAGCTGGTGCAGCGGCACCTGCCCGAGATCGGGTACGGGCAGACCCGCACCTACGGGCAGGTCGCGGAGCTCGTCGGGAACCCGAAGGCGGTCAGGGCCGTCGGCACCGCCTGCGCCACCAACCCGCTGCCCGTCGTCGTGCCCTGTCACCGGGTGCTGCCGGCGAACGGGACAACCGGCCGCTACGTCGGCGGGCCAGAAGCGAAGGTAACGCTCCTCACCCTGGAGGCGGCATGAGCAGCGCACGGAAGGCAGCGTGAAGGCGCCGGGCACGGACCCGTGGAAGCGGCGGGTGGACTCCGGCGACTGGGACGCCATCAGGGGCGAGCTTGACTCCTACGGCGGCGCGCTGCTGCCCCAGCTGCTCACCCCCGGGGAGGCGGAGCAGATCCGCGGCCTCTATGACCAGCCCGGCCGCTTCCGCAGCACGGTCAACATGGGCAGGCACCGGTTCGGTGAAGGCGAGTACCGCTACTTCGCCGCCCCGTACCCGGAGCCGGTCGAGCGGCTCAAGCAGGCGCTGTACCCGCGGCTGCTGCCGATCGCCCGGGACTGGTGGGCCAGGCTCGGCCGCCCCGCCCCGTGGCCGGACACGCTCGACGAGTGGCTGCGGATGTGCCACGACGCCGGGCAGGTGAAGCCGACCGCGATCCTGCTCCGCTACCGGGCCGGGGACTGGAACGCCCTGCACCGCGACCTGTACGGCGACCTCGTGTTCCCGCTGCAGGTCGTCATCAACCTTCAGCGACCGGCGTCGACCACGACGGCGGGGAGTTCCTGCTGATGGAGCAGCGGCCGCGGGCCCAGTCCCGCGGCACCGCCACGCTGCTCCCGCACTGCCACGGCTACCTGTTCACCACCCGCGACCGGCCCGTCCGGTCGGCGCGCGGCTGGTCCGCGGCCCCGGTACGGCACGGCGTCTCGGTGATCAGGTCAGGCCAGCGGCACACCCTCGGGCTCGTCTTCCACGACGCGCCGTGAGCTACGCCTGCTCGGCGGCGACGGCAGGCCGTATGAGTCGGACGTGAAGGGGCAGTGGGGCGGCCACCGGGCACCAAGATCTACGGCCGCCTCGACTGCCCGTCGGCTGCGGGCGATCGCCGCGGCGGGTACGTCGGCAGCGCGTCTTCTTCGCCGACGAGCGGACGCCGTCGCCGCCGGCGACCGCCCGTGCGCCACCTGCTGCCGGGACCGCTACGACGCGTGGAAGGCCGCCCGCCGTAAACGGCGGTGCGGCGGTCCGCTGGTAGCGTGGCCTGCGTGTCGTATCAGGTGCGCACCGAGCTGGCCGCGCCCGGACCCTGGCCGCGGTCCGCGGGGTTACCACGCAGGCGCAGCTCGGCACCGCATCATCCGGCTGCTTGACCAGGTCTGGCCGCTGCTGCGCGAGCAGGGCGCCCGCACCGGGCACAACGTCGTGATCTACTATCCCGGCGCAGAGCGGCGAGCTGGTCATCGACGCCGGGGTCGAGGTACCCGACGGCTTCACGGCGCGCGACGCGGTCCGCCGCGTCGACACGCCCGCCGGCGAGGTCGCCGCGGTCACGCACTTCGGCGACTACGCCGACCTGGCCGGCGCGTACGCGGCCCTGGAGCAGTGGTGCACCGCGAGCGGCCGCCAGCCGTCGGGCACCAGCTGGGAGGTCTACGGCGACTGGGAAGAGGACCCCGCCAAGCGGCGAACCGACGTCTACTTCCTGCTCTAGCCGCCCCGCGCCCTCAGTCGCTTACCTGGCTTCCGGCCGGTCCTCCGCCGCCCGCGTGACGCACGCCACTGTTTAGCGCCCGCAGTGCCGGGCAACGGTCGGTTTAGAGGTACTCAGTCACGATTGAAGGCGATCCAAATGTGGTGGCTGGACATCATCGTCCCGGTACTGCTGGCCCTCGCGGTCTTCGGCTTCGTGCTTATCGTCCGCTTGCAGACGCACCGGCTGACGGACAGGACTACCCGCACCGCCGAGGACCTGTACCCCCGCTACGCCGACTCGATTCGAAAGCAGCACAAGTACGCCAGGGAGCACGGCGGGCAATGGCAAGACGCCGAGGAGCAGCAAGGTCCCCGGGCTAGGCGCCTGGCGCCGCCGTCAAAGGCGGGACGTGCCTGGCACTAGCCCGTAACTTCGCGCAGGCCTGGAATGACCCCCCGACGGGGCGGCGTTCCTCCTGAGTGGATGAGCATGCGGGCACTGGCCCCGGCGCGATAACGGGCGACGGGTGCGCGGTCGAGTTCTACGCGCTGCTGCCGGAGTTCGGCGAGGCGGAGATCGTGCACGGGGCCGTGCCGCCGGGCGCGGCGATCCTCGAACTCGGCTGCGGCACCGGCCGGATCCTGCGGCCGCTGGCGGCGCTCGGGCACCCGGTCACCGGGGTTGACGACTCCGCGGACATGCTCGCCCGCGTCGCGGACCTGCCGACGGCGTGCTCGCCTATCCAGTCGCTGCGGCTGGGCCGCAGGTTCGGGGTCGTGCTGCTGGCCAGCACCATGATCAACACCGATCCCGTCCGGCGCCGGGAGTTCCTCGCCACGGTGCGGCGTCACCTGGACGACGAGGGCATCGCCGTGTTCCAGCAGAACCCGCCGGGATGGTTCGAGACCGTCCAGGACGATAAGGCGGTCCGGGACGACCCCGGCGGCATCCGGCGCGTCGTCCGCGCGGCCAGCTGGGCCCCACCGCGCCTGCGCGTCGAGGTCGAGTACCAGGCCGGCGGCCGGGTCTGGACGCACGCCTGGACCAGCTACCGCATCAGCGACCAGGAACTGGCCGGCGACCTCGCCGCCGCGGGCCTGCGGTTCGGCGACTGGCTCACCGGCGATCACGCCTGGTTTACCGCCCGCCCGGCCTGACCGCGCGGCGGTGCCCTGGTACCGGGGCGCCCGGTACCGGGGCGCGCTGGCGCCGGAGCGGGCCGGGACGAGGATGACCTCGCCCCGGCCCGCGAGCCGGTCAGGCTAGCCGCGGCTGCCAGCCGTCGCGGTAGCGGATGCCGTCCGGCCGGAGCCGGACCTCATCGTGCCACCTCCCGGGAAACGGCTCGGTGCGCGCCAGCTCGGGGCGGTCCGCCACGACGCACCGGTCCTCGCCGGGCCACCACCATCCGCAGGACCGCGCCAGCGCGGCCCAGCAGCCGAGCTGATCGAGGTCGTCCGGCTGGTAACGGGCCAGGCCGAGCCGGTACAGGGCGTCGTAGTAGGCAACCCACGCCGCGTCCTGCTGCCCGTACCAGCAGACCGGGACGTCGGCCGGGTTACCCGACAGGGCCGCCCGGACGGGGGCGCGGAATCCCTGGGCGAGGCTGCGGTGCAGCGCGGTGCGGATGCCCTGGTGCAGCACGACACCGAGCGGGGCCCCGGCCTCGAATGCCTGCGACGGCGGCAGTTCAGGCCAGGGCTCCTTGCGCCTGCCCTTCCGGGCGGGGGACAGTTCGGGGTCAGGGTGCAGGACGCCGGCGCCGAGGGCGCCGCGCAGCCGGGAGACGGACATGGCCAGGTCACTGGCGAGCGGCGGTTTCCCCCGTGGGTGAGGATCCCTGATCCAGGCGTACAGCCGGTCCAGGGTGGGCCAGCCGGCGATGAGCGGGAGCGCCTGGTGCGGGGAGCCGACCCATTCGAACCGGGGCCGCGGGCGGGAGATCCTCGCGTAGATCATGGTCAGGCTGCGCTCGGCGGTGCGCCGGTCAGCCGGTTGCGTGGACAGGCCGTGGTCAAGCCACTCCTGCCGGATCTTGATAGCTTCCTGCCACAGGCCGCGAGCTCTCGTGCTCTGAAAATCGGCGGCAGGTGCGGCGGCGGCATGACGCCGCGCCGGCGCGGTCAACGCGCGTGGGCGACAACGCCCTTTCTGTTGAAGATCATGTTCCCGATGATGGCCTACCCGCCGCGGTACGCGCAACCGCCGGCCTGCCGCGGCCTGCCGCGACGGGAGGCGTCAGGCGGCTCCTGGCTTACGGCCCGGTCGCGCCCGCCGCCCGGCGGATCGGCGCGAAGGTCTGGACCGGGTCCCTGGTCAGGAACTCGGTCATCAGCAGGTTGCACAGGTCGGGCTTTTCGACCAGCAGGCCGTGCGAGGTGCCGGGGACCACGGCGAACTCAGCCTCGGGCAGGCTCCGGTACAGCGCGACCGCGTGCTCGAAGCGGACCTCGTCGTCGTCGGCGACCATGACCAGGGTGCGCACCGCGACCTGGCGCAAGTCGGCCTCGGACAGCGCGGGCTCGGTGGCGTGCATCGCCGCCAGCTTCGCGACGACCACGTCGTAATGGCCGATCCCGTCCGGCGAGAGCTCGCCGTAGCTCTGCCTCAGCCACTCCGGCGGCTCGCCGTCAAGCACGCCCTTCTCCCACCCGTCGTGGTGGAACACCCCGGCGGCGAATACCAGCCGCCGCACCAGGTCCGGGCGGCGGCGCGCGACCGCCAGCGCGACCACGGCCCCGTCGCTGCAGCCCATCAGGTAGCACCGGCTGCCCGATGACGCGCTCGATGAACGCGATCGTGTCGCCCGCCATCAGGTCGTAGCTCAGCGGGCCGTCGACGTCGGGTGTCCGGCCGTGCGCCCGCTGCTCGGGCGTGTAGGCACGGAAGGCGCGCGCGAGCCCGGCCAGGGTGGGATCAAGGGCACGGGAGTCGATCCCGGCGCCGCCGGGATGGAGCAGCACGCAGGGTTCGCCCTGGCCGCGCTCGTCGTACCACATGGAAACGCCAGGCAGTTCGGCGACAGGCATGAGCGGGCTCCTATTCGGACTATTCGGACCGGCATCGGTAAGGCCACAGCTACCAGGCTGACGCGCCGGCCACGGCGAACTCATCGGCCCGGCTGGCCGGCCCGGTGGGCTAGCTCCCGTTCCGGCGGGGCTGGTAGTTTCGAAGCGTGACTTCCGGGTCGGCCGCGTGCCGTGATCGAGGGGTTATCCCGGTGCGCAGGTGACCTCGCCGCGGGCCCGGGGCCCGCCTGCTCTCCGTTCAGTGTCCAGTCATGACGCCTGAACGGAGATGAGCACAAGCACATGAGCAATCAGCAAGCGAATGTCCGGTTCGATCACACCATTGTCCCGGCGCGCGACAAGCGTCAGTCCGCCGAGTTCTTCACCCGCGTCTTCGGGCTGGAGGATCCCGCCGAGGCGGGGTTCTTCCTCCAGGTCCGGCTGAGTGACGGCCGGCTGCTGGATTTCGCCGAGCCCGGCGTCGATTTCCCCGGGCACCACTACGCGTTCCTCGTCGACGACGACACGTTCGACGCGATCATGGGGCGCATCAAGCGGGACGGCATCGTTCACTGGGCCGACCCGATGCAGCGCCTGCCCGGTCAGATCAACACCAATCACGGCGGGCGCGGTGTCTACTTCGACGACCCGGCCGGCCACCACCTGGAGGCGATCACCGCCCGCTACGACGGCAGCGCCCTGACGTGAAGGCGTGGTGCCCGCCGGCCAGCCGTGCGGACCGTCGAGCCATTCACCCGGCGAGCAAGAGGACGCTGATCACCACCATGACCAGGGCGGTCGCCGCGTGGATCCCGTACGCGGCCGCCTTGGGCCCCTTGCTGTGCAGCACGATCAGGGCGTCGCCCACGGGGATGAGCGTGGCCGTCAGCATGAACCAGCCGAGCAGGTGAGCCGATCCGTTGGCCAGCATGACGGCGATGAACAGGCCGGAGGCGATATCGCGCACGCCCTTGACTCGTATCCACGACTGAAAGGCCGGGTCAGCGACGGGGGTGCGCGGGATGCCGAAGCCGGACGCGGCCTGCGGCGCCCAGAAGTAGCTGGCGCCGATGAAGAAGATGCCGCCGCCGATCAGCCCGGCGAGGACACTGCCGATGATGGTGAGCATGAAGGGTTCCCTTCAGGGTGCGGAACAGTGTTCTCTAGCACTGCTAGATTATTTAGCGATGCTATCTCTAGCATCGGCAAACTGTCTAGCGATGCTAGGATTTGCTCATGCCTGCCACCGCCCGGCGTGACCGCGAACGCGCACAGCGCCATCAGATGATCATCACCGCCGCCCGCGAGCTCGCGGAGGCCGAGGGCTGGGACGCGGTGACCACGAGGCGGCTCGCCGAGCGCATCGAGTACAGCCAGCCCGTGCTCTACAGCCACTTCGACGGCAAGGAGGCCATCGTGCGCGCCGTCGCCCTCCAGGGCTTCGAGGAACTCGCCGAGCACCTGCGGCGCGCCCGGACCGGAGCGGACGGTTCCGAACCGGGGCTTCGGTCCCTCTGCCGCGCCTACCTGGACTTCGCGGTCACCCGGCCGGCGCTCTACCAGGCGATGTTCGTCATGCCGACCGACGTGAAGTTCGCCAGCGAGGACACGCCGGCCCCGCTGCGGGCGTCGTTCGACGAGTTCGTCAGCGCGCTCCCGCCCGGCACGGAGCAGCGCGAGCTGACCGCCGAGGTCACCTGGAGCGCGCTGCACGGCATGGCCGTGCTCGCGGCCACCAGGCGCATCCCGCCGGACGGCCAGGGCGAGCGCGTCAACCTCCTCGCCGCCCGCATCGCCACGGCGCAGGCATGACGTCAGGCCCCGGCAACGACTACCCCGGGCACCTGCTCGCCCGCGAGCCGGCGCCGCCGTACGCGGGAGAGGGGCCCTTCGCCCTCTGGCACTTCAGCGAGGATTCCTCGCTTGGCCGCTTCGAGCCGCGGCCCACGCCCGCCGCCGGGCAGCCGCCGCTGGTGTGGGCCGTCGACACCCGCCACTCCCCCATGTTCTGGTTCCCGCGGGACTGCCCGCGGGGCTGCGCCTGGCCGGTGTCGACCACCACCGCGGCCGACCGGGAACGGTTCTTCGGCCAGAGCGGCTCGCCCCGCGTCCACGTCATCGAGAGCGGCTGGCTGGACCGGGTACGAGCCTGCCGGCTCTACGCCTACCGGCTCCCCGCCGAGGCGTTCTCGCCCCATGCCGAGGTAGGCGGCTACTGGGTCGCGGAGCGGCCGGTCGAGGCGGTCGAGCGGGTGGCGGCCGGCGACCTGCTGGCCCGGCACGCCGCCGCGGGCATCGAGCTCCGCGTCACCCCGTCCGTCTGGCCGTTCTGGCGGCGGGTGACCGCCTCGACCGTCGAGTTCAGCGGCTCGCGGCTGCGCAACACCGCCGACCACCCCGAACGGATCGCGTGACGTGACGGGCGGCGCGTTATGCCCGCGATTGCGGGTAGTGGTGAAACGTGGCACCCCTGAGGATCCCGTTGCCCGCGATGAATTCGCTGTCTGGGCCGTTCGGATGATGATCTTGGATACTTTGCACTAGATGGTAAGAACGCACGCGTAGCACGTGCGAAATCACCATCGGATGCCGGAGTTACCACGCTAAGGCCGATCCGGGCCGCGGCGGCTGCCGCTCAACCTAACGGCATTGGCGGCAGCCGGCCCAGCGCCACACGCGGGCGGCTGTACCCGGCCAGCCGCTGTGCCATCGGCGGGCCCGGACGCCTTGCCCGGGGTGGCTGGGATTCCTGGGGTAGCTGGGATTGAGGTGGCCGCGGTGGCTCAGAACACCTGGGGGAAGCGCTTCCTGACGGTGGCGGCGGTCTCGTCGGGCGGGGCGGACCAGATGGCCTCGTTGAAGATCTCCACCTCGATGTCGCCGGCGTAGCCCGCGGCGGCCACCGCCGCGGTGACCGGGGGGAAGTCGATGTACCCGTCGCCGACGTGGCCGCGGCCCAGGAGGGTGTCGGCGGGGAGCGGCAGGATCCAGTCGCAGACCTGGTAGCTGGCGATCCGCTCCCCCGCCCGCGCGATGTCGGGCAGCAGCGCCGCGTCCCACCAGAGGTGGTAGGTGTCCACCACGACGCCCACGGCGTCGGCGGGGAACTGCAGGGCCAGGTCGAGGGCCTCGCCGAGGCGGGTGATCACGCAGCGGTCGGCGGCGAACACGGGGTGCAGCGCCTCGACACCCAGGCGGACCCCGTGCGCCTGGGCGTCGGGGACGAGTTCCCCGATCGCGTCCGCGATCATGCGCCGGGCCAGGCCGATGTCGCGGCTGCCGGGGACCAGCCCGCCGGAGACGAGGACGAGCGTGCCGGCGCCGAGCGCGGCGGCCTCGGCGATCGCCGCCTTGTTGTCCGCGACCGCCGCCTGCCGCGCCGCGGGATCGGCGTGGGTGAAGAACCCGCCACGGCAGAGGCTGGAGACGCGCAGCCCGGCCGCGCGGACGCAGGCCGCGGCGGCCGCCAGGCCGAGCTCGGCGACCGGCTCGCGCCACAGCCCGATCGCGGGGATCTCGTGCCGGACGCACAGGCCGACGGCCTCGGGCACGCCTAGCCTTTTCACCGTCGCCTGGTTGAGGGACAGCCGGTCAAGCGCGCTCAACAGCGTCCCACGGTCACTCATGCCCCTCTCGAGGAACGCGGTCATCCGGCTGACCGCCAGGTCCGGGTCCGTCAGGGCCCCGGCCGCGGCGGCCAGCTCGAAGACCCGGGTCAGGTGGGCGGCCGGCCGCCTGCGCTCCAGGCCGTCGAGCATCGAAAAGCGCGGCTGCAGGCCGTTCAGCCAGGCGAGGAAGGCCACTCCTGCCTTGTAGTAGTACGTGGGCTCCTCGAAGATGAGGCGGCTCAGCGGGACCGTCGGCCCGATCGCGGCCTCGTAGCCGGCGAGGTCGCCCGCGTCGAGGGCCTGCAGGGCCGCGGCGGCCGGGGCAGTCACCGCGGCGAACGCGCCGAGCAGCGCGTCGCTGTGGCCGCTGGCGTCCCCCTTGATCAGCTCGGCGTAGCCGAAGTCGTCGCCGGTGTAGAGCCGGATCCCGGCCGGGAGCCTGCGGCGCAGCGCGACCTCCTTCGACGCGTCGAGCACCGACAGCTTGATGCCGTCGACCTTGTCGCCGGCCTGGTCGATCAGCTCGAGCACGGTCGCCGCGGCGGACTCGAAGCCATCGCCGCCCCAGTAGCCGCGCAGCGCCGGGTCGAACGCCTCGCCGAGCCAGTGCAGGATGACCGGCTGGCTTGCCTGCTTCAGCAGCGCGCCGTAGACGTCCAGGTAGTCGCGGGGGCCGCGGGCGGCCGCGGCGAGGGCGCGGCTCGCCATGAGGATCACCCCGGCGCCGGCCGACTGCACGAACTCCAGCTGCGCGGTGTACGCGTCGATGATCTTGGGGACCGGGTGGGCCTCGTTCGCGGCGAGGTGGTCCGTGCCCGCCCCGCAGGCGAGGCCCGCGTAGCGTCCCGCGGCCCGGCGGGCGGCCGCGCGCTCCGCCGAGCTGGCGATCAGCTCCCGCGCGAGCCACCAGGACAGGCCCATGCCGCGCTGCGCGGTGTCCATCGCCTCGGCGACCGCGAAGCCGTGCGCCCACAGGTGGTCGCGGAACCGGAGGGTGGCCTCCCAGTCGACCAGGTCACCGCCGTCTCGACCGACGCGACGTGGGCGGCGGCGTAGACGCGGCGCGAGACGGGCGGCGGGTAGCCGGGCGCCCACCCGGGCGGGGCGACCTCGAGGGGCTCCGCCCGGCCGGGCAGCGTGATGCGGGCGGCCACGTCAGGCCCCCGCCCCGGCGCTTCCCGGCCCGTGCTTCCCGGCCCCGTGCTTCCCGGCCCCGTGCTTCCCGGCCCAGGGAACACGGCGTCCCCCGGCACGGGGACCTCGACGCGGCGGCCCTCGTCCGAGGACCGCGTCGCCAGCTCGGCCAGCTGGACGCCCCTGGCCCCGGCGAACAGGTCCCACGGGAACGGCCGGCCGCCGCGCGGCCCGCAGGAACAGCTCCCACTGCGCCTTGAACCCGTTGCCGTAGTCCATGTTGTCCGGCACGTCGGACCACATCGCCGGGTAGTCGAGCGGGTCGGGCAGGTCGGGGTTCCATACCGGCATCGGGGTGGACACCTTGTGCTGCACCGCGCAGTTGCGCAGGCCCGCCACCGCGCTGCCGTGCGTGCCGTCCACCTGCAGCTCAAGCAGCTCGCGGCGGTTGACGCGGACCGCCCACGAGGAGTTCACCGAAGCGACGACGCCGCCGGCGAACTCGAGCACCGCGTAGGCGGCGTCATCCGCGGTCACCTCATACGGCTCCCCGGCCTCGTCCCACCGCCTCGGCAGGTGCGTCGCGCGCCGCGCGTAGAGGGCACTGACCGGGCCGAACAGGTCCTCGAGCAGGTACTGCCAGTGCGGGAACATGTCGAGGACGATGCCGCCGCCGTCTTCCGCGCGGTAGTTCCACGAGGGGCGCTGCGCCGGGAACCCGTCCCCTTCGAACACCCAGTAGCCGAACTCGAGCCGGACCGACAGCACCCGGCCGAAGAAGCCCTCGCGGACGAGCCTGCGCAGCTTGATCATGCCGGGCAGGAACAGCTTGTCCTGGACGACGCCGTGCGTGACACCCGCCGACCGCGCGGCCTCGGCCAGGGCGAAGGCGGCGGCGGCCGAGGCGGCCACGGGCTTTTCCGTGTAGACGTGCTTGCCCGCCGCGATGGCGCGGTCCAGGGCGCCCTCCCGGGCGCTGGTGACCTGGGTGTCGAAGTAGACGTCGACGTCGGGGTCGCCGAGCACCTCGTCCAGGCTGGTGGTCCAGCGGGAAAGGCCGTGCCGCTCGGCGATCGCGCGCAGCCGCTCCTCGCTCCGGCCGACCAGGACCGGCTCGGGGTAGAGGACGGTGCCGTCGTCCAGCGGTATGCCGCCCTGCTCGCGGATGGCGAGCAGCGACCTGACGAGGTGCTGCCGGTATCCCATCCGGCCGGTGACCCCGTTCAGGGCGACGTGAATGACCTTGCGCGCCATAGAGCAGCCTTCCGCGGTCTGAGGGTCAGGGGTCGTTCGGGTCATTGTTTGGGAAAGGGCTTTCCCGAGAATAGGCTTGGCGGCACGGCCGGTCAAGGCGCCGGCAACGCAACCCAGGGCGAGCGACGAGGAGGTCAGGTGACGGTGGTACGTCCCGACGGGCAGCGCGTGACGCTGCAGGATGTCGCCGACCGGGCCGGAGTGTCGCTGACCACCGCGTCCCGGGTGGTGAACGACGGCTCGCGCAGGGTCGGCAAGGCCCTCGCTGACCGGGTGAACAAGGCGGTGCACGATCTCGGCTACACCGCGAACCTCCAGGCCAGGGCGGTGGCGACCGGCCAGAGCACGATGATCGGCGTGGCCCTGCGCGACATCTCCGACCCGTACTTCTCCTCGATCGCGGCCGGGCTCATCGAGGTCGCCCACGATGGCAGGCTGCTGGTCGGCATGACGAGCACGGCCGCGCACGAGGAGGCCGAGCGCGAGTACGTCGCGCTGATGCGCGCCCAGCGGGCCCGGGCCGTCGTCCTGGTCGGCAGCAGGTCGGACAACACCGCCGCCAGGGAGGGGCTGCGCGCCGAGCTCGACGCGTTCACCAGGTCGGGCGGCCGGGCGGCCTGCGTCGGGCAGGACCTGCTCGGCATCGACACGGTGCTGCCGGAGAACCGGGCGGGCGCGGAGGCCCTGGCCAGGGCGCTCGCCGCCCTCGGGCACCGGCGGTTCGCGGTGCTGGCCGGGCCGCGCTCGCTGCTGACCGGGCAAGACCGGGTTAACGGGTTCAGGGACGGGCTCAGCGCCTGGTCGGTGCCGCTTGACGCGGCCCTGGTGGTGCACGGCGACCTGTCGCGGGACGGCGGCTACCAGGCCATGAGCGAGATAGTCGCGGCGGGCGAGCCGCTGCCCGGCTGCGTGTTCGCGGTCAGCGACATCATGGCGGTCGGCGCGCTCGCGCGGCTGCGCGCCGCGGGCATCGACGTCCCTGGTGACATCGCCCTGGCGGGGTTCGACGACATCTCGACCCTGCGCGACGTCTACCCGCCGCTCACCACCGTGCGGCTGCCGCTCAAGCGGCTCGGCGAGATCGCCGCCCGGCTGGTGCTCGGCGACGACGCGCCGCGGCAGCCGCGCGTCGTCCCCGTCCCCGGCGAGGTCGTGCTGCGGGACAGCACGCGGCCCCGGCCGCCGTCCGCGGCCCCGCCGGCGGCACGGCTACCTGGCTGACTCTTGCGCGCTGCTTGTCCGGTTCGGTATTTTCGCAGCAACCGGGAAAGCGCTTGCCAAGGATGACGAGCGTACCGGGAGTGCGAACTCTCCTGGAGTGACACTATGAGCGAAGCGGCGTCTGTTCCGTTCTCGGAAACCAAGGCACCGGAATCGCCGGAGCGGCTGCACCGCGGCGCGCTGCGGCTTGTCGACATCTCCGCCTCGACGATGGCGAACATCGGCCCGGCGTACAGCTTTTACTTCGGGGCCGGCTTTTCCTGTTCCTCACCGCGGGCGTGGCCGCGCCGCTGACGATCATCGTGGCCGGCATCGCGATCGCGCTGCTCGGCAACACGCTGTCGCAGTTCTCCCGGGCGCACCCGTCCACCGGCGGGTTCATCTCGTACGTGGGCAAGACGTTCGGCGGCACCAGCGCCGTGACCACCGCGCTGCTGTGCGGCGCCGGGTACATCATCGCGATCTCCTCGGTGCTCGCCATCTGCGGCGGCTACATCTCGATCGTGCTGCAGTACTACTTCAACGTGGACATCCCCTGGGGCATCTTCTCGGTGGTCTTCACCGCCGGGGCGGTGCTGATGATGATCCGCGGCGTGGCGGTGTCCACCAAGCTGGCCGGCCTGTTCTTCGGCTTCGAGATGCTGGTGCTGATCGTGGTGTCGGTCGCCGCGCTGATCAAGAACGGCGGCCACCTGTCCGCGGTCCGTTCGAGCCCAGCCACATCACCCCAACGGCTTCAGCGGCCTGGCGGCCGGTTTCCCGCTGGCCATCTACCTGTTCATCGGCTGGGAGAACTCGGCGGCGCTGGCCGAGGAGACCGGCAACCCGCGCCGGAACGTGCCGCGGGCGGTGTTCCTGTCGATCGCGCTGATGGTGGTCGGCTACATCCTGTACTCTCGCGACCGCCACGGGGTTCAATTACAACGTCACCGCCTCGGCGGCGCCGAGATCCCGTTCATCAACGTGTCCCACGACATCGCGGCTGGCTGTCGTTGGTCGCCTACCTCGCGGGCATCACCTCGACCCTCGGCGTGCTGATATCGGCGGTCTTCGGCGCGGCTGGTCTTCAACGCCGGCCGGGAAGGGCTGCTGCCGCGCTGGCGGGCAAGGTGCACCCGCAGCGGCGCACGCCGGTCAACGCGATCTACGTCTGTCGACATCGCCACGGTGATCATCGTCGTCTGGGCGCTGCACCTGTTGCGGGCACAGCGGCTCGATGAACGCGCTGAACTTCTTCGTGGAGTCGTCCACGATGGGCACGATCCTGATCCTCGTGGTGTACTTCCTGTCCAACCTGGCGCTGCCGTTCTACTACCGCAAGTACCACCCGCAGGAGTTCAACGTCGTCAAGCACGCGGTGCTCCCGGTGCTCGGCATGATCGCCATCGGCGTCCCGGTGTACTACCTGTTCAAGCCCGGCCAGGCCTCGCCGTACGACTGGTTCCCGTACGCCGCGCTCGTCGTGATCGTGGTGTCCGTCCGCTACGCCTTCTTGCTGAGCCGCCGCGATCCAGGGCTCGGCGACCGGGTCGGCTCGATCGTCGCTGACGAGTAGCGGCGAAGCGTTGCCGACTAGGAAGCATTACGAGTCCGTTCTGTAGCTAAAAAATGGGAGACCGCCGATGACCGAGAATCCGCATCCGCTCGATCCGGCCACCGCGGGTGATTACCTCGCCGGGCGAGAGATCATGGCGGCCGCCGGACTGCTCGCGGACCCGGTCCGGTTCGCCTACTACGGGCTTGAGGAGCCCGCTAAGGACGAGGTGCTAGCGGGGGCCCGTTGACCGGCGGCTGCGGGCCTTCCTGCTCAACCTGAAGAACGGCGAGTCCACCGACGTCGTGGTGTCGCTCACCCGGGGCAGCGTGGTCAGCGCGCGCACGGTCGACACGGCCGCGGAGGGCCAGTTGCCGATCGTCGACTCCGAGTACCACCTCGTCGAGGAGATCATGGCCGCCGACCCGGACTGGCAGGCGGCCCTGGCCCGGCGCGGGCTGACCGACATGAGCAAGATCAGGATCGCGCCGATAACGGCGGGCGCCTTCCGGGCGCCCGCCGAGGACGACCAGCGGCGAATGGTGCGCGTGCTCGCCTTCCTGCAGGAAAGGGAGCACGACCTGGCGTGGGCGCACCCGGTCGACGGCGTCACCGCGCACGTCGACCTGATCGCGCGGAAGGTGCTGCGGGTCACCGACGAGTTCGAGTTGCCGGTGCCGGCCGAGTAGGGCGACTACGACGACCCGGCCGTGCGCCGGCCCGAGCGGACGACGCTGCGGCCGATCGAGATCACCCAGCCGGAGGGGCCGAGCTTCACCGTCGAGGGCAGCCTGCTGCGCTGGCAGGACTGGTCGCTGCGGGTCGGGCTTCGACGCCCGCGAGGGGCTCGTGCTGCACCAGGTCGAGCGGCCGGGCGTCCGATGATCTACCGGGCCTCGGTGTCTGAGATGGTGGTGCCGTACGCCGACCCGCTCGGTCCGCTTCTGGCACAGCTACTTCGACGCCGGCGAGTACCTGGTCGGCAAGTGGGTCAACTCGCTGACGCTCGGCTGCGACTGCCTCGGCGACATCCATTACCTCGACGCGGTCGTGTGCGGGCGACGACCGGCGAGCCGCCACGGTGGCGCAACGCGATCTGCATCCACGAGGAAGACTCCGGCGTCCTCTGGAAGCACACCGACTTCTTCAGCGGCTCGACGCAGACGCGGCGGCAGCGCCTCGTCGTGTCGTTCTCGCCACGATCGGCAACTACGACTACGGCTTCTACTGGTACTTCTACCTGGACGGCACGATCGAGCTCGAGGTCAAGCTGACCGGGATCGTGTTCACCGCCGCCACCCGACGGCCGGCGACCACCCGCGACGGAGGTGGCGCCCGGCCTCGGCGCCCCGGTGCACCAGCACCTGTTCAACGTGCGGCTCGACATGACCGTGGACGGGCTCGCCAACGCGGTCGAGGAGGTCGACGTCGTCGGCCTGCGGACAGGCCCGGACAACCCGTACGGGAACGCGTTCACGACCGCGCGCGACCCGGCTGATCGAGCGCGAGGCGACGGCGGCCAGCTCAGGCCGACGCCGCCCGCGGGCGGACTGGCGGGTCGTCAGACCACGAGCGCCGCAACCGCGTGCGGCGAGCCGGCCGGGTTCACGCTCGTGCCGCGCAGCACGCGCCGGTGCTGCTCGCCCAGCCCGGCTCGAGCGTCGCCGCGCGGGCGGGCTTTCGCCACCCGCCCCTGTGGGTGACTCGCTACGACCCCGCCGAGCGATACGCCGCCGGCGACTCCCGAACCAGAGCGCCGGCGGCGGCGGCCTACCGGCGTTCCATCGCGGCCGACCGGGACTCGTCGACCAGGACATCGTCGTGTGGCACACGTTCGGGCCACCCACGTCCTGCGGACCGAGGACTGGCCGGTCATGCCGGTCACCGCGTCGGTTTCATGCTCAAGCCGGAGGCTTCTTCGACCGCAACCCGCACGAGGCCGCGTACGTCGCATCGTCAGCAGAAGCCGCGGCGCGTCGGCCTGGCCGCGGGCGCAGGGGTCGCCGCGGCCCTGGCGGCGCTCGGAGTCGCTTTCGCCGTCGGCGCGGTGCCGTCGCCGCTGGGCTCGAACACTCCGAACGTGCCGGACGCCGCGACCCTGGCCCCGGCCCCGTCGTCTGTGGGCAACTCGCTGCTCCAGGCCAGCGAGCCCGCTCGGCTTCGCCACCGCGAAGATGCCGGCGAAGCCGACACCGCACAAGCCCAAGCCGTCGCACACCCCGACCACCACGCCGACGCAGCAGCCCACCACCCAGCAGCCGGCCATGACCCAGGCGAGCCAGCCGCCCGACTCCGGCGGGCTGACAGCGCAGCCCACGGCGGAGAACCAGACGCCGACCGGCGAGAACGAGAAGGCCTGGTCCGAGGCCATCCTTAACTCGCTCGGCGCACCGCTGACCAGCGCGAACATCGTGTCGATCGGCTACTGGATGCAGAACGAGGCCGGGCTGCCCAGCGGCATCGTCGGTGCCAACAACCCCATCAACGTGAGCCAGCCCTGCTGCGGCGCAGTGCCGATCCAGGACGACGGCGACGGCGTCACCTTCCTGCAGTCCTATCCCACCGTCGCCGATGGCGTCGAGGCGATCACGCAGTACCTGAACCGCGGGAACTACACCACCATCCTCGCCGACCTGAAGGCTGGCGTGGGCCTGATGAGCGACTCCAACCTGGCCTCCGAAATCGGGCTGTACAGCGGCGGCGGCTACACCACGATCCCGGACTCGTGGGGGGCAGTCCCAGGGGATGCCGCTGAGCTAGGATGGCAGACTTCTCTGCACAGCGGTTCCATTAGCCGTGACGGCGTCGAGCTGGCCTGGCGCGAGATCGGTGACGGGCAGCCCCTGGTGCTACTGCACGGGCTGATGGGCAGCGGGACGCTCTTGGCCAGCGACGGCCCGGCCCGGGCGATCGCCGAGCAGGGCTAC
Source organism: uncultured Actinomycetota bacterium (assembly GCA_963735315.1). Taxonomy (GTDB): domain Bacteria; phylum Actinomycetota; class Actinomycetes; order Streptosporangiales; family Streptosporangiaceae; genus Trebonia. The sequence goes on from CAVTKQ010000026.1 coordinate 142,213, forward strand.
CGGGTCATCCTGCCCGACCTGCGCGGCCACGGGGACAGCGCGCGGCCGCACGATCCCGCGTGCTACCCGCCTGACGTCCTCGCCGACGACGGGCTCGCGCTGATCGATCACCTGGGGCTCGGCGACTACCACCTTGGCGGGTACTCGCTGGGCGGCAAGGTCGTGCTGCGACTGCTCGCCCGCGGTGCCCGGCCTGCCTGCGCGATCGTGGGCGGGCAGGGACTCGACGCGCTCGACGCCGAGAGCGGCCGCACGGACGGCTACCGCCGCACGCTGGCCGCCATCGCCAACGGGGACGCCTTCGCGCCCGGGTCACCCGAGGAGGCGCTCGCCGGATGGCTCACGCAGACCGGCGCCGACCCGCGAGCCATCGGCTACCTCCTCGACAGCTCCGTCGCGACGCCGCGGGACGCGCTGCGGCAGGTCCCGACGCCCACGCTCGTCGTGGCCGGCGACAGTGACAGCCGCGGCGCCTCCGCCGCCGAACTCACCGCCCTCCTGCCGAACGGGCAGCTCGTCCTGGTCCCCGGGGATCACGTGACGGCCCTCGGCGCACCGGAGTTCACCGCCGCGGTCTTGAACTTCCTCAGGTAGCTAATAGCCGATCGCGAGCCAGCCGCGATGGGTGCGCGGAGCCTCGATTTCGTCAGCGAACGCGACGGCGTAGTCGGCTACCCCGAGCCGCGAGTGGCCGTCTGCGCCCATCACCTGAGCGGTGCCGCTCGTGCGGTACGCGCCTGTGCGAGTGCCGGGGTTGTGGCCGCCGAACTCGCCCGCGGGAACGAGGTAGAACCAGTCGACGTCCTGCGGCGCGGAGTGCAAGATGTCCAGCGCCCGCTGGTGGCCGTCGGTGAGAGGGGCGAACTTGGCCGGGAACTCAGCGGTGTCGCCCTCCCGGGGACCGCCCGCGACCTTAGGGATGATCGAAGCGCCGCCGACGACTCCGAGGCGGGCCCTGCTGGCCTGCGCGGCCGGCAGGAGATCGGTGACGGCCGCGGCGAGGCCACCGTCGGGACTGACGGCAGGCAGGGCCGACACGATCGCGTCCGCCTTGGATGTCACCGACGTGAGGAACGCGGGGTCGTGGACGGCCCCGGCGACGGAGGTGACCTGCGCTGGCAGGCTAGTGTTTCCGGACCGGGACACCGCGGTGACCGCGTGCCCGCGGGCGGCGAGCTCGCGCACGATGGCACTGCCGACGAAACCGGTACCGAAGACGACGATCTCCATGTGACTTCTCCTGAGCAGTTGTGCCAGACCGGACGGGATGAGCCGGGCGCGGGCCGCTGATCTCCAGTGAACTCATGTCCCAACGGCATAACCCTAGGCCGCGGCCCCTGGATCGCGCGCGGTAGAGGTCGCGAGACTCGCGGGTCAGCTGCTCGTCGGCGCCGGCGACACGTGCGACCGTGCCCGCTGTCTCGCCGTTCCGCGGATTGCGCCGGGGTGCCGCGGGGTCCATACCCACAGTGCCGCCGCGGCGGCGAAGCCGACAAGGCCGCTGACGACGATACCGGCGCCCAGCTCCGGCGACGGCGGCGACAGCGGAAAGGATGACAGGGCCGATGCCTGCCCCGGCGTCGGCCAGCTCACGCCACATACCGAGGAAGGTGGGGCGCCCGATCAGGGGGAGATGTCGGCGCCGAGGGTCATCACGATGCCGGAGCCGATGCCGTTGCCGAAGCCCATGATCATCGCGAGCCCGGCGATGGTGCGGCGCCGGTGTGAGGGGCATGAGGACGAACGAGATGCCCATGATGATCACGCAGGGGACGGCGACCCAGCGGCGGCCGTAGACGTCCATCACCTTGCCGGCCGGGTAAAAGGTCAGCGCGTCGACGGCCCTGCGACGCCGTAGATGATCGAGTTGGCGGTGGCAGACAGCCCGATGTGCGCGGCCCACAGCGGGATGACCACCTGCCGGGTCTGCCTGATGGCCGACAGCAGCAGGATGCCGGTGCCCAGCGTGAGGAAAGTTCGGCCAGTACCGCCGCAAGATGCCCCGCGAGGTGACCTGAGCGGCAGCCGCCCTGGTGCGGTCGCTCATCTCGAGGTCAGGCACCGGGACGATGACCGGCGGCGGCGATCGCGACGAGGCTGACGTAGTAGGCGCTCGGGAGCCCCGCCACAGCTGCACATCGCCGCCGCCCCGAGGAAGGGGCCGACGAACACCCCGATGCGCAGGTACCGCCGAGGGTGGACAGCGCGCGGGCGCGCAGTGCGGCGGACCATCTCGGTCAGGTAGGACTGCCGCGCGAGGCCGTAGACCGAGCTCGCGGCGCCGATGAGCAGGATCCCGAGCGACACGAACAGCGAAAAGTCCGTCGGCCAGGTCGATAGAGCAGAAGCCCAGGCCGATGACAGTCGCGATCGCGGCGACGATCGACGCCTTGGCGCTCACCGATCCGGGTGGCGAGGATCCCGAGGGGACGTTCGTCACGATCGAGCCGATGCCGGAGCAGCGCGCCGATCAGCGCGGCGACCGGCGCGCCGGCACCGCGGTCGATCGCGCTCAGGATGATGACCGGCAGCATCGCCTCGGCCAGGCGAACAGGGTCGCTGGGGCCGTAGGCGGCAACCGCGACCGAGCGGAGGCGGAACTCCTCACTGCACGCCGGAACCATATCGTTCGCCGCGCTAAAGAGTTCGGCCGGGCTGGCGCGAGCGGGGGTGGTGCGGCTACCGGGTCAGAAGGTGACGACGCCCCTCAGGTTGCGCCCGTTGCGCATGTCGTCGTAGCCGACGTTGACCTCGTCCAGGCTGTAGGTGCGGGTGACCAGCTCCTCAAGCTTCAGCTTGCCGCTGCGGTACAGCTCCAGCATGCGGGGGATGTCGGCGCGCGGGTTGGACGAGCCGAACAGCGAGCCGCGGACCTGCTTCTCGTACGTGGTGAGGTCCAGGGCGCTCATCGTCACCTGCGCCTCGGCCGCCGGGTGCAGGTTGGTGACCACGACCCGGCCGCGCTTGCCGACCAGGCCGAGGCTCGCGCCGATCTGGGCCCCCTCGCCGACGCCCATCGTGTTGACGCACACCTGCGCCATCCGCCCGCGGGTCAGCTCGGTCACCAGCTCGGCGGCCTCCTGGCTGGAGGCGACCGCGTGGCTGGCGCCGAACTCCAGGGCCTTGTTCCGCTTGAACGCCACCGGGTCGACCGCCACGACGTACTCCGCGCCGAGGGCCACCGCGGCCTGCACCGCGTTGATGCCGATCCCGCCTATCCCGACGACCACGACCACGTCGCCGACCCGCGCCTCGCCGGCGTAGGCGACCGAGCCCCAGCCGGTGATCACGCCGCAGCCGAGCAGGCAGGCGACGTCGGCCGGCAGGTCGTCCTCGACCTTGACGCAGCTGGCCTGGTGCACCACCGTGCGCTCGGCGAAGGTCCCGAGCAGGCACATCAGCCCGAGGTCCTGCCCGCGGGCGTGATGGCGGGCCGTGTGGTCGAGATCTGCCGCCCCTCCCGCATGTACATGCCGAGCTCGCAGATGCTGCCCATGCCGGACGCGCAGGCCCGGCAGTTGCCGCAGGACGGCACGAAGCTGAAGATCACCCGGTCGCCGGGGGCGAGGCCGGTGACGCCAGGGCCGACTTCCTCGATGATCCCCGCGCCCTCGTGCCCGCCGACCAGCGGCAGCCCCGTGGGCAGGTCACCGGTGACGACGTGCTCATCCGAGTGGCACAAGCCGCTGCCGCCGAGCGCGACGAGGACCTCCCCCTGCTTCGGCGGGTCGAGCTCGATCTCCTCGACCGACCAGTCCTTGTTCCTGTCCCACAGCACCGCGGCGCGAGTCTTCATGCGTCCTCCTTCGCACGCGCGGCCGGGAACCGCCGGCCGCCGCGTTCCGAAGATCATGGTTCGTCCGCGCCCGCGTTGTTGTCAATGCCCGGCCGGCCGCCGGAGGGGGTCACGGGCGCGGAAGGGCAAGCCGCTTGCGCGGTGGTGCTTCTTCGTGGACTCCTCCGCCCGTTGAAGGAGCGGCTTCTCAGGTTGCCTTTTAGGCTTCCTGAAGGGCAAGCCCTGCCCTCAAGATGTTCCTGGCGGCGTTGACGTCGGCGCGGGCCTGGTGGCCGCAGGCGAGACATCGGAACTCCGCCTGGGTGACGCGGTTTCCCGCAGCGACGTGCCCGCACTGGGCGCACCGCTGGGAGGTGTGACGGGGTTACTGCGATCACTTGCCGTCCGGCGCTTTCAGCCTGGGCGGACAGGACTCGCAGGAAGATCCCCCATCCCGCGTCGTGGATGGACTTGTTCAGGCCGGACACGGCTGTCGCCTCAACTGGCGCCGGCTGAACCCGCGGATCAGGGTCAGGTCCGGCTAATCACCTTGCGGGCCGGCGGGCCAGCTCCAGGCCGGGACCTCGCGGATCGGGTGCAGGTCGGCGTCGCTCTCGGCCCAGGAGTTCTGCTGGGCCACGTGCGAGCCGAACTCGACGTGCTCCCGGACCGCCTGCCGGAACGGCGCGTCCGCGGGCAGCCCGGCCTCGTCGAGCGACTCCAGGTACGCCGCGACAAAACGCTCGCGCTGCTCATCGGTGATCTTCAGGTGCCGGTGCACGTCGATGAGGTACTGGAACCCGAGCTCGCGGGTGAAGCGGCCGGGTCCACCGAAGGACTCCGCGGTGAACCAGGTCAGGTGGTCTACATGCGTCGGCACCCGCTCGGTAAACAGCGCCCGCAGCACCGGGTCGGCAAGCGCCTTGGCATAGAACAGCTCCTCCAGGCGGTGCAGCCCCTCGTCACCGCCCGCGTGCTCGTACAGCGTCTCGGACATAACGGCATGCTAAGCCGATGCCGCCGACCCGGCATCAGTCATTCACCGAGAGCTAAACCGGCTGCGCGCCGCCGCGGAGACCGAGAACCCTGGCTTCTACGAGGTCACCCTGAGAACCCCGCCCCCGCTGATTAAGAGATGACTTAATCCTAGCGCGGCTTCGCCGGCACCCGGAGTTAGGCTGACGGGTACGACCAGCTCGGGGGCAGGAGGGACGTTCGTCATGGGCGCAGAGCGCGCGGAGGCGCTGGAAGTACTCCGGGACGTGTGGCGCGCCCAGGCGCAGACCGTCGCCGACCTCGACGACAGCTGCGAGTCGCACTGCAAGAAGATGACGGACGCCGGCGTCGGCTTCGACGACTACGCCGCCGGTGACGAGACGGACCGCACCGCGGCGTGGCGGGCCAGGCTGGAGCGCGAGGGCAAGCTCGGCACCGCGGGCAGCCTGGCGCGACCTCATCATGCGGCCGGCCGGCGACGCCGCCGACGACGCCCGCTGACCAGGCCGACCAGACGCAGCCCGGTGGAGTACCCGGGAACCGTAGCCGAGCTCACCCAGCGCCTGCGGGACGGCGGTTACCTCGCCGACCGCGGGCTGGCCACCAGCCTGCTCGTGTCGCTGTCGCTGCGCAGGCCGTTGCTGCTCGAAGGCGAGGTCGGCGTCGGCAAGACGGAGGTCGCGAAGGTTCTCGCGGCCGTCTTCGGCCGCAGGCTCATCCGGTTGCAGTGCTACGAGGGCATCAGCACCAGCCAGGCGCTGTACGAGTGGGACTACGCCCGCCAGATGCTGCAGATCAGGGCGCTCTCGCAGGCCGAGGCCACCGACGAGCAGTCCGTCGACAAGCTGTTCGGGCCGAAGTTCCTGCTTGAGCGGCCGCTGCTAGAGGCGGTCAGGCAGGGCGACCGCGCGGTGCTGCTGATCGACGAGGTCGACCGGGCCGACGACGAGTTCGAGGCGTTCCTGCTCGAGGTCCTGTCCGACTTCCAGATCAGCATCCCGGAACTCGGCACGATCAAGGCGGACTCGAGCCCGGTCGTGATCTTGACCTCCAACCGGACCAGGGAGCTGCACGACGCGCTGCGCCGGCGCTGCCTCTACCACTGGATCGGCTACCCGACGGCGGCCCGCGAGGCGGAGATCGTCGCGGTCCGCGAGCCCGGCGCGGCCGAGCAGCTCACCAGGAAGGTCGTCAGGGCCGTCCAGCGGCTGCGGGAACTTGACCTGGCCAAGCCGCCCGGGGTCGCCGAGACGATCGACTGGGTCCGCACGCTCGGCGTGCTCGGCGAGACGGACCTGACGCCGGACGCCGCGAGCGACACGCTCGGCGCGGTCGTCAAGGACCGTGACGACCTCGACCTGGTGCGGGAGAACCTGGCGGAGATCGTCTCCGGTGCCTGACGAAGACGGCACGCAGCCAGGCGACGACCCGTTCACCGGCGTCCTGGTCGGCTTCGCCCGCGAGCTGCGGGCCGCCGGGCTGACCGTCGGCACCGGCGACGTGCTCACCTACTTCGCCGCCATGACGCCGCTCGACCCCACCGACCTGGTCGACCTGTACTGGGCCGGGCGGGCCACGCTGCTCAGCCGGCACGAGGACCAGGGCGTTTACGACCGGGTGTTCAGGACGTACTTCCTCGGCGAGGACGCGGCCGGCGCGAAGCCAGCTCATGCTCACCGCGCAGTCGGTGGCCGAAGCCGAGGCGGCGCTCGTCATGCCGGGCACCGAGCCGGGCCCCGAGGAGGACGAGGAGCGGCCGGTCCTCGGCTGGATGGCGTCCGGCGTGGACGCGCTCAAGCACCGGTCCTTCACCGCGTGCACGCCGGACGAACTCGCCGCGCTGCGCAGGATCATGACCAGGATGCGGCTGACGCCGCCGCGCCGCCGCACCCGGCGGACCAGGCCGGCCCCGGCGCGGCACCGAACCCGACCTGCGCGCGACGATCAGGGCGATCGATGCGCATGCACGGCGAACCGCCGGGCCAGCTGTTCTTCTCGGAGCGCAAGACCAAGCTGCGCCCGCTGATCCTGATCCTCGACGTCTCCGGGTCGATGGCCGACTACTCCAGGCACCTGCTCCAGTTCGCGCACACGGCCAGGCGCGCGGCACTCGGCGGCGCCGGGTCGAGGTGTTCTGCTTCGGCACCAGGCTGACCCGCATCACGAGGGAACTGGCGCACCAGCGGGTCGACGCGGCGCTCGACGAGGCGGCGCGGACCGTGGTGGACTGGGACGGCGGTACCAGGATCGGCCAGTCGCTCGACACCTTCGTCAGGAAGTGGGGCGCGGAACGGCCTGTGCCGCGGCGGGGTGGTCGTCATCTGCTCCGACGGGCTTGACCGCGGTGACCCCGAGGTGCTCGCGAAGGCGATGGAGCGGCTTGACCGGCTGTGCCACCGCATCGTGTGGCTGAACCCGCACAAGGGCGACAACCGGGATTTCCGGCCGAGCACGCTGGGCATGATGGTGGCGGCACCGCACATCGACCTGCTGCTGTCCGGGCACGACCTCGCCAGCCTGGAAGAGCTAGCCGGAACGCTGCCGACCCTGAACTAGCGCGACAGGAGAGCATCCGTGAGGTGGAGCGTCGGCATCGAGGCCGAGGGCGACCGGGTCTTCACCCGGGAGGAGATAGTCGAGCTCGCCGACGCCGTCGCCGCCAGCAGCGGCGTCGCGGCCGGCATCGGCACCAACCGGTACGGCGCCCAGCTGCTCGTCGTCGCGGACAGCCGCGAGGACGCGATCACCGCGGCGACCGAGCTGTTCCTGGCCGCGGCGAAGACCGCCGGGCTGCCAGCCGCGCCCGTCGTCAGGACCGAGGCGGTCAGCGAAGCGAGGAGCTGAGGCCTGGAAGCCGACACCGTGCGAGACGAACCGGGGAAGCCAGCGGGCCGCGATGATCCGGCTCGGCTCGCTCGCCGGCTACCCGTTCGACGGCCCCCGGCTGCTCGGCGGCTGGACCCCGCCGCCGGCCGCCGCGGTGTACGCCGTCATGTACAAGCCGGAACCGGCCGCGAAGCCGGAGAACTACGCGGTCATGTACGTCGGCCACGCCGACGACCTGTCCGCGGAGCGGTTCCCGTTCCGGCACCCGCGGGCCGCGTGCTGGATCAGGCGGGCAGGCTCCAAGTGGAAGGTCTACGTCTGCACCTACGAGGTGCCCGGCGGGACGAGCGCCCACCGCGAGCAGATCGCCCGCGAGCTGATCGCCGTCTACCGGCCGAGCTGCAACGAGCAGCAGTACGACCACGCATGGAAGGACGAGTGGATCGGCGAGTACTCGGCCGCGCCCACCACGGCCCCGGTTACCCGCCGTGGCCCCGATCAGCGGCCGAAGAACTGAAGGCTGCAGCGGGACTATTCCGGCTGGCCGGCGTACTGTGCGGTGCCGTATGACCCGACCATCTACCTCGGCTCTGCTGCCCACTACCGCTACGGTCGCCCGGCGTACTCGCCCGAGCTCGAAGCCGTCCTGACGCAGGAGGCGACGTCTTCGACGGGACTGGCCGTCTGCTGGAGGCCGGCTGTGGTCCCGGCGTGCTTACCATCCGTCTCGCTTATCTATTTGAGCAGGCGGTCGGCCTGGCGACCCGGACGCCGGCATGCTCGCGGAGCGGCTCCCGTGCCGCCGGGGAAAAGGGCAGTCATGAACATCCGGTGGGTCCAGGGCCTGGCCGAGGACCTGCCCGCCGTCGCGCCAGGACCGTACAAGCTGGTGACCTTCGGCCAGTCCTTCTGGTGGACCGACGAGCAGCAAGTGGCCGAGGCCGTCTACGACATGCTGGACCTGGCGGCGCGCTGGCACTGATCTCCCACGCGGTGACGGCCTGCGCGGCCGTCGAACCCTGGAGTGCCGCCGATCGCCCACGACGAGCTGAGGGCGATGGTAGCGAAATACCTCGGATCACCAGCCGCGCGGCAGCGGCATCATCCGGGAACGAACTCACCGCTTCGATGACGTGCTGGCGCGACTCGCTTCGGCGCCCCCCGGCAGCTCTGCGTCCCCGGCATCCCCGACCTGCTGCGAGATAGCGAGAGCGTCCTGTCCGGTTACCTGTCCACTCATTCTCGGCGCCGCACCTGTGTTGGCGATCGTCTCGGCGACTTCACCGGCGAGGTGCGCTCGCTGCTCGCCAGCCGCTGCGCTGAAGGTGTCTTCTGGGCTGGCCGGGCGACCCGAGGTGATAATGGCCCGCAAGGCTAGCTGAATACGAGACGGCGGCCCTCGCCGCGGCGGGCAGGAGCCAGAACCAGCCAATCTGCGCGCAGCGCCATGAGCATCCTGCGCCTGGACGGCAGCAGCGATGTTCATGGCTGCCGAGGCACATCCCTTATCTAGAACGCCCGCCTCCCCCGAAGCCAGGTGATTCCTGGCTCGCGGACGGCGCGATCACGCTTACGCGGCTCTAGCCTGGGCCGCTGAGGCTCCGCAGCCGGATGGCGCCGGCCGTGGGGATGGCGCCTGCCGTGGGGATGGCGCCGGCCGTGCGCGTGGTGCCGGCGATGCGTCTGGCCGCGCCGGTACCTGCGGGCGCCGGTGCCCGCCACCGCGTCGAACTCAGGTCGGGCCGACGTGTCGGCTCCGATGCCGGGCCGCGCCCGTGCCCGGTCAACTCCTCGCCCATTGGCTCCACGGCTCGTGACGGTCCACGGGACTCGCCCGCTCTGCCACCACTTCCTGACCTTGGACCACTTCCGGCCGGACAGCGCTCCTCTCATGGCGTTGCCGATTTCCCGGTTGAGCTGTGCGCGCAGGAAAAGCTTGGTGCAGGCCAGCGCCAGCGGGTGCACACCAAAACCCCACGCCCACCGCAATCGCGACGCGAGTCTACCTTTCGCACTATTCCGGCCAGTTGACGATCCACGGGCGCCAGGAGCATGTTGCCCGCATTCCTGCTGCCACTCCCCCCGCCGCACGGTTCATCCCGAACGCGCCCGCGACATTCTCCAGCGGCATGCCGACCGCTCTATGAAGATCATGATCTGCGGCGCTGATCCCCCTGGCAGGAAAGATGAGAGGTAAAGAAGTACTGCGAACGGACGGGTGGCGAAGATCAAAAAAGGGAGGTGTGTTAAAGTGAAGGGTGGTCAGGGTGAGGGTGGCTTAGGAGCAGATGCGGGAAACGGCGCGTAGGAGGTGCTGTGCGGAGCGATTGGGACGTGGGCTGAGTCGGAGGGAGAAGACGGTAGCCTAGGCAGCTAGAGGGATGACTGGGATGGGGTAGGGAACGATGAGAGGAGAGACACAGAGAATGAACACGAACCGGTCGGACCCCCAAAGAGGGCTAGAAGCTGTCATCATCAGGAGGTAGCAGCCCGCATCTCCGCTGGTGGTGTACGTGGCCCTGCTGTCGAAGGCTACACCGGCGGCGGACGGCGGCCGCTGCAGAGCGCCGGCGACCCGCGTACCGAAACGACCCTTGCCGCAGCCTGCGGATACCCGCCGGGCAGCCGTGCGGCAGGGCGCTATCGCGGTTATTCGTCCGGGATATCGAGGAACTCCCTGGCCATTATCCCCATGGTTATGTCACCAGGCTGAAGGGTGTCGGTCGGGACCGCGGCGGGATTGATCTTGATAAACGGTGGGAGCTCAGGCTCGGCCCATACGACCTGCCGCCTCTTACCGAACCACCGTCTGATCCTCATCCTGAACATGCAGCAGGAACTACCCGCCAAGAGCGATTTACACCTGGCGCACGCGAGCGTGCACGGGATACGCCGCCCGCTTCACGGCTCCTGGCTCCTTCCTGATTGGATAGGGCGGACTGTCTCGCGTTAAGGAGCGTTGGCGGTGTCCGTAACAACCTCGGCCGGTCCCTCAGCGGCACGCGGGCAAGGCGCGTCTGCGTGCACTCAGACGGCCGCGTCGTCGAGGATCCCCGTACGGGGGACCTGACCGCGGCGGCGGCCGACCAGGAGCCATTCTGGCTGGACCTGCCGGGCGTCAGCGAGCAGCAGGCGGGCTGGCTGAAGCGAGATCTTCGGACTGCACCCGCTGGTGGTAGAGGACGCGCAGCAATTCGGCGAGCGCCCGAAGCTCGAGCAGTTCGACGACTACATTGCCGTCGTCGTCTACGGTGCCGGGACGGACGCCAGCCTGGACCGGCTCGCACAGCCTGCCGGCGTTCCGGGCAGCAGCGGCACCGAGGCGGTCGACGTCAGCTCGCTGGACGCGCTCAGCGAGGTGCACTGCATCGTCTCCACGCGGTACATCATCACCGTGCACCAGGGCGATTACTCCGCCATCACTGACGCGGCCGGCCGGGTCAGCACGAATAACTCGCTGGCCGTCGGCCCCGCGGCGGTTTTCTATCAGGTAGCCGACGCCCTGACCGACAGCCTCTTCCCCGTTGTCACCGAACTCGACGACCGCCTCGACACCCTCCAGGCCGAGATCATCCGCGCGCCGCGAAGCAGCCAGGTCACCGAGCTCGGCACCTACCGGTCGGCGCTCATCCCGCTGCACAAGGTGCTCACCTCGCAGGAGGACATCTTCGCGACCCTGTCATCCGGCAAGGTCCGCCTTCCGGGCGCCCGCGACGACCAGCTGCCCTACCTGCGAGACGTCCATGATCACATAAAGAAGCTGTCCGATCAGGCCGACTCCTTCCGCGCGCTCATCGCCGACGCCGCCGCCGCCTACTCCTCGGGGGTGTCAACCCAGCTCAACGTGGTGATGAAGCAGCTCGCGATCATCTCCACGGTGTTCCTGCCGCTGTCGTTCCTGACCGGGTTCTTCGGCCAGAACTTCGGCGCCCTGGTCGGCCACATCGAGACCTGGCAAGCGTTCGTCATTTACGGCGTCGGCAGCGAGGTGCTGGCCGTCGTCCTGCTCAGCGTGCTGTTCTGGCGCCGCGGCTGGCTGAAGACCTGAGCGAGCGCGGCAGCCGAAGGCGGGATCCTTCGCGGCGGGTGCGGCTTACCTGCGAAGGGTCAGCCGCACCCGTTCCTCTTCTCCGGGCTTTTCTCCTGGTTTTCAGGGGTGCGGCGTGAAGCCGACCGCGGAGAGCAGCCGGGAGCGGCGGGTGCCGGAGGCGGGCCGCGCCGACTTCCGGGACCTCGGGCAGCGGCTCGCGCGGCGTGACGCCGGTGACGATGCCCTCGGCCATGCCGTACAGCAGCGGCAGCGCCCCGGCGACCACGCCGCCGGTCCGGTTGATGTGGTCCACGCCCGGCATGATGAGCTTGGCGTCGGCCACGATGCCGCTCGACGATGCCGGCGGCGCCCTCGAGCTTCGCGCCGATGCGGTCGAGCAGCGTGCCCGCCCAGTACAGGTAGACGGCCAGGCCCGCGATCAGCAAGACGATGACGATGACCGTCAGGACGACGAGCACGGTCATGACTTGACCTTTCCGAGTACCCGGCCGAGGAACAGGTGGTGCTCAAGGCCCTCGGCGAGGACCGCGTCCACGCCGGTGGCGACCTGCGGGATCAGCACGGTGCTGGCGGTGTTGGCCTTCGCCGCGGTGAGCGTGGCGCCGATGGCGTCCACCCGGTGGTCGATCCGCTTGATCAGGTAGATGAGCAGGCTGAGCAGCGCCGCGACGGCCACGACGACGACGAAGCCGACGATGATGACGGACACCCACAAGGTGTGCTCGGTGGGGTTCACCGTTACCCTCCCAGCCGGTGCCGGCCGCGCTGCAGCCCGGCGATGATGATGGTGGCGTGCTCGATGGTGGTGCTCAGCGCGGCGAGCGGCGCGGTGTTGCGGACGGCGCCCTCGAGCGCGGCGTTGATCTTCGGTGCCTCGTCGCCGATCTGCTTGGCGAGCACCAGGATCGCGGTCACGAGGACGACGACGGCGAGCAGGACGACGCCGCCGATCACGTAGCCGATGGTCCAGTCTGTCGTCATCGCCTAGATCGCTTCGCAGAAGTCGCGGACGGGCTTGAGGTTGGCGTTGACCGAGGTCAGCCGGGCCGGGCACGGTCGACGTGAGCTGGTCGACGAGCCTGCACGCCGCCGGTGAGGGCGGCGAGCGTGCCGCGGATCGCCCGCAGGTGGAAGACGATCCTGATCAGGCCGACCGCGGTGAACACGATGATCAGGCCCGCGACGGCGATGGTCATCCAGGCTGCTGCTGGCATGGTGTTCCTCCCCTTCGCTAGCCGAGCAGTTTCGCGACGGAGCCCGCGTAGCGGACCGCGCCGACCTTGACTTCTTCGATGGTCTTGTCCGTGACGGCCAGGCCGTCGGGGACGCCCTGGCAGCTCGCCGATGAGGGCGACGCCGCCGGCCAGGATGTCGTCGCTCGCCGCGCGGATCCGCTCAAGGGCCGCGAGCACCCGGTTGAGCAGGTAGATCACGACGGGCAGGACCACCACGAGCAGGATCGCGTTGCCGATCCACCACAGGACCATGACTGGCCTCCTTTCGCTGCTTCAGCTGTCTGTTCAGCCCGCCGCGGGCTGGTAGGGCAGGAAGAACCGGCGGAAGACGCGGGTCAGCGCCATCCGCGCGGCCCGCACGGCGATCGTGAAGCCCTGGGCCGAGCCGGCTCCCCGCGGCGGCGATCTGCTCCGCCGTCTCGCCGCGCTCCAGCCGCTCGATCCGGTCCTGCATGTTCGCGGAGAAGTCGCGCATCAAGATGGCGGAGACGTCGGAGATCATGCCCCGGCCGTACTGCGCCGCCGCGCCGGACAGCTGCAGGTCCTGGGTGACCGCGACCTTGGTGCCGCGGCCCTTCGGCGACAGCGTGGCGCTGACCACCATGGCGGCCTGGCCGCGGCCCTTCTCGTCGGCGCCCGCCGCGTGCACGACGATGCGCTTGGCGGCCTCGTCGCGCTCGGTGATGTCGGCGGTGCCGGTGAACTGCAGCCGGACCGGCCCCATCCGGATCGCGACCCGGCCCTCGTACTTGTCGTCGCCGAGGTCCTTGGTCAGCTCCGCGCCCGGCAGGCAGGACGCCACCTGCGGGATGTTGTCGAAGAACCGCCATACCTTCTCGACCGGCTCCGCGACCTCGAAGTCGCTGGTGATTATCACCGCAGCACCGCCTTGACGTACGCATCCGGATTCTCGCTGAACTTCTGGCGGCAGCCGGCGCAGCAGAAGTAGTAGGTGACCCCGTCGTGCTCGAGCGGGCATGGCCGAGGCGTTCGCCGTGACGGTCATCCCGCAGACCGGGTCGACGGCCTCGGCGAGCTTCAGCTCGGCCCTGCCGCTCGCGGCCCGTCCGGCGCGGGGCGCGGGCACGTCGGCGAGGGCGCCGGACGCGCGCAGCTGCACCAGCTCCGCGAGGATGGCGACGGCCATCTCCTCGTGCGTGGTCTTGCCGAGGTCGAGGCCGGCGGGCGCGTGCACCCGGTCGAGCTGGTCCTTGGGCACGCCCCGCTCGGCGAGGTAGCCGAGCACGGCCTCGCCGCGGCGGCGGGACGCGACCAGGCCCAGGTAGGCCGGCCGCATGGCGACCGCGCGCTCGATCATGTCCTCGTCGCCGTGTCCCTGGGTGGCGACGATGACCATCGACCGCTCGTCCGGCGTGCCCCGCCGTGAAGTCCCGCGGGCTGACCAGGTCGGTGCGACCAGCCCAGGGCCCTGGCCAGCTGCGGCGAGCGTGTGCGCCATCGGCGAGCCGCCCACGATCACCAGGTGCGGCACCGGGAGCACCGGCTCGATGTAGATCTCGAGCGCGCCCTCGCTCTGGCAGGAGATCGGCACGACCGTCATCCCTTCGGGCACGGCCGCGCCGAACTGGTCCGGGCTGCCGAGCAGCAGCAGCCGGGCGTTCCCGTCCGCCATGACCTGCTTCGCCTCGCGGATCACCACCGGTTCCGCGCAGGCGCCGCCGATCCAGCCGTGCAGCTGGCCGTCGGCGGTGATGATGGCGCGCGAGCCCTGCTTGCTCGACGACGGTCCCTGCCGCCAGACCACCGTGGCCAGCGCGAACGCCTGGCCGCTGCGGGCCAGCTCGCCCATTCGCTCGAGCACACCCAGACCGTTCATCGGTCCTCCTCGACAGTCCTGCCACCGGTCCGCGTCCGCGCGCGCTAGTCCTGGCGCACCGGCGGCGCGCCGGACACGTCCCGGCGGTAGGTGAGCGCTTCCCAGACCCGGTCGGGCAGCACCGGCATGTCGATGTTCCTGACCCCGGTGCCGCCCAGCGCGTCCATGACCGCGTTGACGAAGGCGGCCGGGCCGCCCACCGCGGCGCACTCGCCGATCCCCTTGGCGCCGATCGGGTGGTGCGGGCACGGCGTGACGACCTCGCTGTGCAGCTCGTAGCCGGGGGTCTCCCAGGCGCTCGGCAGCAGGTAGTCCATGTAGTTCGAGCCGACGCAGTTGCCGTCGGCGTCGAACGTGATGAACTGCATGCTGGCCATCGCGTACGCCTCGGTCAGCCCGCCCATGATCTGGCCCTCGACGATCATCGGGTTGATCCGGACGCCGCAGTCGTCGACCGCGACCATCCGCAGCACGTCCCAGACGCCGGTCTCCGGGTCGACCTCGACGGTGACGATGTAGACGGCGAACGGCCAGGTGAGGTTCGGCGGGTCGTAGTACGCGGTGTTCTCAAGGCCGGGCTCCATGCCGTCCGGCATGTTGCTGTAGGCGGCCATGGCGCACTCCTGGATGGACACGCCGCGCTGCGGCGAGCTGCGCACGTAGAACCGGCCGAGCTCCCACTCGATGTCCTCCTCGGACACCTCGAGCAGGTGCGCCGCCAGCTTGCGGGCCTTGGCGCGGATCTTGCGCGCACACCATGGCGACGGCCGCGCCGGCGACCGGCGTGGACCTGGACGCGTAGGTGCCCATGCCGAACGGCGCCGTGTCGGTGTCGCCCTCCTCGACGACGACGTCGTCGGCCGGGATGCCGAGCTCGTGCGCGACGATCTGCGCCCAGGTCGTCTCGTGCCCCTGCCCCTGGCGTCTTGGCGCCGGTGCGGAGGATCGCCTTGCCGGTCATGTGCACCTTGAGCTCGGCGGAGTCGAACATCTTGATGCCGAGGATGTCGTACTCCCGGCTGTTGCCCGCGCCGAGCGGCTCGGTCATCGTGGAGATGCCGAGGCCGAGCAGGCGGCCCCGCTTGCGCGCCTCCGCCTGCTCCTTCCTGAAGTTCTCGTAGTCGATCGCCTTGAGCCCGACGTCGAGGCACTTGGCGTACTGGCCGGAGTCGGTGAGGAAGCCGAGCGGCGTGCGGTGCGGGAAGTCGTCGTCGCCGACGAAGTTCATCCGGCGGAACTGCGGCCTGGTCCATGCCCAGGTCGTCGGCGGCCGCCTGCACCATGCGCTCCTGGAAGAACATCGCCTCGGTGACCCGGAACGAGCACCGGTACGCGACGCCGCCCGGCGCCTTGTTGGTGTACACGCCGCGCGCGGTCAGGTGCGCGACCGGGACGTCGTAGGCGGCGAACGCGGAGTGCATCAGGCCGATCTTGAACTTGCTCGGCTGCGCGTCGGAGAAGAACGCGCCGTGGTCGGCGTCGGTGTGCATCCGGACGCCGAGGATCTTGCCGTCCTTGCGCAGCGCCATCTCGCCCTTGAGGTAGACGTCGCGCGCGAACCCGGTGGAGATGAGGTTGCCGGTCTTGTCCTCGATCCACTTCACCGGGCGCTCGAGCAGGATCGAGGCCAGGATCGAGCAGACGTAGCCCGGGTAGATCGGCACCTTGTTGCCGAAGCCGCCGCCGATGTCGGGCGAGACGATCCGGATCATGTGCTCGGGCAGCTCGGCCACCATCGCGACCGCGGCGCGGATGATGTGCGGCGCCTGGGTGGTCATGTAGACGGTGAGCTTCGAGGTGGCCCGGTTGAAGTCCGCGACCGAGCCGCAGCACTCGATCGGCGACGGGTGGCTCCGCGGGTAGTGCAGTTCCAGCTTGGAGATCACGTCGGCCTGCTCGAAGGCCCGGTCGGTGCCCGCCTTGTCGCCGACCTCCCAGTTGTAGATGACGTTGTCGGCCTGGTTCGACCTTGTCGTCGCGGATGACCGGCGCGTCCGCGCGCGAGCCCCTGCCACGGGTTCACGATGACCGGCAGCGGCTCGTAGTCGACCTCGATCAGCTCGCACGCGTCCTTGGCGATGTACGGGTCGTCCGCGATGACGCAGGCCACCTCCTGGCCCTGGAAGCGCACCTTGTCGGTGGCGAGCACCGCCTGGGTGTCGTAGGACAGCGTGGGCATCCAGGCGAGGTTGCGCGTCGCCATCATCTCCCCGGTCAGCACCAGGTGGACGCCGGGCAGCGCCCAGGCCCTGCTGGCGTCGATCGACTTGATGCGCGCGTGCGGCAGCGGGCTGCGCAGGATCTCCATGTGCAGCATGCCGGGGAGCACGATGTCGTCGGTGTAGTTGCCCTTGCCCCGGATGAAGCGGTCGTCCTCGACGCGCTTGCGGCTGGAGCCGAGCCCGCCGATCTTGATCTCGTCGAGTGCCCGTGACTCGTCAGCAGTGGTCGTCACGTCGTTATCCCTCCGCCCTGAGCTTCTCGGCCGCCCAGAGCACCGACTTCACGATGTTCTGGTAGCCGGTGCAGCGGCACAGGTTGCCGGACAGCGCCCACCGCACGTCTTCCTCCGTCGGGTCGGGGTTGCGGTCGAGCAGGGCCTTGGCGGCCAGCATCATGCCCGGCGTGCAGAACCCGCACTGCAGCCCGTGCTCCTGCTTGAACCCCTCCTGCAGCGGGTGCAGCTCGCTCGCGCGTCGCCAGGCCCTCCACGGTGGTGACCTCGTGCCCGTCGACCTGCACCGCGAGCATCGTGCAGGACTTGATCGCCCGGCCGTCGACGAGCACCGTGCAGGCGCCGCAGTTGGTCGTGTCGCAGCCCCGGTGCGTGCCGGTCAGCCCGACGCCGCGGCGGATCAGGTCGGCGAGCAGCAGCCGCGGCTCGATCTCGGCGACCTTCTTCTTGCCGTTGATCGTGAACCTGATCCTGCGGACCGGGATCTCTTCCGCCGCCTCGTCGCCGAGGTCGTCGTACACCATCGTCATGGTCAGGCCGCCCTTTCCGCGTCGCTCCGGCTGCTAGGTTGCCGCCCAGGATGCGGCTGACGAAGACGCGCACCAGGTGCCGCTTGTACTCGGCGGTGCCGCGGTGGTCGGTCCTCGGCTGCGCCGCGGCCGCGGCGAGGTCGGCCGCCTCGGCGATGGTCTCGGCGGTGAGCGGCTTGCCGGTCAGCGCCGCCGCCGCCTCCGTGGCGCCGATGGTGGACCCGCCGACGCCGGTGAGCGCGATGCCCGCCCGGGTCACGTTCGTCCCCCGACGTCTCGATGGCCACCGCGACCCCGACGGTCGCGAAGTCGCCGACCCGCCGCTCGAGCTTCAGGTACCCGCCCGACCTGGCGCCCTGCGCCGGCGGGACCACGGCCTCGACGGCGATCTCGTCGTGCTCGAGCGCGTTCTCGAAGGGGCCGGTCACGAAGTCGGCCAGCGGGATGGCGCGCCTGCCGCTCGGGCCCTGCGCGATCACCGTGCCGCCGAGCGCCAGCATCACCGAGGCCCAGTCGCCCTGCGGGTCGGCGTGGCACAGCGACCCGACGAGCGTGCCCCGGTTCCGCACCAGCGGGTCGGCGACGAGCGGCGCCGCCGCGGCCATCGTCGGCTGCGTGCCCTTGAGCAGGTCGGAGAACTCCAGGTCGGCGTGGCGGCAGAGCGCGCCGATGTGCAGGCTGCCGTCGGGGTCGGCCCGGTGGTAGGCGAGGCCGGGCAGGTTGTTGATGTCGACGAGCATCTCCGGGCGAGGCGAAGCGCAGCTTCATCATCGGCACCAGGCTCTGCCCGCCGGCCAGCACCTTGACGTAGTCGCCGCCGTCGTGCAGCAGGCCGATCGCCTCGTCCAGGGAATGCGGCGCCTCGTAGCGGAACCGCGATGGGAACATTCAATTCCTCCGCTCAGCTGGCGTGTCGCCGCCGGGCACGTCCCGCGGCTCGGCCGGGGGGTGCGGGGCGATGGAGTGCGGGTCGGGGACCGCCTGCGGCCCCGACTCGTAGTCGGGGTCGGGCCGCGGCTCCTGGTGCGGCGGCCACGGGCCGGAGACCGGCTGCCCGGCGATCTTGAGGTAGTCGACGAGCTGCGGCCACGCCCACACCGTGGGGCTCTTCCCGGTCTTCGGCGCGTTCTCGATCAGCTCGTACAGCCGCGGATTGTCCTTGCTGTGTCCGTCGGACTCGATAGGCATGCCACGATCTCCCGCCGTCGTCGGGTGCGCGCCACCAGCCATGGCACCGGTGGTAACGAAAGGTAGTCGTATCGTGTCGCGCACTTAACACGCCCGCAACAGCCAAATAAGCTGTCGCTTAATCGGCTCGACCGGCGAAACCGGGCGGACCATGGCAAGACGGCAAATCGGCGCTGGCTCAGCTCCAGATCGTGACGTAGACCGGGGGCTTGAAGCGGGACGGCGGCACGCCGGCCGCGGGCGATCGCATCAGCTGCATCGCCTCCGGGGTGCCGAGGAACCGGCGCAGCGCGCTCGCGGCGGTGCTGCGCCGCTCCCGCTCGAGCAGGGTCGCGTACCAGCACTCCTCGACCGGGAATCCCGGCAGGTCGATGAGGGACAGCCCGCCGCGCCGCAGCTGGTGGGACACCAGGTGCTCGATGGCCGGCGCGACCCCCGCGCCGTCGGCGGCGGCCGCCAGGGCGGCGGTCTGGCTCTGGAAGACGCCGATGTTGCTGTCGGCGACGCCGAGCCGGCGCAGCAGCCTGGCCGTCTCGCTGCCCGGATCGGTCCCGGACGGGTCCACCAGCCAGCGCCACTGCCTGGCGGGCCCGCGCGGCCGCGCCTGCCCGCGGTTCCCCCGGGCCGACCACGACGAGCCGGTACTTGAAGATCGGCTCGCTGACGACCGGCAGCTCGTGCTCGCCGGTCACCCCGGGCCCGAAGGCGACGTCCGCGAGCCGGTTCGCGATCAGCACGCCGAGCTCGCCGGAGGCCGCCACCCCGGTCGTGATCTCCACCGCCCCGGCGAACCGGCGGCGGAACGCCTCGAGCAGCGGCCCGGCCACGAACTCGGCGAAGGTCGAGGTGGCGACGACGCGCAGCTGCTCGGGCGCGCCCTGCGCGGCGCGGACGGCGGCGTGCGCCTCGGCGCCGAGCACGACGATCTGGGACGCGGTGCCGAGCAGCCGGGTGCCGCCCGGCGTCAGCGTCATGCCGGCCTGGCTCCGGGTGATCAGCTGGTCGCCGAGGTCCTGGCGCAGGGCGGTGATCGCCTGCGAGACGGCGGACTCGCTGACGCCGAGCGCGACCGCCGCGGCCCGCACCGACCCGAGCCGGGCCACCAGGACGAACGCGTTCAGCTGCGTCAGGGTCATCGCACACTCCAGGGTGGGCATCAGCGCACCAGGGAGAGCGCACCGTATCTCCGTACACTCAGAACGAACGTACGGCATCAGGCGCACGGACCGGACGCACGGGCGACGGCCGGCAGGCCCCGGAGACGCCGGGAGGTGTGGATTGCAGGTCCCCGCGCACGTCGAGTACGAGAAGGCCACGAGCGTGGAGCACGCGCTTGCCCTGCTGGCGAGGTACGCGCCCGGCGCCCGGATCCTGGCCGGCGGCCACAGCCTGATCCCGATGATGAAGCTGCGGCTCGCGCAGCCCGAGGTGCTCATCGACATCAACGGGATCCGCGGCCTGCGCTACATCGAGCGGGCCGCCGGCGAGCTGCGCATCGGCGCGCTCGCCAGGCACGCGGACCTGCTGGCGTCGCAGGCGGCGGGCGAGCACTTCGCGATCCTGCACGACGCCGAGCGGGTGATCGCGGACCCGGTCGTCAGGAACTGGGGCACCATCGGCGGGTCGCTCTGCCAGGCCGACCCGTCGGAGGACCTGTCCGCCGCGTTCGCCGCGCTGAAGGGCTCCATGATCATCCACGGGCCTGACGGCAGCCGGGAGGTGTCCGCGCGGGCGTTCCACACCGGCCCGTACGAGACCGTCGTCGGCGCCCGCCGAGATGCTGACCGAGATCAGGCTGCCGATCAGGCCGGACAGCGGCAGCGCGTACGTGAAGGTGGCCCGCCGGGCGGGCGACTGGCCGATCGGCGCCGCCGGGGTGGCGGTCTGGCTGGCGGGCGACCTGATCGCGGACGTCGGCATCGGGCTGACGGCGGTCGGCGCCGCGCACTTCGTCGCGGCCGAGGCCGAGGAGTTCCTGCGCGGCCAGGCCGCCGACGAGGAGGCACTTCGCCCGGGCGGGCGAGATCGCCGCCGAGCACTGCAACCCGGCCTCGGACCAGCGCGGCCCGGCGGAGTACAAGCGGCACCTGGTCCGCGAGCTCACCACCCGGATGCTGCGCGTCGCCGTCCGCCGGGCCCGCGGGCTCGGCCCCGCAGGCCGGCCCGTGACGCCTGCGACCGGCGCCGTGAAGATCACCGTCACCGTCAACGGGACCGACTACGCGCGGGTGGTCGAGCCGCGGCTGCTGCTCATCCACTTCCTGCGCGACGACCTCGGGCTGACCGGCTCGCACTGGGGCTGCGACACGTCCAACTGCGGCGCCTGCGTGGTGTGGCTGGACGAGACGCCGGTCAAGTCCTGCACGGTGCTCGCCGTCATGGCCGACGGGCGGCGGGTCACCACCGTGGAGGGCCTGGCGGCCGGCACCGCGCTCGACCCGGTCCAGGAGGCCTTCGCGGCCTGCCACGGGCTGCAGTGCGGCTTCTGCACGCCCGGGCATGATGATGACCGCGCGCTGGCTGCTCGACAACAACCCGGACCCGACCGCAGGACGAGGTCCGCGAGGCGATATCCGGCCAGGTCTGCCGGTGCACCGGGTACGAGAACATCGTCAGGTCGGTGCTGTGGGCCGCCAAGCACGACAGGGTCGCCGAGCACGGGGCCGCTGGCCACGACGGCTCCGGGCACGGGGGTGACGCGGATGAACCACGCTTACGGGCCGCTCCCCCGCAAGGAGGACGCGCGGTTCATCAGGGGGCAGGGCACGTTCGTCGACGACATCGCGCTGCCCGGCATGCTGCACGGCGCGATCCTGCGCAGCCCGCTCGCGCACGCCAGGATCGTCTCGGTCGACGCCAGCGCCGCCCGCGCCCACCCGGCGGTCGTCGCCGTGCTCACCGGCGCCGACCTGGCCGAGCGCGGCCTGGCGTGGATGCCCACGCTGTTCGGCGACGTGCAGGCGGTGCTCGCCACCGACAAGGTGCGCTTCCAGGGCCAGGAGGTCGCGTTCGTGGTGGCGACGGACCGGTACGCGGCGCGGGACGCGCTTGAGCTGATCGCCGTCGACTACGAGCCGCTGCCGCCGCTGATCGACGCGTCGACCGCGCTCGACCCCGGCGCGCCCGTGGTCCGCGACGACCTGCCGGGCGGCAACCACATCTTCGACTGGTCGGCGGGCGACAAGGCGGCCACCGACGCGGTGTTCGCCGCCGCGGACGTGGTGGTCGGCTGCGACATGATCTACCCGCGCTCGCACCCCGCGCCGCTTGAGACCTGCGGCGTCATCGCCGACTACGACGCGGTCAGCGGCAAGCTGACCCTCTGGTCGACCAGCCAGGCCCCGCACGCCCACCGCATGTTCTACGCGGTGCTGACCGGGCTGCCCGAGCACAAGATCCGGATCGTGTCGCCCGACCTGGGCGGCGGCTTCGGCGCCAAGGTGCCCGTCTACCCGGGCTACGTCGCCGCGATCGCCGCGTCGATGGCGACCGGGCGGCCGGTGAAGTGGGTGGAGGACCGGTCGGAGAACCTGATGTCCACCGCGTTCGCCCGCGACTACCACATGCACGGCGAGATCGCCGCGACCGCGGACGGCCAGATCCTCGGGCTGCGCGCCCGGGTGCTCGCCGATCACGGCGCGTTCAACGCGGTCGCGCAGCCGTCGAAGTTCCCGGCGGGCTTCTTCCACATCTTCACCGGCTCCTACCAGACGCAGGCGGCGTACTGCGAGGTCACCGGCGTGTTCACGAACAAGGCGCCGGGCGGCGTCGCCTACTCCTGCTCGTTCCGCATCACCGAGGCCGTGTACCTGGTCGAGCGGCTGACCGACATGCTGGCCCGCGAGCTCGGGATGGACCCGGCGGAGCTGCGGATGCGCAACCTGCTGCGCCCCGAGCAGTTCCCGTACACGACCCCGTCCGGCTGGGAGTACGACTCGGGCGACTACCCGCGGGCGCTCCAGCTGGCCCTGGACATGGCGGGCTACGACGACCTGCGCCGCGAGCAGGCGGAGCGGCGGGCGCGCGGCGAGTACATGGGCATCGGGCTGAGCTTCTTCACCGAGGGCGTCGGGGCGGGCCCGCGCGGCCACATGGACATCATGGGCCTTGGCATGGCCGACGGCGCCGACCTGCGGGTGCACCCCACCGGCAAGGCGGTGCTCGCCATCTCGGTGCAGACCCAGGGCCAGGGCCACGAGACCACGTTCGCGCAGCTGGTGGCGCAGGAACTCGGCCTGTCGCCGGACGACGTCGAGGTGGTGCACGGCGATACCGACAGGACGCCGTTCGGCCTCGGCACCTACGGGTCGCGGTCCACGCCGGTGTCCGGCGCCGCCGCCGTCGTCGCCGCGCGGAAGGTCCGCGAGCGGGCCCGGCTGGTGGCCGCGGCCATGCTCGAGGCGTCCGCGGACGACCTGGAGTGGCTGGACGGCAAGTGGCGCGTGCGCGGCGACCCCGACCAGGCCCTCGGCATCGCCGAGATCGCGAAGGCCGCGCACTCGTCGCTTGAGCTGCCCGCCGGGGTCGAGGGCCACCTGGACGCGTCGGCGGTGTACAACCCGCCGAACCTGACGTTCCCGTTCGGCGCCTACATCTGCGTCACCGACGTGGACCCGGGCACCGGCGAGGTCAAGGTCCGCCGCTTCATCGCCGTCGACGACTGCGGCGTGCGGATCAACCCGATGATCGTCGAGGGGCAGGTGCACCGCGGCCTGGCCGACGGCATCGGCATCGCCCTCATGCAGGCCATCTCGTTCGACGAGATCGGCAACTGCCTGAGCGGCTCCTTCATGGACTACCTGCTGCCCACGTCGCTTGAGTGCCCCTCGCCGGAACTCGGCGCGACGGTCACGCCGTCCCCGCATCATCCCGTCGGCGCCAAGGGCATCGGCGAGTCGGCCACCGTCGGCTCGCCGCCCGCCGTGGTCAACTCGGTCATGGACGCGCTCGCCCCGTTCGGCGTGGTGCACGCGGACATGCCGCTGACGCCGGCCAACGTGTGGCTCGCCATCCAGCGCTCCGGCGGC
>CAVTKQ010000027.1:0-22137 GCA_963735315.1 uncultured Actinomycetota bacterium
TGGACCGGGTCCCTGGTCAGGAACTCGGTCATCAGCAGGTTGCACAGGTCGGGCTTTTCGACCAGCAGGCCGGTGCGAGGTGCCGGGAACAACGGCGAGCTCGGCGTCGGGCATGCTCCGGTACATCGCGATCGCGTGCTCGAAGCGGACCTGGTGACGTCGGCGACCATGATCAGGGTGCGCACCCTATCTTGCGCAGGTCAGCCTCGGACATCGCGGGCTCGCTGCGTGCATCGCCGCCAGCTTCACCACGACGACGTCGTAGTGGCCGGCCCCGCGGGTGTCATCACGTCGTAGCTCTGCCTCAGCCACTCCGGCGGCTCGCCGTCGAGCACCCCCTCCTCCCACCCGTCGTGGTGGAAGACCGCGGTGGCGAATACCGGCCCGCCTCACCAGGTCTGGGCGACAGCGGCGACGGTCAGCGCCACGACGGCCCCGTCGCTGTAGCCCATCAGGTGTACGGGCTGCCCGGTACCGCTCGATCAACGCGATCGTGTCGCTGCGCCATCAGGTAGTAGCTGGGCCGGCCCGTGGCACGGGGGTGCGGCCGTGCGCACGCTGCTCGGGCGTGTAGCCGCGGAAGCCGCGCCAGCCCGTGGAGGGTCGGGTCATCGGCACGGGAGATCGATTCCTGCGCCGCCGGGATGGGCAGCACGCAGGGTTCACCCTGGCCGTGCTCGTCGTACCACATGGAAACGTCGGGCAGTTCGGCGACAGGCGTGGGGCAGGCTGTTGTTCTGGACAGGGGTGCTGCGGCAGGCGACAGCCCAGGCAACACGCCGGCCGCCGCCGACCTCGTCGCCCTGCCGGTGAGGCCCGCTGAGCTAGCTCCGGTGATGGCGGAACTGGTAGCTTCGAAGCGTGACTTCCGGGTCGGCCGCGTGCCGTGATCGAGGGGTTATCCCGGTGCGCGGGTGACCTCGCCGCGGGCCCGGGGCCCGCCGCGCCTTCGTTCAGTGCTCTGTCATGGTGCCTGAAAGGAGGTGATACAAGCACATGAGCAATCAGCGAGCCAATGTCCGGTTCGATCACACCATTGTCCCGGCGCGCGATAAGCGCCAGTCGGCGGAGTTTTTCACCCGCATCTTCGGGCTGGAGGGTCCGGCCGAGGCGGGGTTCTTCCTTCAGGTCCGGCTGAGTGACGGCAGGCTGCTGGATTTCGCCGAGCCCGGCGTTGACTTCCCCGGGCACCACTACGCGTTCCTTGTCGACGACGAGACGTTCGACGCGATCATGGAGCGCATCCGGCGGGACGGCATCGTTCACTGGGCCGATCCGATGCAGCGCCTGCCCGGCCAGATCAACACGAACCACGGCGGCCGCGGTGTCTACTTCGACGACCCGGCCGGCCACCACCTGGAGGCGATCACTGCCCGCTACGACGGCAGCGCCCTGACGTGAGAGGCGGGGTGCCCGCGCGGCGGTGCCGTGCGGGCGCGTGCCCGCGCCGCTCGCCGCAGCAAGGATGGTGATTACCGACCATGACCGGCGGTGGCGTCGATCCGTACACGGCTGACCTTGAGCCTGCTGCGCAGCACGATCAGGGCGTCGCCCGCGGGGATGAACACGCTGGGCCGCCAGGTGCCGCGAACCCGGCCCGAGCAGGTCAGCACGATCTCGTTCGCCGGCGTCGCGGCAATGAACAGGCCGGAGGCGATCTGCGCACGCCCTTCGAGCGCGTATCCACGACTGAAGCCGTGAGCAGGATCAGCGGGATGCCGAAGCCGGACGCGACCTGCGGCGCCCAGAGAAGTAGCTAGACGATGAAGAAGATCCGGCGCCGATCATCGGCGAGGACCTGCCGATGATGGTGAGCATGAAGAGTTCCCTTCAGGGTGCGGACGCTCGTAGCACTGCTAGATTATTTAACGATGCTATCTCTAGCATGGGCAAACTGTCTAGCGATGCTAGAGTTTGCCATGCCTGCTACCGCCCGGCGCGACCGCGAACGCGCCCAGCGCCATCAGATGATCATCAGCGCCGCCCGCGAGCTCGCGGAGGCCGAGGGCTGGGACGCGGTGACCACCAGGCGGCTCGCCGAGCGCATCGAGTACAGCCAGCCCGTGCTCTACAGCCACTTCGACGGCAAGGACGCCATCGTGCGCGCCGTCGCCATCCACGGCTTTGCGGAACTTACTGAGCACCTGCGGCGTGCCCGGCTCGGCGCGGACGCCTCCGAGCAAGGGCTGCAGGCCGTCTGCCGCGCCTACCTGGACTTCGCGGTCACGCGTCCGGCCCTCTACCAGGCGATGTTCGTCATGCCGACGGACGTGAAGTTCGCCAGCGAGGACACGCCGGCCCCCTTGCGGGCGGCGTTCGACGAATTCGTCAGCGCGTCCCCGCCCGGCACGGACCAGCGCGAGCTGACCGCCGAGGTCACCTGGAGCGCGCTGCACGGCATGGCCGTCTCGCGGCCGCCGGGCGTATCCCGCCTGACGGCCAGGGCGAACGCGTCAAGTTCCTCGCCGCCCGTATCACCACGGCGCGAGCATGACGCCGGGCCCCGGCAACGGCTGCCCCGAGCACCTGCTGGCCAGGGAGGCCGCGCCACCGTACGCGGGAGAGGGGCCCTTCGCCCTCTGGCACTTCAGCGAGGACCCTTCTCTCAGCGTCTTCGAGCCGCGCCCGGTGGCCAGCGCACCAGAGGGACCCTCGCTGGTGTGGGCCGTCGACACCCGTCACTCCCCCATGTTCTGGTTCCCGAGGGACTGCCCGCGCGGCTGTATCTGGCCGGTGTCGACCACCACCGCGGCCGACCGGGAGCGGTTCTTCGGCCAGAGCGGCGCGCCCGCGTCCACGTCATCGAGGGCAGCTGGCTGGACCGGGTACGGACCTGCGGGCTCTACGCTTACCAGTTCCCTGCCGACGCGTTCTCGCCCCACGACGAGGTAGGCGGGTACTGGGTCGCGGAGCAGCTGGTCGAGGCGGTCGAGCGGGTGGCGGCCGGCGACCTGCTTGCCCGGCACGCCGCCGCGGGCATAGAGTTTCGCGTCGCCCCGTGCTCATGGCCGTTCTCGCGGCGGGTGACCGCGCTCGCCGTCGCAGGCGTAGCGGCCCGGCTGCGCAACGCCGCCGACCACCCGGAACGGATCGCGCAACGTGACGGCGGCCGTCTGCCCGGCGATTGAGCTAGCGGGGACGTGGCTCCCTGACGGTCCGGCGCCCCGAACGGTCCCGGGCTGCCTGGTTGCACGTCCGCATCCGCGGGTAGCGGTGTGAGGCATGCCCGAGGCGGCTGCTGCTCGCCGTGGGCATGGCGGCTAATGCCGCGACGCGCTCGCGGCGTGCACGTCGTCCGGCCGCATGCCGTGGCG
The DNA here is from genome assembly GCA_963735315.1 of uncultured Actinomycetota bacterium. GTDB lineage: Bacteria > Actinomycetota > Actinomycetes > Streptosporangiales > Streptosporangiaceae > Trebonia. The sequence continues at coordinate 3,315 of CAVTKQ010000027.1, forward strand.
CACCCGCGACGCCTAGCCTGGGTCGGCTGAGCCCCCTTGCGGTGGCTGCGGGGCTCAGAACACCAGGGGGAACCGCTTCCTGACGGTGGCCGCGGTCTCGTCGGGCGGGGCGGACCAGACGTCCTCGTTGAAGATCTCCACCTCGATGTCGCCGGCGTAGCCCGCGGCGGCAACCGCGGCGGTGATCGGCGGGAAGTCGATGTACCCGTCGCCGACGTGGCCGCGGCCGAGGAGGGTGTCGGCGGGGAGCGGCAGGATCCAGTCGCAGACCTGGTAGCTGACGATCCGCTCCCCCGCTCGCGCGATGTCGGACAGCAGCGCCGCGTCCCACCAGACGTGGTAGGTGTCCACCACGACGCCGACGGCGTCGGCGGGGAACCAGGCCGCCAGGTCCAGGGCCTCGCCGAGGCGGGTGATCACGCAGCGGTCGGCGGCGAACATCGGGTGCAGCGCCTCGATGCCGAGCCGCACGCCGTGCGCCTGGGCGACCGGGACCAGCTCGCCGATCGCGTCGGCGATCATCCGCCTGGCGAGGCCGATGTCGCGGCTGCCGGGGACCAGGCCGCCGGAGACGAGGACGAGCGTGCCGGCGCCGAGCTCGGCCGCCTCGGCGATCGCCGCCTTGTTGTCCGCGATCGCCGCCTGCCGCGCGGCGGGGTCGGCGTGGGTGAAGAACCCGCCCCGGCAGAGGCTGGAGACGCGCAGCCCGGCCGCCGCACGGCCGCGGCGGCGGCCTCGAGCCCGGTCTCCGCGACGGCTCGCGCCAGAGCCCGATCGCGGGGATATCGTGCCGGACGCACAGGTCGACGGCCTCGGGCACGCCCAGCCGCTTGACCGTCGCCTGGTTGAGGGACAGCCGGTCAAGACGCCAGTCACGCGCGTGCTCCCTCAGGAACGCGGTCATCCGGCTGACCGCCAGGTCCGGGTCGGCGAGGCCCCGGCGGCCGCCGCCAGCTCGAAGACCCGGATCAGGTGGCTGGCCGGCCGCTTGCGCTCAAGGCCGTCGAGCATCGAAAAGCGCGGCTGGAGGCCGTTCAGCCAGGCGAGGAAGGCCACGCCCGCCTTGTAGTAGTACGTGGGCTCCTCGAAGATGAGGCGGCTGAGCGGGACCGTCGGCCCGATCGCGGCGTCGTAGCCGGCGAGGTCGCCCGCGTCGAGGGCGTGCAGCGCCGCGGCGGCCGGGGCGGTGACCGCGGCGAACGCGCCGAGCAGCGCGTCGCTGTGGCCGCTGCCGTCACCCTTGATGAGGTCGGCGTAGCCGAAGTCGTCGCCGGTGTAGAGCCGGATCCCGGCCGGGAGCCTGCGCCGCAGCGCGACCTCCTTCGACGCGTCGAGCACCGACAGCTTGATGCCGTCGACCTTGTCGCCGGCCTGGTCGATCAGCTCGAGCACGGTCGCCGCGGCGGACTCGAAGCCCGCGCCGCCCCAGTAGCCGCGCAGCGCGGGGTCGAACGCCTCGCCGAGCCAGTGCAGGATGACCGGCCGGCTCGCCTGCTTCAGCAGCGTGCCGTAGACGTCCAGGTAGTCGCGCGGGCCGCGGGCGGCCGCGGCGAGGGCACGGCTCGCCATGAGGATCACCCCGGCGCCCGCCGACTGCACGAACTCCAGCTGCGCGGTGTAGGCGTCGATGATCGCCGGGACCGGGTAGGCCGTCGTCCGCGGCGAGGTGGTCGGTGCCCGCCCCGCAGGCGATGTCCGCGTAGCGGCCCGCGGCGCGGCGGGCGGCCGCGCGCTCCGCCGAGCTGGCGATCAGCTCCCGCGCCAGCCACCAGGACAGGCCCATGCCGCGCTGCGCGGTGTCCATCGCCTCCGCGACCGCGAAGCCGTGCGCCCACAGGTGGTCGCGGAAGCCGAGGGTGGCCTCCCAGTCGACGAGGTCGCCGCTGTCAACGGAGGCGACGTGGGCGGCGGCGTAGACGCGGCGCGAGACGGGCGGCGGGTAGCCGGGCGCCCAGCCGGGCGGGGTGATCTCGAGGGGCTCCGCCCGGCCGGGCAGCGTGATGCGGGCGGCCATGTCAGGCTCCCGGCCCGGTGTTCCCGGCCTGTGCTTTCCGGCACTGTGCCTTCCGGCACTGTGTCTCCCGGCGCGGGGACCTCGACGCGGCGGCCCTCGTCCGAGGACCGCATCGCCAGCTCGGCCAGCTGGACGCCCCTGGCGCCCGGCGAACAGGTCCCACGCGAACGGCCTGCCGCGCGCGGCGGCCCGCAGGAACAGCTCCCACTGCGCCTTGAACCCGTTGCCCATGTCCATGTTGTCCGGCACGTCGGTCCACATCGCCTGGTAGTCGAGCGGGTCGGGCAGGTCGGGGTTCCATACCGGCATCGGGGTGGACACCTTGTGCTGGACGGCGCAGTTGCGCAGGCCCGCGACCGCGCTGCCGTGCGTGCCGTCCACCTGCAGCTCGAGCAGCTCGCGGCGGTTGACGCGGACCGCCCACGAGGAGTTCACCGACGCGACGACGCCGCCGGCGAACTCGAGCACCGCGTAGGCGGCGTCGTCCGCGGTCACGTCGTAGGGCTCGCCCGCCTCGTCCCACCGCCTGGGCAGGTGGGTCGCACGCCGCGCGTAGACCGCGCTGACCGGGCCGAACAGGTCCTCAAGCAGGTACTGCCAGTGCGGGAACATGTCGAGGACGATGCCGCCGCCGTCTTCCGCGCGGTAGTTCCACGAGGGGCGCTGCGCCGGGAACCCGTCGCCTTCGAACACCCAGTAGCCGAACTCGAGCCGGACCGACAGCACCCGGCCGAAGAAGCCCTCGCGGACCAGCCTGCGCAGCTTGATCATGCCGGGCAGGAACAGCTTGTCCTGGACGACGCCGTGCGTGATGCCCGCCGCCCGCGCGGCCTCGGCCAGGGCGAAGGCGGCGGCGGCCGAGGCGGCCACGGGCTTTTCCGTGTAGACGTGCTTGCCCGCCGCGATGGCGCGGGCCACGGCGCTCTCCCGGGCGCTGGTGACCTGGGTGTCGAAGTAGACGTCGATGTCGGGGTCGCCGAGCACCTCGTCCAGGCTCGTGGTCCACCGGGAAAGGCCGTGCCGCTCGGCGATCGCGCGCAGCCGCTCCTCGCTGCGGCCGACGAGGACCGGCTCCGGGTAGAGAGTGGTGCCGTCGCCGAGCGGTATCCCGCCCTGCTCGCGGATGGCGAGCAGCGACCGCACGAGGTGCTGCCGGTATCCCATCCGGCCGGTGACCCCGTTCAGGGCGACGTGAATGACCTTGCGCGCCATGGAGCAGCCTTCCGCGGTGTGAGGGTGGGGTCGTTCGGGAGTTGTTTGGGAAAGGGCTTTCCCGAGAATAGGCTTGGCGGCACAGCCGGTCAAGGCGACGAGGCGAGCGACGAGGAGGTCCGGTGGCGGACGTACGTCCCGACGGGCAGCGCGTGACGCTGCAGGATGTCGCCGACCGGGCCGGGGTGTCGCTGACCACCGCGTCCCGGGTGGTGAACGACGGCTCGCGGAAGGTCGGCAAGGCCCTCGCGGACCGCGTGCACAAGGCGGTCGCCGACCTCGGCTACACGGCCAACCTCCAGGCCAGGGCGGTGGCGACCGGCCAGAGCACGATGATCGGCGTGGCCCTGCGCGACATTTCCGACCCGTACTTCTCCTCGATCGCGGCCGGGCTCATCGAGGTCGCCGACGGCCAGGTCGCCAGCGGCGGGCGGCTGCTGGTGTGCATGACAAGCACGGCCGCGCACGAGGCGGCCGAGCGCGAGTACGTCGCGCTGATGCGCGCCCAGCGGGCGCGGGCCGTCGTCCTGGTGGGCAGCAGGTCGGACAACACCGCCGCCAGGGACGCGCTGCGCGCCGAGCTCGACGCGTTCACCCGGTCGGGCGGCCGCGCGGCCTGCATCGGGCAGGACCTGCTCGGCGTCGACACGGTGCTGCCGGAGAACCGGGCGGGCGCGGAGGCCCTGGCCAGGGCCCTCGCCGCCCTCGGTCACCGGCGGTTCGCCGTGCTGGCCGGGCCGCGCTCGCTGCTGACCGGGCAGGACAGGACCAACGGGTTCAGGGACGGCCTCAGCGCCTGGTCGGTGCCGCTTGACCCGGCGCGGGTCGTGCACGGCGACCTGTCGAGGGACGGCGGCTACCAGGCGATGAGCGAGATCCTCGCGGCGGGCGAGCCGCTGCCCGACTGCGTGTTCGCGGTGAGCGACATCATGGCGGTCGGCGCGCTCGCGCGGCTGCGCGCCGCGGGCATCGACGTCCCCGGTGACATCGCCCTCGCCGGGTTCGACGACATCTCGACGCTGCGCGACGTCTACCCGCCGCTCACCACGGTGCGGCTGCCGCTCAAGCGGCTCGGCGAGATCGCCGCCCGGCTGGTGCTCGGCGACGACGCGCCGCGGCAGCCGCGCGTCGTCCCCGTCCCCGGCGAGGTCGTGCTGCGGGACAGCACGCGGCCGCGGCCGCCGGCACCCGCTGCCGCCCGGAGACCTGGTCCGGCGCTGAGTCTTGCGCGCTGCTTGTCCGATTCGGTATTTTCACGGAAACCGGAAAGCGCTTGCCAAAGATGACGGCGTACCGGGAGTGAGGACTCTCCGGGAGTGACACCATGAGCGAAGCGGCATCTGTTCCGTTCTCGGAAACCAAGGCACCAGAAGCGCCGGAGCGGCTGAACCGCGGCGCGCTCAGCCTGGTCGACATCTCCGCCTCGACGATGGCGAACATCGGCCCGGCGTACAGCTTTTACTTCGGGGCGGGCTTCCTCGTTCCTCACCGCGGGCGTGGCCGCGCCGCTGACGATCATCGTGGCCGTCGCGATCGCGCTGCTCGGCAACACGCTGTCGCAGTTCTCCCGGGCGCACCCGTCGACCGGCGGGTTCATCTCCTACGTGGGCAAGACGTTCGGCGGCGCCGAGCGCGGTGACCACCGCGCTGCTGTGCGGCGCCGGGTACATCATCGCGATCTCGTCGGTGCTCGCCATCTGCGGCGGCTACCTGTCGATCGTGCTGCAGTACTACTTCAACGTGGAACATTCCGTGGGTCATCTTCTCGGTGGTCTTCACCGGCTGGCGCGATGCTGGATGATGGTCCGCGGCGTGGCCGTGTCCACCAACTGCTGGCCGGCCTCGTTCTTCGGCTTCGAGATGCTGGTGCTGATCGTGGTGTCGGTCGCCGCGCTGATCAAGAACGGCGGGCACCTGTCCGCGGTCCCGTTCGAGCCCAGCCACATCACCAACGGCTTCAGCGGCCTGGCGGCCGGGTTCCCGCTCGCGATCTACCTGTTCATCGGCTGGGAGAACTCCGCCGCGCTGGCCGAGGAGACCGGCAACCCGCGGCGGAACGTGCCGCGGGCGGTGTTCCTGTCGATCGCGCTGATGGTGGTCGGCTACATCCTGTACTGCGTACGCCACCGCCACCGGGTTCAACGTACAACGTCACCGCGCTCGGCAGCGCGGCCATCCCGTTCATCAACGTGTCCCACGACGTCGCCGCCTGGCTGGCGCTGATCGCCTACATCGCCGGCATCACCTCCACCCTCGGGGTGCTGATCTCGGCGGTGAACTCGCAGTCCCGGCTGATCTTCAACGCCGGCCGCGAAGGGCTGCTGCCGCGCTGGCTCGGCAAGGTGCACCCGACGCGGCGGACGCCGGTCAACGCGATCTTCGCGTTCATCGCCATCGCGACCGTGATCATCGTGGTCTGGGCGCTGCTGCACCTGATCGGCGGCGACAGCGGCTCGATGAACGCGCTGAACTTCTTCGTGGAGTCGTCCACGATGGGCACGATCCTCATCCTCGTGGTGTACTTCCTGTCCAACCTGGCGCTGCCGTTCTACTACCGCAGGTACCGCCCGCAGGAGTTCAACGTGCCTCAAGCACGCGGTGCTGCCGGTGCTCGGCATGATCGCCATCGGCGTCCCGGTGTACTACCTGGTCAAGCCCGGCCAGGCCGCGCCGCTACGACTGGTTCCCGTACGCGGCGCTCGGCGTGATCGTGGTGTCCGTCGGCTACGCCGTCTGGCTGAGCCGCCGCGACCCGGGCCTGGGCGACCGGGTCGGCTCGATCGTCGCCGACGAGTAGCCGGCGCAGCCTGGCCCACGGTGGCGCGAAGACACGCCGCTCCGTTCTGCACCTCAAAATTGGAGACAGCCGATGACCGAGAACCCGCACCCGCTCGACCCGGCGACCGCCGGCGAGTACCTCGCCGGGCGGGAGATCATGGCGGCCGCCGGGCTGCTCGCGGACCCGGTCCGGTTCGCCTACTACGGGCTTGAGGAGCCGTCCAAGGACGAGGTGCTTGGCAGTGCCTCCAACACGGGCCCGTCGACCGGCGGCTGCGGGCCTTCCTGCTCAACCTGAAGAACGGCGAGTCCACCGACGTCGTGGTGTCGCTCACCCAGGGCAGCGTGGTCAGCGCGCGCACGCGTCGACACCGCGGCGGAGGGGCAGCTGCCGATCATCGACTCCGAGTACCACCTGGTCGAGGAGATCATGGCCGCCGACCCGGACTGGCAGGCGGCCCTGGCCAGGCGCGGGCTGACCGACATGAGCAAGATCAGGATCGCGCCGATCACGGCGGGCGCCTTCCGCGCGCCCGCCGAGGACGACCAGCGGCGGATGGTGCGCGTGCTCGCCTTCCTGCAGGCGGGGGAGCACGACCTGGCCTGGGCGCACCCCGTCGACGGCGTCACCGCGCACGTGGACCTGATCGAGAAGAAGGTGCTGCGGGTCATCGACGAGTTCGAGCTGCCGGTGCCGGCGGAATCCGGCGACTACGACGACCCGGCCGTGCGCGGGCCGCGAGCGCACGACGCTGCGGCCGATCGAGATCACCCAGCCGGAGGGGCCGAGCTTCACGGTGGAGGGCAGCCTGCTGCGCTGGCAGGACTGGTCGCTGCGGGTGGGCTTCGACGCGCGCGAGGGGCTCACCCTGCACCAGATCGAGCTGGCCGGGCGGCCGGTGATCTACCGGGCCTCGGTGCCGGAGATGGTGGTGCCGTACGGCGACCCGCGGTTCCGCTACTGGCAGGCGTACTTCGACACCGGCGAGTACCTGGTCGGCAAGTGGGTCAACTCGCTCGAGCTCGGCTGCGACTGCCTCGGCGAGATCACCTACCTGGACGCGGTCGTGTGCGGGGAGACCGGCGAGCCGCGCGAGGTGCGCAACGCGATCTGCGTCCACGAGGAGGACTTCGGCATCCTCTGGAAGCACACCGACATCTTCAACGGCTCGGCGCAGTCGCGGCGGCAGCGCCGGCTCGTCGTGTCGTACTTCACCACCGTCGGCAACTACGACTACGGCTTCTACTGGTACTTCTACCTGGACGGCACGATCGAGTGCGAGGTCAAGATGACCGGGATCGTGTTCACCGCGGCCCACCCGGGCGGCGACCACCCGTACTCGACCGAGGTGGCGCCCGGCCTCGGCGCCCCGGTGCACCAGCACCTGTTCAGCGCGCGGCTCGACATGTCCGTGGACGGGCTCGCCAACGCGGTCGAGGAGGTCGACGTCACCGGCCTGCCGATCGGGCCGGACAACCCGTACGGCAACGCGATCGCGCAGCGGGTGACGCGGCTGTCCTCGGAGGCGACGGCGGCGCGCTCGGGCGACGCCTCCCGCGGGCGGGTCTGGCGGGTGCTCAGCACCGACGTCGTCGAACCGGTTCGGCCAGCCGACCGCGTTCACGCTGCACCCGGAGCCGCACCCGGCGCTGCTCGCCGACCAGGACTCGCCGCTGGCCGCGCGGGCGGGCTTCGCCTCCCGCGCCCTGTGGGTGACCCGCTACGACCCGGCGCAGCGGTACCCGGCCGGCGACTTCGTGAACCAGAGCCCGGGCGGCGGCGGGCTGCCCGCGTACATCGCGGCGGACAGGGACATCGACGGCCAGGACATCGTCGTGTGGCACACGTTCGGGCCGACGCACGTCGTGCGGACCGAGGACTGGCCGGTGATGCCGGTCACCAGGACCGGGTTCATGCTCAGGCCGACCGGCTTCTTCGACCGCAACCCCACGCTCGACGTGCCCGCGCCGCCCGGTCACTGTCACGCTGAGCACGGGCACGCGGGCTGACCGGGCAGGCGGACTGACGCCGCCTGGCCGGCGTTCGCCCTTCATGCCCGTTCGTGCCCGATCACGGCGAAGTGACCGTTTTCCGAATGACGATCCGTCGCCATTTCCTCACCTAAGGAAGGAACTGGCGATCGCGGAAAACCGGGCACAGACGCCGGTCGTGGCGGCATTCGGGAATGAATATCGAGTTATACGCATTCAACTGCCGCGCCTGACCTATTTCGGTTAGTATGCGAAACCGTTATCAGTCGGCAGGTCTGTGGGGAGTCTGGCTTGGAGCGCTTGCCCGGTGGCCCGGATACGTTGGATAGGCCGCATACGTCGCATCGTCAGCAGAAGCCGCGCCGCGGCGGCCTGGCGGCGGGTGCCGGGGTCGCCGCGGCGCTGGCAGGCCTCGGCGTCGCGGTCGCCGTCGGCGCGGTGCCGACGCCGCTGACCTCCAGCTCGCCGAAGGCGCCTTGACGCCGCGACCCTGGCCGCGGTCCCTTCGTCCGTGGGCAACTCGCTGCTCCAGGCCAGCGCGAGCCCGCTCGGCTTCGCCACCGCGAAGATGCCGGCCAGGCCCGGCCGCACAAGCCCAAGGCGTCGCAAGCCCACGCCGTCCAAGACCGCCACGCCGACGCAGGCACGCCGACCACGACCCAGTCGAGCCAGCCGCCCTCGACCGACTCCGGCGGGCTGACGCCGCAGGCCACGGCGGAGAACGAGACGCCGACTGGCGAGAACGAGAAGGCCTGGTCCGAGGCCATCCTCAACGCGCTCGGCGCGCCGCTGACCAGCGCGAACATCGTGTCGATCGGGTACTGGATGCAGAACGAGGCCGGCAGCCCGCCCAGCGGCATCGTCGGCGCCAACAACCCGATCAACGTGAGCCAGCCCTGCTGCGGCGGGGTGCCGATCCAGGACGACGGCGACGGCGTCACCTTCCTGCAGTCCTATCCCACCGTCGCCGACGGCGTCGAGGCGATCGCGCAGTACCTGAACCGCGGGAACTACACCCAGATCCTCGCCGACCTGAAGGCGGGCGTCGGCCTGATGGACGACTCGAGCCTGGCCTCGGAAATCTCGCTGTACAGCGGCGGCGGCTACAGCACGATCCCGGACTCGTGGGGGCAGTCTCAGGGGACGCCGCTGAGCTAGGCCCGTCCGACGGCCAGAGTCGGTGGTGGCCGACAGGCGAAGCACGAAGTCGTTCGGGATAATCCTGGTTTTGGCGGAGGCCGCGCAGGTCCGGTCGCCGGCGGTTCGGATTGCACGACTTGGCTCTCGGCGCCCGCTTCGCCCGGAGGCGTGGTAGACCTTTCTGCAGCCTCTTCGACTAGACATCGCCCCATGACGACTCGCGCAGCGGTTCCGCGGTCGTGACGGCGCGGAGCTGGCCTGGCGCGAGATCGGCGACGGGCGGCCCGTGGTGCTGCTGCACGGGCTGATGGGCAGCGGTACGCTCATGGCCAGCATCGGACCGGCGCGGGCGATCGCCGCGCAGGGCTACCGGGTCATCCTGCCCGATCTGCGCGGCCACGGGGACAGCGCGCGGCCGCACGATCCGGCGTGCTACCCGCCTGACGTACTCGCCGACGACGGGCTCGCGCTGATCGATCACCTGGGGCTCGACGACTACCACCTCGGCGGGTACTCCCTGGGCGGCAAGGTCGTGCTGCGGCTGCTCGCCCGCGGCGCCCGGCCGGCCCGCGCGATCGTGGGCGGGCAGGGACTCGACGCGCTCGACGCGGAAAGCGACCGCACGGACGGTTACCGTCGGACGCTGGCCGCCATGGCCAACGGTGACGCGTTCGAACCGGGATCACCCGAGGAGGCACTCGCCGGATGGCTGACGCAGACCGGCGCGGACCCGCGGGCGATCGGCTACCTGCTCGACAGCTCCGTCGCGACACCGCGGGACGCGCTGCCGCAGGTGCCGACGCCCACGCTCGTCGTGGCGGGCGACGGCGACAGCCGCGGCGCGTCCGCCGGCGAACTCGCCGCCCTGCTGCCGAACGGGCAGGTGCTCCTGGTCCCCGGCGATCACCTCACGGCCCTCGGCGCACCGGAGTTCACCACCGCGGTCGTGAACTTCCTCGGGTAGGTTCATGGGCCAGCTCCGCCAGTCACGGCCGAGAAGATTGGATGTAGTTAGTGACCGTATTTGGTCGGTACAACATCCGATAACCGGACCGGGCAACCCGGCCGGGGTTGCGCCTGATTCGGCGGGGCAGACGGCGACCCAGTCGGCGGACGAGCGGCTGGCCGGGATCTGGGACGAGGCGCGAGTGCCGGGCTAGTAGCCGATCGCCAGCCAGCCGCGACGGGTGCGCGGGGTTTCGAGTTCGTCGGCGAACGCGATGGCGTAGTCGGCCACGCCGAGCCGCGAGTGGCCGTCGGCGCCCATCACCTGGCTGGTGCCGCTCGTGCGGTAGGCGCCGGTGCGGGTGCCGGGGTTGTGGCCGCCGAACTCGCCCGCGGGGATGAGGTAGAACCAGTCGACGTCCCGCGGCGCCGCGTTCAGGACGTCCAGCGCCTGCTGGTGGGCATCGGTGAGCGGGGCGAACTTGGCCGGGAACGCGGGGGTGTCGCCTTCGCGGGGGCCGCCGGGGACCACGGGGATGATCGAGGCGCCGCCGACGACGCCGAGGCGGGCCCCGCTGGCCTGCGCGGCCGGCAGGAGGTCGGTGACGGCCGCGCCGAGGCCGCCGTCGGGGCTGAGCGCGGGCAGGGCCGACACGATCGCGTCCGCCTTGGCTGTCACCGGCGCGAGGAACGCGGGATCGTGGACGCTCCCGGTGACGGAGGCGACCTGAGCTGGCACGTCCTTGCCCCCGGACCGGGACACCGCGGTGACCTCGTGCCCGCGGGCGGCGAGCTCGCCCGCGATGGCACTGCCGACGAAACCGGTACCGAAGACGACGATTTCCAGCGACTTCTCCTGAGCAGTTGTGCCGACCGGCGGGTGGCCGGGCGCGGTCCGCTGGTCTCCAGTGAGCTCATGTCCCAACGGCATACCTGGCCCGGCCCTGGATCACCGCGCGGTAAGAGCGTCGCGAGACTCGCGGGTCAGCGGTCATCGGCGCCGGCGACCCGTGCGACCGTGCCCGCGTCTCGCCGTTCCCGCGGACGCGCCGGGGTGCCTCGGGGTCCAGACCCACAGTGCTGCCGCGGCGGCGAACCCGACAGCGCCGCTGACGACGATACCGGCGCCCAGCCCGGCGACGGCGGCGACGGCGGACAGGATGACAGGGCCGATGCCTGCCCCGGCGTCGGCCAGCTCGCGCCAGATGCCGAGGAAGGTGGGGCGCCCGATCGCGGGGGAGATGTCGGCGCCGAGGGTCATCACGATGCCGGAGCCGATGCCGTTGCCGAAGCCCATGATCATCGCGGTTAGCGCGAGGGTGATGGCGCCGTGCGTGAGGGGCATGAGGACGAAGGAGATGCCCATGATGATCACGCAGGGGACGGCGACCCAGCGGCGGCCGTAGACGTCCATCACCTTGGCCGGGTAAAAGGTCAGGGCGTCGACGGCCCCTGCGACGCCGTAGATGACCGAGTTGGCGGTGGGAGACAACCCGATGTGCGCGGCCCACAGCGGGATGACCACTTGCCGGGTCTGCCTGATGGCCTGCAGCAGCAGGATGCCGGTGCCCAGCGTGAGGAAGGTACGCCAGTACTGCCGCAAGATGCCCGAGGTCACCTGTGCGGCGGCCGCCTTGTGCTGGTCGCTCATCTCGAGGTCAGGCACCCGGTAGACCATGACGCCGGCGGCGACGATCGCTACCAGGCTGACGTAGTAGGCGCCCGGCAGCCCCCACAACTGCGTCGCTCCAGCCCCGAGGAACGGGCCAAGGAACACCCCGATGCGCAAGGTGCCGCCGAGGGTGGACAGCGCACGGGCCGCATGTGCGGCGGCACCATCTCGGTCAGGCAGGACTGCCGGGCAAGGCTGTAGACGGAGCTGGCGGCGCCGATGAGCAGGATCCCGAAGCCGTACACCAGCAGTGACCAGGTCCCGCGGCCGAGGTCGATCAGGCAACAGGCGAGGCCGATGACGGTGGCGATCGCGGCGACGATCATCGATTCCGCTCACCGATCCGGGTGGCGAGGATTCCCGAGGGGATGTTCGTCACGATCGAGCCGATGCCGAGCAGCGCGCCGATCAGCGCGGCGACCGGCGTGCTGGCACCGCGGTCGATCGCGCTCAGGATGATGACCGTCAGCATCGCCCCCTCGGCGAGGCCGAACAGGGTCGCCGGGCCGTAGGCGGCAACCGCGACCGGCAGGCGGTGTTGCCTGACCGGGACACTCGCGGTCACCTCGCGCCCGCGGGCAGCCAGCTCGCGTACGATGGCGCGCCAACGTAACCGGTACCGAAGACAACGATCTTCATGGTGATGGCTCCTGACTGCAGCGGCTGTTCGGCTGGCCCCTTTCGACTCCTGCGGGTGCCGCAGCGCGCCGCCGCCGTCCACCAAGTCTCGGTGCGGCGCCTGGCCGGGAGTCCGCAACGCGGACGGTCAGAAGGTGATGACTCCGCGGAGGTTGCGGCCGTTGCGCATGTCTTCGTAGCCGATGTTGACCTCGTCAAGGCCGTAGGTGCGGGTGCGCAGCTCCGCAAGCTTGAGCTTGCCGCTGCGGTACAGCTCGAGCATGCGGGGGATGTCGGACCGCGGGTTGCACGAGCCGAACAGCGAGCCGCGGACCTGCTTCTCGTAGGTGGTGAGCTCCAGGGCGCTCATCGTCACCTTGCGTCTCGGCCGCCGGGTGGATGTTGGTGACCACGACCCGGCCGCGCTTGCCGACCAGGCCGAGGCTCGCCCCGATCTGGTCCCCGTCGCCGACGCCCATCGTGTTCACGCATACCTGGGCCATGCGCCCTCTGGTCAGGTCGGCGAGCAGCGCGGCGGCCTCCTGGCTGGAGGCGACCGCGTGGCTCGCGCCGAACTCAAGGGCCTTGCTCCGCTTGAACGCCACCGGGTCGACGGCCACGACGTACTCGGCGCCGATGGCCACCGCGGCCTGCACCGCGTTGATCCCGATGCCGCCGACCCCGACGACCACGACGACGTCGCCGACCCGCGCCTCGCCGGTGTAGGCGACCGAGCCCCAGCCGGTGATCACGCCGCAGCCGAGCAGGCAGGCGATGTCGAGCGGCAGGTCGTCCTCGATCTTGACGCAGCTGGCCTGGTGCACCACGGTGTGCTCGGCGAACGTGCCGAGCAGGCACATCAGGCCGAGGTCCTGGCCGCGCGCGTGATGGCGGGCGGTGTGGTCGGAGATCTGCCGGCCCTCCCGGTTGTACCTGCCGATCTCGCACAGGCTGCCCATGCCGGACGCGCAGGCACGGCACTGGCCGCAGGAGGGGATGAAGCTGAAGATGACCCGGTCGCCGGGGGCGAGGTCAGTGACGCCGGGGCCGACTTCCTGGACAGTGCCCGCGCCCTCATGCCCGCCGACTACCGGCAGCGCGGTGGGCAGGTCACCGGTGACGACGTGCTCGTCGGAATGGCAGAGGCCGCTGCCGCCGAGCGAGACGAGGACCTCCCCCTGCTTCGGCGGGTCGAGCTCGATCTCCTCGACTGACCAGTCCTTGTTCCTGTCCCACAGCACCGCAGCGCGAGTCTTCACGCGACCTCCCTCGCACGCGCGGCCGGGCTCACGGCCGCCGCGTTCCGAAGCCCATCGTTCTTCCGCGGTCTTGGTCTGTCAATGCCCGGCCGGCCGCCGGAGGCGGTCACGGGCCCGGAGAGTAAGCCGCGTACGGTCAGGATGCAGGGCTGGTTTTCTTCCGAACGTAAGCGCCTTATGCCCGGCCCTGTTGCCCGCCTGGCGGCTCAGAACGGGAAGGCGTGGGCCTGGCGCCGCGAGGTGACCCACTGCCACTGGGTGAACTCGTCCCAGCTGCTCTGCGAGCCGAACCGGCTGCCGTTGCCCGACGCGCCGGTCCCGGCTGGGGCCACAACTGGCGCCAGCCGACTCGCAGGGTACTACTGCGACAGCTACACGTCCCCTGGCTGTTCGACATCAGGCCTGGTAGGTGATCCCGAGCTCAGCGGGCCCACTGGCGGCGTCGACCCGGCCGGGGCCGGGCGGACGCCAGCTTCGCCGCCGTGGCACGGGCGGAAAGGACCTGCTCCCGGTCAAGCGCCTGGGTCGATTAAGAGATGGCTTAATTGGAGCGCGGCTTGTTCGTCACCCGGAGTTAAGCTGACACGTACGATCAGCTCGGGGCAGGAGGGACGTTCGTCATGGGCGCAGAGCGCGCGGAGGCACTTGAGGTTCTCCGGGATGTGTGGCGCGGTCAGGCGCAGACCGTCGCCGACCTCGACGACAGCTGCGAATCGCACTGCAAGAAGATGACGGACGCTGGCGTCGGCTTCGAGGACTACGCCGCCGGGGACGAGACGGACCGCGCCGCGGCGTGGCGGGCCAGGCTCGAGCGCGAGGGCAAGCTCAGCACCGCGGGCAGCCTGGCCGACCTCGTCATGCGGCCGGCCGGAAACGTCGCCGACAACGCCCGCTGACCACGGCCGACCAGAGAACGCCGGTGGACTACCCAGGAACCGTGGCGGAGCTTACCCAGCGCCTGCGAGACGGCAGTTACCTCGCCGACCGCGGGCTGGCTACCAGCTTGCTCGTGTCGCTGTCGCTGCGCAGGCCCCTGCTGCTTGAAGGCGAGGTCGGCGTCGGCAAGACGGAGATCGCCAAGGTGCTCGCGGCTGTCTTCGGCCGCAGGCTCATCCGGTTGCAGTGCTACGAGGGCATAAGCACCAGCCAGGCGCTTTACGAGTGGGACTACGCCCGCCAGATGCTGCAGATCAGAGCGCTCTCACAGGCCGAAGCCACCGACGAGCGGTCGGTCGACAAGCTGTTCGGCCCGAAGTTCCTGCTTGAGCGGCCGCTGCTTGAGGCGGTCAGGCAGGGCGACCGCGCGGTGCTGCTGATCGACGAGGTCGACCGGGCCGACGACGAGTTCGAGGCGTTCCTGCTTGAGGTCCTGTCCGATTTCCAGATCAGCATCCCGGAGGTCGGCACGGTCAAGGCGGACTCGAGCCCGGTGGTGATCCTGACCTCCAACCGGACGAGGGAACTGCACGACGCGCTGCGCCGCCGCTGCCTGTACCACTGGATCGGCTACCCGACGGCCGAGCGCGAGGCGGAGATCGTCGCCGTCCGCGAGCCGGACGCGGCCGGGCAGCTGGTCAAGAAGGTGGTGGCGGCCGTACAGCGGCTGCGGGAACTCGACATGGCCAAGCCGCCCGGGGTCGCCGAGACGATCGACTGGGTGCGCACGCTCGGCGTGCTCGGCGAGACCGACCTGACACCGGATGCCGCGGACGACACGCTCGGCGCGGTCGTCAAGGACCGTGACGACCTCGAGCTGGCGCGGGAGAACCTGGCGGAGATCATCGCCGGTGCCTGACGGAGATGATCGGCAGCCGGTCGACAACCCGTTCACGAGCGTTCTCGTCGGCTTCGCCCACGAGCTGCGGGCCGCTGGGCTGACGGTCGGCACCGGCGACGTGCTCACCTACTTCGCCGCCATGACGCCGCTCGACCCGACCGACCTGGTCGACCTGTACTGGGCGGGCAAAACCACCCTGCTCACCAGGCACGAGGACAGTCCAACGTACGACCGGGTGTTCAGGGGTTACTTCCTCGGCGAGGACGCGCCGGCCAGAAGTCAGCTCATGCTGAGCGCGCAGTCGGTCGCCGAAGCCGAGGCGGCGCTCGTGATGCCCGGGCACCGAGCCGGGTCCCGAGGAGGACGAGGAGCGGCCGGCCCTCGGCTGGATGGCGTCTGGCGTGGACGCGCTCAAGAACCGGTCCTTCACCGCGTGCACGCCGGACGAGCTCGCCGCCCTGCGCAGGATCATGACCAGGATGCGGCTGACGCCGCCGCGCCGCCGGACCCGGCGGCGGCCAGGCCGGCCCGCGGCACCGAGCCCGACATGCGCGCCACGATCAGGGCATCGATGCGCATGCACGGGGAACCGCCGGGCCAGCTGTTCTTCAGGAAACGCAAGACCAAGCTGCGCCCGCTGATCCTGATCCTCGACGTCTCCGGGTCGATGGCTGACTACTCCAGGCACCTGTTCCAGTTCGCGCACACGGCCAGGCACGCGGCCGCGCGAGCCACCACGGGCCGGGTCGAGGTGTTCTGTTTCGGCACCAGGCTGACCCGCATCACGCGAGAACTGGCGCACCAGCGGGTCGACGCGGCGCTCGACGAGGCGGCGCGCACCGGCGGACTGGGACGGCGGCACCAGGATCGGCGAGTCGCTCGACACCTTCGTCAGGAAGTGGGGCAGGAACGGCCTGTGCCGTGGCGGGGTGGTGGTCAACTCCTGCTCCAGCGGGGTTGACCGGGGTGACCCCGAGGTGCTCGCGAAGGCGATGGAGCGCCTGGACCGGCGGCGCCACCGTATTGTGTGGCTGAACCCGCACAAGGGCGATGACCGGGATTTCCGGCCGAGCACGCTGGGCATGATGGTGGCGGCCCCGCACATCGACCTGCTGCTGTCCGGGCACGACCTCGCCAGCCTGGAAGAGCTGGCCGAGTGCTGCCGGCCCTGCAACTTAGGCGGCACTGGACTAGGCGGTACCGCGATAAGAGAGCAGGAGAGCACCCGTGAGGTGGAGTGTCGGCATCGAGGCCGAAGGCGACCGGATCTTCGACCGGGAGGAAATCGTCGAGCTCGCGACGCCGTCGCCGCCAGCGGCGGCGTCGCCACCGGCATCGGCACCAACCTGTACGGCGCCCAGCTCCTGGTCGTCGCGGACAGCCGCGAGGACGCGGTCGCCGCCGCGACTGGCCTGTTCTCACGGCCGCGCGCGGACGGCCGGGCTGCCCGCCGCGCCGATCGTCCGGACCGAGGCGATCAGCGAGGCCGAGGACGAGGCTGCCGAGGAATCGGGGCCTGGAACCCGGCCGACCGGGGACGCCAGCGGCCCGCGGTGATCCGCCTTGGCTCGCTCGCCGCGGACCCGTTCGACGGCCCGCGGGTGCTCGGCGGCTGGACCCCGTCGCCGGTCGCGGCGGTCTACGCCGTCATGTACAAGCCGGACCCGGTCGCGAAGCCGGAGAACTACGCGGTCATCTACGTCGGGCACGCCGACGACCTGTCCGCGGAGCGGTTCCCGTTCGTTCAAGCACCCGCGGGCCGCGTGCTGGGTCAGCCGGGCCGGCGCAAGTGGAAGGTCTACATCTGCACCTATGAGGTGCCAGGCGGGACTCAGCGCGCACCGCGAGCAGATATCCCGCGAGCTGATCGCCGTCTACCGGCCGAGCTGCAACGACCAGCAGTATGACCACGCTGGAAGGAGACGAGTGGATCGGTGAGTACTCGGCCGCGCCCACCACGGCCCCGGTCACCCGCCGCGGCCCCGATCAACGGCCAAAGAACTGAAGGCTTGCCTCAGCATGACTTCCCGCGCTGGCCGGGCATACTGGTGCGGTGCCGTATGACCCGACCAGCTACCTCGGCTCTGCTGCCCACTATCGCTACGGTCGCCCGGCGTATTCACCCGAGCTCGAAGCCGTCCTGACGCAGCGAGGCGGGTCTAGACGGGACCGGCCGGCTTCTGGATGCCGGCTGCGGTCCTGGCGTGCTTACCATCCGTCTCGCACCTTATCTATTTGAGCAGGCGGTCGGCCTGGACCCTGACGCCGGCATGCTCGCGGAGGGCTGCCGTGCCGCCGGGGAAAAGGGAGTCACGAACATCCGGTGGGTCCAGGGCCTGGCCGAGGACCTGCCCGCTGTCGCGCCAGGACCGTACAAGCTGGTGACCTTCGGCCAGTCCTTCCGGTGGACCGACGAGCAGCAAGTGGCCGAGGCCGTCTACGACATGCTGGAGCCCGGCGGCGCGCTGGCACTGATCGTCCCACGCGGTGACCGGGCCGGCGCCGGCCGCCGGACCCCGGAGTGCCGCCGATCCCCCACGACGAGATCAGGGCGCTGGTAGCGAACTAGCTCGGATCTACGCGCCGCGCCGGCCGGGGCACCGCCCGGGAACGAACTCACCGCTTCGAGGACGCGCTGGCGCGGGCTCGCTTCGGCGCCCCCCGGCAGCTCTTCGTGCCCGGCATCCCCGACCTGCTGCGAGATAGCGAGAGCGTCCTGTCCGGTTACCTGTCCCTCTCATCCTCGGCGCCGCACCTGTTTGGCGATCGTCTCGGACGACTTCGCCGGCGAGGTGCGCGCGCTGCTCGCGAGCCGCTGCTGCTGAAGGTGTTCTTCTGGGACTGGCCGGGCGACACCGAGGTGATAATGGCCCGCAAGGCCGGCTGAACAGCGAGACGGCGGCACCTCCCGCGGCGGGCGGGCAGGCAGAACCAGGCAATCTGCGCGCAGCGCCATGAGCATCCTGCGCCTGGACGGCGGCAGCGACAGGTTTCGGCTGACCCGAGGCACATCCCTTATCTAGAACGCCCGCCTCCCCCGAAGCCACGGTCGATTCCTGGCTCGCGGACGGCGCGATCACGCTTACGCGGCTCTAGCCTGGGCCGCTGAGGCTCAATCGCAGGCCGTAGGGATGGCGCCGGCCGTGGGGATGGCGCCGGCCGTGGGGATGGCGCCGGCCGTGCGCGTGGTGCCGGCGATGCGTCTGGCCGCGCCGGTACCTGCGGGCGCCGGTGCCCTCCGACCGCGCCGAACTCAGGTCGGGCCGACGGGTCGGCTCCGATGCCGGGCCGCGCCCGTGCCCGGTCAACTCCTCGCCCCATTGGCTCCACGGCTCGTGACCGGTCCACGGGACTCGCCCGCTCTGCCACCACTTCCTGACCTTGGACCACTTCCCGGCCGGACAGCGCTCCTCTCA
>CAVTKQ010000028.1:0-31020 GCA_963735315.1 uncultured Actinomycetota bacterium
CGCCGGAGTCGCCGGAGTCGCCGGAGGCACTGTCCCAGCAGGAGTACTACTCGCAGTTCATGGGGACAACGGCACGCACAGCGTCATTGACGTGCTTGACGTCGTGCCCTATGAGATGGGCGAGCAGGAGCCCGGCACGGTGTGCGCCTTCACCGACGACGAGTTCAGGCGACTGACACCCGGCCCGGTGGGCTGCTAGCTCCCGTTCCGGCGGAACTGGTAATTTCGGAGGGTGACTTCCGGGTCGGCCGCGTGCCGTGATCGAGGGGTTATCCCGGTGCGCGGGTGACCTCGCCGCGGGCCCGGGGCCCGCCGCTCTTCGTTCAGTGCCTTGTCATGGCGCCTGAAAGGAGGTGAGTACAAGCACATGAGCAATCAGCGAGCCAATGTCAGGTTCGATCACACCATTATCCCGGCGCGCGATAAGCGTCAGTCGGCGGAGTTCTTCACCCGTGTCTTCGGGCTGGAGGATCCCGCCGAGGCGGGGTTCTTCCTTCAAGTCCGGCTGAGCGACGGCAGGCTGCTGGATTTCGCCGAGCCCGGCGTCGACTTTCCCGGCCACCACTACGCGTTCCTTGTCGACGACGAGACGTTCGACGCGATCATGGAGCGCATCCGGCGGGACGGCATCGTTCACTGGGCCGATCCGATGCAGCGCCTGCCCGGCCAGATCAACACGAACCACGGCGGCCGCGGTGTCTACTTCGACGACCCGGCCGGCCACCACCTGGAGGCGATCACTGCCCGCTACGACGGCAGCGCCCTGACATGAGAGACGGGGTGCCCGCGCGGCGGCGGCCGTGCGGGCACCCCGTCCGTGCGCCTGGCCACGAGTCGCTACCCGGCGAGCAAGAGGATGCTGATCACCACCATGACCAGCGCGGTGGCCCCGTGGATCCCGTACACGGCCGCCTTGGGGCCCTTGCTGCGCAGCACGATCAGGGCGTCGCCCAGCGGGATAAGCGCGGCCGCCAGCATGAACCAGCCGAGCAGGTGAGCCGATCCGTTGGCCAGCAAGATGGCGACGAACAGGCCCGAGGCGATGTCGCGCACGCCCTTGACCCGTAGCCACGCCTGAAAGCCCTGGTCGGCGACCGGGGTGCGCGGGATGCCGAACCCGGACGCGGCCTGCGGCGCCCAGAAGCCGCGGGCGCCGATGAGGATGATGCCTCCGCCGATCAGCCCGGCGAGGACACTGCCGATGGTGGTGAGCATGGAGGGGTTCCTTTCAGGATGCGGGCCAGCATTTTCTAGCATCGCTAGATTATTTAGCGATGATATCTCTAGCATCGGCAGACTGTCTAGCGATGCTAGAGTTTGCTTATGCCTGCTACCGCCCGGCGCGACCGCGAACGCGCCCAGCGCCATCAGATGATCATCACCGCCGCCCGCGAGCTCGCGGAGGCCGAGGGCTGGGACGCGGTGACCACCAGACGGCTCGCCGAGCGCATCGAGTACAGCCAGCCCGTGCTCTACAGCCACTTCGACGGCAAGGACGCCATCGTGCGCGCCGTCGCCATCCAGGGCTTTGCGGAACTTACTGAGCACCTGCGGCGTGCCCGGATCGGCGCGGACGACTCCGAGCAAGGGCTGCAGGCCGTCTGCCGCGCCTACCTGGACTTCGCGGTCACGCGTCCGGCCCTCTACCAGGCGATGTTCGTCATGCCGACGGACGTGAAGTTCGCCAGCGAGGAAACGCCGGCCCCCCTGCGGGCGGCGTTCGACGAATTCGTCAGCGCGCTCCCGCCCGGCACGGACCAGCGCGAGCTGACCGCCGAGGTCACCTGGAGCGCCCTGCACGGCATGGCCGTGCTCGCGGCCACCGGGCGTATCCCGCCCGACGCCCAGGGCGAGCGCGTCAAGTTCCTCGCCGCCCGTATCACCACGGCGCGAGCATGACGCCGGGCCCAGGGAACGGCTACCCCGAGCACCTGCTGGCCAGGGAGGCCGCGCCGCCGTACGCGGGAGAGGGGCCCTTCGCCCTCTGGCACTTCAGCGAGGACCCTTCTCTCGCGTCTCGAGCCGCGCCCCGTGGCCAGCGCACCAGAGGGACCCTCGCTGGTGTGGGCCGTCGACACCCGTCACTCCCCCATGTTCTGGTTCCCGAGGGACTGCCCGCGCGGCTGTATCTGGCCGGTGTCGACCACCACCGCGGCCGACCGGGAGCGGTTCTTCGGCCAGAGCGGCGTCGCCCGCGTCCACGTCATCGAGGGCAGCTGGCTGGACCGGGTACGGGCCTGCCCGGCTCTACGCTTACCAGTTCCCTGCCGACGCGTTCTCGCCCCATGATCAGGTAGGCGGTTACTGGGTCGCGGAGCAGGCCGGTCGAGGCGGTCGAGCGGGTGACGGCCGGTGACCTGCTTGCCCGGCACGCCGCGGCGGGCATCGAGCTTCGCATCGCCCCGTCCATCTGGCCGTTCTGGCGACGGGTGACCGCCTCAACCGTCGAGTTCAGCGGCTCGCGGCTGCGCAATGCCGCCGGCCATCCCGAACGGATCGCGTGACAGCGGCACCGCCTGCCCGTGGCGAGCCGGTACGTGGCGACGGATGGGACGTTACGTCCCGTATTGCGGGGTAGTGATGCCAGCATGAGACGCTGGCTCGCCGTGGCAGGTGCCATGGCCGTGATGCCGCTCGCGGCATGCTCGTTTCGTCGCGGGCGTGCGTCGCCGCTGGTGCCGCAGACCGCGGCTCCGGCAGCGCGGACCCGCACACCGCGAGCCTGGCCACCGGCAAGCGGGCGGCCGCGGGGCTTGATGTGCTCACCGGGATAGCCCAACGCCACTGAGACTATTTTCCCGCTGGGCCCGGGAAGCTCACTGGCAGCTGGGGCCTCTGCGGCCACGGGCGGGTGGGCACGGGGCCGGGCGCCGGGCCCCGCCGAACAGGATTTCAAAAGATCTTGGATCGCTGCACACGCTATGACGCAATGGCGGGAGTTTAAGGGGCCGGGTTTTCCTGGTTGTGTGGCTGTTTCGGCTGGCTGGCGGGGGTGCGGGTGGCTGTGGCGGGCGGGGGGATGGTGATGGTGTAGGTCGCGTGTTGTGCTAGGGGGTCTTGGGGCTTGGCGGCTGGGGGTAGGCGGGGCCGGGTTCGCGGAGGCCGCGGGGGCAGACGCGGCCGGGGCGGTCGGGGACGGGGCTGGCGAGGATGCGGCCGTGGCGGTGGCGAGTGCGGCGGCGGGGTCGCGGCGGATGGTGCCGCGGGCGGCGTGCAGGGCGGCGGTGAAGGACAGGCGGGCGGGGTGGAGGCGGTGCCCGGCGGCGGCGCAGGCGATGACGGCGCGGATGGCCTGGTAGGCGGCCAGGTAGGCCCAGATTTCCTGGAGGGCCAGGTCGGGGGTGCGGGAGCGGAGGATGCGGCCGGGGCCGCGCAGGTGCGTCTTGAGCTCGGCGAAGCAGGTCTCGACGGCCCAGCGGCGGGCGTAGGCGGCGGCAAGGTCGGCGGCGGGCGCGGGGCGGCAGTCCAGGAGGGTGGTGATCATCCGGTACCGCTCGGTGCGGGTGGCGCCGTCGTCGCGGGTGACGGTGACGGTGAACTCGATGACCCGCACCGTGACGGCGGGCAGGGGGCTGGCGTCGGGCGGCCTTGCCGCGCGCGGCGGCGCTTGCCGTTCTTGCGGTAGCGGTTGTCCTTCGCGCGGGGGTCGCTCGACGCGGGACAGGCACGAGCCGTCGGGCAGCGCCCGGACGACGGGCAGGCGCAAGCTTGCGGGACGCGCCACAGCAGGTGCGCGCCGGCGGCGGCGGCGGCGCGCCACAGGCCCCAGGAGTAGAAGCCGCGGTCGGCGAGCAGCAGCATGCCGGCGCGCAGGCGCCCGGTCAGGCGCGAGCGCGAGCGTGCGCTCACCCGGCGGCGAGCGGCCCGGCGGCGCGCCGCGAGCAGGCCGCGGGTGCCGCACGCAGGCGAGCGCGACGAGGCGGGCCCGCGGGTAGTGCGCCGCCGCCGCCCGGTCCGCGCCAGGCCCACGGCCTGTTCTCCGCGCTGGCCGCGAGCTTCAGCGTGGTCCCGTCCCAGGCCGCCAGCAGCAGCCCGCACGCGTGCGACCACGGCGCGCCCCGCGGCGACAGTGCCCCGGCCACCCGGCTGAACAGCAGCTCGAACGGGCGCGGGGCCGAGGCGGCGGCGCAGCGCGGTCAGCGCGGTCGAGCCGCCGCGTCTCGCGGCACGCCGGCGCACGAGCCGCGCAGCACCGTGCCGGTAAGGCAGGCCGCTGAACAGGCACAGGGCCAGCGTGAAGTACACGCCCAGCAGCGGCGGCAGCAGCCGCAGCCGCGCAGCCGGCAGCGCCGGCCCGGCCGCGGCACTGCCGCGCGCCTCGGCCCGCGCCAGCGCCGACCACCTCGCCGGGCCAGCCCGGCGGCACCAGCCGCGACAGCACCCCGAGCCCGGCACCGGGCGCGAACACGCGGCAACGCAGACGACAGCCAGCCGCTGCTGGCATCATGGACAGGCAACGAGGCTCCACGCCGGAACAGGACGATCTAGACAATCACCCCTTCTAGCAGGAGCTTCGTTTCACATCACGCCAGCCGCGCGGCAAGACAGCAGCCAGACCCGCCGATACATCCTAAAGTTCCTGGCGTTGCGCCATGGCGGGTGCAGCGATCCAAGATCTTTCCGCGCGGCTATGGTGCGCCGATTTTTCTGGTCTGTCCCTTACGACGGCAAGGACAACGCAAGCTAGGTGGCATGCCCCATAGCCGCCACAACGCCCCGCGCGGACGGCTGTACCCGGCCAGCCCGCTGTGCCATCGGCCGCCTTAGCTGGGGTGGCTGGGATTGAAGTGGCCGCAGGGGCTCAGAACACCTGGGGGAACCGCTTTCTGACGGTGGCGGCGGTCTCGTCGGGCGGGGCGGACCAGATGGCCTCGTTGAAGATCTCCACCTCGATGTCGCCGGCGTAGCCCGCGGCGGCCACCGCGGCGGTGACCGGGGGGAAGTCGATGTAGCCGTCGCCGACGTGGCCGCGGCCGAGGAGGGTGTCGGCGGGGAGCGGCAGGATCCAGTCGCAGACCTGGTAGCTGACGATCCGCTCCCCCGCCCGCGCGATGTCGGGCAGCAGCGCCGCGTCCCACCAGACGTGGTAGGTGTCGACCACGACGCCGACGGCGTCGGCGGGGAACTGCAGGGCCAGGTCGAGGGCCTCGCCCAGGCGGGTGATCACGCAGCGGTCGGCGGCGAACACCGGGTGCAGCGCCTCGATGCCCAGGCGGACGCCGTGCGACTGGGCGACCGGGGACCAGCTCCCCGATGCGCGTCGGCGATCATGCGCCGGGCCAGTCCGATGTCGCGGCTGCCGGGGACCAGGCCGCCGGAGACGAGGACGAGCGTGCCGGTGCCGAGCGCGGCCGCCTCGGCGATCGCCGCCTTGTTGTCCGCGATCGCCGCCGCCCGCGCGGCGGGGTCGGCGTGGGTGAAGAACCCGCCCCGGCAGAGGCTGGAGACGCGCAGCCCGGCCTCCCGCACGGCCGCGGCGGCGGCGTCGAGCCCGATCTCCGCGACCGGCTCGCGCCACAGCCCGATCGCCGGGATCTCGTGCCGGACGCACAGGTCGACGGCCTCGGTCACGCTCAGCCTCTTGACCGTCGCCTGGTTGAGGGAAAGCCGGTCAAGCGCGCTCAAGATCGTGCCTCCCCGCTCTCGAGGAACGCGGTCATCCGGCTGACCGCCAGGTCCGGGTCCGTGAGGGCCCCGGCCGCGGCCGCCAGCTCGAAGACCCGGATCAGGTGGCTGGCCGGCCGCCTGCGCTCAAGGCCGTCGAGCATCGAAAAGCGCGGCTGGAGGCCGTTCAGCCAGGCGAGGAAGGCCACGCCGGTCTTGTAGTAGTACGTGGGCTCCTCGAAGATGAGGCGGCTGAGCGGGACCGTCGGCCCGATCGCGGCGTCGTACCCGCCGAGGTCGCCCGCGTCGAGGGCGTGCAGCGCCGCGGCGGCCGGCGCGGTGACCGCGGCGAACGCGCCGAGCAGCGCGTCGCTGTGGTCTGTCCCGTGCTCGAAGTCATGCCCTTGATGAGCTCGGCGTAGCCGAAGTCGTCGCCGGTGTAGAGCCGGATCCCGGCCGGGAGCCTGCGCCGCAGCGCGACCTCCTTCGACGCGTCGAGCACCGACAGCTTGATGCCGTCGACCTTGTCGCCGGCCTGGTCGATCAGCTCGAGCACGGTCGCCGCGGCGGACTCGAAGTCGCCGCCGCCCCAGTAGCCGCGCAGCGCGGGGTCGAACGCCTCGCCGAGCCAGTGCAGGATGACCGGCTGGCTCGCCTGCTTCAGCAGCGCGCCGTAGACGTCCAGGTAGTCGCGGGGGCCGCGGGCGGCCGCGGCGAGGGCACGGCTCGCCATGAGGATCACCCCGGCGCCGGCCGACTGCACGAACTCCAGCTGCGCGGTGTACGCGTCGATGATCGCCGGGAGGGTGGGCCGTCGTCCGCGGCGAGGTGGTCGGTGCCCGCCCCGCAGGCGATGTCCGCGTAGCGGCCCGCGGCGCGGCGGGCGGCGGCGCGCTCCGCCGAGCTGGCGATCAGCTCCCGCGCCAGCCACCAGGACAGGCCCATGCCGCGCTGCGCGGTGTCCATCGCCTCGGCGACCGCGAAGCCGTGCGCCCACAGGTGGTCGCGGAACCGGAGGGTGGCCTCCCAGTCGATCAGGTCACCGCTGTCGACCGAGGCGACGTGGGCGGCGGCGTAGACGCGGCGCGAGGCGGGCGGCGGGTAGCCGGGCGCCCAGCCGGGCGGGCTGATCTCGAGGGGCTCCGCCCGGCCGGGCAGCGCGATGCGGGCGGCCATGTCAGGCACCCGCCCCGTGCTCCCGGCCCGGTGCTCCGGCCCTGGTTCACGGCCCAGTGCTACCGGCGCGGCGGGACCTCGACGCGGCGGCCCTCGTCCGAGGACCGCATCGCCGAGCTCGGCCAGCTGGACGCCCCTGGCCCCGGCGAACAGGTCCCACGCGAACGGCCTGCCGCGCGCGGCGTCCCGCAGGAACAGCTCCCACTGCGCCTTGAACCCGTTGTCCATGTCCATGTTGTCCGGCACGTCGGTCCACATCGCCGGGTAGTCGAGCGGGTCGGGCAGGTCGGGGTTCCACACCGGCATCGGGGTGGACACCTTGTGCTGGACGGCGCAGTTGCGCAGGCCCGCGACCGCGCTGCCGTGCGTGCCGTCCACCTGCAGCTCGAGCAGCTCGCGGCGGTTGACGCGGACCGCCCACGAGGAGTTCACCGACGCGACGGCGCCGCTGGCGAACTCGAGCACCGCGTAGGCGGCGTCGTCCGCGGTCACGTCGTAGGGCTCGCCCGCCTCGTCCCACCGCCTGGGCAGGTGCGTCGCGCGTCCGCGCGTAGACGCGCGCTGACCGGGCCGAACAGGTCCTCAAGCAGGTACTGCCAGTGCGGGAACATGTCGAGGACGATGCCGCCGCCGTCTTCCGCGCGGTAGTTCCACGAGGGGCGCTGCGCCGGGAACCCGTCCCCCTCGAACACCCAGTAGCCGAACTCGAGCCGAACCGACAGCACCCGGCCGAAGAAGCCCTCGCGGACGAGCCTGCGCAGCTTGATCATGCCGGGCAGGAACAGCTTGTCCTGGACGACGCCGTGGGTGATGCCCGCCGCCCGCGCCGCCTCGGCCAGGGCGAAGGCGGCGGCGGCCGAGGCGGCCACGGGCTTTTCGGTGTAGACGTGCTTGCCGGCCGCGATGGCGCGGGCCAGCGCGCTCTCGCGGGCGCTGGTGACCTGGGTGTCGAAGTAGACGTCGACGTCCGGGTCGCCGAGCACCTCGTCCAGGCTCGTGGTCCACCGGGAAAGGCCGTGCCGCTCGGCGATCGCGCGCAGCCGCTCCTCGCTGCGGCCGACGAGGACCGGCTCGGGGTACAGGACGGTCCCGTCGTCGAGCGGTATCCCGCCCTGCTCGCGGATGGCGAGCAGTGACCGCACGAGGTGCTGCCGGTATCCCATCCGGCCGGTGACCCCGTTCAGGGCGACGTGAATGACCTTGCGCGCCATAGACCAGCCTTCCGCGGTGTGAGGTGGGGTCGTTCGGATTGTTTGGGAAAGGGCTTTCCCGAGAATAGGCTTGGCAGCACGGCCGGTCAAGCCGACGAGGCGAGCGACGAGGAGGTCCGGTGGCGGACGCACGTCCCGACGGGCAGCGCGTGACGCTGCAGGACGTCGCCGACCGGGCCGGGGTGTCGCTGACCACCGCGTCCCGGGTGGTGAACGACGGCTCGCGGAGGGTCGGCAAGGCACCTCGCCGACCGCGTGCACAAGGCGGTCACCGACCTCGGCTACACGGCGAACCTCCAGGCCAGGGCGGTGGCGACCGGCCAGAGCACGATGATCGGCGTGGCCCTGCGCGACATCTCCGACCCGTACTTCTCCTCGATCGCCGCCGGGCTCATCGAGGTCGCCGACGACGGCGGGCTGCTGGTGTGCATGTCGAGCACGGCCGCGCACGAGGAGGCCGAGCGCGAGTACGTCGCGCTGATGCGCGCCCAGCGGGCACGGGCCGTCGTCCTGGTGGGCAGCAGGTCGGACAACACCGCCGCCAGGGAGGCGCTGCGCGCCGAACTCGACGCGTTCACCAGGTCGGGCGGCCGGGCGGCCTGCATCGGGCAGGACCTGCTCGGCGTGGACACGGTGCTGCCGGAGAACCGGGCGGGCGCGGAGGCCCTGGCCAGGGCCCTCGCCGCGCTCGGGCACCGGCGGTTCGCCGTGCTGGCCGGGCCGCGCTCGCTGCTGACCGGGCAGGACAGGACCGACGGCTTCAGGGACGGGCTGAACGCCTGGTCGGTGCCGCTCGACCCGGCACGGGTGGTGCACGGCGACCTGTCAAGGGACGGCGGCTACCAGGCCATGAGCGAGATCCTCGCGGCGGGCGAGCCGCTGCCCGACTGCGTGTTCGCGGTGAGCGACATCATGGCGGTCGGCGCGCTCGCGCGGCTGCGCGCCGCGGGCATCGACGTCCCCGGTGACATCGCCCTCGCGGGGTTCGACGACATCTCGACGCTGCGCGACGTCTACCCGCCGCTCACCACGGTGCGGCTGCCGCTCAAGCGACTCGGCGAGATAGCCGCCCGGCTGGTGCTCGGCGACGACGCGCCGCGGCAGCCGCGCGTCGTCCCCGTCCCCGGCGAGGTCGTGCTGCGGGACAGCACCCGGCCGCACCCGCCGTCCGCGCGCTGACCGCCGCGGGACACGCGGCTACCTGGCTGAGCTCTTGCGCGCTGCTTGTCCGATTCGGTATTTTCACGGAAACCGGAAAGCGCTTGCCAAGGATGACGAGCGTACCGGGAGTGAGAACTCTCCGGGAGTGACACTATGAGCGAAGCGGCATCTGTTCCGTTCTCGGAAACCAAGGCACCTGAATCGCCGGAGCGGCTGCACCGCGGCGCGCTCAGGCTGGTCGACATCTCCGCCTCGACGATGGCGAACATCGGCCCGGCGTACAGCTTCTACTTCGGGGCCGGCTTCCTGTTCCTCACCGCGGGCGTGGCCGCGCCGCTGACGATCATCGTGGCCGGCATCGCGATCGCGCTGCTCGGCAACACGCTGTCGCAGTTCTCCCGGGCGCACCCGTCGACCGGCGGGTTCATCTCGTACGTGGGCAAGACGTTCGGCGGCACCAGCGCCGTGACCACCGCGCTGCTGTGCGGCGCCGGGTACATCATCGCGATCTCGTCGGTGCTCGCCATCTGCGGCGGCTACCTGTCGATCGTGCTGCAGTACTACTTCAACTGGAACGTGCCGTGGGTCATCTTCTCGGTGATCTTCACCGCCGGCGCGATCGTGATGATGGTCCGCGGCGTGGCGGTGTCCACCAAGCTGGCCGGCCTGTTCTTCGGCTTCGAGATGCTGGTGCTGATCGTGGTGTCGGTCGCGGCGCTCATCAAGAACGGCGGCCACCTGTCCGCGGTCCCGTTCGAGCCCAGCCACATCACCAACGGCTTCAGCGGCCTGGCGGCCGGGTTCCCGCTGGCCATCTACCTGTTCATCGGCTGGGAGAACTCGGCCGCGCTGGCCGAGGAGACCGGCAACCCGCGGCGGAACGTGCCGCGGGCGGTGTTCCTGTCGATCGCGCTGATGGTGGTCGGCTACATCCTGTACTCGTACGCCACCGCCACCGGGTTCAAGTACAACGTCACCGCGCTCGGCGGCGCGGCCATCCCGTTCATCAACGTGTCCCACGACATCGCGGCCTGGCTGGCGTTCTTCGCCTACATGGCCGGCATCACCTCCACCCTCGGGGTGCTGATCTCCGCGGTGAACTCGCAGTCCCGGCTGATCTTCAACGCCGGCCGGGAAGGGCTGCTGCCGCGCTGGCTCGGCAAGGTGCACCCGCAGCGGCGCACGCCGGTCAACGCGATCTTCGCGTTCGTCGTCATCGCCGCGGTGATCATCGCGGTCTGGGCGCTGCTGCACCTGATCGGCGGCGACAGCGGCTCGATGAACGCGCTGAACTTCTTCGTGGAGTCGTCCACGATGGGCACGATCCTCATCCTCGTGGTGTACTTCCTGTCCAACCTGGCGCTGCCGTTCTACTACCGCAGGTACCGCCCGCAGGAGTTCAACGTCCTCAAGCACGCGGTGCTGCCGGTGCTCGGCATGATCGCCATCGGCGTCCCGGTGTACTACCTGGTCAAGCCCGGCCAGGCCGCGCCGTACGACTGGTTCCCGTACGCGGCGCTCGGCGTGATCGTGGTGTCCGTCGGCTACGCCATCTGGCTGAGCCGCCGCGACCCGGGCCTCGGCGACCGGGTCGGCTCGATCGTCGCCGACGAGTAGCCGGGCGAACGGCTGCCTGGCCACGCGAAGCACAACCACCCGTTCTGCACCTCAAAAAATGGGAGACAGCCGATGACCGAGAACCCGCACCCGCTCGACCCGGCGACCGCCGGCGAGTACCTCGCCGGGCGAGAGATCATGGCGGCCGCCGGGCTGCTCGCGGACCCGGTCCGGTTCGCCTACTACGGGCTGGAGGAGCCGGCCAAGGACGAGGTGCTCAGCGGTGCCCCGACCAGGCCCGCCGACCGGCGGCTGCGGGCCTTCCTGCTCAACCTGAAGAACGGCGAGTCCACCGACGTCGTGGTGTCGCTCACCCGGGGCAGCGTGGTCAGCGCGCGCACGGTCGACACCGCGGCGGAGGGGCAGCTGCCGATCATCGACTCCGAGTACCACCTGGTCGAGGAGATCATGGCGGCCGACCCGGACTGGCGGGCGGCCCTGGCCCGGCGCGGGCTGACCGACATGAGCAAGATCAGGATCGCGCCGATCACGGCGGGCGCCTACCGCGCGCCCGCCGAGGACGACCAGCGGCGGATGGTGCGCGTGCTCGCCTTCCTGCAGGCAGAGGAGCACGACCTGGCCTGGGCGCACCCGGTCGACGGCGTCACCGCGCACGTGGACCTGATCGAGCGGAAGGTGCTGCGGGTCATCGACGAGTTCGAGCTGCCGGTGCCGGCGGAGTCCGGCGACTACGACGACCCGGCCGTGCGCGGGCCGGAGCGGACGACGCTGCGGCCGATCGAGATCACCCAGCCGGAGGGGCCGAGCTTCACGCGTGGAGGGCAGCCTGCTGCGCTGGCAGGACTGGTCGCTGCGGGTGGGCTTCGACGCGCGCGAGGGGCTCACCCTGCACCAGGTCGAGCTGGCCGGGCGGCCGGTGATCTACCGGGCCTCGGTGCCCGAGATGGTCGTGCCGTACGGCGACCCGCGGTTCCGCTACTGGCAGGCGTACTTCGACACCGGCGAGTACCTGGTCGGCAAGTGGGTCAACTCGCTCGAGCTCGGCTGCGACTGCCTCGGCGAGATCGCCTACCTGGACGCGGTCGTGTGCGGGGAGACCGGCGAGCCGCGCGAGGTGCGCAACGCGATCTGCGTCCACGAGGAAGACTTCGGCATCCTCTGGAAGCACACCGACATCTTCAACGGCTCGGCGCAGTCGCGGCGGCAGCGCCGGCTCGTCGTGTCGTACTTCACCACCGTCGGCAACTACGACTACGGCTTCTACTGGTACTTCTACCTGGACGGCACGATCGAGTGCGAGGTCAAGATGACCGGGATCGTGTTCACCGCCGGCCACCCGGGCGGCGACCACCCGTACTCGACCGAGGTGGCGCCCGGCCTCGGCGCCCCGGTGCACCAGCACCTGTTCAGCGCGCGGCTCGACATGTCGGTGGACGGGCTCGCGAACGCGGTCGAGGAGGTCGACGTCACCGGCCTGCCGGTCGGGCCGGACAACCCGTACGGCAACGCGATCGCGCAGCGGGTGACCCGGCTGTCGTCGGAGGCGACGGCGGCGCGCTCAGGCGACGCCGCCCGCGGGCGGGTCTGGCGGGTGCTCAGCACCACGTCGTCGAACCGGTTCGGCAAGCCGGCCGCGTTCACGCTGTACCCGCAGCCCGCGCCGTCGCTGCTGGCCGACCCCGCCTCCCCGCTGGCCGCGCGGGCGGGCTTCGCCTCCCGCGCCCTGTGGGTGACCCGCTACGACCCCGCGCAGCGGTACCCGGCCGGGGACTTCGTGAACCAGAGCCCGGGCGGCGGCGGGCTGCCCGCGTACATCGCGGCCGACAGGGACATCGACGGCCAGGACATCGTCGTGTGGCACACGTTCGGGCCGACGCACGTCGTGCGGACCGAGGACTGGCCGGTGATGCCGGTCACCAGGACCGGCTTCATGCTCAAGCCGACCGGGTTCTTCGACCGCAACCCCACGCTCGACGTGCCCGCTCCGGCCAGTCACTGCAACGCTGAGCACACGGGACGCTGACGCACGGGCACGCGGGCTGACGCTGACCTAGGCGGGCGAGCCCGATCAGGCGGCCGTGCCCGCGCCTCTCCCCCGGGGGGCGCGGGCACGGCGTTCCTGCCTTCCGGCGACGCCTTCATGCCCGTTCGTGCCCGATCACGGCAAGGTGACCGTTTCCCGAATGACGCTGGGTTGCCTTTTCCTCACCTAAGCGGAGCAATTCGCAAACGCGGAAAACCCGGCACAGCGCCGGTCGCGGCGGCATTCGGGAATGAATATCGAGTTATGCGCATTCAACCGCCAACCTGAGTTATTTCGGTTAGTATGCGAAACCGTTGTTACTCGTCAGGTCTGGTGGGGAGTCTGGCTTGGAGCGCTTGCCCGGTGGCCCGGATACGTTGGACAGGCCGCGCACATCGCATCGTCAGCGCAAGCCACGGCGCGGCGGCCTCGCCGCGGGCGCCGGGATCGCCGCGGCCCTGGCGGCGCTCGGAGTGGCGGTCGCCGTCGGCGCGGTGCCGTCGCCGCTGAGCTCGGGCACGCCGGGCGCGCCGGACGCCGCGACCCTGGCCGCGGCCCCGTCCTCGGTGAGCCAGTCGCTGCTCCAGGCCAGCGCGAGCCCGCTCGGCTTCGCCACCGCGAAGATGCCGGCGCCGCCCAAGCCCAAGCCGTCGCACACCCCGTCGAAGACGGCCACGCCGACGCAGCAGCCCACCACCGCGCAGCCGACTCATTCGAGCCAGCCGCCCCCGGCCGACTCCGGCGGCCTGACGCCGCAGCCCACGGCCCAGAACCAGACCCCGACCGGCCAGAACCAGAAGGCCTGGTCCGAGGCCATCCTCACGTCGCTCGGCGCCCCGCTGACCAGCGCGAACATCGTGTCGATCGGCTACTGGATGCAGAACGAGGCGGGCAGCCCGCCCAGTGGCATCGTCGGCGCCAACAACCCCATCAACGTCAGCCAGCCCTGCTGCGGCGGGGTGCCGATCCAGGACGACGGCGACGGCGTCACCTTCCTGCAGTCCTACCCCACCGTCGCCGACGGCGTCGAGGCGATCACGCAGTACCTGAACCGCGGGAACTACACGACCATCCTGGCCGACCTGAAGGCCGGCGCCGGGCTGATGAACGACCCGAACCTGGCCTCGGAAATCCAGCTGTACAGCGGCGGCGGCTACAGCACGATCCCGGACTCGTGGGGGCAGTCGCAGGGCATGCCGGAAAGCTAAGCGCCGGCCGAGGCCGTCCCGGTGCCGTGGCTGAGGCCGCCGCCGGCACCCGGCCGCCGCTGGTTCCCGCGGATTCATCGGAACGAGTGGTGCTTCCCCTGTCCGGCGAGCCACTGCGCCCGGCCAGGCGTGGTAGACCTTTGACGGTGACAGACCTAGCTTCGCGACGGTTCCAGGGCCGTGACGGCGCCGAGCTGGCCTGGCGCGAGATCGGCGACGGGCGGCCCGTGGTGCTGCTGCACGGCCTGATGGGCAGCGGGGCGCTCCTGGCAGGCAGCGGCCTGGCCCAGGCGATCGCCGAGCGCGGGATACCGCGTCATCCTGCCCGACCTGCGCGGGCACGGGGACAGCGCGCGGCCGCACGACCCCGCCCGCTACCCGCCTGACGTCCTCGCCGACGACGGCCTGGCGCTTATCGACCAGCTGGGGCTCGGCGATTACCGCCTTGCCGGGTACTCGCTCGGCGGCAAGGTCGTGCTGCGGCTGCTCGCCCGCGGCGCCCGCCCGGCCCGCGCGGTCGTCGGCGGGCAGGGACTCGACGCGCTCGACGCGGAAAGCAACCGCACCGGCGGCTACCGCCGCATGCTGGCCGCCGTGGCCAACGGCGACGCCTTCGCGCCCGGGTCACCCGAGGAGGCGCTTCGCCGGGTGGATCACGCAGGTCGGCGCCGACCCGCGGGCCATCGGGTGCCTCCTCGACTGCTTCGTCGCGACAGAACGGGACGCGCTGCGGCAGGTCCCGACGCCCACGCTCGTCGTCGCGGGCGAAAGCGACAGCCGCGGCGCGACCGCCGGCGAACTCGCCGCCCTCCTGCCGAGCGGGCAGCTCGCCCTCGTTCCCGGCGATCACCTCACCGCCCTCGACGCGCCGGAGTTCACCGCCGCGGTGCTGGACTTCCTCGGGTAGGCAGTTCGCGGGCCAGCCCGCGGCGCGCACCTGGGCCTTAGCCGCTGCCTTAGCGTGGTAATTCGGCATCCGATGGTGATTTCGCACGTGCTACAGGTGTTTTGTTTCCGCATAGTGCAAAGTATCCAAGATCGCGGCTCGACCAGCCGGGATAGTCAGGCCATGACTGGCAGCAGGATAATCAGCAGTGCGGTATTTCCCCTCGCTTAACGGCGTTTGCCCTTCAGCCGTAGGCCAGGACAGGCGGCGGTGGCGGTCTAGTAACCGATCGCTAGCCAGGCACGATGGACGCGCGGGGTCTCGAACTCGTCGGCGAACGCGATGGCGTAGTCGGCTACCCCGAGCCGCGAGTGGCCGTCCGGGCCGGTCACCTGGGAGGTGCTGCTCGTACGGTAGGTGCCGGTGCGGGCGCCCGGGTTGTGCGGGCCGAACTCGCCCCCGGGGACGAGGTAGAACCAGTCGACGTCCCGCGGCGCCGCGTTCAGGATGTCGAGCGCATGCTGGTGGGCATCGGTGAGCGGGGCGAGCGTCGCCGGGAACGCGGGGGTATCGCCCTCGCGGGGGCCGCCAGGGACCACGGGGATGACCGAGGCGCCGCCGACGACTCCGAGGCGCGCCCCGCTGGCCTGCGCGGCCGGCAGGAGGTCGGTGACGGCCGCGCCGAGGCCGCCGTCGGGGCTGACGGCGGGCAGGGCCGACACGACAGCGTCCGCCTTGGCGGTCACCGACGCGAGGAACACGGGGTCGTGGACACCCCCGGCGACCGAGTTGACCTGCGGCGGCAGGTCCGCGGCTCCGGACCTGGACACCGCGGTGACCTCGTGCCCGCGGGCGGTGAGCTCGCGCGCGATGGCACCGCCGACGAAGCCGGCACCGAAAACGACGATCTTCATGACGCCTACTCCTGATGTGCCGCAGTTGTCTTGCCGGAACTGACGCAAGCCTCACTCAAGGTACTGGCCAGGCGGTTCAGCGCGGGTCCGCGTCCGTGACCCGGGCGAGCGTGCCCGCCGCCCCGGCGCTCTCGCGGGTCACGCCTGGGCGCTTCGGGATCCATGCCCACAGTGCCCCCGCGGCGGCGAAGCCGACTATGCCGCTGACGACTATGCCGGACGCCAGTCCCGCGACCGCGGTGACGGCGGAGAGGATGACCGGGCCGATGCCCGCCCCGGCGTCGGCCAGCTCGCGCCAGATGCCGAGGAAGGTGGGGCGCCCGACCGGCGGGGAGATGTCGGCGCCGAGGGTCATGACGATGCCGGAGCCGATGCCGTTGCCGAAGCCCATGAGCATCGCGGTCAGCGCGAGGGTGACGGCACCGTGCGTGAGCGGGCATGAGGACGAAGGAGACGCCCATGATGATCACGCAGGGCACGGCGACCCAGCGGCGGCCGCGGGTGTCCATCACCTTGCCGGCCGGGTAGAAGGTCAGCGCGTCGATGGCCCCGGCGACGCCGTAGATGACCGAGTTGGCGGTGGCAGACAGCCCGATGTGCGCGGCCCACAGCGGGATGACCACCTGCCGGGTCTGCCTGATGGCCGACAGCAGCAGGACGCCGGTGCCCAGGGTGAGGAAGGTGCGCCAGTACCGCCGCAGGATGCCCCACGAGGTCACCTGCGCGGCCGCCGCCTTGTGCTGGTCGCTCAGCTCGAGGTCGGGCACCCGGAAGACGATGACCCCGGCGGCGACGATCGCGGCGAGGCTGACGTAGTAGGCGCCAGGCAGCCCCCACAGCTGCGTCGCCCCGGCCCCGAGGAAGGGGCCGAGGAACACGCCGATGCGCAAGGTGCCGCCGAGGGTGGACAGCGCGCGGGCGCGCATGTGCGGCGGCACCATCTCGGTCAGGTAGGACTGCCGGGCCAGGCTGTAGACCGAGCTGGCGGCCCCGATGAGCAGTATCCCGAACCCGTACACCAGCAGCGACCACGGCGCCGCGGCCGAGGTCGACAAGGCAGAAAGCCAGGCCGATGACCGTCGCGACCGCGGCGACGATCATCGACTTCCGCTCGCCGATCCGGGTGGCGAGGATCCCCGAGGGGATGTTCGTCACGATCGAGCCGATGCCGAGCAGCGCGCCGATGAGCGCGGCGACCGGGGTGCTGGCGCCGCGGTCGATCGCGCTCAGGATGATGACCGGCAGCATCGACCCTTCGGCCAGGCCGAACAGGGTCGCCGGGCCGTAGGCGGCCACCGCGACCGAGCGGAGGCGGAACTCCTCACTCACGCCCCGAACCATATCGTTCGCCGCGCTAAAGAGTTTGGCCAGGCTAGCGTCACGCGGCGTTGCGCTAAGATCCCAGGGCACTGGGTTACGCCGATACCCCGGAGGGGTCCTGTTGGCCACTACCGACGGAACGCGCGCCCCGAAGGGGCGCGCACCGCACCGGCGCGACGAGAACGCGCGCGTCGCGGTGCTGCACGCCGCCGATGACCTGCTCGTCGAGCGCGGCTTCGGCGGCGTCACGATCGAGGGAATCGCCGCGCGGGCCGGCGTCGCCAAGCAGACGATCTACCGCTGGTGGACCTCGAAGGTCGACATCCTCCTCGACACGCTGATCGACGACGCGAGCAGCCAGCTCCCCGATCCCTGACGCGGGCCCGGCGGTCGAGAGCGCGCGCGAGTACCTGGGCGGCCTTGCGCGCTTCCTCACCGGGGAGCCCGCGGGCAAGGTGCTGCTCGCGCTGATCGGCGAGGCCCAGCACGACCCGGAGACGGCCCGCACCTTCCACGAGCGTTACCTCGACCCCCGGCGCGAGCACGAGCGCGAGATGCTCAGGCGCGGGATCGCCTCCGGCGAGCTCGCGGCCGGGCTCGACGTTGACGCCGCCCTCGACGCGCTCATCGGCCCGGTCTTCTACCGCGCGCTCACCGGGGCGCCGGTCCCGCAGTCCTTCATCGACGGGCTCGTCGCCGGCGTGCTCGAGCGGCGCCTCGCCTAGCGCGGGCTGGCCGTCAGAAGGTGATGACGCCCCTCAGGTTGCGGCCGTTGCGCATGTCGTCGTAGCCGACGTTGACCTCGTCAAGGCGGTAGGTGCGGGTGACCAGCTCCTCGAGCTTCAGCTTGCCGCTGCGGTACAGCTCAAGCATGCGCGGGATGTCGGCCCGCGGGTTGGACGAGCCGAACAGCGCGCCGCGTACCTGCTTCTCGTACGTGGTGAGGTCCAGGGCGCTCATCGTCACCTGCGTCTCGGCCGCCGGGTGCAGGTTGGTGACCACGACCCGGCCGCGCTTGCCGACCAGGCCGAGGCTCGCCCCGATCTGCGCGCCCTCGCCGACGCCCATCGTGTTGACGCACACCTGCGCCATCCGCCCGCGGGTCAGGTCGGTCACCAGCTCGGCGGCCTCCTGGCTGGAGGCGACCGCGTGGCTGGCGCCGAACTCCAGGGCCTTGTTCCGCTTGAACGCGACCGGGTCGACCGCCACGACGTACTCCGCGCCGAGGGCCACCGCGGCCTGCACCGCGTTGATGCCGATCCCGCCCACCCCGACGACCACGACCACGTCGCCGACCCGCGCCTCGCCCGCGTTCACGACCGAGCCCCAGCCGGTGATCACGCCGCAGCCGAGCAGGCAGGCGACGCCGGCCGGCAGGTCGTCCTCGACCTTGACGCAGCTGGCCTGGTGCACCACCGTGCGCTCGGCGAAGGTGCCGAGCAGGCACATCAGCCCGAGGTCCTGGCCGCGGGCGTGGTGGCGGGCGGTGTGGTCGGAGATCTGCCGCCCCTCCCGCATGTACATGCCGAGCTCGCAGATGCTGCCCCGGCCGGACGCGCAGTCACGGCACTGGCCGCAGGAGGGCACGAAGCTGAAGATCACCCGGTCGCCGGGGGCGAGGCCGGTGACGCCAGGGCCGACCTCCTCGACGATCCCGGCGCCCTCGTGCCCGCCGACCAGCGGCAGCCCGGTAGGCAGGTCGCCGGTGACGACGTGCTCATCCGAATGGCACAAGCCGCTGCCGCCGACGGCGACGAGGACCTCTCCCTGCTTCGGCGGGTCGAGCTCGATCTCCTCGACCGACCAGTCCTTGTTCCTGTCCCACAGCACCGCGGCGCGAGTCTTCATGCGACCTCCTTCGCACGCGCGGCCGGGTAACCGCCGGCCGCGCGTTCCGAAGATCATGGTTCGTCCGCGCCCGTGCCTATGTCAATGCCCCGCCCGGCCGCCTGGCCAGTAACCGGCGGCCAGACGGCCGGCAGAAGGGGCGGGGCCGGACCTAGAACGGGAAGCCGTGCGCCTGCTTGCGTGAGGTGACCCACTGCCACTGGGTGAACTCGTCCCAGCTGCTCTGCGAGCCGAACCGGCTGCCGTTACCCGACGCGCCGGTCCCGCCGAACGGCGCGAACGCGTCGTTGTTCAGCGTCTGGTCGTTAACGTGCACGATTCCGGTGTTCAGCTGCTCGGCGACCTCGAGGCCGCGCTCGACCGAGCCGGTCTGGACGGCGGCCACCAGGCCGTACTCGGTGTCGTTGGCCACCCGGACGGCCTCGTCGGCGTCCTTGACGACGATGACGGGCGCGACCGGCCCGAAGATCTCCTCGCGGAACGCCGCCATCGACGGGGTCACGCCGGCCAGCACGGTGGGCCGGTAGAACAGCCCCTCGTGGCTGCCGCCGGCCCGCAGCGTCGCCCCGGCGTCCACCGTCTCGGTGACGATGCGGTCCACGTTGGCCAGCTGCCGCTCGTTGATCAGCGGGCCGAGCGCGACCTGCCCGGTGTACGGGTCCCCGACCGGCAGGTTCTCCGCCCGCTTGGCGAGCCGGTCCAGGTAGGCGTCCGCGACCGACTCGAGCACGATGTGCCTGCCCGCGGTCATGCACACCTGCCCCTGGTGCAGGAACGCCCCCCAGGCGCCCGCTGAGCTGGCGACGTCCAGGTCGGCGTCGTCCAGCACGATCAGCGCGTTGTTGCCGCCAAGCTCGAGGCTGACCCGCTTCAGGGTGCGCCCGGCGGCCTCGCCGACCAGGCGGCCGACCGCGGTCGAGCCGGTGAACGAGACCATCGCGACGTCGGGGCTCTCGGCCAGGGCCGCGCCCGGCCCGGCGTCGCCCGCCAGCACGTGCAGGGTGCCCTGCGGCAGCCCGGCCAGCTCGAACAGGCGGGCGACCAGCACCCCGCCGGACACGGCGGTCTGCACGTCGGGCTTGAGCACGACCGCGTTGCCGAGCGCGAGCGCGGGGGCGACGGCGCGGACCGACAGGATCAGCGGGAAGTTCCACGGGCTGATCACGCCGACCACGCCGAGCGGCACCCGCTTGGCGATGCTCTGCCGGCCCGGCTCGATGGTGGGCAGCAGGTGCCCCCACGGCTGGGTCGGCAGCGCGGCCGCCTCCCACAGCTCGCTGA
Organism: uncultured Actinomycetota bacterium; assembly: GCA_963735315.1. Classification (GTDB taxonomy): domain Bacteria; phylum Actinomycetota; class Actinomycetes; order Streptosporangiales; family Streptosporangiaceae; genus Trebonia. The sequence continues at coordinate 20,211 of CAVTKQ010000028.1, forward strand.
GGACCAGGTCCACCTCGAAGGCCGCCTTGCCGGGGACGGCGCCGCCCTCGCGGACCAGCCAGCGCTCGAACTCGGCCCGGTTCGCCTCGAGGATGCCCGCCGCGCGGCGCAGCAGCGCCGCCCGCTGCGGGCCGGGCAGTGCCGCCCACTCGGGCTGCGCCCGGCGGGCCGAGGCGGCCGCGGCCGCGATGTCGGCCGCGTTCGCGAGCCCGACCCGGGCGAGCACCTCGCCGGTCGCCGGCTCGGTGGACTCAAGCTCGCCGCCGCGCGCGGTCGTCCACCCGTCGCTGAATACCTTGCCCTGCCAGTCCAGGTCGTCAAGGATCTCGGTCATGGTCATGCCTTCCTGATCAGCAGGCCTGATCCTCCGGTTCGGGGCGGTCCGCTTTCCGGTGTGCGACTTACTCTCGCCGAATCGGTCACGAGTGCGTTGACTATCCGCGTCAGGGCTGGGTTGACTATCCGCGACAGGACTACCAGCCTTTTGGTAAAAGGGCCGAGACCATGCCAGTCCCGCGACGACGGGGGAAGCCATGCTTACCGAGGAGACCGGGCGCCCGGAGGCGAGCGCGGGAAGCACTGAGCGCGAGCCGAAGGGCCCCGAGCGCCCGGAGGCGAGCGCGGGAAACACCTTCGACGAGCCTGCCCTCTGGCGGGCCAACCTGGGCACCGCGTTCTGCGACCTGGTCCCCGCCCCGCTGGACCGCGAGGTCGCGCCGGAAGGCACGCTGCGCGGTCTTGAGCTGGGCGGCGCCGCCGTCTTCACCGTCTCAGGCAGCCCGCAGGCGGTGCGCCGGACGACGACCGCCACCAGGCACTCCCCCACCGACATGCTCAAGGTCTGCGTTCAGCTGCGCGGCCGCGCGACCGTGCACCAGGACGACAGGGAGATCGTCCTCGACCCGGGCCAGTTCGCGGTCTACGACATGGCGCGGCCGTACGCGCTGCGCCTTGAGGGCACCTGGACCTGCGCGGTCATGGCCGTCCGGCGCGACCTGATCGCGGTCCCGGCCGCGCGCCTGCCCGGCGCGATGAGCCGGGCCTATCCCAGCGGGCAGGGCCTCGGGCTGCTCCTGGCGCAGTTCATCACCTCGACGGTCAGCCAGATGGACTGCGTGGAGGCGGCCGCGGCGGGCAAGCTCGGCGAGGCCGGCGCCTGCCTGCTCGCCGGGTCGCTGGCCGCGGACGGCGACGCGGCGGCCGCGAGCGGGACGCAGGTGCTCAGGGACCGGGTGATGACCTACGTGCGCGACCGCCTGGACGACCCGCGCCTGTCCCGGGCCACGGTCGCCGCCGCGCACCGCATGTCACCGCGCACGCTGGACCGGGTCTTCGCCGGGCAGGAGTGGTCGGTCAGCGGCTACATCCGCCAGGAGCGCCTTGCGGCGGTCCGCCGTGACCTGGAGAACCCGGCGCTGGCGCACCGCGGCGTCGCCGCGCTCGCGGCGCGGTGGTGCTTCTTCGACGCCGCCCACTTCAGCCGGCTCTTCCGGGAGACCTACGGCTACCCGCCGTCGTACGCGCGGCCGGACAGCGCCCGGCTCCGGGCGGGCGCGGCCAGCGCCGCAACCGACGCCGGCTGACGCTACCGGCCACCGCGCCCGGGCTGCTCAGCCGGGAACGCTGAACTTCCCCGCCCCCGAATCCCGGGCTGTGCGCTGTCGCGTGCGCCGCGAAAGGCGACCGGGACCACCCCGCGCGGCGGGCCTGGCCGCGCGCGGGAGCAAGGGTGGTCAAACGGTATGAACGTCGATCAAACGTTCCGCCAATACTTCCGGATGCTTCTTGATCTCGCGCATTCTTGCACGTTTATCGTTGGGTGATGACGAAGCTCCCGGCCCATGGCCCCTGAGCCATGTTCCGCACCTGTGAAGGAGACGAGATGAAGGCAGCCAGTCCCCCCGGCGCCTTGCCCCGCCAGCGCCGCCGGCCGGTGACAAGGATCCGCGTCCTGCTCGTGATCCTGCTCGCGGTCGTCGCCTTGGTCAGCGCGGGCTGCGGCAGCGGCACGCCGGCGGCGCCAGGATCAAGCTCCGGCTCCAGCTCCGGCGCCGCCGCAGGCACCACCATCCCGCTGCTGCGCGAGGGCACGACCTACACGTTCTCGAACCTCACCGAGCAGTACGCCGACGGCCTGCCCGAGGCGAACTGGTCCGAGCACCTGGTCAGGGTCGGCCCCGACGGGCAGGTACAGCCGTGGCTGGCACAGTCGGTCACGCAGTCGAGCCCGACGGTTTACACCTACCACCTGCGGCACGGCGTCGACTTCTGGGACGGCAACGAGATGACCTCGGCCGACGTCGTCAACGCGCTCGCCTCCGACCGCGTCCCGAGCGCGTACGAGGCCACCTACTTCACGGACGTGGCCAGCATCACCGCCCCCGACAAGTACACCGTCGTCATCACCCTGAAGCGGCCGGACGCCGGCTGGGGGCCCGTGCTCGCCACCGTCGGGGGAATCTTCGAGAAGAAGTTCCAGCAGGAGCACGGCGCGTCGTACGGGAAGCCCGGGGTCGGGATCATGGACACCGGGCCGGAGGAGATCCAGAGCTTCGACCCGACCACCGGGGTCGAGCTGACCGCCAACCCGCACTACTGGGGCGGCCCGGTGCCGGTCAAGCACATCTCGCTCAAGTTCTTCCAGGATGACACGCCGCTGGCGCTGGCCATGCGGGCCGGCGAGATCGACATCGCCTACCCGCAGTCGACGACCCACTTCCAGGCCACGTGCGGCTGCAAGGTGACGTCCGCTCCCGGCGACACCTCCGCCGACGTGGTCATGAACGTCAACATGGCGCCGTTCAACAACATTCACGTCCGGCGGGCCATCGCCTACGCCATCGACCGGTCAGCCGAGGTCGCGGAAAGCGCCGACCCGTCCACGCCGGTCACGTCGAACTCGGTCCTGACGCCGGGGGAACTGAGCACGCTCGCGCCGAAGGCACAGGTCACCGCGCTGCTGAACTCGCTGCCCGCCTACCCGTACGACCTGGCCAAGGCCAAGGCCGAGCTGGCCCAGTCGCCCTACCCGCACGGGTTCACCACCACCGCCTACACCCTCGACTTCGGCACCTACCTCCCTGAGACCGAGGTGGTCGCCGCCCAGCTGGCCAAGATCGGGATCAACGTCCAGCTCAAGACGATGACGCTGGCGGCCTGGGTGGCCAAGTACGACGGCCCGAAGACCGCCGGGTTCTGGGTCATCACGAACGCGGCGGGCGGCTTCCCCGACCCGGCCAGGGACGCGGCGAACATGGTCGACGGCGTCTACGCGAGCGCATCGGGCGGCAACAACCTGGCCGGCTACAACTCACCCCAGGTGAACGCCCTGCTCGCCCAGGCCGACAGCATCTCGGACAAGGCGAAGCGGTTCGCCCTGTACGGGCAGGTACTCAAGATCGTGGGCAATGACGTGCCGTACGTCATGCTCTACACCCACACCGACGACCTGGCGCTGTCCTCGAAGTTCACCTGGCCCGGGTACTACTACGAGAGCTACACGTCCCCGTGGCTGTTCGACATCAGGCCCGCCAGCTGATCATTCTCCGGCCGGCCTGCCCTGCCCTTGCCGCCGCCCGCCTGGCGCCGCCAGGCGGGCGGCGGCGCGCCGGGGCCGGGCCGCGGCGGCGGTCAGCCGCCCGGGAACGCCAGCAGGCCGGCGTCACGCGCCCGGGCTAATTAAGAGATGGCTTAATCCCGGCTCGGCTCTCGCGTCACCCGGAGTTAGGCTGGGGAGCACGATCAGCTCGGGGGCAGGAGGGACGTTCGTCATGGGCGCAGAGCGCGCGGATGCGCTGGAAGTACTCCGGGATGTCTGGCGCGGCCAGGGGCAGGCGGTCGCCGACCTTGACGACGGCTGCGAGCGGGCCTGCAAGAAGATGACGGACGCCGGCGTCGGCTTCGACGACTACGCCGCCGGGGACGAGACGGACCGCGCCGCGGCGTGGCGGGCCAGGCTCGAGCGCGAGGGCAAGCTCGGCGCGGCGGGCAGCCTGGCCGACCTCATCATGCGGCCGGCCGCGACGCCTGCCGACAGCGCCCGCTGACCCGGGTACCGACCGCCCGGTGGAGTATCCAGGAACGGTAGCTGAGCTCACCCAGCGCCTGCGGGACGGCGGTTACCTCGCCGACCGCGGGCTGGCTACCAGCTTGCTCGTGTCGCTGTCGCTGCGCAGGCCGTTGCTGCTCGAAGGCGAGGTCGGCGTCGGCAAGACGGAAGTCGCCAAGGTTCTCGCGGCGGTCTTCGGCCGCAGGCTGATCCGGCTGCAGTGCTATGAGGGCATCACTACCAGCCAGGCGCTTTACGAGTGGGACTACGCCCGCCAGATGCTGCAGATCAGGGCGCTCTCGCACGCCGAGGCAACGGACGAGCAGTCGGTTGACCAGCTGTTCGGCCCTAAGTTCCTGCTTGAGCGCCCGCTGCTCGAGGCGGTCAGGCAGGGCGACCGCGCGGTGCTGCTGATCGACGAGATCGACCGGGCCGACGACGAGTTCGAGGCGTTCCTGCTGGAGATCCTGTCCGATTTCCAGATCAGCATCCCCGAGCTCGGCACGATCAAGGCGGACTCGAGCCCGGTCGTGATCTTGACCTCCAACCGGACCAGGGAACTGCACGACGCGCTGCGCCGCCGCTGCCTCTACCACTGGATCGGCTACCCGACGGCCGCGCGCGAGGCGGAGATCGTCGCCGTCCGCGAGCCGGGCGCGGCCGGGCAGCTCGTCGCGAAGGTGGTGGCCGCCGTGCAGCGGCTGCGGGAGCTCGACCTGGCCAAGCCGCCCGGGGTCGCCGAGACGATCGACTGGGTCCGCACGCTCGGCGTGCTCGGCGAGGCCGACCTGACGCCGGATGCCGCCAGCGACACGCTCGGCGCGGTCGTCAAGGACCGCGACGACCTCGACCTGGCCAGGGAGAACCTGGCGGAGATCGTCGCCGGTGCCTGAGGAAGATGACCCGCGGCCGGGCGGCGGCCCCTTCACCGGCGTTCTTGTCGGCTTCGCGCACGAGCTGCGGGCCGCCGGGCTGAGGGTCGGCACCGGCGACGTGCTCAGCTACTTCGCCGCCATGACGCCGCTCGACCCGACCGACCTGGTCGACCTGTACTGGGCCGGACGGGCCACGCTGGTCAGCAGGCACGAGGACCAGCGCGGTTACGACCAGGCATTCAGGCGGTACTTCCTCGGCGAGGCACGCGCCGGCGAGAAGCCAGCTGATGCTCAGCGCGCAGTCGGTGGCCGAGGCCGAGGCGGCGCTCGTGATGCCGGGGACCGAGCCGGGTCCCGAGGAAGAGCAGGAGCGGCCGGCCCTCGGCTGGATGGCGTCCGACGTGGACGCGCTCAAGAACCGGTCCTTCACCGCGTGCACCCCGGACGAGCTTGCCGCCCTGCACAGGATCATGACCAGGATGCGGCTGACGCCGCCGCGCCGCCGGACCAGGCGGACCAGGCCGTCGGCGGCCGGCGCCGAGCCCGACATGCGCGCGACGATCAGGGAATCGATGCGCATGCACGGGGAACCGCCGGGCCAGCTGTACTTCAGGAAGCGCAAGACCAGGCTGCGCCCGCTGATCCTGATCCTCGACGTCTCCGGGTCGATGGCTGACTACTCCAGGCACCTGCTCCAGTTCGCGCACACGGCCAGTCACGCGGCCGGGCGAGCCAGCCCGGGGCGCGGCGCCGCGGGCCGGGTCGAGGTGTTCTGCTTCGGCACCAGGCTGACCCGCATCACGCGGGAGCTGGCACACCAGCGGGTCGACGCTGCGCTCGACGAGGCGGCGCGGACCGTCGTGGACTGGGACGGCGGTACCAGGATCGGCCAGTCGCTCGACGCCTTCGTCAGGAAGTGGGGCAGGAACGGCCTCGCCCGCGGCGGGGTGGTGGTCATCTGCTCCGACGGGCTTGACCGTGGTGACCCCGAGGTGCTCGCGAAGGCGATGGAGCGGCTGGACCGGCTGTGCCACCGTATTGTGTGGCTGAACCCGCACAAGGGCGATGACCGGGATTTCCGGCCGAGCACGCTGGGCATGATGGTGGCGGCACCGCACATCGACCTGCTGCTGTCCGGGCACGACCTCGCCAGCCTGGAAGAGCTGGCCGGAATGCTGCCGGCCCTCAATTAGGCGGCCCTGAACCAGGCGGTACTGACTCGCGCGGTACCGCGTTAAGCGAACAGGAGAGCACCCGTGAGGTGGAGTGTCGGCATCGAGGCCGAGGGCGACCGGGTCTTCACCCGGGAGGAAATAGTCGAGCTCGCCGACGCGGTCGCCGCGAGCAGCGGCATCGCCTCCGGCATCGGCACCAACCGCTACGGCGCCCGGCTGCTCGTCGTCGCCGGCAGCCGCGAGGACGCGATCGCCGCGGCGACCGGGCTGTTCAGGGCGGCCGCGCAGACGGCCGGGCTGCCGCCGCGCCGATCGTCACGCGCCGAGGCGATCAGCGAGGCCGAGGAGGCGCAGGCGCTCGAGGCCGACGCCGGGGAAGCCAGCGGGCTGCGATGATCAGGCTCGGCTCGCTCGCCGGCTACCCGTTCGACGGCCCGCGGCTGCTCGGCGGCTGGACGCCGGCGCCGGTCGCGGCGGTCTACGCCGTCGTGTACAAGCCGGACCCGGTCAAGAAGCCGGAGAACTACGCGGTCATCTACGTCGGCCACGCCGACGACCTGTCCGCGGAGCGGTTCCCGTTCAGGCACCCGCGGGCCGCGTGCTGGATCCGGCGGGCCGGCTCGAAGTGGAAGGTCTACATCTGCACCTACGAGGTACCGGGCGGGACGAGCGCCCACCGCGAGCAGATATCCCGCGAGCTGATCGCCGTCTACCGGCCGAGCTGTAACGAGCAGCAGTACGACCACGCCTGGAAGGACGAGTGGATCGGCGAGTACTCGGCCGCGCCCACCACGGCCCCGGTCACCCGCCGCGGCCCCGATCAGCGGCCGAAGGACTAGGGCCCGCTTCGACGGCCGACCACCGGGGCCCGCTCAGGCTCCTGGCCACCCGGGCTCACTCAGGCCCGCTGCTGGCCAGCGGCTTCTGCCGGCGGCCGGTCTTCGTTATCGTGGGCTGGTGGACGGCGTGGTACCTGCTCGGGTGGTGCACCGCAAGGCCGTGGCCGCGCTCGGACCGGGCTTTGCCGCCGCGGGCTTCACGGTCCGCCAGGCGTCGGCCGCTGCCACCTGGCAGCAGCCGTCCGGGCCGGAGTTCGTCGTCGCCTGGGTTCAGCCGACGCGCAGCCCCGACGCGCTTGGCTGGTACGGGTCCAGGTTCATCATCGAGTTCCGGCGCGGCGCCCAGCCCCTAGCGGGCGTGCTCGGGCCCGGTTTCCGCTTCTGCCAGCTCCTGGACGACGAGGGGCGCGAGCGGGTGCGAGCGGTGCAGAACGCGGTCATCAGGCGGCTGCCGCCCGTGCCCGCGCGCGTGCTCCGCACGCTGGACGACCGTGCGCGGGACTGGTACCTGGCGCAGGGAAGGCCGGTGACGGCGCCCTACGCCGCCGATTGCGACATCTGGTTCCGCTACCGTGACGAGCGCGACCTCGACGCCTGGTTCCGGTTGCTTCCGGTCCTGCTGCCCGGCGTCCTGCGCACGGTCCGGCGGAGGCTCGGCTGAGCGGCGCGGGCGCTATTCCGGGTACTCGTCGCTCTCGAGGAACTCCCTGGCCATCAGCCCCATGGTGATGTCGCCAGGCTGCAGGGCGTCGGTCGGGACCGCGGTTGGATTAATCTTGATGAAGGGCGGGAGCTCCGGCTCGGCCCAGATAACCTGCCGCCTTTTACCGAACCACTGCCTGATCCTGAGCATGCAGCGGAACTACCCGCCATGAGGGATTTACACCGGTTGGTCACGCGATAAGACGTGCTGCCTGGAGTGGGCGAAGGAGGTCCTGGCAGCGAGCGTGCCGTTGCGCTCGGCTCGCTCCCACTCCTCGATGGAGCGGGTGAGCGACTCCATGTACGCGCGCAGGTGCGTGCGGCACACGTCGCTGTACGTCCGCAGGTAGGCGATCTCGGCCTGGAGTTCCTGCTGCTCGGAAGGGCCGGGCAGGCCGCTCGTCGCGCGGGCCGGGTCGGCGGCCTCGCTCGCGCTCGTCTGCGCCGTCTCCAGGATCATGCTGGCCCGCACCTTCGCCTCGCGCACGATCTCGTCGCGGCGCATGCGGGCGTCCTCGGCGAGCTCGCGGCTGTAGGCCTGCGCGTCGGCCACGTAGCGGTCGGCGGTCTGCTGCGCCCTCGACAGCAGGTGCACGGCCTGGACGTGAGCGTCCTCCGGCTGGGCCCCGGTCCCGTTGCCCCCGAGCAGCCGGCCGCGCAACCGCTGGATCTCGGCCTGCAGCATGCCGTTGTCGCTGATCAGCCGTCCGAGGCCGTCGGAGACCCACTCGCAGAAGGCGCGGACCTCCGTCTCATCGAGACCGCGGCGCCCGAGCCGGGTCGGCGTGAAGGTCGCCGACCGCACCCGCTCCGGCGTCGGCAGCTCACTGTTCGCGTGGCTCATGATTCACTCCAACCAAAATCTTCGACGTAGATATGGTCCTGTGCCATGCCAAGCGACTGCAGGCGGCCCACCGTGGCCGCGACCATTGCCGATGAGCCGCATATGTAAGCGTCCTGGCCGGCCAGCGGCACCCGCCGGCCGATGACGTCCGCGACCGTGCCGGCCTCGCCCGCGGTAGTCAGGGTCGGCGGACACCGCCGGCGTCACCGTCAGCCAGGGCCACTGGGCGGTCATCTTCTCGAGGTCGGCGAGGTCATAGAGGCCGTCGGCGGCGCGCGCGCCGAAGACGAGGTGCATCCGCGGCGGGTCGCCGAGGGAGGCGGCCTGCTCGATGATCGCCTTGAGCGGAGCGAGGCCCGTGCTCCCCGCGGCGAGCACGACGTCGCGCCGCGAGCTCACGTCGAGCCTCAGCGCCCCGACCGCAGGCCCGAGCCGCAGCCGGGAGCCGACCCTGACGCTCCGCGCCAGGGCGGAGCTGACCGGCCCGCCGTCGATGACGCGCACGTGGAAGTCGACGGTTCCGTCGTGCCGTGGCGCGTTCGCCATGGAGTAGTAGCGCCACAGCCGGGGCCTGGCCTCGCACTCGACCGCGACCGACTGCCCGGGCGCGTACGGGAGCGGTACATCGGGCGCGACCCGCAGGACCGCGATGTCCATCGTCCGCCGCTCGTGGCCCACCACCGTCGCCTGCCACGACGGCGGGTTGCCGGCCTCGTCCTCGGCGGCGGCCCCGGTCATCACCTGCGCGACGACCGTGTACGCCTCCGTCCACTCGCGGGCCAGGTCCTCGCTCCACTCCGTGCCGTTGAAGTGCGCGAGCGTGGCGAGGAGGCTGGCGCCAACCACTGGATAGTGCTCGGCCAGCGTCCCGAACTTGCGGTGATCGCGGCCCAGGCCCTGCAGGAACGGCACCAGGTTGTCGGCGTTGGCGACCTCCGTGACGATCCGCCCCAGCGCGCTCAGCAGCTTGTCCCGCTGGGCGGCCATGGAAACCGGGAACATGTCGCGGACCTCGGGATGGCCGAGGAAAAGATGCGAGTAGAAGAAGAGCGCCACCTCATCGCCGTATGCCGCCGCGCGCGCGAAACTCTCTTTCAGTCGCCGTTCATCCACGGCCTTTCCCCCCGCATGCTAGCTATTTACGCCCCCGTAGGCGCGTTCCAGAATTTATTAGGGCCAGTGGAACGTCTTCCCGCGGTTCGTTACTTTATCGTCAGATGGGCCCCGCGTCCCTCAAAAGGCAAAACTCACGATCCAGGCCCCACGGCGCAAGCCATTTGTCCGATAAGTACGACATAAGATGACATAGGAATTGATTCGTAGATATTCGCGTTGCTACCATCGCCCCGCGCCCAGTTCACGCTAGGACAAGGCGCCAATCGAGACTCATTCGGCAGCGCCCGCTGATATGGTCCCAGACTGACCATGAAGGCCAAATGAGGGGAATACGCGATTATGACCGACGCCGGTGAAGTCAGCATCTACGAGTCGATAGGCGGCGAGTCAGCGCTCGTGGCGGTCGTAGACGACTTCTACGTGCGAGTACTCGCCGACCCGCAGCTCTCCGGGTTCTTCGCCGGCACGAATATGCCGAAACTCAAGGGCAGGCAGGTCGAGTTCTTTGCCGCCGCGCTCGGCGGCCCCGATTTCTACGAGGGGGCCAGCATGCGGCAGGTACACGCCGGCCGCGGGATCAGCCAGGCCGACTTCGACAGGGTGGCCTTTCACCTTACCGCCGCCCTCGCGGCGGCCGGGGTCCCGGCGGGGACCATCGCCCAGATCGCCGCGGCGGTCACGCCGCTCGCGGACGATATCGTCGCGCGCGGGCTTTCCTGAGGCCGCCAGTCACGGGGCACCGGGGCCGGCCAAGTGCCCGGTGCCCATTACCCTTAGATGAGGGAAAGGCGGCACTCGCGAGGGGCCGCGCTGCCGCTAACGGCCCGGCCGCCCGCGCTCGTCGGGCGGTAATCTCGGATACTTTGCACTACACGGAGATAAAACACCCGCAGCAGGTGCGGAATCTCCACCTAATGCGGATTTTCCGCGCTAAGGCCGCGGTTACCAGCGCGGCCCGTCCGGATAACGGCATACAGGGCGGATCCCGGCCGCGGCGGCCGCCGCTTAACCTGACGGCACTGCCCGGTGGCCGGCCAGGCGACCTGATCCCGCCGCTGAGCGGCGTACCTCGGCCCCGCGCGTCCCGGCGTGCCCTGATGGCGGGTGGGGGCTTTCCGGCAAAAGGGCCGGGCGTCCCGGCGCGCGCTGGTGACGGGTGCGGCTCGCCGGCCAGGGTCAGCCGCACCCGTTCCTCTTCTCCGGGCTTTTGC